>NZ_CP047960.1:600000-1200000 GCF_014280195.1 Synechococcus sp. A15-24
AAAATAGCCATTGGTCCCAACTTTACCACTGGTCTTTTGGTTGGTGGAAATCAGCGGCGGCTCTAGACTGGATTGATTCTTATTGGCACGATTTGCAAAATGCTTACAATACGAATGAACACTTCGTCTTGAAAGATCCTCGCCTTTGTATTCTGCTCGAGGGCATAATTCCATGCCTAGTTGATTCGCTACTGCAGTTAGATTTTTTGTTGATATTGCGCTCTCCTGTTGAGGTTGTTATGTCCTTGTGTAAGGCAGAGGAAATTTCTCCATACGATGCTCTTAATTTGTGGATCGGATCAGTATTTCGCGCAGAATGTAGTTCACGTCCGTATTCTCGCAATATTCTCACGTACTACCAGCTCCTTAGTAGGCCACAAACTATTTTGGATTCATTCGGCTTGAACTGGAATCAAAGCTTTATGGAATCCAGGCTTGATCAAGCAACATCCTTTTTAAAGACTTCATTGTATCGAACCAAGGTTGATAACGTAAGGGAATCGTTCGTGGCAACAAATCCTGAGTTGACTAGTCTTCTTGTTTTGGCTGAACAGATTTTTGATTGTTTTCAACATCCAACCCCAGACATTGCTCGTACATCAGAGAAATTAAGGTACCAGTGGGTCGAAATCTTGGCAGATCGTTAGCAAACTCTTCTGTAAATAACTTTGCAGCTTACTGTCGCTGATAGTAATCTTTCATCCTCCTGAAATTGGACCTCAGTTCAATTCCTTGCATAACGCTTTCTGGTGAAGTGTTGAAACTAAAATTTTCATGAATCTTTGTTAGATTTGGATTGTAAAATAAATCACTTGGTAGTTCCCCATTACTTTGAATGTCGTATTGATTTAGCATGAAGTTTATCTCTCTCTTGAACCGTTCTTTCTTCTCGGGAGAGTCCTCAGCTCCGCGGGATATTGATTCGTGGTGAAACAGCTCAGCATACGGGGTGAAAATATTTCGATATCCTCTTCCGTGAACCCTTATGCAAAAGTCGACATCGTTAAATGCGATTGTGAGGTCTTGTTCATTGAGGCCGCCGACTTCGTTGAAAATTTCTCTGCGAATTGCGAGACATGCTGCAGTTACTGCTGTCATCTGTTGTACATATTGAAGCCTGTCGACATAACCAGGACTATCTCCCGGAAAGTATTTATGGGCATGACCGGCGACTTGGCCAATTCCAATAACTACGCCTCCATGCTGAATAGTCCCATTTGAATAGTATAACTTTGCACCGACACATCCAACGTCTGGCCTTGAAGTGTGGGAAACAATTTCTTGGAGCCATTCGCCAGATATGACCTCGACATCATTATTGATCAAAGTAACAACATCTGCTTTTGATTGTCGGACTGCATAATTATTGATGGCCGAGTAGTTGAACTTCTTGTTGTATTTTATTATATTTATTTTTTCGCCATGCGCCCTCTTCAGTTTTTTGAATAGATTCTTCGTGGCGACTTCTTGGCTCTGGTTGTCAACAATTGTGATTGTGTAGTTCGTGTATGTCGTCTTGGCAATGATTGAATCCACTGCGAGATTCAATACCTCTGCTTGATCTCTAGTGGGGATGATGAGCTCAACAGATGGTGGCTTCTCTGATGTATGCCACTGGCAGGTGAATCGGTTCCTGGCCTTGATTCGGGCTGTCGCCCTTACGCCTCCACGTCGATGCTGCTCGTCTAGGAAATTCTGGACTGCCTTGTGACCGCTTTCAGTTGTGTAATCCTTGCTGTCTGGGTTGCTGGCGGTTGATTCGGAATGTGCTCGCCAGTGGTACAAGACTCTAGGGATGTGAATAATTTGGTCCGGGGAAGATTCCAGGACAGTTCTGAGTGCAAGATCGTGATCTTGGCTTCCCTCGAAGCCAACTCGGAAGCCACCAATTTGTTTGAGGATCTCCCTTCTGTAAACACCCAAGTGTGAGATAAAATTGTATGACAATAAAAGATCAATGTTAAAAGCTGGCTTGAAGTGTGGGCATGAACGCATTCCATCGTCGCTGATCTTGTCTTCGTCGCTATAAACTAAATTTGCTTGCGGTTTTTGCTGCAACTCACGTGCAACCCAGTAAAGAGCATTGTCTGCAAGGATGTCGTCGTGATCTAGTAATGCTACGTATTCTCCTGTCGCCAGACTAAGTGCGTCATTGCTGGCTTCACATATGTGGCCATTCTTTTCGCGAAAGATAAGTTTTATTCTAGGGTCTAACGATTGATAGCTCTTGAGGATTGTCTGGACGCTCGCCGCACTGGAGCTGTCATCGCAGATGCAGAGTTCCCAGTTGGGATAGCTTTGACGGCAGACACTTTCAATGCATTCGCGAAGGTGAATGCTGTTGGTATTGTAGGTAGGAATAACAATGCTGATAAGCGGGGCGTCTTGGTTTAGCTCAAGCCATTCCCTGATTTGCTCTTCATTGTGGTCGATTTCTGGCTCAATCTCTTTTAGATAGTTCTCATACCTTTCGTCTGTTTCTTTTTTGGTTGGTGTGTCGAAAGGTGCTTTTGGCCAGGTTTGATGCCTGATCTGAGCCAATCGATAGATCTGTTCCGTTCGCCAAGAAATTTCTTGCGTTATGGAGTACGTCTCTTGCGCAACTGCGTTGTCGTTTTCCTTGGGTTTTCTTGTTGTCCATTGTCTTAAAACATCTACAAACGTATCTATGGTTGTAGGTAATATTGAAAAGGTCGCATTGATTGGTCCTTGCCCGCTGATTGGTCTGATCTTGACTCTGCTCCTTTGCAGAACGACGATTGGAAGTACGAGGCACGGTTCTGACCTTGTGCTTTGGGTGGGCACGGTGAAAGTTCTTGCCAACGATTTGTTGGGCCCAACAGGCTCTATGCAAACGGAGCAAAGTAATGGGCTCTCTTCTGCATTAATTGATAATCGAAGTAGGTAATATCCTTTGCTTATGCCTTTGCGTGTTTCGAAGTAACAGTCTGCATGTTCGACGTGGTATTCCCCGTTGCCAATTGGTTGTATATTTCTTCTAACCCAATCCTGACGAAGGGACATGTTTCCTCGGCTTTCTGGTATTTGTTCCACTAGTATTTTTTGTGACCGTAGTGTGCGATGTACCACTGCACGGTCTTTGCGATGGCTACATCGAAATCATGCCTTGCTTTCCACCCCAGCTCGGTCTCAATACGAGTCGGATCAATGGCATACCGACGGTCGTGGCCGGGACGATCCGTCACTCGTGTGATCAACCTCGCATGGGGTGCCCCGTCCGGTTTTAGCTGATCCAAGTGGTTGCAGATGCATTCCACGACCTCGCGATTGGTTCGTTCTCCATAGCCGCCGACGCAGTAACTGCGGCCAGATGCTCCTTTGCAAGCGGCCAGCAGCAGGGCATCGACGTGGTCTTCCACATACAACCAGTCTCTGACGTTCAATCCATCGCCATACAAGGGAATGGGCTTTCCGGCAGCAGCTTTCAATGTCACGACAGGAATCAACTTTTCGGGAAATTGCCAAGGTCCGTAATTGTTGGAGCAATTCGTCAACACCACTGGCAATGCATAGGTGTGGTGCCACGCGCTGACGAGATGGTCACTGGCCGCCTTGCTGCTTGAGTATGGACTGCGCGGGTCATACGGCGTCGTTTCTGAAAAACGCCCCTCTGCGCCCAGGGAGCCGAAGACTTCATCGGTGCTGATGTGATGCAAGCGGAAGTTTTCTTGGCGGTCTCCGCTCAAGCCCTCGACATGCTCCCGTACCGCCTGCAGCAGGTTGTAGGTCCCAGTCACGTTGCTCTCGATGAACACACCAGGGCCTGCAATTGAGCGGTCCACATGACTCTCGGCCGCCAGGTGCATCACCAGGTCGGGATCCGCCGCCTTCACCGCCTCACGAACGGCCTTTGCATCCGCGAGGTCCACCCGTTGCAGCACATGTCTTTGCTCGGCTCGTTCCCCGAGCTCGCTCAGCACCGCCTCAATCGACGTCAGATCGCTGGCGTAGCCCATCTTGTCGAGGTTGAACACGATCGCCTCGCTCTCCTTGAGCAGTCGCCGCACCACGGCCCCACCGATAAATCCAGCCCCTCCTGTCACCAGTACCCGCCGCCGGGATCCCAGCAGCTCTGCAGCAGTCGGCATTGAATCGGTCATCGGGATCAAGGGTTCGTGGGGATGGCCTGCAGCACATCCTTAAGGGCTGCCCGCCAGGGCTGGGCCTTCAGTTGCAGCACTTGACGGCTGGCCTGGCAATCCAATAACGAATAGCCGGGACGGGTGGCTGGGGTTGGATAGTCGGAGGTGCTGATCGGATTCACCGTGGCGGCGCGCTCTAGCAGGCCAAGGTCCATCGCCAGCTCACCCACCGCGACGGATACGTCGTACCAGCTGGCGGCACCGCCATCACACCAGTGCAGCACAGGGGGGAGTTCCACCTCGTCGCGGCTGCTGGTGATCACCGTCCAACAAGCCGTCGCCAAATTCAACGTGCTGCTCGGGCAGCCCACCTGATCGACCACCACCCCCAATTGCTCTCTCTCTCGATGCAGTCGCAGCATCGTGAGCGCAAAGTTTTTGCCCATCGGACCCATCACCCAGCTGGTGCGCAGCACCACACCTTGGCCACTGGCCCCAAAAAGCTCTTCCACCGCCTCCTCTCCGCTGGCCTTGCTGGCGCCGTAGACCCCCAGGGGATCGCGGCTTTGATCCACCCGGTAAGGGGAGCCCTGCTGACCGTTGAATACAAAGTCGGTGCTTAGCTGCAGCATGCGGCCGCCGTGTGCCTGGATCGCTTCTGCAAAAGCCCGTGGTGCTCCTCCATTCACGGCATGGGCCAGCTCCGGTTCCGCTTCTGCCTTGTCCACTGCGGTGTAGGCCCCGGCATTCAGCACCCAATCGGGGCGCTGTTCCTCCACCAACTGTCGGCATGCCGCTGCATCAGCCAGATCGAGTGCCACCAAGCCATTGCCGCCATTGCGGCTGCTCGCCACCAGTTCAATGCCTTCAGGCAACCTTCCAACCAGGGCCTGCCCAAGCTGTCCCGCGGCACCGGTGACCAACACTCTCATCAGAAGACGTCTCCAGCTGACTTGGCCTGATCCAGCGTTGGAGCTTCTGCATCTTTGCCCGACAGGCTCACCTCAGTCCCTCCAAGCTGATCCAAGGGCCACTGAATGCTGATTGTGGTGTCGGCCCAGCGAATGGCGCGTTCACAGGCCTTGTTCCAGAACCCCCGGGCCTTGTACTGCACTTCAGCCACAGCGCTCAGGGTCAGAAATCCATGGGCAAAGCCCTCAGGGACCCAGAGCTGCTGCTTATTCTCTGCACTCAACTGGGCACCCACCCACTGCCCAAAGGTGGTTGAACCCTGGCGGATGTCCACCGCCACATCAAAGATCTCACCGACGCTGGCGCGCACCAGTTTGGCCTGCGGCTCCGGCGCGAGTTGGTAGTGCAACCCCCGCAGCACCCCCTGCACAGAGCGGGAGTGGTTGTCCTGCGAAAACACCACTGCTTCTCCAACGGCCTCATTGAATCTGCGCTGATTCCAGCTTTCAAAAAACCAGCCCCGTTCATCTCCGAAAGCCTGGGGGCTGATCAGCAATGGTCCTTCGATCGTTGCCCCCTGAGGGCTCTTCAGTTGCTCAACCTGCATGGGCCGGCACCTCCAGGCTGCACTGCAACGCCGCGTGGTCGCTGATGGTTTCTTCCAGCAGCTGCAATAAGTAAGTGCCGTAGCCGCTTTTCTTGAGTGGCTGCGCCAGGGACTCAAGTTGCTCCCCGCTGATCCAGCCCTGACGCCAAGCCACCTCTTCCGGGCAGCCCACCTTCAGGCCCTGGCGGTGCTCCAGCGTGCGGATGTAGCCGCCGGCATCGTTGAGGGAGTCGCAGGTGCCGGTATCCAGCCAGGCCATGCCCCGACCCATCAATTCCACCTTGAGCTGGCCGTCATCCAGATACATCTGGTTGAGATCGGTGATCTCCAGCTCACCGCGGGCTGAGGGCTTCACCTGCCGGGCCCGTTCCACCACCGTTGCGTCATAGAAGTAAAGGCCGGTCACGGCGTAGCGACTCTTGGGCTGTTTGGGCTTTTCTTCGATGCTCAGCACACGTCCATCTGCGTCAAATTCCGCGACGCCGTAACGCTCCGGGTCGCTGACTGGATAAGCAAACACCGTTGCACCGTCCGCTCGCCCGTCGCTGCTCACCAGCTGCGGCACCAGGTCGTGACCGTGGAACAGGTTGTCTCCCAACACCAGCGCTGCAGGTGCACCATCGAGAAAATCAGCGCCGATCAGGAAAGCCTGCGCCAACCCATCGGGGCTGGGCTGCACGGCGTATTGGATGGTCATGCCCCAGAGACTGCCATCGCCGAGCAACCGCTGAAAGGCCTCCTGATCATGGGGTGTGGTGATGATCAACACCTCACGGATCCCCGCCAGCATCAGGGTGCTGAGCGGGTAATAGATCATCGGCTTGTCGTACACCGGCAGCAATTGCTTGCTTACCGCCTGGGTGATCGGATGCAGCCGCGTGCCACTCCCCCCGGCCAGGATGATTCCCTTGCGGCGCGAAGGTTCAGACACGGATGCTCAAAAGTTGGCGATATTTCAGCACGGGACTGGCGTTGAAGAAGACCTGGCTCAATTGCGCCAGTCGAGCCAGGGGAGCCCGGCGGCAATGGCCGGGGTACTTGACCGGTACACCGCATAGTCCGGATGCAGCAGGAGCAAGGAGCGTTCCTCCCGGCGGGCTTTGCCCCCCAGCACAGCCACCAGCCCAAGTAGCAGTAGTAGATGCAGCAGGCTGCCGATGGCCAGCGCCACTCCCAGCGAGCACAGCAGCACGGCCTCGTACATCGGGTGCCGGCAGCGTTGGTAGGGCCCCTGGCTGATCAGCCGGTTTCCCTGCTTGGCTTCAGGCAATGGAGACAGGCTGCTGCCGAGGGCTGCAAAGGCCTGCGCCGCAACAATAAAGCCGCTCAACAGCAGCACCACGCCGACGACGAAGACGGGCCGGGGCCAGATGTTCAACCCCCAGTCGGCGGGGGCAGGCCACGGCGGCAGCAGGTGTGCCGTGATCAGCAGCAGCTGGGCGAGCAGCCACCATTCGCCGCGGCGGTTGTCGAGCCAGCCTCCCCAGCTCAGTCCCCAGCCAGAGAACATCCCATCGCCCCTGATAGATGCCCTGACGCTACGGCGTTGTTAAAGCTCGTCTTGCACCAGTTGTTGAGCGGTTTCGCCATCCAGTGAGCTCAGGTCGCAGCTGTCCGTCAGCTCCTGAGCCAACAGATCAGCCGCCTTGCGGACCTGGGGGTTCTCCAGCACAGCAGCGCTGATGCCCATCTCTTGCAGGGCAATGGTGGTGGCTTGATCGGCCTGCTGTTGGGATAGCTGCCCACTGCGCACCAGACACTCACCATTGGCCAACGACCCCGTGGCAAAGGCGCGGATGCTGCGGGCCAGTTCCAGCCGCGCCACCTTGCGGATGGTCTCCGGTGACATGGTTCCCGGTGACATGGTGTCCGCTCGCACCATCGGTGCCCAAAGGGCCAGCCCACCGATCAGCAGTCCGATTGAAGTGATGCCAGCCATGGTTCAGTCGAGCCGTGGAAAACGCTCAGCGATGGAGTCGCCCGTAAAGGTCGCCACCCAGCCTGCGCTGTTGTTGAAAAAGCGCAGGGCGCAGAATGATGGGGTTGGTCCCATGTCGAACCAGTGGCGGGTGCCGGCCGGGACGCTGATCAGGTCGCCGCGTTCACACAGCGTCACCAGCACCTCCTGGTTGATGTGCAAGAAGAACAGCCCCTGGCCTTCCACGAAAAAGCGCACCTCGTCTTCGGCGTGGGTGTGTTCCGACAGGAATTTGTTGCGCAGAACCTCCCGCTCCGGGTGATCCGGCGTCATGCGGATGGCATCCACAGTTTGATAACCACTATCCCTTTGGACCCTGGCCACCTCGGTGGAATAGGTCGCCAGGATCGTGCTCTGGTCGGCGTCTGGGGGTAGGTCATGGGCGGCAGGCCACTGCTCAAAGCCGATGCCCCGGTCGGCCAGTTCAGCCTGGATCGAGGCCGGGTCGTTGCAGACCAGCTTCGGCAGTGGGAGGGCGTCACCACGGCCATCCCCGTGGTCTGGAAAGATGCTGAGACGACTCATCGCCGGGCTCCCGGAGGACCGTTCCGCTGTCCATCATCAACCCGACCGTGCCCGCCGGCCTCACGCTGGTGGGGGTTGGCCCCGGCGATCCTGAGCTGTTGACGCTGGCGGCGGTGCGGGCGATCGAACAGGCCGATGTGGTGGCCACACCTGTGGCCCGTGAGGGGAGCGTCAGCATGGCTGCCGCCATTGCCTCCCACTGCATCAGTCCCAAGCAGCGCCTGCTGCCGCTGATGTTTCCAATGGTGTCGGCAGCTGGGCCCCGGCGTGAGGCCTGGCATCAGGCGGCCGATGCCCTCGCCGCGGAAGTACAGGCAGGACAGGCGGTTGTGCTGCTCTGTGAGGGGGATGCCTCCCTGTTTGCCACCGGCAGCTACGTCCTGCTGGCGCTTCAACAGCGCCATCCTGATTGCCCCACGCAGGTGATTCCAGGCATCACGGCGATCTCCGCAGCAGCAGCAGCAGCTGCCTGGCCCCTCGCCCTGCAACAGGACCAGTTGCTGGTGATGCCCTGTCCTGAGACACCTGATGCTCTGACCGGTCTGCTCGAGACGGCAGCGCAGCATTCCAGGGTGCTGGCCTTGATGAAACTGGGCCATCGCTGGGCCTGGGTTCGTCCTCTGCTGGAGCTCCAGAATCTGCTCAGTGGAGCGCTGTTCGCTGAACGGGTGGGTTGGCCAGATCAGATCGTTCGCTCAGCTGGTGACATGGAGGCGAGTGAACGCCCCTACTTCTCCCTGCTGCTGGTGCGTCAGGATTGGCCCGACGTGCTGCCCTGAGTTTCAAGGCCGTCGTGGCACAAGCGAGCGGTTGAGTGCGCCGGGAGTCGATCCGCCCAGGAGCAGCCGTTTCAGCAGCATCAGAAGCCCCAGCACTTCCCGCCGTGGCCGCCGTTCCGGCCAGATCCCATCACTGCAGAACAACCAGCGGATGAGGCAGTGCTGCTCTCGCTGGTTGAGGTCCCCCCAGTGCAGGGCAACCCGATGCGGTTGGGCCTTCAGCAACACGACCGGTAGAGGCGGCACGTCAGACGTCCATTGCAATTGACTGCTGTCAACGAGGGGGGGCAGGGCTGAGGCAAAAGCCAGCTCCACACCGCTCTCACTGATGGCAGTGATCCGGCAGGGATGGCGATGCCCCCCGGCATCGGTCAGCTCGGCGGGGTGATCCAGGCTGAGCCAGGGGGAGGGATCGCTCTGGGGAGGATCCCAGCAGGCGCGCAGGGCTACCAGGGTCCCCAGCAGGTTCAGCACCGCCCACACCAGCCCCAGCTGAAGCGGCCCGAGTTCGCCCCAGCCCTGGCGCATCAGCTGTTGGATCAGCCCGAGGAGGTTCGCCAGGTTGAAGAGGCTTAGAAGAATCAGGGGCAGAGCCAGAAACCAGGCCCAGCCGCCCTGGGAACGGTGGCGATGCTTGGGGGTGACCCGAAAGCCCATGGAGGATCCGAGCACGTGGCTGATCAGGGTCACCACCAGCGGAACGGTGAGCACCCAACTGGTCAGTTCGGTCAACAGGGCTGAGCGGCTGTGGCGATTCAGCCAGCCGATGCTGAGCAGCACCGTGCCCCACAGCGGCAGCATTAATTTGATGATCGACTGCTGGTCCAGAAGGATCGGAGTGATGCCAAGTAGGCCGTAGCTCAGCGGCATCAGCATCAGCACCAACCTCGGCAGGTTGTTCAGCCAATGGACCACACCCTCCAGGTAGGCCAGCCGTTGGCCCAGGCTGAGGCCACGGGCCTGCAGCGGCCCCTGGGGTAACCGCAGACTCTGCAGGGTGCCGTTGGCCCAGCGTTGCCGCTGCCGCACGAAGTCGGCCATGGATTCCGCGGCAAGTCCTGCGCTGAGCTTCTGCTGCAGATACAGCAACTTCCAACCCTGCTCGCGCAGGGCGATGCCGGTGACGTAGTCCTCCGACAAGGCCGCTTCGACAAAGCCGCCCACCTGATCCAGGGCATGCCGGCGCACCACAAACGCAGTGCCGGCGCAGACCACGGCCCCCCAGCCGTCCCGCACTGGCTCGATCCAGCGGTAAAAGCTTTCTTCATCCGGCAGCAGCCAGGATTCCAGCCGCAGGTTGCGCATCACCGGATCGGCATTGATGAACGACTGCGGGGTCTGCAGCAGAGCCACGTCGGGCTCCAGCAGAAAGCCGATGCTGCGCTCCAGGAAGCGGTGCTGGGGGATGAAGTCCGCATCGAAAACCGCCACGAGCTCGCCATGGCAACGGCGAAGGCCTGCATTGAGATTGCCCGCCTTGGCATGCCGCTGTTCGGTACGACGCTGATAGCGACAGCCCAGGCTCCTGGCCAGCTGTCTCACCTCCTCACGACCGCCGTCATCCAGCACCCAAACCGTGGTGTGGGGATAGCTCTGCTGCGTGCAGCCCAGGAGCGAGCGTTGCAGCACCGCCAGGGGTTCGCCGTAGGTGGGCACCAGGATGTCCACATGGGGTCTCCAGTCCGAGGCCTGCCACGCCTGATGGCGACTGTCGGCTTCCTGGCGACGGTCGGGGAAGCGGCGCCAGGCCAGCCATAGCGGCAGCAGACCGGTGATCAGCAGCCAGCTCTCCGCCAGCAGCAACAGACCGCTGAGGCTGGTGGACACCTTGCTGTCGAGGTTGAGGCTGGCGGTGCAGCGCCACTGCAGATAACGAAAGGTCAGGCCGCTGATCAGCAGGATCAGGCTGCGGCGGGCCCATAGAGGAGATTCCGATTCCGGTCGCTGGATCAGCGCCAACGGCCAGAGCAGCAGCAGCAGGCTCACTCCAGGGCCAGACGTTGAATCTCCAGCAACGCTAGGGCGTCCTCTGGGGTGGGAGCGCGCATCAAGGCATGACGCAGCTGCGGAGCTCCGGGAAAGCCGGTGCAGGTCCAGCCCATGTGCTTTCGGGCGATCAACAGCCCGTGTTCACCGCGGGATTCCACCAGCGCCAGCAGCTGCTCCCGGGCCAGGGTCAGGCGGGCTGCGGGGCCAGGGGTGGCTGGGATCGGCAGGCCCTTGAGTGCCGCATCTATCTGCCCCACCAGCCAGGGGGCCCCCATGGTTCCCCGGCCCACCATGACGCCGTCGGCGCCGGTCTGGGACAGGCAGCGCTGGGCATCCCCGGGAGTGTTGATGTCTCCGTTTGCGATCACCGGGATGGTGAGGGCCTGCTTGACGGCGGCGATGGCAGCCCAATCCGCCTTGCCTTTGAACCCCTGCTCGCGAGTCCGGCCGTGCAGGGTGAGTAATTGCGCACCGGCGTCCTGCAACTGCCGGCACCAGGTCTGAGGGTCGGCGTCGCTGCCGCACCAACCGAGTCGTGTTTTCACCGTGACGGGCAACCGCACGGCGTTTGCCACGGCTTCGATAATCCTGCTGGCGAGGTCGGGGTCGCGGATCAGCCCTGATCCGCCGCCCTTACGGGCGATCTTGCGCACCGGGCAACCCATGTTGATGTCGATCAGGAATGCCCCTACGTCTTCGGCTCGGCGGGCTGCATCGGCCATGGCCTCCGGGCGGTGATCGAACAGCTGCACGCCGATCGGGCCTTGCTCGTCGCCGAGTTCCTCCACCTTGCCGCGCCCGAAGCCCAGCTCAAGGCTGGTGGCATTTACCATCTCCGTGAACAGCAGCGCATCAGGCGCCCAGCCGCGCACTAGATGCCGGAATACACGGTCGCTGACGCCGGCCAGGGGGGACTGCAGCACGCGGCACTCCAGCCGCCGCGCCGTGCCGGACCCGGAAAGCTGTAGCGGAACGGAGGCGAGCATGGTCACCATGCTGCCGACTCACGTGACCGACCTCTGGCCCCTTAGCCGGGCATTGCTGATGCAGATCCTGGAGGACCGTTGCAGCGACCGTTTCGTCTGTGAGCGGATCTGGGAGCGCCTGGGTTATGTCGAGGCGGATGGCACTTGGAGTGCAGGTCCCGAGACACCTCTCGATTGGAGGGAGGCTTGTCCGAAGGGCCCACAGCTGATTGCGCAACGGCCGGCTTCGGTTCGCCTGACCCGCTCGATCCCGAAGCAGCACAAGCAATTGCTGAAGCAGCAACTGCAGTTTCAGGGCTACCGCATCGGTGAGCTCTACCCGCGACGGACCCGCCGCGCCACCGCCGTGAGCTGGCTCCTGGCCTGGCTGGCCCAGCAGGAGATGCCCCTTGCGGAACAGGGGCCGATGGCTCCCGAGCTTCCGGTGCCCATGGATCCGGTCGCCGGCCACCCAGGCGACTTGCCGGTGGCTTGAACCAGCCGGTGTCATCGGGTCTGTAGGGTTAAGGATTGATCGGAGTTCCGCCCTTTGGCGCGTCCCGTCGTCGCGATCATCGGACGCCCCAACGTCGGCAAGTCGACTCTGGTGAATCGTCTCTGCCGCAGTCGCGAAGCTATTGTGCATGACGAGCCTGGCGTCACCCGCGACCGCACCTACCAAGACGGTTACTGGGGCGATCGTGAGTTCAAGGTGGTCGACACCGGTGGCCTGGTGTTCGACGACGACAGTGAATTTCTGCCGGAGATCCGTGAACAGGCGGCTCTGGCCATGGAGGAAGCCAGCGTTGCTGTGGTGATCGTGGATGGCCAGCAGGGCATCACGGCTGCGGATGAATCCATCGCGGAATTTCTGCGCAGTCGACCCTGTCCAACGCTGCTGGCCGTCAACAAGTGCGAGTCGCCGGAGCAGGGTCTGGCGATGGCAGCTGAATTCTGGAGCTTTGGACTGGGAGAACCCCATCCGATTTCAGCCATCCATGGAGTGGGCACCGGAGATCTGCTGGATCAGGTGCTCACCTTCCTGCCCCTTAAGGATCAGGAGGGGGATGAGGAGGAGCCGATCCAGATGGCGATCATCGGACGGCCGAATGTGGGTAAATCCAGTCTGCTCAATGCAATCTGTGGCGAGCAGCGGGCAATTGTGAGCCCCATCCGCGGCACCACACGGGACACCATCGACACCAACATTGTTAGTGAGAACCGCCCCTGGCGGCTGGTGGACACCGCAGGGATCCGCCGCCGTCGGAGTGTCAATTACGGCCCTGAATACTTCGGCATCAACCGCAGTTTCAAAGCGATTGATCGCAGTGACGTCTGCGTGCTGGTGATCGATGCCCTCGATGGCGTCACCGAACAGGATCAGCGGCTGGCGGGGCGGATCGAGGAGGACGGTCGCGCCTGTGTGGTGGTGGTGAATAAATGGGATGCGGTGGAGAAGGACAGCCACACCATGACGGCCATGGAAAAGGAGCTCCGGGCCAAGCTGTATTTCCTCGACTGGGCGCCGATGCTGTTTACCTCGGCCCTCACCGGTCAGCGGGTGGACAGCATTTTTGCTCTGGCCGCCCTGGCGGTGGAGCAGCACCGCCGGCGCGTCAGCACCTCCGTGGTGAATGAAGTGCTCAAGGAGGCCCTTAGTTGGCGCAGTCCCCCCACCACTCGCGGCGGCCGTCAGGGGCGTCTGTACTACGGCACCCAGGTGGCCAGCCGCCCCCCAAGTTTCACCCTGTTCGTCAACGACCCAAAGCTCTTCGGTGATACCTACCGCCGCTATGTCGAACGCCAGATCCGCGAGGGGCTGGGATTCGACGGCACCCCGGTGAAGCTCTACTGGCGTGGCAAGCAGCAACGCGATGCCGAACGGGACATGGTGCGTCAGCAGAACCGCCAGAGCTGATCGATGGACTGGCTGCGGCAGATCCCGATGGGGCAGTTCGTCGACGGCCGTGAGGGCTGGTTGCGTCGACTCGATGCCCGCTTGAAGTTGGCCTGGTCTCTGGTGTTTCTGCTCACCCCTGTGCTGGCGGGGCCGCTGTGGCGTGTGGCGCTGGTGCTTGGCCTGCTGCTTCTCACGTTGATCAGTGGCCTTCCCCGCAGGATCTGGTGGCGGTCCCTGCTGGTGCTGACGCTTTTGGCGCTGACGGTTGGCACTTTGTCGATGCTGTTGCCGGCCGCTGATCCGGCCGCAACGCTGGCCTTGCGTTCCCCCCAGGAGCTGCCGGATGCCCTGCCCCAGGGACCGTCCTGGGTGGTGTTTGAGCTGGGACCGCTCTCGGTGGACCGGGCCTCGCTGCTGTTGGGATTGCGCACCTCCACGCTGATCTTCACGGTGATTCACAGCATCAATCTGGTACTGATCAGCACCCCACCTGAAGACCTGGTGTGGGCCCTGAGCTGGTGGCTGGCACCGCTCAACCGTCTCGGGCTGCCGATGGAACGGCTGGGGTTTCAGTTGTTGTTGGCCCTGCGCTTTCTTCCCCTGGTGCAGGAGGAACTGCAGAACCTGTTGCGATCCCTGGCCAGTCGTGCCGTCAACCTGCGCCGACTGGGGTTCAAGGCATCCTTCGGACTAGTGCTGGCGGTGGGAGAACGGCTGCTGGCCAACATCCTTCTGCGGGCGGAACAAGGGGCCGATGCCCTTGTGGCTCGCGGCGGCTCGGTCTCGGGGCCAGCAGGCTTCCGGATACCGGATGAGCGGCCGGCACCCCTGGTCAATGGACTGGCACTGTTGAGCCTATTGGCCGTGCTGGGTCTGAGGACTCGGTACGGTGATTTGTGATCGAGGCTGCATCCATGGCTGCCGAGCGCTATCTCAACCACCCCACATTCGGAATGTTGTATCGGGTGGCACCGGCCGGTGAGGGTCGGGACATCTACGCCACGTTGTATGCCCAGCGCATGTTCTTCCTAGTGACCTTGCAGCCCCGTGGAGCCCAGTTCGAGGTGATTCCCTACGGCGATGCCCGTCATCATGCCGATGTCAATCTGCAGCGCTGCCAGCGCGCCGGCTCCGAGGAACTGGAGAATTGGCGGCAGCTGTTTGATCAAACCTTCATCTGACGGCTGAGCCTTGCCAGGCCTCCTCTCTGATCGCTGGACCGCTCTGCAGGCGGCGCTGCCGGCCACGGCACAGCTGCTGGCCGTCAGCAAGGGGCACCCCGCCGAGGCGATTCGTGAGCTGGCGGCCAGCGGTCAGCGAGCCTTTGGCGAGAGCCGGCTGCAAGAGGCGCTGCCCAAGCAAGAGCAGTTGGCGGACCTGGCCCTGCAATGGCATTTCATCGGGCGGCTGCAGAGCAACAAGGTGCGATCGGTGGTGCGTGCCTTTCCGGTGATTCATTCCGTCGATTCCTTGCCTCTGGCGCAGCGGGTATCCCGGATTGCCGGCGAGGAAGAGCAGCGACCGGAGGTGCTGCTGCAGGTAAAGCTACGGCCTGATGCCAACAAGGGCGGCTTCCTGCGCCATGAGCTGCTGTCTGCTTGGACAGAACTTGCTGCGTTGCCATCGATGACGGTCGTCGGACTGATGACCATGGCGCCGATGGGCTGCGACGCAGATGATCGTCGGGCCTTGTTTCAGGAGTGCCGGGAACTGGCCGATCAGTTGGAGCTGAGCGAGTGCTCGATGGGCATGAGCGGCGATTGGCAAGAGGCGGCTGAGGCGGGCAGCACCTGGCTGCGTCTGGGGTCCGTGCTCTTTGGCCCCCGGCCGTCAGCACCACCTCAGGCTGGATGACTTGCTGAGAGCTCTCTGAAACGTTATTCAAGGACAAGGTTGTCCCGACGCGCGGACTACCCCTTACGTCTCAGCCCGAGAGGAGTTTCAAGGTGTCGCTGATTTCCCGCCTGCGTGCCGTCGTCGCTGGTGACGACTATCTCGATGGCGATCTTGATGATCTGGTCTACGAGGACGATCAACCCGAAACGGATCAGCGGGCCAGCCAGGCCGATGGTGGGGCTTTGGCCACCATCGGCGACAGCAATCCTTTCGACATGGGGGACAACTTTTCAGGGTCCAATGTGATCGGCATGCCTGGCATCAGCACTGCCGCCGCTGAAGTGAATCTGATGGAGCCCCGCAGCTTCGATGAAATGCCCCGGGCGATTCAGGCCCTGCGTGAGCGCAAGACCGTCATCCTCAACCTGACGATGATGGAACCGGATCAGGCCCAGCGCGCGGTGGATTTCGTGGCCGGTGGCACCTTCGCCATCGACGGACACCAGGAGCGGGTGGGTGAAAGCATCTTCCTGTTCGCCCCCAGCTGCGTCACCGTGACCAACACCAGTCACGACGAAGCCACCACCCCCACGGTGGTGAGCCGTGATGCGGAAGCCGAGCAACAGCAGGAAGCGTCGGCTGCTCCTTCCCCAGCTTGGGGCGCCGCCGCTCTTTGAGTTCGAGTCTTGTGGTTCCTTCCCTCGGTGTGATCGGCCTGGGCCGCATGGCCCAGGCGTTGGTGGAACCACTGTTGAGTAGCAAGGCGTTTCCGGCTGATCAGGTGTTGGCGGTTGTCGGCACTGCCGCTACTGCAGAGCGTCTGCGACAAGGGACCTTTGCAGGGGTCCCGATCCAGTCCTCCGGCAGCGCTGAAGCAGCTCGGGTCTGGATGGCGCCCATCCAGTTGCTGGCCGTCAAGCCCCAGCAGATCGATGGGATCGCCGCGGCGGCCCCTGTCACCGAAAACAAGCCTCTGTTGGTGTCCGTTTTGGCCGGCGTCAGCCTGGACCGCTTGCAGCGCCTGTTCCCCGGGCATCGTGTAGTGCGCGCGGTCCCGAACACCCCTGCGCTGGTGGGGGAAGGGCTCACGGCCCTGGCCTGGGGGGAGGCGATCAGCTCTGAGCAGCGCCTGCAGGTTCGTGAGTTGTTTGCCGGCGTCAGTGAGGTGCTGGAGTTGCCTGAAGACAAGCTCGATGCCTTTCTTGCTCTCACCTCTTCCGGCCCGGCGTTTGTGGCGCTGATGGCTGAAGCGATGGCGGATGGTGCGGTTGCGGCTGGCCTGCCGCGGGATCTGGCCCATCGTCTGGCCCATCGCACCCTGGCTGGAACCGCTGCGTTGCTTAATCAGCGTCAGTTGCACCCCGCCACGCTGAAAGACATGGTGACGTCCCCCGGTGGCACCACCATCGCTGGGGTGCGCGCCCTGGAACGGGCGGGAGCCCGTTCCGCCTTGATGGAGGCCGTCATCGCTGCCGCCGAGCGCAGCCGCGAGCTCGCCTGAGTCAGGCCGCCCTCTGGTCGGGGCGGACCAGGGATCCATAGAGCGCTTCGATCGCATCGATGTTGCGGCTGATCGTGTAGCGCTCAAGGGCACGCTGGCGGGCACGTCTCCCCAGCTCCGCGGTGAGCACCGGCTGATCCCGCAGCACCGGCAACAGGGTGCGTAGTTGGGTGGTGACCCCCTGGGTGCTCAGAACGATGCCCGCGCCCCCTTCCAGTGCTTCGCCGTCGGCGCCGGCATCAGTGGCCACGCAGGCGGTGCCGCTGGCCATCGCCTCCAGCAATGCCAGGGACAATCCCTCAACGAGGCTGGGCAGCACAAAGACTTCGGCGCACTGCAGCAGCGCCACACGGGTTTCCAGATCGGGCTCATAGCCCCACCACAGCACCTCTCCATTGCCGAACTGGTTCATCAGTCCGCTGCAGAGGGGGCCATCGCCGACGATCACCAGTCGGCAACCGATTGGTGAGGTGAGCCGCCAGGCCCGCAACAGCGCTTCGACATTTTTCTCGGTGGCCAGCCGTCCCATGTAGAGGAAGATCCTCTGCGAACCCAGCCGCTCCCTCACCCGTTTGAGGGTTAGATTGCTGGTGCCTGGGGTGGCAGGGGCCCAGCATTCCGTGTCTACTCCATTGGGGATCACCACCAGGCGCTGCTCCGGCACACCAAGGCGGACCAGCACGTCGGCCTGGAGCTGGGAGAACACGATTACCCGGTCGTAGCGGGCCAGGGCCGGGGCATAGAGCTGATAGGTGAGCTGCTGGGTGCCGGCGGTGATGTTGCGCAGTCCCGCATCAAAAGGGGGATGAAAGGTGGCCACCAGGGGCACCCCAAGTTGTTGACAAAGGTCCGGCAGGCGGAAATCGAGGGGGGAGAGGGTGAGGCTGGCGTGAACGATGTCCGGCTTCAGCCGCTCCAGGGAGTCCCGCAGCTCCCGCTGTGCCCCTGGCGAGGGGATCGTGTACACCTGCGATTTGACCAGATACGGCAGGCTGACGTCCGGATCATTGGCCAGCAACGACGTTCCGCGGCTCTCGGGATTGCGGGGATTGTCGAAATGAATGAAGTGGGTCTGATGCCCCCGCTGACGCAGCGCCTCGGTGGTGCTGAGGCCGTAGGAGACGTTCCCGCAGAACGGTGACTTCTTCCCCAGCCAGGCGATCTGCACCAAGCGCGACTGCCCTCCTCAGGCGGACTGGCAAGTTAGCAGCGCTTCCAGGGGCGTTCGAGCACCGCTGCCAGCAGGGCCATCGCCGCCAATAGCAGCAGGACCGGTTCCAGCCCGACGCTGCTCACCAGGGTGCCTGCCAGCACGAGCGGCAGGCTCAGGGCGATGTTGATCAGGTTGTTTTGCAGTCCGAACACCCTGCCGCGCTCCCGCTCCGGTGTGTCCTCCTGCAGGGTGGTCTGGGCTGGGATTGCCACCAGTGCCGCCCCGATGCCAAGGATGGTGCAGAGCAACAGGGTGATCAGCAGTCGACCCTGCAACTGCCCCAGCATCACCAGGGCAAAGGTGATGGTGGCCAGACCGGTGGCACCGAGGTGATGACGGCTGATCCGGTGACCGACCTGGGCGGTGACCACGGCTCCGATGGCCATGCCGAGGCCGCTCATGGCCAGCAGGCTGCCGAATCCGGTGGGGCCAAGACTGTTGATCGAGCCTGCCAGGCTGATGGCCAGCACGTACATGGCCGCCAGCAGGCTATAGAGCAACACCAGATTGCGCATCGCCCGGCGCACCGTGGGTCGCTTCACCAACACCTGCAGGCCCTCGCGGACTTCTTCAAGGATGCTGACATCCCCCGTTTCCCTTGGGGCTTCCCGCATCTGGATCGTGCTCAGACTCACCGCGGCCATGCCATAGCAGAATGGCAGCAGCAGGAACTCACCGCCGGCGAGACCGAGTTGGAGGAAGGCGCCGTTGAGCAACCGCAGAATCGGCTCCCCCAGGGCGAACCCCACGATCGTGGCGGCCATGCTGGTGGCTTGATACAGGGAATTGGCCGCGAGCAGCAGCTCCCGTGGCACCAGGAGTGGAATCGCAGCCTGCTCAGCCGGCGCGAAGAACTGGGTCAGCACCGATTCGAAAAAGGTCATCACCAGCAGAGCCCAGTACCCCCAGCTCAAACCGAGAAACAACGGGCCCGGCACCAGGCAGAACGGTGCCAACAGCACCAGCAGGGCGCGCATGGCATTGGAGGCCACCATCACCCGGCGCTTCGGCCATCGATCCGCCCAGACGCCGGCCAGCATCCCCAGCAGGATGGCGGGGACCGTGTTGGCCACGTAGATGCCTGTGGCCAGAAGCGTGATGCGTTCCGCCCGCGTCTCGATGTCCATGCGGATGGCTGACGCCACGTCCGCCAGCGGACCGCTGCTGGCGGGGTCGCTGCTCACCCAGTACTGGGCGATCAGGAACACCATCAACACGATGTAGAACTTGTCCGCCAGCTGGGAGAAGATCTGCCCCAGCCACAGCCGCCGGAACCCATCCAGACGGATCACCGCCTGCAGACCTCGCCGGCTGGTGTCTGGAGCGCTAGTTGCAGATCCGCTCAACTGTTCCCTGCGTCGGCGCCATGTTGGCTTACCTGCGTCGCAGTGACGCATTCCCGCAGCATCGCCAGGGCAGGGTTCCCCCGCTGCAGATGGGTTCGGATCCAGATTTCGACCACGGCCAGCAACCGCAACCAAACCGGGCGTGGCCCCATCAGCTCCCCGTCGCGGCGGCGCGGTAGATCTGCACGGGTCAGCCGTTGCAGCAAGGCCAGCTCCGAGGGATTGAGGGTCATCGCCGCTCCAGGCTGTCGATCAATGGCGAAGCCGTCCATCGGCAGGAGGCTGCAGCGCCACTCCCACGTCCCAATCGGAGGCTCCAGTGGAGCGCCGCTGAGACAACAACTCTGCAGCGGCAGGCTGTATCCCCCCAGGGTCAACAGATGGATGGCCCCCTGCACGCTGCTGGCCAGCAGCTCATCCAGGCAGTCGCTGCGCTGGTCCAGCCGTTCCAGATGCAGTTGGAGTGTGGCCAGCAATCCCTCCACCGGATCCTCCCGTCCCATCTGCAGACAGAGATCACAGAAGGCCTGAGCGGCGGACAAGGTCTCCAGCTGGCGGCCCAGTCCGGCATGGCTGTGGAGCACCCGCAGCTGGCGAACGCGGGCCAGACCACTGCGGCCGCCGACCTGCAGTTCCAGCAGGGTCAGGGGTGCCGCCGCGGCCAGGCTGCTCTCCGGCCGACGGGCACCCGGGACTGCTAGGCGGGTCACCCCCTCCGCATCGCTGAGCAGGCTGAGCAGCCGATCGTGCTCGCCGAGTGGCCCCACCTTCAGGGCTAAGCCCACCAGGGTGCGTTCGGCCATTCAGGCGATCGGTCGCCGGAGTGCCTGCAGCAATTCGGGGGCGCTGCTGGTGCCGAGCAGGGCTGCCCCGGCCTCAAGCAGATCCATGGCCAGCTCGGGGTGGTGGATCCCGCCGGCGGCCTTGATGGCGCAGCGTCCGCGGCACAACCCTGACAGGGCGGCCACCTGCTCGGCCTGGCAGGGAGGTCCAAAGCCATTGCCGCTCTGTAGCCCTGCGGCGTCGGCATCGATGGAGGCTTCCACAGCGATCGCCAGGAGATCCTCCGGCAACCGAGCCATGTCCAGCACCACCCGCACAGGCAGCCCCAAACCGGTTATGGCGGCTAGATCCTCGGCAAAGCCGCTGCTGTCTCCCTCCACCAAGGCACTGAAATCCGGCACTACGTCCAGTTCGTCAGCGCCATGGGCTGCCGCCCATGTCGCCTCAGCCAGCCGCAGTTCAGCGGGGAGGGCTCCAAAGGGAAAGCCGATGGCGGCGATCAGCTTCGGCCCTCCCTGGCCCCCCAGCCGTTCCCGCAGCAAGGGCAACTGACGCAGGCTGGTGCAGATCGCCCGCACCCTCTCCTGACGACCGGCGTCGCAGCGTTCGTGCAGCTGCTCCACGGTGAGCAGGGGGTCCAGCACCGCCTGGTCCAGACAGGAAGGCAGGTCGGATTGATCCTGCCGTGGGTCAGCCATGGATGTCTTCGACCTCAGCCTCGAGCCTGGATCACGCCATAACCACCATGGTTCCGGCGGTAAATCACCTGCAGTTGATCGCTCTCCTTGTCGCGAAATAGATAGAAGTCGTGGTCGATTAGATCCAGTTGTCGCCGGGCCTCCTCGAGGCTCATCGGCGGCATGGCGAAATACTTACGGCGAACACCGGGGTCGGGAAGCTCGGGTTCACGGCCTTGCAGCAGCGAGCCTTCCACCTGGCTGTCATCGGTGACCGCATCGGTGGTGGGGGTGTTGCTTGCACTATGGCCGTGACTGTGGTGGTGATCGCTGTGACGCTCCTTCCAGCGCCGCAGCTGACGCGCCAGCTTGCCGGCCGCCAGGTCGATGCTGGCGTAGAGGTTTTCGCTGCGTTCCTGGGCCCGAATCACAGTGCCATTGGCGAACACCGTGACTTCAGCGGTCTGTTGCGGAACCCTGGGGTTGCGGGCGACGGAGAGGTGCACGTCCGCCTCGCGGACGGCATCGCCGAAATGGTGGGTGGCCCGTTCGAGTTTGGTCTTGGTGTAGTCCCTCAGGGCCGGCGTGATCTCAAGGTTGCGACCATGGATCAGCAACTTCATGCCTCGCTCCTGTGCCGGTTGATATCGGCAAACTAGTTACGCCTGTCGATTCGGCACACCCCGGCTCCGCAATTCTTGTTGAGCCCACCGCTGCCGTGCCGTTTGAGCAGGCCTGGGCCGATCAACGCCACTGGCAGCAGCGTCTGCTGGAGCAGCCGCACCTGCCGGAGGCGGTCTGGTTGCTGCAACACGAGGCCTGTTACACCTTTGGCCGCGGGGCCAGCAGCGAGCATCTGCATTTCCCGCTGGACCAACCACCGGCGCCGCTGCATCGGATCGATCGCGGTGGTGAGGTGACCCACCACCTGCCCGGTCAGCTGGTGGCCTACCCCGTCTTGGATCTGCGGCGGCGTCAGCCTGATCTGCACTGGTATCTGCGCGAGTTGGAGCAGGTGCTGATCGATGTCCTGGCGCAGCTCGACCTGCGGGGAGAGCGCCTGCCGGGGCTGACGGGTCTCTGGCTGAACAACCGCAAGGTGGCGGCCATTGGTGTGGGCTGTCGCCGCTGGATCACCCAGCACGGTCTGGCTCTGAATATCGACTGCGATCTGGCTGGATTTGATCAGGTCACACCCTGTGGCCTCAGCGGTCGAGCGGTGGGGCGCCTGGTGGATTGGATTCCTGGATTGCGCCTCGCGGAGGTGCAGCCTCTGCTGCGGGATGCCTTGGCTGCCCGCTTCCACCTGGCCTGGTGCGATGAAGCGTGATAGGCCTGTGCCATCGACTGCAGGTGTTGGATGACCGCCAGCTGGATGCCCACGGCCCGTGAACAGGTGGCCCTGCAGCGCCATGGCCACATTCAAGGGCTCGAGCGGGTTGATGCGGTCTGGCCTTGGCTGGCGGAACGACACGGCACCATCACCGCCGTTGATGCCCCCCATGCGGCCCATGCGGAGCGTTTCAGCTTCGCCGAACTGGCCCAGCGGATTGACACCGCGGCTGCTGCCTTTCAGCGCCAGGGGGTGCAGGAGGGAGATTTGGTGGCCCTGTTTGCGGAAAACAGCCCCCGCTGGCTGGTGGCGGATCAGGGCCTGATGCGTTGCGGGGCCGCCGATGCGGTGCGCGGCGCCTCGGCCCCGGTTGAGGAACTTCGCTACATCCTTGACGACTGCAATGCGACGGCCCTGGTGGTGCAGAACGCCGATCTCTGGCGTCGCCTGGACCTGACGGCGTCCCAGCGCCAAGGTCTTCGATTGGTGCTGCAGCTGGAGGGGGAACCGGAGCATGGAGTGTTCGGTTGGGAGGCATTCCTCGCCTCCGGGGCCGGGCAGCAGACCGTGACACCGACGAGCGGTCGCACGGCCATCGCCACCGTTCTGTACACCTCCGGCACCACCGGTCAGCCCAAGGGCGTCCCCCTTACGCACGCCAACCTGCTGCATCAGATGCAGTCCCTGGCCTGTGTGGCTCATCCCCAGCCGGGTGCACCGGTGTTGAGCGTGCTGCCGATCTGGCATGCCTACGAACGCAGCGCCAGCTACTACTTCTTCTCCTGCGCCTGCACGCAGACCTACACCACGATCAAACAGCTGAAGAAGGACCTGCCACGGGTGCGACCGATTGCCATGGCCACCGTGCCGCGGTTGTGGGAGTCGGTGCAGGCGGGTTTCGAGGATGTGCTGAAAACCTTCCCGCCGTCCCGTCAGCGGCTGCTGCGGGCTGCCCTGGCCAACAGCGCGGCTCAGCGCAAGGCTGTGCGAACGACTCGAAATCTGCTGCTCCAACCGTTGAGCATAAGCGGCCGCATGGCAGCTGCAGCTGTTGCCGCTCTGCGCTGGCCCCTGCATGCCCTGGCGTCAGCCTTGATCTGGCCGAAACTGCGGCTGCAGCTCAGTGGTGGCCAGCTGGCTTATCCGATCAGCGGTGGTGGTGCCATTGCACCCCACATCGATGCGTTCTTCGAGGCGGTGGGCATCGAGCTGCTGGTGGGGTATGGCCTCACGGAGACCAGTCCGGTGGTGAGCTGCCGCAGGCCCTGGCGCAACATCCGCGGCAGTTCCGGCCTACCGATGCCGGACACGGAGTTTCGCATCGTTGATCAAGAATCCGGTGCAGCACTTGGTTTCCGGGAACGGGGCAGGGTTCTGGTGCGCGGCCCTCAGGTGATGGGGGGCTATCTGGGCAAACCGGAGGCGAGTGCCAAGGTGCTCAGCGCCGACGGCTGGTTCGACACCGGTGATTTGGGCATGCTGCTGCCCGATGGTTCGGTGGCGCTCACCGGTCGGGCCAAGGACACCATTGTGTTGAGCAGTGGCGAGAACATCGAACCGGGTCCCTTGGAGGAAGCCCTGGTGGCCAGTCCGCTGATCGAGCAGGTAATGCTGGTGGGTCAGGACGAACGTCAGCTCGGGGCGCTGCTCGTTCCTCGGGTGGAACCGATCCGGGCCTGGGCCAGAGAGCAGGGCCTGTCCGTGGCGGAGGACCTCGGCGGGCGACCTGGTGATTCAGCACTGCTGAACCTGCTGATGCGGGAGTGCAACCGTGTGCTGGGGTTGCGGCCTGGATCCCGCGGTGATGAGCGCCTGTGCGGTGTTGGTCTGGTGGAGCCGTTCAGCATCGAGAACGGTCTCCTGACCCAGACCCTGAAACAACGGCGCGATCGCATCAGCCGGCGTGATGCTGCTGTGATCGAGCGGATCTATGGCCGTTGAACCACGTTCGGTTCCCCGGTGATTGACCCAGGAGCAGAGCACTGAGACGCTGTCGGCATCTTCTTCAGCCCCATGTCTGACGGCACCATCCTCACGATCAAGCGTCCGATCACGGTGCGTGCTGTGGTGACGCCCACCTGGAAGGAAGAGGCTGAACGTGAGATCAGTAACGGCATTGCCAACGCTGATCAGCAGTTGGCACAGCTGGAGCAGGAAGGGCAGACCGTGGTGGACCAGGTGCGTCGTCAGAGCGCCAATCCCCTCGATCCTCGCGTGCAGGAGCAGGTGGCCAACATCCAGCAGCAGGTGGCAGGTAAGCGTTCGGAGCTGGAGGAGCAGAAGCGCAACCTGCTGCAGCAGCAGGCCCAGGTGCGTGAACTGGAGATGGATCAGATTGTGGAGCAGGGACAGCTGGAGAGCAGCTGCGAGATCAAGGTTGGCGACAACCTGGTCCAGAAAATGCAGGTTGCCATCGTCGTCAAGGACGGCGTGATCCAGTCGATCGAAGAGGCCTGAACTCGCGTGTCAGCTGACTCGTAAACTCCCCTGATCTGCCCTCTCGGAGACGGTTTTGGCGACCCACGACATCTTCATGCCTGCCCTCAGCTCCACCATGACTGAGGGCAAGATCGTGGAATGGCTTAAGCAACCGGGCGACAAGGTCGGTCGGGGCGAGTCGGTGCTTGTCGTCGAGTCCGACAAGGCCGACATGGACGTTGAGTCCTTCCAGGACGGCTATCTCGCTGCAGTGCTGATGCCGGCAGGCAGCACAGCGCCCGTGGGTGAAACGATCGGCTTGATCGTGGAGACCGAGGCAGAGATCGCTGATGCCAAGGCCAAGGCCCCCAGTGCTGCGCCCGCCGCCTCAGCCCCTGCCTCCACACCGGCACCCGCAGCTGTGCAGGCTCCGGCTCCGACACCAGCTCCCACTTCGGCCCCAGCGGCTCCGGCACCGGTGGCTGCCGCTGCAGCGCCAGTGGCGAACGGACGGGTGGTGGCCAGCCCTCGCGCCAAGAAGTTGGCCTCCCAGATGGGCGTGGACCTCAGCACCGTGCGCGGCAGCGGCCCCCACGGCCGCATTCAGGCTGAGGACGTGGAACAAGCCGGCGGTCAGCCCATCTCTGTGCCCCGGGTTGCCGAGGGCACCGCAGCTGCTGTTGCCGCCAGCGCAGCCCCGGCGGCGGCAGCCTCCAGTGCTCCGGCGGGCAACAGCTTCGGGCGTCCTGGAGACACCGTGGCCTTCAACACCCTTCAGGGTGCAGTGAACCGGAACATGGAGGCCAGCCTTGCTGTGCCGTGTTTCCGTGTCGGGTACACCATCACCACCGACAAGCTGGATGCGTTCTCTAAGCTGGTGAAACCCAAAGGCGTCACGATGACGGCGCTGCTGGCCAAGGCCGTCGCCGTCACCCTGGCTCGCCATCCCCAAGTGAATGCTGCCACTACTGCGGCAGGCATGACCTACCCCTCTGAAGTGAACGTGGCCATTGCTGTGGCCATGGAAGACGGCGGCTTGATCACTCCGGTGCTGCGCAACGCCGACCGCACGGATCTCTACGAGATGTCGCGCCAGTGGAAGGATCTGGTGAAGCGGTCCCGCAGCAAGCAGCTGCAGCCTGAGGAATACAGCACCGGAACCTTCACCCTCTCGAACCTGGGCATGTTCGGTGTGGACCGCTTCGATGCGATTCTTCCCCCCGGTACCGGAGCGATCCTGGCGGTGGCAGCCTCCCGCCCCACCGTGGTAGCGGGCAAGGATGGTTCCATCGCCGTGAAACGGCAGATGCAGGTGAACCTCACCGCTGATCATCGGGTGATTTACGGCGCTGATGGTGCCGCCTTCTTGAAGGATCTGGCGGAGTTGATCGAACATCGCCCCGAGAGCCTGGCGCTCTGATCGGGGTGTCCGATCCCAGGGACCTTCAGCTGAGCAGCTACGACTTTCGGCTTCCGCACGAGCGCATCGCCCAGGTACCAGCCGAGCCACGCCACAGTGCCCGTTTGTTGATGGTGCCCCCGGCGACGCAAGCCCTCGAGGCTGCCCGGCATGGGGTGGTCTGGGATCTGCTGGAGGAGTTGCAACCCGGCGACCTTCTGGTGGTGAACGACACCCGTGTGCTCAAGGCACGGTTGAAGGTGCGTCGCTCCGGTGGTGGGTTGTCGGAGCTGTTGGTGCTCGAGCCCCGCGGTGAGGGGCGTTGGCTCTGCCTGGCGCGGCCGGCGAAACGCATGCGGCCCGGCGACGTGCTGACGATTGATGGCACGTCCATCGGCCTGACGGTGTTGGCGGACGACGCAGCCAGTGGCGGGCGTTTGGTTCAGTTCCCGACGGACTGCCGTGATGCGGAGACGATCGAAACGCTGCTGAATCAGTGGGGCGAGGTTCCGCTCCCCCCTTACATCGACCGGCATGAACCCGACGATGTCGAGCGCTATCAGACTCGCTACGCCGATCGACCGGGAGCCGTTGCGGCTCCGACGGCGGGCCTGCATTTCAGCGATGAACTGCTAGCAGGCCTCCAGCGCAAAGGAGTCGAGCTGGCCAGGATCACCCTGCATGTGGGACTGGGCACCTTCCGTCCTTTGGAGACGGATGATCTGACCAAACTGGAGCTTCACAGTGAGTGGATCGAGGTGAGTGCGGCGGTGGTGGAGGCCATTCAGCGATGTCGCGGCCGTGTGATTGCCGTGGGTACCACCAGTGTGAGGGCCCTGGAGGGTGCGGCTCAACACAACGGTGGAGTGCTCCAACCCTTCACCGGGCCCGTCAACCTTGTGATTCAACCGGGCTATCGCTTTACGGTGGTACAAGGCCTGATCACCAACTTCCACCTCCCGAAAAGCTCGCTGTTGTTGTTGGTCAGTGCGCTTATCGGACGAGAAAAATTGTTGCGGTTGTATGCCGAGGCGGTTCGAGAGCAGTATCGATTTTTTTCTTACGGAGATGCGATGTGGATTGCGCCAGAAGCAGTGCTGCTGTCGGCTCAGTTGTCGCCGTAGATCGGGTCCAACCAAGAAATATCAAGAGGGTCAATATGGAGGAAGGCCGGCTGAATCATCAATTTTTTTTCTTTAACTGCAGTGTGAATCGATTCGCTTGATTCCATCAAAGATTTGGATGTGATAACGGCATGTTGGAGACAGGCATCGGCGTAGGAGTCGTCGTTATCGATGTCGATGCCGTGGTTGGTTAGTCCAAGCTTTATGTCGCTAACGAGCTCTGTTAATGAAGCTGAGAACATCTGTTCTTTGAGAAATGCTGCTTTTACTGCACCGCAACCTTGATGACTCATCACAAGGAGGACACGAACATTGAGATCAAGAACGGCGTACTCTATCGATCCAGCCGCTCCAAAAGTGTTTGTATTTCCTGCATTGCGGATCACAAAGAGATCTCCGAAACCTGCATCGAAGATCACTTCAACCGGAACTCTTGAATCAGAACATGCCAGTAAAGCGACTTGTGGGTGCTGCCCCCCCGCAAGTTCGTGACGACGTGCTTGAGTTGCATGGGGGTGGTGAGAACTATTGTTCAAGAAGCGACCAAAACCGCGTTTTAATTCTTCAATGATCTCAGTCGGATCACTTAATTTTTGATCTGAATTAGAATCTACGTAATCTGATTTGGTCATTAGGTTAACTTCGCTATCTATTTCATCATCGCCAAAATCGATAAAAGGGAAGGTTTTGGTCAGCGAACCCTGACATTTTTGCGGGACATTCCCAAACTTTTCGTCATAATAAAATTACATATGAAAGATCGATGATCTCCAGTCTTGCAAATCTGTTGATTTTAGCTTTTACAAAGCCAGCTGCGGAAGTTGAGACTGCTGGTGAAATTCTTCAAAGCTTACCTGCTCTCCACTTTTCCTTTCCTGCGGCACTCCTATCGCTCTCTTTGCTGATACTGGTCAGCATCTTGTTTGAAAAACTTGGCGTCAAGCTTGGCATCCCGGGATCCATTTTCTTATTTTTTGCCGGTCTTTTTTCCCATGTTTCGGGGTTTAGTTTTGAATCTTTTCCGATAGAAGAACTTCATGTTGTAGCTTTATGCATTTTATTGTTCTTCAGCGGGCTTTCTTTTGATCGTTCGCTTTTGAGGGAAAGTAAAGTTCTAGCTAGCTCTATAAATTTGGCTTTATTCGGAACATTGCTGAGCATGTTGTTTTGGCTTTTTTATTTGTTGATAGGATTTGGTTTTTTTCAGAGTGCTTTTGGCTATTTAGAGGGAGTAAATCAAGAATTGATCAGTCTGGTAGTAGTTTCTGTAATTTTTTGCATTGCGGTACAAGATTGGAATTCTTTTATGTTTGTTTCCAAAAGAATAAAAGATTTCCGATCAACTTTGTCTAACATATTTAAAATAGAAACTGCCATATCAGCCTCAATTTCAGTGGCAATTGCTGAAATTCTTGTCCTTATTTGGCTCGCTATTCATCCTGAATATCAGTTTATGGGTAGTTCGCAGATGTTTATATCGATTTTCCAGGGAATATTGGTTGGATCAGTTGCAGGAATAGTCCTCGGTTACCTTTTGATGCTAACGATTCGTCATGTAATTACTTCCAAACCTCAGCTTGTTTTAGTTGCTGTTGCGTTCACTCTAATTGGTTACGTGGTATCTTTTTCAATCACGCACCAGGGCGGATATCTTTGTGCGCTAGTGATGGGTATTGTTACTTCTCTGGCTTACCGAAAAAGCTCAACCGATGAAGAAATAGAATTTCTCGCAGAAGAATTGGAAACTCTCAATATCGCTTCTGAAGCGATCCTCTTCTTTGCGATTGGTCTTGGACTTGAGGCCACTTCCTTTATTGCTCATCTGCCAGTGGCGATCTACGTCTGGCTTGGAATCATCATTATCAGGCCAATTACAGTCAACCTCTTTTTCAAAGGCTCTGCCGCAAAGCCGGAAGAACGTCAGCTGTTGTCGCTGTGGAGTCCGAAGGGTGCTATTTCAATGGCTTTAGCTGTTACAGCACCAGAACTGCTGGAGGGAACTTTCGGTCTCGAGATTGCTGAAATTTTTCCAGAAAATGCTTTTAACTTCTCAGCGGATATTGTTTGCGGCGCCGTATTACTTTCGATGATCATTAAATCCTTGGCGATTCCAAAAATGCATTCCCAACTTATTGGAAATCAAAAAATTGTCTCAATAAACCAAGAGGTCTGAATTATGTTGAAAAGAAAGTTGACTGACCGATACCGACTCTTACGGGCTCTTTTGGTTGGAGCCGTGGTGAGTGTCCTCTTTTCGCCAGTCTTGGCAACTAAGGAAGTGATTACTGTTGCGATCACATTTTCGCTTTTACTTGACTTTTTGATCTTGATCAAGCAGTCATGGCTAATTGGAATCAATGAAACGAGGGAAATCTTTCAGCAATTCAATGCCAAAGAGTCCTCTGTTGCTGTGAGGACTATAGCCCTTGTCTTCCTAAGTGTAGGTATCTTGAGTTTTTGTATTGCCGAACTGCATTCCAAGAATGATGTTTTGCCAAATAGCCTTCACATCTTTATAAGTTTCATTGCTCTTTTTTTAACCTGGTTTCAGCTGCACAATGGGTTTGCACTCTACTACGCGAAGAAGTACTTTGACATGAACCCGGATGTTCTTGTTGAATCCGAGGATCAAAAAGGATTTGTATTTGAAGGGGCAGAGCCTACATTTAGCGATTTTTTGTACATATCTTATTCAATAGGCCTTACCTATTCAATGACTGATTGTGGTATTAAGGATTCTTCCGTCAGGCGTGTTGTCATTATTCACTGTCTTTCATCATTTCTGTTTGCCTCAACAGTCCTCTCTATCATATTTTCATTGGCAACTAAAGTGAGTTGACGTGTGAGGGACCAGCCCGGCGCACGTCAATTTGTGTGCATTTGCAATCATTTCGGAGGGTTGCTGTAATGAGCACTTCCCAAAAACCAGATCATCTTTAAAATTCTGCTGATGAACCAAATTTTGTCATGTTTGAACTCGAGTATCTCGTTGCCTTTGGCTTGGGCGCTGGGCTCGTCGCACTTACTCCTGTTGTAGCAGCTGCTGCCGGGAAAGAAAGTTCCATCACGAAATCTGTTGCAGGTGCTGGCCGCGGCCTTACAAAACAAGGCCTTAAGGTCGGCCTCTTCGTGGGTGGCAAGGTGTCTGGACTCTTTTCTGGCGTAAAGTCTGGCATTAATGAAGTTGGTGAAAGCTTCGGCGACATCCTTGCTGAAGCCAAAGCCGACATGGCGGCACCGAAAACCAAAACCGCATCACCAAAGGCTTAAGGCTTGCGAGTTACAGTTAAACACCGTATTTTTGGGCGCGTAAGATTTTGTTGGCAAAAAAAATTAACATTCTATGACATGCATTTCATGGAATGTTCATTTTTTTTTGTGTTTCCCACATGTCGTTTTCGACCGGTTTCGGGCAATTCTGGTTGTGTGATCCATTTTGATGAAGCTGCTGATCATTCACTCTTTTCTCAGATCACTACGTGGATAGGTGATTTCTTAGCAATTGGCAATTGTCAGGGACCCTTGCTTCCACCGTCCAAGACGGATTTATTGATCGATAAGGCTAAAGGTTGGACAGCTCAGTCCATGATCGTAATAGCAATACTTGGCTGGATTCTTCCAATTCTTCCAGGAACACCTTTTTTCTTACTAGCTTGGTGGCTTGGTTGGAGACCAGTATCGTCAACTGAGCTGTCAGTTGTGACTGAACCATAGAGTAAGCCATCCTAGAGCGATTTGAGCACGCTCACATTGCTTGGAAACGAACTCTGTTGGCAATGCAATACTTCGGCAATACCCATTGAATATCAAATGTATGCTTGCGTCGACTTGTTCGATTTTTAAATTAGCCTTTGTCACACCCGGCAAGAATATTTTTGCGCAAAGTTTCTCTGTATCCCACTCCTCGATGCGATTGCTTGCTCTCTTCTCATCATTTGTTTTGGCTTCTTCAACTAAAGCGGGAACTGCGATTGATTTGTTGATCATTATTGGTCCCTGTCGGCATTCATTCTCGAGTTCAACATTGGCTTCAGTACTTGCCTCCTCGACTATTAGAATATGAGGTATTGCACGGTGCATTCCAGCAATGCTAAGCCGATTCCTTAGCTGCGCAGGCTTGTAGTTCTTGCCGTCAAGAATTAATGTGAAATGATGATTGCTACGATCAGAGATCGTTTTTTGTAGGAGATGTAAGCGGCTTTTCCAGGCGTCGTTAAGACGCAACTGTTGTGACGAGGGCAAGCGTAGGCGTAGTATTTTTTCGACTGTCGAGAGTGTTTGGCGCGTTTTGTCCCACCAGTTGAGCAACGGCTCAAGCAATTGGTCGATCAAGGCTGGACCCTTTTGCGCCATGCCCAGGATTTTCAGTGCATGCAATGGCGTTGGCAGGATTGCGATCAAAATTGTCCCCATTTGAGCACTCTCCAGTGCTTCTGAGAAGAAGATTAATTTGGTTAAATCTTCGATTCCAGGTATTGGAGGGAGCTCGGTTGATTGTTTAGAGGCAATGTCGAGCAGTTGCCACCACTCACTAGCGTGAGGATTGAGCTGCTTCCAAAGCTGCTTGAGAACACTGATATGGTCGAAGTATTGAATAATACAATTGTTGCTCGCCGTGAGCTGCGCGTGATCTAAATTGAACTCACCTGAAAGGTCATACAGCTTGATTTGACAATCTCTTGTCTGGTTCAAGAAAAAATCTTGCAACCATTGATGTATCGCCGTATACCTATCTGCGCTGACCAAGAGGATCAAGGCATTGTCTTCGTCTTAGAACGCCATTGTATCGGGGATGTCGTCGGAGGTTTCAAGAATTTTGAGTTATTATTTCTTGAACTTCCATGACACTATGTTCGAGCTAGAAACCCTTGCGGCTTTTGGCGCGGGTGCTGCCTTGATGGCATTAGCTCCGGTAGTTCGCAAGATGGGTAATCAAGAACTTGGCGATTCAATGGGGCAGGCTGGTCGCACAATGGCCAAAGGTGGTGTCAAGGTTGGTCTTGTTGCAGCAGGCGTTGCAGGGAAAGTTGCCAAGGGTGTCGCTAAGAATGCCGCTGAAGTCGCTGAATCATTTGTAGACCTGGTTGAAGAGGCTAAATCCGAACGGGTTGAGCCAACGAACATTGATGATGCTCAGCCATCTGCCGAGGCCCCTCAATCTCAGAGAGTCACCAATGTGACTGTCGAGTAAGTACGACTCCAGCACCCATCCAAAACTTCTCTCGAAAACACCATGGCCACATCATTTCAGATTGATTCAGGTCTTGGGATCGTTGACGGAGGCGCTTCTACTCGAGCCTCCCGAGAGTACGTTCTACCAAGATTTATTGATCGCATTCTCCACGCTTCGCCCAGAAGACTTCGATTCAGTGTGGAGTCTGGTTTTCAAGATCCAGATAACTTTACACGTCATATTAAATCTCTTGCATCAGTTGGACAGGTTCGTTTTAACAATTTGGCTTCGTGCTATGTCGTCGTTTTTAAGACAGGTCAATCAGTTGACGCACTTCAATGGCTCAGTGCTTTGCCGCGACGAGCGCGTGAGATACCTTTTGTGCCAGAAGTTGCGCTAATTAATGCTGTAGATTCTTCAAATGTGCAGTTAGCTGAGGAAGAAGATGAAAAATTTGTCCCAACGCGCATTATACTCCCCGTCTGCTCTCTTGGCCTGGCGATAGCAGCTGGTCCTCTGTCCCTTCCTCCCCTTGCCGTTGGTGTTTTTATTATTGGTGCAGCACATCTGAGTTTTAAACGGGCTTGGGAGGGTTTAAAGAAAGAACGCAAGATTAATGTTGATTTCCTTGATGCTTTAGCTGTATTGCTTCACAGTTTGGAAGGATTTCTTCTGGGTCCGGCCATGATGATCACCATGATTGAGGGTGGTGAGGCTGTACGGGACGCCACCCAGCGAATTGCCAATTCATCAAATACTGATCTGGTTTCAAGTCTTCAATCTGATGTTCGTCTTCTCACGGAAGATGGCGAGAAGATTGTTTCAAGTTTTGATCTTAATCCGGGTGATCGGGTTTCCTTTTTGCCAGGTGACAAGATACCAATCGATGGCGTCATTGAATCTGGAGAAGCTTCCCTGGACGTTGTCAAGCTTACAGGTGAATCAGTTCCCAGAATGTCTGGCCCTGGAGAGGAAATCTTAGCAGGTTTTATCGTCCTCGAGGGTCACATTATTGTGACAACTTCAGCGGTCGGTGATGATACACGTGTGGGGCAGATCACCAAAATGATTGAGTCCGCACCTGTATTTGATACACGTGTTGGTAATTTTGCCGCAAATATTGCCAATCACTTTGTTATCCCAACATTGGTTCTTGCGGGTGTTTCCTTGTTGCTGAGTGCCGGCAACATTGCCCAGGCAGCGTCGCTGTTGATGTTCGATCTTGGAACTGGTTTACGTGTATCCGTTCCCACGGCCATTATGGCGGCTCTCACCAGAGCTGGAAGCCAGGGTCTGCTGATTCGCAGTGGACGAGCTCTTGAACAGTTGGTTGATGTGGATGTTGTTGTGTTTGACAAAACCGGCACTTTGACAGAAGGTCATCCATCCGTTGTCGAATTTACGATATTTGATCAAACAGGGTCCCCCATCGAAGTTGTTGCTTCTGATCGCCTCAGGCATCTTTTGCAACTTTCCACCTCCCTGGAACAAGGCCTGAATCATCCAATCGCCAAGGCGATTCGTGATTTTGCTGCAGAGCAGGATGTCGAGGTTATTGACTGTGAAAGCTGGGATTACAGAGTTGGTCGTGGTGTCGTCGCCACTGTGAACGATCAGACCATTCTTCTAGGCAATTCAAAACTACTTCACGAAGAAGGGGTTGAGATCTGGTCAGTCGATTCCAAGCCGGAACTCGACGTGGCAACCCCAATTTATCTCGCTGTTGACGGCCTACTAGTTGGTATTCACTACGCACTTGATCGTGTGCGACCTGATACTCCAGCCATGATCGCTGAGTTGCATCGCCGTGGTATCGAAGCTCACATGCTTACGGGTGATATTTCCTCTGTTGCCCATGCAGTTGCTGCTGACATTGGACTGCAGCGGCACGAAGTTCATTCAGATGCCTTACCTGATCAGAAAGCTGAATTAGTTCAAAAGTTTACGGCTGAAGGCAAAAAAGTTGTCTTTGTGGGTGATGGTATCAACGATTCCGCAGCTCTTGCTTATGCAGATGTCTCTGTATCGTTTGCCTCAGGTAGCGACCTTGCTCGAGAAACTGCTGACATTGTTCTCACCAATGACCAGGTATCGGATTTGATTGTTGCTCAAGACTTAGCGAGACACACCTTTGCTTTGGTGAAGCAGAACATTGGAATTGTTGGAGTCCCGAATTTATCCGCACTTTTGATCGGTACGTTTCTTCCTGTTAATCCAATTGCTGCTGTTTTCCTCAACAACGGTTCTTGTCTCGTGGCAGCGGGTAATGCGATCCGCGCTCTTGGCTTCAAGGCTAAATCACTTCCAGAGGTTGATGCTTCATCTGATGAAGTTCTAGTTGAGCCGATTTTGTCTGAAGCCTCAGAAGTCAGACCGATAACCAAAGATTCTATGGACGCTAAAACTACCTCTCCTTCCATCCAACTTGATCTGTCTGCCCTCTCCAGTCGGGTTGGCCTGAGTTACCAGAAGATCTCTGCTCGTCGTCGTCGGAGTGATTTCATTGACTGGATATCGGCCCATGATCCTGAGGGTTATGGTTGGGAGTACAGCAAGGATCGCAACACCTTTTCCATGGTTGCTGCGAATTCATGACTCCGACGCTTCATTTGCGCCACCGTACAGATCATCGTTGGCGATTCGTTGTGTCCCAATCATCTGCTCTTGATTGGGTCCGCTTGCAAAGTGACCTCCTCAATGTTTTCCCCCAGAGCAGCTGGTTTGTTCGCATCAACCAGAGGGTTGGTTCGATTGTTATTTGCCGATTGGCCTCAGCACCACGCCTTCGCCAAGATCCGCTGACGCTGGTGTTTGGTCGTATTGCTCAGCAATTGAACCTTCAAGGATTTTCCATTTCTGAAACTCCTTTGATACCAACTGAAATCATGGACCAGACCTCACAGAACTGGAGAAACACTATTCAGTCAGCGTTTCGTTTCATTGCTAATGCTGCTTCTGTGTCCTTATCCATATCCACGTTGCTGTTCTCTTTCGCCATTTTTATAATCGGGTTTTTAGGTCTATTCATACCCTTTTCACCCGGGATCTGGTTGTTGATTGCCGCAACAGCTCTCTTTGACCTCGCACTTACTTTTCGTCGCCCCTTCGTCGTTTAATCCCTTCTGATCATGCTTACAGCGGTTTGCCCATCCCAATGGATTATCCGCAGTGAGCTGGTTGATCGGGTTCGTGTATTCCATCCAGGTTTATCCTCCTCGCCTGGATTACGCCAACATTGTGGGTCATTGTTGCATCGTACCCATTGGCTTCTCAGTCACCGTATCAATGCGGTGTCCTCCACAGTGGTGATTCGATTTCACCCTCGCCAGCGAGATGAAATCACGCTTCTTCTCGAGCGTTGCTTCATTGAACCCGTTGCTGATTCAGGCCTTGAACAGGCATTGGCTGCAGAAACACGTATTACAGACATCACCCATAGTTCTTCTTTTCAACAGGCTCTGCGCAGTGGAGTGATTTGCGGTTCTGTTCTTCTCATTGATTCCATTCTGGCCATTCCCCCGTTGGGTCTTGGCTTGGTGGCCACCATGCTGAGCTTGCCGCTGTTGCGTGAATTTATTGAACAAGTGAAAGAGCGTCTTAAAGGCGAGGTTGATTCCAGACAATTGCTACCTCCAGCTTCGGTTGAAGTTGCCCTTTCAGCGATGTTGATTGGTTCAGGTTTGGCGCGCGAATCTCTTGTTGAAGGACTATTAGGAAGCTCTACGTCAGCGCTCCAGTCGATAAGTGAAAATACTGATGGCTCCAGTTCGGAGTTTTTTGTGTTTTTGGAGCGTATTAAGACTTCAGTGATGCTGAGATGTGTAGGTACTAAATCAGAGGGTAGTAGCTTATGTCCAATCGGGGATGTTCAAGTTGGTCAGCGCTATCGATTGATTGATGAGTATCACGTTTATTTACCCTCCAGGGTGGTCCAAGGAGAGTTGGTTGTAATTAATAGCCTCAGCGATGGCTCTCCCCTCCCGTTCCATGTAATTCCGGGTGATTTTCTTGCCTTTGGCGCATTTGTGCTGTCTGGCGACGGTATTTGTGAAGTCGTTCAGCCTTTTTCTGAGATTGCTGCTTTTCAGATTGAGGACACTCTTCTGGAAGAGGAGCCATTAAGTGTTTTCCAGCAGCGTTTGTCCTCCTTGTACGACATTCTTTTGCCGCCTGTGCAGCTTGGATTTGGAGTTTGGTCATTACTTAATGGCCTCACAGAACGTGCTATTGGTTTGCTGGCTTTCAATCCGGCTGAAGATTCTGAGCATGCCTCTTTGTCTTCTGCTGAGTCAGCTTTGGTTGACATGGCACTCAATAATGTGCACATTTCTGATTCTCGCGTTTTGGACACACTGAGCGATGTGAGTCATGTTTTAGTCAGTGTTGATGCTATGCGACATCTTGGCTCTTATTCATATGAACAGAATTTGTCAAAGGATGCATCTGGTTTTGGTTGTGACTTGCTTCAAATTCTATGGGCTATTGTCTCACATCTTGGTGCAGACCCAAGCTCTGTCTTTTGGGGTATTTTGAGTGATGTCCTAGAGAAACACCCGACACTTCAATCTCTTGAGGTAAACCTTGGTGAATCAGATCAAGGCCTTTACCACGTTGTTCTTGAAGGCCAGCCCAAGGTTTTGATCCGTTTTGAGGAAAAGGGTGAATCCATTCATGCTCTCTTTTCTACGTCAGATGCTTCTCTCGGTGGACTCACTATTGTCTGGCGGCCATCCCCAGAGTTTGAATCGGTGATGTCCCAGCTTTGTGAACTTGGCATTGCAGTTAGTACGGTTGGTTCTCATTCTGGGAGAACTAGGGAACCACAAGATCGCAAATCTAAGTTGCATGAACTTCAAAAAAATGGATCTAAAGTTGCTTACTTAGGTGATGTTGTTAATGATATCGCTGCTATGGCGGCAGCTGATGTAGCGATTGGTTTTTCAGAGGATGAAAAGGGCTTTATCTCTAAAACCGTCTGCGACGTTATTCTAGGCGGAGACATTCATTGGCTTTCTCGTCTTTTTGTTCTTAGCCGTAATTATGTGCAATCTAATCATTTTAACACGAATTTGATTGTTGTTTCATCAATTCTGCTTGCTGCGGCTTCTTTTGCGGCTACCTTCTCTCCCCTCCAAACAATTGTCCTGTTTAATGCAGCCCCTGTTATTGCCGAAATCAATACATTGCGATCTCTAAATTTTTCTAGGACAAGAAGTTAACTCATTAGCTTTATTTAGGTTATAGATTTTTGCTGAATGACGCTAATGCGCCAATATATTTATTCCGAGAGCTATAAACAAAGCACCACTTATGTACAAGAGTCGTTTTTGGCATAGGCGTTTTTTTAAGCATTTCCCTGACGATACCGCCATAATCGCAAGAAGAAAGTTAGCCGCTACTGCTCCAGAAAAAATGCTTTCTGCAGATATGTTTGGCCCAGCGGCTAATGCAAGAAGCGCAAGTTGCGTGCGGTCACCGAACTCAGCTAAAAATGTTGTCGCAAACGAGTTGCGAATCACCTCGTTTGCGGGCATTGCTAGTTCTACTGATTCAAATGTTTTTTTGGTTCCTTCTTCGTTGGTGGCAACATGAAGGCTTGATTTCATTTTTCTTGCTTCGAGAAATGCGTTGGCTCCGAATAGGAGAAATGCCACTCCTGAGAAGATTTGAATGGTATCGATGGATATGACCGATTTCATCCATACCCCGGCTGTAATCCAAAGTCCTGCGCCGATTGTTAGGGCCGAAACGCTTCCAGTGAAAACCCAACGAGCTTTATGCCTTGCCGCGAGAACAAGAGTGGTTAAGAATGATTTATCTCCTACGCCCGCGATGGCGACCGTGGCGAATGCTGTAGTAAAGCCAGCCACATACCTAGGGAAATTTCTGACAAGCTATCGGAGATGTCTTTTCCCTGTTGCTCGCGTCAGTGCATGTGGATATGGCTTCAGCGATCCGTGGGTTCCTTGACAAGCCAGGCTGTGCGCTGTCCGGCTCGACTGATTCGTTCAAACTCTAATCCCATTCTGTGAAAACCCCGTTGCCCACTGGATAATTGCTCCGTCTGCGGCAAGCGCTTGATCTCGAGAAGTGAGCAGATTTCGTGACCTGTGAGTTCGATTTGCGTGGTTTTGAGCAGATCTAGAACTTCAATCCTTTCTCGTAATAAACGTAGCTTGGAATACTTTCTGACATCGTCTTCGATTGGCGGCTCTGAGCTGGTTTCGGTTGTTGCCAGTTCGTGGTGTGTGAAGTTGGTTTCCACTGTGACCACTTCCGCGACCAGGGGCTCTTTCGGATTGGCCCGTCCCAGGTGGTCATAGATGCGTCCCGTTTCTTCTTGTCGAATCCAGGTGCGCATGCCTCGTCGGATCGGCTCAATACCGAGTTCACGCATCACCAGCAGTAGGTCAACCCGCGACAGACCGAGGTCAGACTCCAGACTGCCAAGACTGACCGCTTGTTGTGAGCTCATGCTGGGAACTTCTACAAGACCTTTTTACTCGTTGTTCACGTCCAGTTGTCAATTGTCTTCGGCTCAAAAAAACGTGCGTGAAGCCATTTCACTCCACACACGCGTTGATCGCTCTAGTCGATTTGAGGCTCCAGTGATCCTGAGTCAGACTGCGACAGGCTGCTCGATGATGCCGGTGGGCACATCGGCGAACATGACCGACGAGAGATAGCGCTCGGCCAGGTCGGGCAGCACTACCACGATGGTTTTGCCGGCGTAGGCGTCCTGTTCCGCCAGGCGGATGGCAGCTGCGGCGGCGGCTCCACAGGAGATGCCTACCAACAGACCCTCTTCCTGGGCCAGGCGCAGGGCCATGGCGATCGATTCGTCATTGGTCACCTGCTCCACCTTGTCGACCATGGACATGTCCAGGTTCTTAGGGATGAAGCCGGCGCCGATGCCCTGGATCTTGTGGGGACCGGGCTTGACCGTTTCTCCGTTGATTGTCTGGGTGATCACCGGGCTATGGCTGGGTTCCACGGCGACGGATTCGATCGCTTTGCCGGCTTCGTTCTTGATGTAGCGGGACACACCGGTGATGGTGCCGCCGGTGCCGACGCCAGCCACCAGCACATCGATGGCACCGTCACAGTCGTTCCAGATCTCCGGACCAGTGGTCTTGAAGTGGATATCGGGGTTGGCGGGATTGTCGAACTGCCCTGGCATGAAGTACTTGCCGGGATCGCTGTCGGCAATCTCCTTGGCCTTGGCGATGGCACCGGGCATGCCCTTGGCGGCCTCGGTGAGGATCAGCTCGGCGCCAAGAACGGCCATCATCCGGCGACGCTCGATCGACATCGACTCGGGCATCGTCAGAATCAGTTTGTAGCCGCGGGCCGCCGCTGTAAAGGCGAGGGCGATTCCGGTATTGCCGGAGGTGGGCTCGACAATCACCTTGTCTTTGGTGAGCTTGCCGCTCTTCTCGGCATCCCAAATCATGTTGGCGCCGATCCGGCACTTCACGCTGTAAGCGGGATTGCGACCTTCGACCTTTGCCAGCACGGTGGCTTTGCAGTTCTTGGTGACGCTGTTCAGCTTCACCAGCGGGGTGTTGCCGATGGCGAGGCTGTTGTCGTCGTAAATGCGGGACATGAGGCTGCTGGCAGGTAATGGGGCCCGAAGAAAACAAAATAGACATCCGAATCCCTTACCAGCGCTGTTGTTAAGGGCTTTTTCAGAGTCTCCGTTGGTTCCTCAGGATTCCAGCGCTCTGGCGAAGCGTTGCCAGAGCTCGTTCGGATCTTCCAGACCGACGGAGACCCGCAGCAGATAGGCAGGTACACCGCAATCGGCTGCCCAGTCCAGCTCGTCGTAATGGGCCAGCTGGGTGTAAGGGCAGGCCAGGGTGAAGTGGGTCCCCAGGCTGGGACCCTTGCTTACCTGCAGGGCATCGAACACCTGTTGCGTCCTGGTGGCGTCGTTCAGCACAAAGGAGAGCAGGCAGCCGTGGCAGGCATTGGGGCGCATCAGGCCCCTGAAGTTGACGCAGTCCTTGGGATGGAGCACCTGCCGCACCGCAGGGTGGTGTTCCAGGTGTTGCGCCAGCTGAAGGCAGTGACGATCGAGTTGTGGGACCCGGTCGTTCACGTCGCGACTGGCCTGCTCCAGGGCAATGGCATCACCATCCCCCAGGGGTGCTGGAGTCGTGATGGCCTGCAGCAGTTGGGTGCTCCAGCGGGAGTGGGGGCTCACCAGCAGGCTTCCGGCCATCACATCGCCTCGTCCGGCGAAGCTCTTGGTCAGGGAGGTGAAGATCAGGTCGGCATAGGGCAGGGCATTGAGGTTGATGCCAGTGCCGATGGTGTCGTCGGCGATCACAGGAATCCCACGGGAGTGAGCCATTTCGCTCACCGCCGGCAGATCCACACAGCGCAGCAGCGGATTGCTCGGCAGTTCCACGATCACGGCTGCCGGCTGGTGCTGATCCAGCGCCGCTTCCACCTCGGTAAGGGTCTGTGGTTGCAGCAGCTCGCCGCCGTGGAACACCACCTGCGGTTGCTTCAGCACATCCACATAGGGAAAGCCGAGCTGCAGGGTGGGGCGCTGCGGTCGCAGCTGCTGAATGGCGTTTAACGCGGCATGAAGGCCGGCCATGCCCGCCGGATGAAGGCTGATCCGTTCGGCTTCGACGCCATGGATGGCAGCCAGGCGCTGGCGAATGCTGGTTCTGGCCGCTTCAGCGTCCTCTGCTGATGGCGACTGTTCCAGCCCCAGTGCAACGGCCGCCTGCCGGGAGGAGGCGCCGAGGCCGGTGTGCTGCCAGAAGGCTTTGGCATGGGGACTGGCGCTGGCATCGGTGTGCAACGCCACCAAGGGGCCGGAGCTGGTCAGTTGGGTGTGGGCCTGCGGCGCCTTGCGGCGGCAGTGGGCCTCGGCGGCGCGGGCCGCGGCTTCGGTGGCATAAGGCCAGGCCGTCAGTCCATCGAGGGCCAACTGGCCCGACAGCGTCTGCAGCAGAGGGTGCAACCCGAAGCGCGGGTAAATGGTCTGCAGCGCCTGACGACAGCTGGGGTCTTGTTCCTCGTAGGCAATCACGTCCTGCCAGCGGGGCAGGGCCATCGACACGGCGTGGGTGGCGTCCGGCAGGGGATGGCCCAGATCCGCTCCCTGCCAGCAGGGTTCGCTCAAGAGGTCGCGGGGACTCACGCCAGCAACTCCAGGGCCTGCTCCAGATCGGCCTGCAGATCGGCGAGGTCTTCACAGCCCACTGAGAAGCGCACCAGGCCATCGTCAATGCCCAGCTTGGCCTTCACCTCGGCAGAGACAGCGGCGTGGGTCATGGTGGCCGGGTGGCAGATCAGGCTTTCGATGCCGCCGAGACTTTCGGCCATGGTGAACCAGCGCAGTTGTTTGCAGAGGGCATAGGTCTGCTCCTGGCTGGCGTTGAAGCTCACCGTCACGATGGCGCCGCCGGCACTCATCTGACGGCTTGCCACCTGATGTTGAGGGTGATCTCTGCGGTGGGGATAACGCACCCAATTCACTTTGGCGTGCCCCGCCAGTTGATCGGCCAGGGCCGCGGCATTGGCCATCTGCTGCTTCAGCCGAAGTGGCAGCGTCTTGATGCCCCGCGTGATCAACCAGCAATCAAAAGGGGAGGGCTGCAGGCCCAGGGCCTTTTGGGAGAACATCATCTTCTGGTGCCACTCGGGATCGTTGGTGCAGACCGCTCCACCGAGGGCATCGGAGTGGCCGTTGATGTATTTGGTGGTGCTGGTGAGCGAGAGGGTGGCGCCAAGATCCAGGGGACGCTGCACCAGGGCGGTGGCGAAGGTGTTGTCGACCACCACGGGGATTCCCAGGGGTTGAGTGACGCTACAGACCGCCTCCAGGTCGATCACCTTGAGCAGGGGGTTGGTGGGGCTCTCCAGCCACACCATCGCCGGCGTCTGAGCTTGGATCTGCTCCAGTGCTGCCGGCTGGGTGAAGTCCGCCAAGGCGGTTTTCAACCCGAACTTGGCGAACACCTGCTCGAACAGCCGCACGGTGCAGCCGTAGAGGTTCTCCTCGCACAGCACCAGATCGCCCTGCTTCAACTGCGACACCACGGCGGTGATGGCGCTGACGCCGGAGGCGAAGACGGTGGCGTGGGCGCAGCCTTCCACCGAAGCAAGAACGCTGTCGAGGATGCGGAAGTTGGGGTTGCCCGAGCGGGTGTAATCAAATCCGCCCGCATTGCCATGGGCAAAGGTGCTGGTGGGGAAGATCGGCGGCATCACGGTGCCGGTGTCCCCGGCAAAGCTCTCGCCGTGGTGGATCACCCGGGTGTTCAGGCCTTCGCTCACTGCCGCGTCATCGATGGGAACAGACTAAGAAATCGCTATTGGCACGATATCGCAGACATTTCGCATTGATTTCGTGAATATTTCGTGCCAAATAAAAACCCCCGCCCGTAGGCGAGGGTGAATGACGATCGTTGGATTGAACCAGTTGATCAGTCGAGGTCGGGCATGCCGAGCACAGGCTCAGCCTTGCGGTCGATGCCTTTCTCAAAGCCAGCAGCAGCAGCGCGGGCGCGGCCGGCGTGCCAGAGGTGACCAACCAGGAAGAAGAAGGCGAGCACGAACTGCGTTGCACCCAACCACTGGCGGAGGTTCACGTAGTTCACCGAGTTGGGCTCGGTGATGATGCCGCCCACGGAGTTGATCGAGGCGTTGGGAGCGTGGGTCATGTACTCAGCCGCACGGCGCACTTGCCAGGGCTGAATGTCGTTCTGCAGCTTGTCGAGGCTGAGACCGTTGGGGCCACGCAGGGGCTCCAGCCAGGGACCACGGAAGTCCCAGAAACGCATGGTTTCACCACCGAAGATGATTTCACCGGTGGGTGAGCGCATCAAGTACTTACCAAGGCCGGTGGGGCCCATGGCGGAACCGATGTTGGCGCCGAGACGCTGGTCACGCACCAGGAAGGTGAAGCTCTGAGCCTGGGATGCCTCAGCGTTGGTGGGGCCCCAGAACTCGGAGGGATAGGCGGTGTTGTTGAACCAGATGTAGGCCGAGGCGATGAAGCTCATAAAGCTCAGGGCGCCAAGGCTGTAGCTCAGGTAGGCCTCACCATTCCAGATGAAGGCGCGACGCACCCAGCCGAAGGGCTTGGTGATGGCGTGCCAGATGCCTCCGAAGATCAGGGTCAGACCCAGCCAGATGTGGCCACCGATGATGTCCTCCATTGAGTTCACACCGATGATCCAGCCTTCGCCGCCGAAGGGGGCGCGAGTTAGATAACCGAAGATCACGCCCGGATCGAGAGTCGGGTTGGTGATCATGCGGACGTCACCGCCGCCGGGAGCCCAAGTGTCGTAGACGCCACCGAAGAACATGGCCTTGAAGACCAGCAGCAGGCAGCCGACGCCCAGAAGGATCAGGTGATAACCAATGATGTTGGTCATCTGGTTTTTATCGCGCCAGTCCTGGGAGAAGAAGGAGGAGTAGTTCTCCAGGATCTCCGGACCGCGCAGAGCGTGATACAGACCGCCCAGGCCGAGAACGGCAGAGCTGATCAGGTGCAGAACACCGACCACGAAGAATGGGAATAGATCAGTGACCTCACCGCCGGGGCCCACGCCGTAGCCAAGGGTGGCGACGTGGGGCATGCAGATGAAGCCCTGCTCATACATGGGCTTGTCGAAAGTGAAGTGACTCACTTCGAACAGCATCATGGCGCCGGCCCAGAACACCATCAGGCCAGCGTGCGCCACGTGAGCGCCGAGCAGACGGCCGGACAGGTTGATCAGACGAGCGTTGCCGGACCACCAGGCGTAGCCGGTGGAGTCGAGGTCTTTGCCGCCAGTGGCGCCAAGACCGGGATTAGAGAGCGTTACCACGGGGCAGAACCTCTTCAGGGAAGACGAAGTTTTCGTGCGGCTGGTCAGCCGGTGCCATCCAGGCACGCAGACCTTCATTCAGAAGGATGTTCTTGGTGTAGAAGGTCTCGAATTCGGGATCTTCTGCAGCGCGAATTTCCTGCGACACGAAGTCGTAGGCACGCAGGTTGAGGGCGAGGCCGATGATGCCGATGGAGCTGGTCCACAGGCCCATCACAGGCACGAACAGCATGAAGAAGTGCAGCCAGCGCTTGTTGGAGAAGGCGATACCGAAGATCTGACTCCAGAAGCGGTTGGCGGTGACCATGGAATAGGTCTCTTCTTCCTGAGTGGGCTCGAACGCCTTGAAGGTGTTGGCCTGCTCGCCGTCCTCAAACAGGGTGTTTTCCACGGTTGCGCCGTGAATGGCGCAAAGCAGTGCACCGCCGAGGATGCCGGCGACGCCCATCATGTGAAAGGGATTCAGGGTCCAGTTGTGGAAGCCCTGGAGGAAGAGGAGGAAGCGGAAGATCGCAGCCACACCGAAGGATGGCGCGAAGAACCAGCTGCTCTGACCGAGGGGGTACATCAGGAAGACGCTGACGAACACCGCGATCGGGCCGGAGAAGGCGATGGCGTTGTACGGGCGGATGCCCACCAGACGAGCGATCTCGAACTGACGCAGCATGAAGCCGATCAGCGCGAAGGCGCCGTGCAGGGCCACGAAGGCCCATAGGCCGCCGAGCTGACACCAGCGAACGAAGTCGCCTTGGGCTTCAGGGCCCCAGAGCAGCAGCAGGCTGTGACCCATCGCATCAGCGGGGGTGGAGACAGCAGCAGTGAGGAAGTTGCAACCTTCCAGGTACGAGGAGGCAATGCCGTGGGTGTACCAGGAGGTGACGAAGGTGGTGCCTGTGAGCCAGCCACCGATGGCCAAGTAGGCCGTGGGGAAAAGGAGGATGCCGGACCAGCCGACAAAAACGAAGCGGTCGCGCTTGAGCCAGTCATCGAGGATGTCGAACCATCCCCGCTGAGGCGCGCGTCCTACAGCGATCGTCATGAGTGGTGAACGGTGCGGAAGACCGCACGCTGTGGGATACGCCAGCGACCTTAACAATCTCAGCCGGTGTCGCGGGAGGTGTTTGCATCAGCTGAAATCCCCTGTATCGCATTGTTTCTTTGGGATTTCTTCGGGTTGCCCGGAGAGGCGTCATCTGCATTCACAATGAGCACCTCATTCGGGTCTCCCATGTCCGCAGAAGTGCTCGAGCAGCCGGTGCTCGGCTCCAGGCGTTTGTCGAATTACCTCGTTGCCGCTGCCGTCAGCATTGGCGGACTCGGTTTTCTCCTGGCTTCCCTCTCCAGCTACCTCGGGCGAGACCTGCTGCCCCTCGGTCATCCCGCGGCGCTGATCTTTGTCCCCCAGGGTCTGGTGATGGGGCTCTACAGCATTGCTGCCGCGGTGCTTGCCACCTACCTCTGGTACGTGATCGTTGTGGACGTCGGCGGCGGCAGCAACCGCTTCGACAAGGCCGCTGGGGTCGTCACCGTCAGCCGTCGCGGCTTTCGCAAGCCGGTTCTGGTGGAGATTCCCCTTAAGGATGTGAAGGCCGTGAAGGTGGAGGTGCGCGATGGCTTCAATGCGCGGCGACGGGTGGCCTTACGCATCCAGGGCCGCCGAGACATGCCCCTCACACGTGTGGGTGAGCCGCTGCCCCTGGCTCAGCTGGAGCAGGACGGTGCTGAACTGGCGCGCTTCCTCGGCGTCAACCTCGAAGGTCTTTGAACCAATGCGTCGCTTCGTTCTCTGGTCTTTATTGCTGCTCCTTCCCCTGATGGTGAGCTGCAGCCCCTCCCCTCGCGCTGCGGTAGCTCGTGGTTGCGCTGATGCGGAAGCCGCTTGTCTGCAGGGGAAGGCCACCGTGTTGATGAGCACCAGTCGTGGTGACATCACCATCGAAGTGGATGGTGATGCCGCACCTCTCACGGCCGGCAACTTCGTTGATCTGGTGCGTCGCGGTACCTACGACGGCACCATGTTCCACCGTGTTGTCCGCGAGCCCGTTCCCTTCGTGGTTCAGGGCGGTGACCCGCAGTCGAGCGATCGTTCCGTTCCCCTCAGCCAGCTGGGAACTGGCAGCTTTGTGGATCCCACCAACGGCGTGGCTCGGATGATTCCGCTGGAGCTGAGCTTCCAGGGTGAGGATTCCCCGCGCTACAGCCGCATCAGCAGCAACCCCAGCGAACTCCAGGATCTGGTGTTATCCCACGAGCGTGGATCCGTGGCCATGGCCCGCTCCCAGGCGCCGGATTCCGCTAGTGCGCAGTTCTACATCGCCCTGCGTCCATTGCCTGAGCTGGATGGTCGTTATGCTGTCTTCGGTCGGGTGGTGAAAGGGCTGGACATGGTGGACACGATCGAACAAGGGGATCGCATCAAAACCGCCCGACTGAGCGACTGAGCTCAGGCCGGAACTCTGTTTTCGCTCGGTGACACCTTGAGCAGTTCGGTGTTCACGCCGGACGCCCGTTCCAGCGCCACCTTGCCGGTGCGGGCGATTTCAAGAATGCCGAAGGGCGCCATCAGCCGTTCCAGGGCCACCAGCTTTCCTGGGTCCCCCACCACTTCCAGGGTGAGGGCTTCATCGGCCACATCCACCACCTTGGCTCGGAACACCTGCACCAGGTCAAACACCGCGCTGCGGGTTTCGGCGGGCGCTGAGACCTTCAATAGCATCAGTTCCCGCTCCACGGCAGGTCGCTGGGTCAGGTCGAGCACTTGAAGCACGTTCACCAGCTTGTCCAGCTGTTTGGTCATCTGCTGAAGGGTCTGGTCATCCCCCTCCACCACCATCGTTAAACGCGACTGGCGGTCGGCCTCTGCAGGCCCCACAGCCAGGCTGTCGATGTTGAAGCCGCGGCGCGCGAACAGTCCGGCGATCCGACTGAGTGCGCCGGATTCGTCCTCCACCAGCACCGAAAGGGTGTGTTTCATCGCTGCTGGTCGTTCCCGTCCGGTCTCACACACCCAAGTTACGATCCAGCCAGGGCAGCACCAAGGCAACGAACTGATCCGGCCGTTCGTCATGGGGACAGTGGCCGCAGGCATCGATCACCTGCAGCTCGGTATCAGGGCGGCAGGCGTGGATCTGTCGGGTCACGCTCAGGGGCACAAACCGATCCTGCTGTCCCCAGATCAACAGCAGCGGACAGTGCAGCTGTTTCAGAAGAGCGGGGGCGGTTGCCCCTCGCGGTCGCAGCGCCATTCCCAGGCTCATCGCCCGCAGGGCTCGGGCAGCTGTGGGACGTCGCGCCGGTCGGGCAATCAGCTGCAGCAGCTGCTGGTCTGAAGAGATCGATTGGTGATAGGCACCCTGGAGTCCTGATTTGATCAGGCCTGTGCGGGCGATTAGGGGCACCAGCAGCTCCAGGGGCAGGAGCCTCAGAACCACGCTCAACAGACGCCGCCGCCACCGGCGTTGCCAGGGTGGTCGACGTGGCGGGATTGGTTGGATCAGAGCCGGGTCCGGCAGCGGTGCGGCAACCACTGCGCGGATCTGCTCCGGCTTCAGCACAGCGGCCGTCAGGGCCGTGAGGGCCCCCAGGGAATTGCCGATCAGGACGGCGGGCCGCTGCACCACCTGCTCAACAAAGGCGTTCACCTGTTGTCCCCAGACGCGATTGTCCAGGGGAATCGCTGGCTGGTCCGAGGCCCCGAACCCCAGCAGGTCGAGGCTGAAGACCCGCCAGCCCTGGCTGGCCAGGCGCGGAGCGGTATGGCGCCAATGGCCGCTGGCAGCTCCGAAACCATGAAGCAGGACGATGGCCGGATCGTCGTCTTGGCCCAAGACTCTCCAGTGGCAGGACCAGCCCCGCCATCGCCAGATGGCCTGGTCACCCCAGTCGGCAGTCTGGTGAGCAGCGGCGGTCAAAGCTCTGGTAGATCCTGGTCCTCACTATCGCGAGGGGGCGGCTGAGCTGCTGCTGGGGGGTGGCTTCTTCCGCCGCGACTCACGGCCGGCCAGGGATGGCTCGGTGCTGCTGGCCTGGCATCAGGCCAGCACAAAAACCTGTGAACACCCCCTCCAGTGGCTGGATCTGATGGCGGGATGCGGCATACGGGGGCTGCGTTGGGGGCTGGAGGCAGCTGGGGCTCATTCGATGCCACCGGAGATCGTTGTGAACGATGCCGATGGCGATCGACGGCCCCTGCTGGAGCACAACCTCAAGCCATTGGCAGGGGCCACCTGCAGCAGTGTTCCTGCCGAGACGTTGCTGTGCCAGGCCCAGCTCGAGGGGCGACGGTTTGACCTGATTGATCTGGACGCCTTCGGCCATCCCGGTGCTCTGATCCAGCCAGTCCTGCAGCTCCTCGCCCCGGACGGAATTCTTGTGCTGGCCAGCACCGATGGTCGTTCTCCCACCGGCCATGACCGCCCCGGCGCGATCCGCAGCTTCGGAGCAGCGGCTCGCGCCCATCCCGCCAGCTGGGAGCTGGCCTTGCGTCAACACCTGGGGTTGCTGGCACGACAGGCCTGGTTGCTCGGCCGCGGACTCCAGCCGTTGATGAGCTTCAGCGATGGCCGCACCTTCCGTCTCGCGGTTCGTCTGAAACGCCTTCTCCATCCAGATGAGGAAGCGACGCTGGGATTGCTGGCCCGCTGTGGGACCTGTGGTGCCCAGCAAAGCCAGCCGCTGTTGCGTCTGCGCAATTGGTCGGCCTGTCACTGCCCACCCGAGCAGGGGCGCTGGGCCATCAGCGGACCGCTCTGGCTGGGTCCGTTGCAGCAGGTCGACTTGCTCGAGGAGCTGATGGCCAGTCCCGTGCCGGTGGCCTCAGCCACGCGGCGGTTGTTGCAGCGGCTCCAGGCCGACCCAGGGGGGTTGGGCCATGTTTGGTCGACCGCCGAGTTGGCGCAGCGCTGTGGATCCGGCCCGCCACCACTGCAGCGCCTGGTGGAAGCCCTCCGCACCCAGGGACACCAGGCCTGGCCCAGTGGGGTGATGGCTGGTCAGGTGCGCACGGATGCCGATCTTCCCGAGCTGTTACAGATCTGCTCCAACCTTTGTGGGGAAGGGCCTTTAATAGGCTCTTGAACATCCACACAACAGCATGGCTTCGGAGATTTTCGGCACGGCCGCCATTTTCTGGGTGCTGATCCCCGTGGGTCTGGCGGGTGGCGCACTGTTGTTGAAGCTGCAGGGTGACTGAATCCCCCTTTGTCACCCGAGCCACCTAGGCTCCACGACTTCTAAGCGAGGGCCCCATGCAGGTTCTGGTGTTGGGTGGCACGGGCACCCTTGGACGACAGATTGCCCGCCGTGCCTTTGATGCCGGACACGATGTCCGCTGCATGGTCCGCACCCCAAGAAAGGCGTCGTTTCTGCAGGAATGGGGTTGTGAACTTACCCGAGGTGACCTGCTTGAGCCAGACAGCCTCGATTACGCCCTAGATGGCGTGGATTCGGTGATTGATGCCGCCACCAGTCGTCCCACCGATCCCCACAGCGTTTACGAGACGGACTGGGACGGAAAGCTCAATCTGCTGCGGGCCTGCGAGCGCGCTGACGTCAAACGGTTTGTCTTTGTTTCGCTGCTCGGAGCTCACAGACACCGCTCGGTGCCGTTGATGGACATCAAGGCTTGTACCGAGAACCTGTTGGAGTCGTCTGATTTCGAGTACACGATCCTCCAGGGTGCTGCCTTTATGCAGGGGGTGATCAGTCAGTTCGCGATCCCAGTGCTGGAGAGTCAGACGGTGTGGGTGAGCGGCAGCCCGACGGCTATTGCCTATATGAACTCCCAGGACATGGCCCGGTTCGCCATTGCGGCCCTCGAGCGCCAGGAGACCATTCGCGGCACCTATCCGGTTGTGGGTTTGAAAGCATGGAACACCGGCGAGTTGGTCCAGCTTTGTGAGCGCTGCAGCGGCAAGACGGCCCGCGTGTTCCGGGTTCAGCCTGTGTTGATCAAGCTGATGCAGGGCCTTGCATCGTTCTTTGAACCGGCCGTGAACGTGGCCGAGCGTCTTGCCTTCGCGGAGGTGACGGGCGGCGGCCAGGCGTTGGATGCACCGATGGAGAACAGCTACGCCGCTTTCGGTCTGGAACCCTCGGAGACCACCGAGATGGAGAGCTACATCAGCGAGTACTACGACACGATCCTCAAGCGGCTTCGGGAGATGGAGGCCGATCTGGACAAAGATGCCAAGAAAAAGCTGCCGTTCTGAGGAGCCTTGCTCTCTGCTAGTTCTTTTGTACTGTTAAGGGGTCCGGGCTGGTTCGATGGCAGTTGCTCAGTTGAAGAATTTGCAGCGCCGGCTGCAGTTGCTTTCCGATGAAGCAGAGCAAGGCTTAACTCGCTCCTGTGGTCATGAGTTATGGAAGAGCGTTGGTCCCGATGCGATCGATGGGCTGGAGGACCCTGCCCGCCGCGCGGAGGCCAACTACTGGTATGGCCAGTGGAACGTTGTGCGGGAGCTTCAGGAGGCCTTCGGCTGATGGCGGAGTCCTGCTGCCCATCTCCAGAACCACTGGATCAGTCCGACGCCGTGGATGCCCGGTACGGCGCCGCTGCCCTAGAGCGTGAGGCCTGCCTGTGCACGCCTGTGGGTTTTGACCCGGCACTGCTTCAGGTGATTCCGGATGCGGTGGTGGAGCGTGACTACGGCTGCGGCGATCCCACCCGCTGGGTCCGTCCGGGTGATCGGGTGCTGGATCTTGGTAGTGGCAGCGGCAAAAATGCCTTCATCTGCTCCCAGGTCGTCGGAGCTGATGGGGCTGTGCTGGGGGTGGACCGCAATCCCGACATGTTGACCCTCTCCCGTCAGGCGGCACCGGTGGTTGCCGAGGCCATTGGTTACGGCAATGTCCGTTTCGTCGAAGGCGCTATTGAGGCGCTGGACGAGCAGGGCGACGCTGCTGAACCGCTGGTGCCGGACGCCAGCATCGACGTGGTTCTCAGCAACTGCGTCCTCAATCTGGTGAATCCCTCGTCCCGTCAGCGGCTCCTGGCCAACATCCGGCGTGTGCTGGCCCCGGGCGGTCGTGTGGCGATCAGCGACATCGTCTGCGATCAACCGGTGCCGATGCATCTCCAGCAAGACCCAGAGTTGTGGAGCGGCTGCATCAGCGGCGCCTGGCAGGAAGACGACTTTCTGAAGGATTTCCGTGCGCTCGGTCTGGAGCAGGTGACGTTCGCCGATCGCAGTGAGCAGCCCTGGCGAACGCTGGAGGGCATTGAATTCCGCGCGGTCACCCTCGTCGGTCAGCTTCCCGGCTAGTCCTATGTGGTCGGGGCGCCCTGCTGCTGAGCAGACGGTTCAGGCGCTCCTGCTCAGCGCTGGTCACGGACCGCCAACGGCCTGCCGGTAGATCGTTCAGATCAAATGCATCCCCGCCGTCCATCAGGTCGATTCGGCAACGGATCAGCCTCAGGGTTGGAAGCCCCACCGCGGCGGTCATCCGGCGCACCTGGCGGTTGCGCCCCTCCCGCAGGGACAGCTCAAGCCAACTGGTGGGAATCGTGGCGCGAACTCGGATCGGGGGATCGCGTTCTGGGAGTAGCGGAATCTCCTTGCCCTGCAGACAGTGCGCCCGTGCCGGCAGGGTCCGCTGGCGTTGGATCTCAACTCCCTCCCTCAGTCGCTGCAGTTGATCGTCGTCCGGGTGACCTTCCACCTGAACCCAGTAGCTGCGCCAGTGCCCGAAACGGGGATCGGTCAGCCGTTGCTGCAGACGACCTTGATCGGTCAGAAGCAGCAACCCCTCGCTGTCGGCATCCAGCCGACCTGCGGCGTAGACGCCAGGAACATTGATGAATTCAGCCAGACATCGCCAGCGGCTTGCCACCTCAGGGGTGAACTGACTGAGGACGCCGTAGGGCTTGTTGAACAGCAGGGTGGTCAACCGGCGTTTTCGCGAGCCCTCCACAGGTTGACAACGCCAATGGAGATCAGCAGAAGTCCCAGGTCCATGGTGATCGGAGGCAGCAGCACGGCAGGACAAGCGGGAGCCGCGGAGCCTAAAGGCACTGGCGGCAGAAGCGGGCCTGGAGGCGCCCTTTTAGAGTGATTGGACTACTGGAAAGACACCGGCGCATGATCGAAACCTCGGGCGTGATCGAGAAGGAACAGGGAAATGGGTTCTATCTGGTCACCCTTGAGCAGCCTGCCGGTCACCAATGTTTGTGTCGGGCCGCAGGCAAACTCACCAAGTTCCGCATCAAGTTGCTCGCCGGAGACAAGGTGTTGGTGGAGATCAGTCCCTACGACCTGACCCGTGGCCGAATCACCTATCGGGAGCGGAATGCTGGTGCCCCTGGTGGACGGCCAGGTGGCAACCGTCCAGGGGGACCGCGTCGCCGTTAGGCCGTCAGCGATTCAATCGCGGCCTTGAACTCGCTGCGTGGCTTGACGCCACGCCATTGCCTCACCATTGCTTTGTTGTGGAACAGCTGCACAGTCGGTGTCCCACTCACACCGGCCTGTTCGGCGATGGCCTGATCCGCTTCGATATCAATCACGACAGCCTGGGCATGGCCATCGAGCTCATTGATTACACGCTGAAGCTGTGGCTTGAGCACATGGCACGGTCCACAGGTTGGTGAGGTGTAAATCACGAGCAGTGGCTTGTCACTGTCGTGATAAAGCTTGCGGAGGGCGAAGCTGCCTTTCTGCCACAGCCCCTTCGGGTCGTAGCTCTCCTCGGTGGTCACGGCCACATTCACCGGTTGTTCCGCTTTGGCTGGCTCCACGGATGCCCTGGGAACGCGTGTTGCCAGGTTGTGGTGGGTGAGCCAGCGCTCCGCCACCAGAGCCGCCTTGCAGCCACTGCCTGCGGCGGTGATGCCTTGTCTCCATTCGGCGTCGGCGACGTCACCTGCTGAAAAGACGCCGTCCACGGAGGTTTCTGGGCGTCCTGATGCTGTAACCAAATACCCCTTCCCGTCCAGTTCGATCTGGCCTTTGAGCAGATCGGTGTTGGGGGTATGTCCGATGGCATAGAAAAGCCCTCGCACCGCGAGGGTTCGGGTCTCGCTGGTCTGTCGGTCCCGAAGGATGAGGGACTCCATCCACGCCCCCCCTGCCACGTCCTCGATTTCACTGTTCCAGTGCACGGTGATGGCTGGATTGGCCATCACGCGATCGGCCATGGCAGCGCTGGCTCGGAATTGGTCGGAGCGCACGATCAGATGAACATGACTGCCGTACTTGGTGAGATAAACCGCTTCTTCGCAAGCGGAGTCACCTCCACCCACTACGGCCAGTTCCTCATTGCGGAACTGGGGAGTGGCCCCATCGCAGATCGCGCAGGCACTGATGCCACTGCTCCAGAAGCGATCCTCTGTGGGTAAACCAAGCCGGTTAGCGCTGGCTCCGGTGGCAATGACGACGGCATGGGCCTGGATTGTTTGTCCTTCCGCTTCGATGCGGAAGGGTCTCTGGCTCAGGTCAATCCGGTCTGCATCGGCCTCGATGAGGTGTGTGCCCCAGCGCACAGCCTGGGCCTTCATCAGATCCATCAAGTCTGGCCCCAGAATCCCATCGGGGAAACCCGGGAAATTCTCCACGTGGGTCGTGGTCATCAATTGGCCGCCAGGGATGCCTCCCCGCTGGAACCCCGTGATCAGCAGCGGCTGCAGGTTCGCCCGTGCTGCGTAGATGGCGGCTGTGTAGCCAGCAGGTCCAGACCCAACAATGACAAGGTTTTCAACGTGCCCGGAAGCTTCAACGGACATTCACTAATGCGGAATGACTATGAGTTGAGTCTACGGAAGACGGCGTGCGGCTCGAGAGCTGACCTAGACAGCAACTTCAAAAATGTTCTATTGGAACATTGATGAAGGCAATTTAATAAATTCTTCAGATTTCAAGTTGATAATCGCTTGACGATTCGTCGCGCATCATTCCGCGTTTGCTTGGATTGCGGGGGACGGCCAGAACATTGGCTTTAAGCATGGCTTCGTCTTCGCCCATGCAGGTGATCCATTCACGGAATTCTTCCGTTACCGCATAACTGTCTTCATAACGCTCATCCTTGTCAAGGACAGCGATCCGGGTTGAGGCCCAGCATGTGGCAACGCTGACTCGACGTTCCATTGCAGCGTCCATGGTTACCCCTAACGGAAGAACAGAATGAAGGATCAAGGTCCCCGGTCAGGGCTTGATTTTGCAGAAATTCGCATTTTTCTCTGCAGAAAGATGTCGTCAACGCTGCAAAAAAGAGGGCAGTTGCGGCGTTTTCAGGCGGATCATGGCCCCTGCTCCGTCGTTCACCGCCTCCAGCGGCAAGCTGGGACCTCTTCCACGAACAGGGGAATCGCCGATAGGGGCCTGGCCGCTGTCCTGCGAGGACAGCACGTAAGGCTCAGCCACGGACCAGGAGCGGGCGTAGCTCATCAGCAAAGGGTCCGCAGGGGCCACCACGTACGAGGGGTTGCGGGGAACTTGCTCCTGTTCCGCTAGCACAGGGTCATGCGCACGGCTCGAGTAATGCCTTGCAGGAAACGGCTGCGGGTGACCACCGTCGTCAGATACGCCACCACCCTGAGGCGGGGGGCATCAAATCCTTCGGCACACATGTCGATGCTCACCAACCAGTCCGCTCCACCGGCCTGAAATCCATTGAGCCGAGCCGACGCCTCCGGGTCCTGGGAGTGGACCAGATCCACCTTGTGGCCGTCGTCCTCCAAAAGGGTGGCGATGGCTGAGGCATGGTCGATGTCGCGGGCGATGACCAGTCCTGCGGCATTGGGCTGCTGCTGTCGAACCCTCGAGAGTCTTCGCTGGGCTTGGAGGATCACCTGTTGACCGATGCAGCTGCTGTCGGCCAGCCGGATAGCTCGACGCAGATTGCGGGCACGCCAGCTCTCGCGATGCTCCTGAGAGAGAGGCGAGACATCACGATCGGGTCGGCCCTCCTGGCTGTGCTCCACCCAGCCATCTTGAAAGTGAAATTCCAGTGGGCGCACGTCTCCCGCGGCGATCAGGTCCCTCGGTTCCACGCAGAGATCGGGCTGAATCTGCTCCACCAGCTCTCCGTTCTGGACGGTGCGGATGCGGCGCGCTGCGCAAAAGCCAAGGTTGTCGGCGCGGAAGGGCGTCCCCGTCAATCCCAGGCGCAGTCGACACCTTGAGGTCTGCTCTGTAAAGGTCTGGCTCCAGGTCGCAGCCCCAGGGTCCTCGGGATCCAGCCCGAGGTGGTGGGCTTCGTCTGCGATGGCGAGCATGCTCGAGCCAGGCCAGGAGCCGAGCGCTGTCGCAAGCTGCTGGGGCTGTCGACCGGAGGATTGATAGGTCAACAGCAGACCATCCGCTTGTTTCAGCTTTTCTGGCTCGCAGGGCCAGCTGACCAGGTCGAGCCCCAACCGCGCTGCGGCTCGTTGCCATTGCTCCAGGATCGAGTTGCGGTGACAGAACACCAGGAAATGTTGAAGCCGTTGTTCCTGACGCATGCTGCGGAAGGCCAGCAGCGCGCCAAGGGTCTTTCCTGCACCTGGCCCTGCAAAAACGAGGACATCTTGTTCTTCAATCGCTTCACCATCCAGGCGACGACGTAGAAGCTGAATCAGATGGGTTTGCCACTGTCTGGGTTGGATCGCGGACCCGGATCCTGAAGGCCCTACGTCAAAGCTGTAAGGAGAGATGGTGTGCCTGGGCAAAGATGAGTCTTTTTAACCATTTCGAACCACTTCGGCATCTCTAGGTTCCGGCCATCAGCGTTTGTTCCGGATCACCAGCCGACTCCTGCCATGGCCAAAGGCCGCCCATCACCTGAGTCCCTCGAGCAGCTTCGGCGCCAACTCGATCGGTGTTGGCAGGACGATTGTGATATCGACCACCTAATCCTGCGGGCCCGTCAGCTGCGTCGTTGGGGACGCTGGCGTCAGGCCCGATCTCTAGAACAGGAAGTGTTACCGCTCGTTTAAATTCAGAGCGCTTCAGCGTGATTGACCACCAGACGTTCAACTTCCAGTAAGGCATCCTCCGCTGCAGTGTGAGCCGCATCGAAGTTCCCTTTGGCGGCCTCGAGCAGTTGATGGGCCAAACGATCCAGCAGCTCCTGCCGCTTTTCCGCCAACATCGCCACAATCTCCGTCTCCACCAGGGTGCGCACCGCCTGAATGCGCAGATCATCTTCGGTGGCTTCGGCAAAAGTTCCCTGCACCAGTTCCTGGATGAAAAGGCGGTGCACTTCACTGCTGCGCAGGAAGCTCTCGGTCGCATTGATGATGCCGTCCACCAAGGTGCGATCCGGTTCTGACTCGCGTTCGTTGAGCTTGAACTCCCAGTCGAGATGACGGCGCTGCCAACCCGCGGCATGCAGGCTCGGCATCACGCTTTGGGAGAAGCTGTCCACCGATATTTCATAGATCCGCTCCGCCAGCCGCTCGCACCAGTCGCGTCCGTGCTCCTCAAGGGTGGATTGCATGGCCCGACGTTCAACGGAATGACCTCCGTGGTGGCTGTGGCAGACGCCGTCGGGACACTCGATTGCGCTGAGACCCATGGGGAACACAAGATTCAATTGTCCAATAGCCAGGGTTGTGCAGCGACCTCTGCATTCTTCAGAAAAGTTCCGGGTCACCAGGAGGCGACCTTCTAACCTCAGGCCGGCCGGTGGTTGTCCTCGTCTTGCCCAGACTTTTAATTCCGGTGGAGTCGACACCGGGGGAAACCCGGGTCGCGGCGACGCCCGACACGGTGAAAAAATTCCTGTCTTTCGGCTGTGATGTTTCCGTAGAGCGCGGGGCCGGAATAACGTCGGGATACCTCGATCAGGCCTACGCCAATCAGGGTGCTCAGTTGATAGAGCCCGGTCATGCATCGGGCTGGTCTCAGGCCGACGTTGTCCTATGTGTCCAACCACCGTCTGCGGCCAGCTTGGCTCTCCTTCGGCAGAGTGCCCTGGTGGTGGGCTTGCTCTCTCCCTATGCCAATCAGGAGTTGACCGCGAGCCTTAAGCGCAATGCACTCTCGGCCATGGCTCTTGAGCTGCTGCCTCGCATCAGCCGTGCTCAGTCAGCGGATGCTCTGTCGTCTCAGGCCAATATCGCCGGTTACAAGTCGGTGCTGTTGGCCTCAGCCGCCCTCGACCGTTATTTTCCGATGCTGATGACGGCGGCTGGCACTGTTCAGCCTGCCAAGGTGGTGATCTTGGGAGCCGGTGTTGCTGGCCTACAGGCCGTCGCAACAGCACGGCGGCTTGGAGCAGTTGTTTACGTCAGCGATATCCGCCCAGCCGTGAAGGAGCAGGTGGAATCCCTTGGTGCACGTTTTATCGATCCGCCGGAGCTCGAGGACAAACCAGCCGAATCAGGTGGTTATGCCAAGCAGGCCTCCGATGCCTTCCTGGCGGCACAGCGACAGCAGCTCTCCGATCAGCTCGCCGAAGCGGATGTGGCGATCTGCACGGCTCAGGTGCCTGGTCGTCGTGCCCCACGTCTGATCAGTGAGGACATGCTCGACCGCATGCGCCCCGGTGCGGTGGTGGTGGATCTAGCGGTGGCTCAGGGGGGGAATTGCGCTGACACTGTTTCTGGGCAAACCGTGGATCGCAAGGGTGTGAAGCTGATCGGTGGCAACGACCTCCCCTGCACTGTGCCTAACCACGCCAGCGCCCTTTACGCGCGAAATCTGGTGGCACTGCTGGAGCCCACTCTCAAAGATGGTGAACTCAAACTCGACCTCGAGGATGAGTTGATTGCCGGCTGCTTGGTTGCCCAGGACGGCATCATTCGTCGCGGCGACGTTCTTACCCCTGGTGCCAGCTGATGTTCGTTGAATTCCTCTGGGTGTTGCTGCTGGGCAGCCTTCTAGGCCTTGAACTCATCGGCAAAGTGCCTCCCACCCTCCACACCCCGCTGATGAGCGGGGCCAATGCCATCTCTGGCATCACAGTTCTGGCGGCCCTCACCCTGATCATCAAAGCGGGGGATAACCCAGTGCTGCTCTCGCTTGGTGCCGTCTCGCTGGGGTTCGCGCTTTTCAATGTGATCGGTGGCTTCCTGGTCACTGACCGAATGCTGGCCATGTTTAGCCGTAAGCCCGCCCGCAAGGAGAACCGCTGATGTCCGCTTCTCTGATCCTCAAATACGCGATCGAACTGGTCGCTGTCCTCCTGCTGGCTCTGGGTATCAAGGGCCTCTCCAAGGTGCGCTCGGCTCGTGGTGCCAATCAGCTGGCTGCTGTGGCGATGGCCCTGGCAGTTACCGGTTTGCTGGTCAATTACGCCGGCGATGGTGGCATCGCTGCGACCGCCTGGATCTGGATCATCGCCGGCACTCTGGTGGGCGGAATCCTGGGTGCCATAACGGCTCAACGGGTCCCGATGACCTCCATGCCGGAGACCGTCGCTCTGTTCAATGGCTGCGGCGGCATGTCCTCGCTGCTGGTGGCCCTCGGCGTGGCGCTGTTCCCCGAGGCCGGTGGTTCAGATCTGGTGGCGGTGGTGTCGATTGTCGTGTCGGTGTTTGTCGGTGCGATCACCTTCACCGGCTCGATCGTGGCCATGGCCAAGCTCCAAGGCTGGTTGTCCACACCCGCCTGGATGCAGAGCCGGCTGCGCCATGCCGTGAACATCGCCCTGGCGGTGCTGTCTCTCGTGGCCGCAGTCAAGTTGATTGCATCCGGTGAGGGTGCCCAGGGTCTGTGGTTGCTGGTGATCGGCTCCGGTCTGCTCGGCATCGGCGTCACGCTGCCGATCGGTGGGGCCGACATGCCGGTGGTGATTTCACTGCTGAACAGTTATTCCGGGGTCGCAGCGGCGGCGGCGGGCTTTGTGGTGGGCAGCCAACTGCTGATCGTGGCGGGAGCCATGGTTGGAGCAGCCGGCCTGATCCTCACCCAGGTGATGTGTGACGGCATGAACCGTTCCCTGGTGTCCGTTCTGTTCGGCGGTGCCCTTGGAGCAACATCCGGAGGCGGAGGTGGCGGTGGTGAGTACACCAACATCACTAGCTGCAGTGCTGAGGAATGTGCTCTCACCCTCGAGGCGGCAGAGCGGGTGATCATTGTTCCGGGCTATGGCCTGGCAGTCGCCCAGGCCCAGCACACCCTGCGGGAGGTGACCCGGGTGTTGGAAAGCGCCGGGATCGATGTGGCCTATGCCATTCATCCTGTGGCTGGCCGGATGCCTGGACACATGAACGTGCTGCTGGCAGAGGCCGATGTGCCCTATGAGCAGCTCAAGGAAATGGATCAGATCAATCCTGAGTTCCCCGCCACCGATGTGGTGCTGGTGCTGGGAGCCAACGATGTGGTCAACCCCCAGGCCAAGAACGATTCCAGTTCCCCGCTCTACGGCATGCCTGTGCTCGACGTTCAGGAGGCCCGCACCGTGTTTGTGGTGAAGCGCGGTATGAGTGCTGGCTACTCCGGCATCAAGAACGACCTGTTTGAACTGGCGAACACGTCGATGGTGTTTGGTGATGCCAAGAAGGTGCTTGGCGATCTGCTGACGGAACTCAAGGATCTCGGACTGGGCAAGAAGTGATGCCACTGGGCGCTGACGATCCCCAGCTGCTGAAGCAGCTGGGGATTGAGTTGTTTCAGCAGCGCCTTCCCTGGTTCGGTGGCGACCTGCAGACCTTGCGGGACACGCTCAGGCCGGTGGACTTGCCGGTTGATCAGGGGGAGCCCGTTCGCATTCCAGTTCCGGCCCTGGCGAGTGGTGCCGCCAAAGCGGGTGAGCTGCTGGCCTATCTGGATCGTCCTCGTTGGAGCGTTGATGCCGCCGCAGCACAAGCGCCGAAAGCGTTGGTGGTGGTGTTGCACGGTCTGGGGGGCTCCAGTCGCCGTCAGGGTCTGCGCCGGTTGACCCTCAGCCTGCAAGGGGCCGGATTTGCTGTGTTGCGGTTGAACTTGCGCGGCGCTGACCCGGGCCGGCACTTGGCCGGTGGCACCTACGCCGCTGCCTGCAACAGCGATCTGTTGCCCGTCCTCAAGCGGGCTCGCCAAATTGCCGCGTCGTTGGCGCTGGAGGGTGGTCTGCCTCAGCCGTTACCTCTCCTGGGTGCCGGGATCTCGCTGGGGGGAACGATGTTGCTGAATGCCTGTCTGGATCAAAGCGGGGCCCTGGATGCGCTGTTTTGTGCCAGCAGTCCCCTGGACCTGGCCGCCTGCAGTGCATCGATCGAACGGCCGCGCAATCGCATCTACCAACGCTGGCTCCTGCAGCGACTGGTGCGTCAGACCCTTGCTGATCCCTTCGGCGTGACCCCGGCTGAGGAACAACAGCTTCAGGACCATCCACCCGAGTCGATTCGTGCCTTTGATGCAGCGGTCACAGCACCACGCTGGGGCTTCGCATCGGTGGAGGATTACTACGAGGGTGCGTCACCTTTGCCGCGCTTGTTGTCGTCCTGGCAGGTCTTACCGCCGACGTTGTTGCTGCAAGCCCTTGATGATCCCTGGGTCGAAGCGACGTCAGCTATACAGCTGCAATCGTCGTTGGCTGAACATCATTCCTCTGATTCAGATCAACATCTGAAGATTGTGCTGACAGCCCGTGGCGGTCACAACGGTTTTCATGGCCCGGGTGACACGCTCCGCAACGGTTGCTGGTCTGATCGATTGGCGTGTGCCTGGTTCAACAATGTCAGAACCAGGCACTCTTGAAAACGAATGTTCAGTGAAGTTGTTTAGTAATAGAAGGCTCGATCCGAGGGGTTTTGATACACAGCACCGCCACAGGCTGTAGCGACACGCCAAAGGGCACGGTGAATTGGTGTTGAGTCGTAGCGCACAAGATCTGGGAAGCGCTGCCTCAAAAGGGCTGTTCCCCGCCAGGCATTGTAGTGCGGAATAGCAGAATTGACGTGATGGCAGACGTGGGTTGAACCGATGCCATGGTGTAAAAAGTTCAGTACAGGACCGTAGGGGCGATCAACGGTTTGAAGTGCACCTTTGGCCCAATCCCATGTTTCATTCGAGAAATGAGGGATATTGCGGTCTGTATGTTGCAGCCAGGTGTAAGTGGTGAGCCAGATATTGATCACCATATAGGGCAACCCATACAGGCAGGCAATACGAGCAAATGAAAAGTGTATTGATGCCCCAATTAAAAGTGTAATCATTGCGATCAAACCGAGGTTCGAGCGCACCATGTATTTACGGAACGAACTTGGGAATAGGGCACGTTTGCCATTCCTAAACGCTGCATCATTCCAGAAGTGTGAAGTGGGGAAGCCATAATCTTCACCACCCGTGGCACCAAGGAACAGGTACAGCTGCCAGCCAATGATCAGATGGTTGAACAGGGAAATCAGACCAAACAGTTTTGTGTTGAGCTTTCGTTTCAGTTTTTCTGTTGCTTGCCCTTGGGGAGAGCTCTCACGAGGTGGAACATGGGTTTCCCCCCCTTCGAGATGGTTGCAATGGGCGTGGTGAACGGCATGGCTTCGAGCCCAGCTGTAATAGGGAACCAGCAGTGCGCTGTGCAGAACAAATCCCACCACCCCTTCGACACGCCTGTTGGGATGAAAGGCGTTGTGGCCACATTCGTGGGCCAGCACCCAGCAGCCCATGGCGATGGTTCCTGTGACGGCTCCGTAGAGAATCCAGAGCGGAAGAGCTGCAAGCGTGAGCGGAATGGTTGTGCCGATGCAAACGGCTGCGATGGAGAGGCTGGCGGACATAACCAGACTTCCCCAGGCTTTATAGGGGTTGAACTTGATTAGCTCGGCCGGTAGCGCATTCAGCAGCTCACCTTTGCTTGGATAAATCGTTGAATGACCACCTTCTGTAACGGGGGTTAGTTGTCGCGTTCGTGATGAGGTTGTAAGTGTCAAATGAGAGGTAGCGGCAGGACGACGAACGCTGTTTTTAGAATTCCTTAAGACTCTAGGCGATGGCTTTTGCCTCTGTGGATTTTTGGAATGTTGATCAAGCTGATGTCGGTGCCGCCGTCGTCTTCGTCAGTTCAGATTTTTGGTAAGAATTGACGAACTTTGTCATTGGACAAGAGCTCAATTCAATTGGAAAGGCGCTGTTTTGTGAATCCAATCATGAACGGGTTTGTGGTGAATAATGTGTTGATGAATGATTGCTTCGATCTTGTCGGTGGTGACATCGGTGTACCAGATTCCATCCGGCCAGACCACGAGGATCGGTCCCTTTTCGCAGATCCTTAAGCAGTCAACCTTGCTTCTGAGAACAACGCCTTCAGGACGGTCGCTGTTCTCAAGCCCTAGTTCCTTGATGAGTCGTTTGAGTTCATTCCACGTCGCCAAGCCCGTATTCGGATCGCAGCACTTGGCTTTCGTGGGCGTGGCGCAAAGCAGCAGATGGTGGCTGACCCGCTGAACGCTCATGCCGCCAGCGCTGCCAACGGGACCCGTGTGGTGCCACGCTTTACCTGTTCTCGCACGGCCATGCGGGCCCATTGATCCGCAGCCAGCACATCCTCGAGCTGGGGGTGGGCAATCAGATCAGCCTTGTGGCGCTCGCATGCCGCCTCGATCACCACAGGGATGTCGAGGAAGTGGATTTTTTCCTCGAGGAATTGAGCGACTGCTTCCTCATTGGCGGCATTCATGACGGCCGGCATCGTGCCGCCGGCCCTCCCTGCCGCGTAGGCCAGTTGCATGCAGGGGTACTTGGCGGGATCGGGCGCACGGAAGGTCAGTTGTCCCACCTCCGTGAGATCCAACCGGCGCCATGGTGTTTCCAGCCTGGAGGGCCAGCTCAGGCAATAAAGGATTGGTAATTTCATGTCTGGCCATCCCAGTTGGGCCAGAACGGAGGAATCAGCCAGTTCGATCATCGAGTGGATGATGCTCTGAGGGTGAATCACGATCTCGATGTGGTCGTAATCCAGGCCGAACAGATAGTGGGCTTCGATCACTTCCAGCCCCTTGTTCATCAGCGAGGCTGAATCCACCGTGATCTTGCGTCCCATGCTCCAGTTGGGGTGACTGGTGGCATCGGCCACGGTGGCATTTTCAAGGTCTTCGGCTTTCCAATCCCGAAATGCTCCACCCGAGGCGGTGAGCTGAATGCGACGCAGACCAGGGGTGGGGACTCCTGTGGAGAGTCGGGCGTTCTCGGCCCAGGGAGTGCCTTGCAGGCACTGAAAAATGGCGGAGTGCTCCGAGTCCGCTGGCAGCAGCCGGCTGCCACTCTTCTTCAGCTCCGGCAGCACCACGGGGCCGGCCGCAATCAGCGTTTCTTTGTTGGCCAAGGCCAGGTCTTTGCCAGCGCGAACAGCGGCGAGGGTCGGCAGCAGGCCTGCACATCCCACAATCCCTGTGACGACCAGATCCGCGCTCTCCCACGAGGCTGCAATGTTCAGGCCATCGGGACCGCCCACAAGTTGCGGACGCTTTCGATCTGTGCCGAGGGCGTCGAGCCGCTGCTGCAGCTCCGGCAGAAGATCAGCATTGGCCAGGGCCACTAGCTCGGGCTGGTGACGTTGGATTTGCTGCACCAGTAAGTCAAGGTTGCGCCCTGCCGTCAGGGCCACAACGCGGAATTGCTCGGGGAATTCCTCGGCGATCTGAAGGGTCTGGGTACCGATCGAGCCCGTGGAGCCCAGCACGCTGATGGCTTTCACGCTGATGCGGCAGTTGGCCCAAGTCTCCCACCAAGGGCGGCGAACGCTGGCAAGCTGGTCGACAGCACGACGAAAGCCTGTGGCGAAGGAGCAGTGGCGGTCTGGGCTTGGATTTGTCTTGGCTGCAGCCGGCAGCGCCGTCGGGCTCGGCAACCTCTGGGGATTTGCGTATCGCGCCTCCCAGGGCGGTGGTGGCGCTTTTCTCCTGCTTTATCTGTTGATTGTGCTGGTGGTTTGTCTGCCGGTGCTGGTGGCGGAAATGGTGCTGGGTCGCAGTACTGGAAGCAGTCCTTTGCTGGCCCCCGTGAAAGCCGGCGGTCGTCTGTGGAAACCGATGGGTTGGTTGTTCGTCCTGGCAGCCAGCGGGATCCTGGCCTTCTATGCCGTGCTGATGGGTTGGACTGGCGCCACCCTTGTGCAGACGCTCAGTCAGGGCCTTCCCCTTGACATCGATGCCGCGAAAGCCTTTTTTGCAGGTCTCAGCGGTGGCCGGTCTGCACTGATCGGGCAGTTGCTCAGCCTGGCGGTCACCGGCGCTGTTGTCGCTGCCGGTGTGCGGGGAGGGATTGAGCGGTTGTCCCGCTGGGGCTTGCCAATGTTGTTTGTGCTGCTGATCGGCCTTGCGATCTGGGCCGCTGGCCTCGACGGTGCTGCGGAGGGTTATCGCACCTTCCTGTTGCGCTGGGACAGTGCCGAATTGACCAATCTCACAACCATCCGCAACGCCTTCACCCAGGCCTTCTTCTCCATCGGCACGGGCATCGGCTGCATCCTGGCTTATTCCGCCTATCTCGATCGAGAGGCCCGCTTGCCTCGGGAGGCCGTGGCCGTGGTGGGCATGGACACCGCTGTGGGCATCGTGGCTGGCATGGTCACCTTCCCGGTGGTGATGAGCTTCGGGCTGCAGGAGGTGATCAGTGGATCCACCCTGGGCACCATCTTCATTGCCCTGCCCACAGGATTGGCCTCCCTCGGCGCTGCCGGTCAGCTGGTGGCCGTGTTGTTCTTTTCCTTGGCATTGATTGCTGCGCTTACTTCGGCGGTGTCGCTGCTGGAGGTGCCTGTGGCGTGCTTGATGGAGCAGCACTCTTGGAGCCGATCACGGGCGGTCTGGGTGTCCACAGCACTGATCTTCGTGGCCGGGTTGCCTGCCGCTACATCGATGGCTGTGCTCGGCTGGATGGACTCCGTCTTCGGCGGCTTGTTGCTGATCCTGGGAGGACTTCTGCTGGCGCTGCTGCTGGGCTGGGTTGTCCCCGGCCGGTTTCAGAAGGACCTGAGCGACTCTTCAACACCACAGCTGCAACAACGATTGCTGCTGCTAATGCTGCGCTGGGTGTCCCCCCCCGTGGTCGCGACTGGACTGGTGATCAGTGTGGTGGATCTGCTGAAAGGCTGATCGTTTCAGGCGTTGGGGTCGGGCTTGTCTTTCATCAGCTCCTGCATCTTGCGGATCCGCGTCAGCATCTTGGTCCAGACCTCAAGTCTCCAGACCTCTTCAGCGTCGCCACCCCCGGCAATCTGGGCCTGGGCCGACAGCTTGGCATCGAGATCCTCGCTGGCTTCGAACGCCTTCATCAGCTCCATTTCCAACTTGGCGGTCTCCATGAAATTGAGGCGCTTCAGCCAGAGCATGGGGAGTGTTGATGGAACCGACAGTCTGCCCGGCTCAGCTGCGGATCCATTCGGTGATCCCACCGGGTTTGTCGATCAGCTCAATGCCCTGGGCCGTCAGCTCGTTACGGATCCGATCGGCCTCTGCGTAATTCTTCGCGGCTTTGGCGGCCTTGCGAGCTGCGATAGCCGCATCGATGGACGCGTCGTCCAGCTTGGATTGCCCTGCAGCTTCTCCGCGCAAACCCAGAACAACGGCAACTTCCCGCAGCAGTTGCCAACGGGGGGCAAGGTTTTGGATGTCGGCTTCGGGTAGGCCTGCCTCATCCCCACGCTCGAGTCGATTGGCCAGTGCTCGCAGGGGTTTGGCCAGGTCAAACAACACCGCCAGTGCGCCTGAACTGTTGAGGTCGTCCTCCATGGAACCGATGAATTGTTGCTCGAGGGCCTGAAGCACCTCGTCGTCGGGACTGGTCTGAGGACCGATGGCATCCTCTGCAAGGGCCGCAGGACTGGGCCAGCCAAGCTGGTCGCTGTAGCGTTCACCCAGGCCTAAAGCGGCATTCAGCCCTTTCCATCCCGTGGCCGCGGCGTCAAGGGCCTCCGCCGTGAAGTCGAGAGGTTTGCGGTAATGGGCCTGCAGCACAAACAGGCGCAGGGTCATGGGGGAGACACCGCTCTCCAGCAGGGCGCGGATGGTGGTGAAGTTGCCTAGCGATTTACTCATCTTCTGGCCGCCCACGTTCACCATGCCGTTGTGCATCCACACGCGGGCGAGCTCTTGGCCCGTCGCCGCCTCGGACTGGGCGATTTCATTTTCGTGGTGAGGGAACACCAGATCGGCGCCACCGAGATGGATGTCGATCGTGTCCCCCAGTTCCGCCCGCACCATGGCGGAGCATTCGATGTGCCAGCCGGGCCGCCCGTCACCCCAGGGGGAGGGGAAGCTCGGTTCACCAGGCTTCGCCCCTTTCCAAACAGCGAAGTCGAAGGGGTGCTGCTTGCGGGCCTCCTCAGCATAAGCCACGCGACCAGCGGCGTTGTCCTGCTGTTCGCTCAGATCGCGGCCGCTGAGCTTGCCGTAGCCGGCATGCTTCATCACCGCGAAGTACACATCGCCATCAGCGCTGTAGGCCGCACCCTTCGCTTCCAGTTCGCCGATGAGTGAGCGGATGCCATCCAGACACTGGGTGGCGCGCGGCATGCGATCCGGCCTGAGAATCCCCAGTGCATCCATGTCCTGGTGGAAGGCGTCGATGTTGAGTTCGCTCACCTCGGTCATCGAGCTGTTTTGTTCAGCAGCCCGTTTGAGGATCTTGTCGTCGATGTCTGTGAAATTCTGAACGAAGGTCACCTCGAGGCCCCGCCAGATCAGGAAGCGCCGCAGCACATCCCAGTTGATGTAGCTGCGGGCATGGCCCAGGTGGCAGAGGTCGTAGACCGTCACCCCGCAGCAGTAAATGCTGACCTTGCCAGGCGTCAGAGGGGTGAACGGTTCAATGCGGCGGGTGAGGGTGTTGGTAAGCCGCAGAGACACTGCTGAACAGAAGCTGCGGCGAGGCTACGGCGTCCTTTGCTGGGACTATTTGGCCTCCATCCAGCTGGCACCGACACCGGTCTCTGCCACCAAAGGCACCGTCAGCTTCACGGCGTTCTCCATGGTGCGCACCACCGTGTCTCGGGTTGTCTCAAGAGCTTCGGGCTTCACTTCCAGCACCAGTTCATCGTGGACCTGCAGCAGCAGTCGAGCTGGGAGCCCCTGACTTGTGAGAGCCGCCTGTAACTGCACCATGGCCACCTTGATGATGTCAGCACTGGAGCCCTGAATCGGAGCATTGGCAGCAGCTCGCAGTTGCTGTGCCTCCATACCGCCGCGGCGGGCCACATCCAGATCGATCTCTAGTGGGTCTTTGCCGAGCAGTCGCCCAAGACCGTTGCGGTCGAAATGGAACGGACGCCGCCGGCCGAGGATGGTTTCCACGTAACCGCGGCTCAAGGCGAGGCGTTCCTGCAGCTCCAGGAACGCAAACACTTTCGGGTAGCGCTGCTTGTATTTGGCCAGGAAGTCCTTGGCTTCGGCTTGGCTCACGCCGGTTTCCCTTGCAAATCGTTGAGCGCCCATGCCATAGATCACGCCGAAGTTGATCGTTTTGCCCAGCCGACGTTCATCGGCGCTCACCTCGTCTTTGTCCAACAGCAGTCGAGCTGTCAGTGCGTGCACGTCATTACCGCTGCGGTAAGCCTCCTGCAGCACCTCTTCGCCAGAGAGGTGCGTGAGGATGCGCAGTTCGATCTGGGAGTAGTCAGCACTGAGCAGCGTCCAGCCGTCCTGGGGCAGAAAGGCCTTGCGGATGCGGCGGCTGTATTCGGTGCGAACCGGGATGTTCTGCAGGTTCGGGTTGCTGCTGCTCAATCGCCCTGTGGCGGTGACGGCCTGGTTGAAGTCGGTGTGCACACGCCCTGTTTCCGCTTCCACCAATTGCGGTAAGGCATCGATATAAGTGCTCTTGAGCTTGCTCAGCACGCGGTGCTCCAGCACCAGGGGCACCACAGGGTGATCGTCCCCCAGCTTTTCCAGCACCGTGGCATCAGTGCTGTAACCGGTCTTGGTGCGGCGGGATTTCTTGCGATCCAGTCCCAAGGTGTCGAACAGCAATTCCCCCAGCTGTTTGGGGGAGGCCAGGTTGAAGTCCACTCCGGCGGCTTCCTTGGCTTCGGTCTCCAAGCGCTCCAGCGTGGTTCCCATCTCCGTTGAGAGTTCCTGGAGATAGGGAACGTCAATCCGGATGCCCGTGGCTTCCATCTCCGCCAGGACTGATTCCAGAGGCTGCTCCACCTGCTCGAGCAGCTTCAGCAACGCAGGCCCCATGGCCTCCAACTGGTTGCGCAGCAGCAGCGCCAGGCGTCGGGTTACGTGCACGTCCATGGCGCAGTACTGGCTGGCTGCCTCCAGAGGCACATCAGCGAAGGTCTGTTTTTTGCCCACCAGGTCGCTGTAGGCGGTTGGTTGGAAGCCGAATTCCCGTTCCGCCATCAATTCGAGGCCGTGTTTGGCGGCGGCATCGCGCAGGTAATCCGCCAGCAGCGTGTCGATCACCACACCACTGAGGGCCAGCCCATGGCGCATCAGGATCAAGCGATCGAACTTGGCGTTCTGCAACGTTTTGGGGTGGTCTTCGCTGCCAAGCCAAGGGGCCAGAGCGGTGATCACCGTCTCTAAGGGCAGCTGAACCGGTTGGCTGTCCGCGCTTCCGTTGTGGCCGAGTGGGATGTAAGCCAGTGCGTCGAGCTCCTCACCCCAGCAGACGCCGATGCCCACCAGTTCAGCTTTGAACGGGTTTAGGTCTGTGGTCTCCGTGTCCAGAGCCACCGGAGATCCGGGATCGGTGCAGGTCATTAGGCGCTGCACCAGCCCCTGCAGGGCGGCGGTGTCCTGGATCCGCTGGGGATGCAGGGCTGGAACGCTCCCAACCGTCTCCTCTAATCCCTGATCGTTCTTGGTGGCTTTCGGCCTCGACGACGGCTGTGCCGGCGCAGCAGCTTCTGCGTTGGCGCCGTAGCCCCCTGCCGAGAAGGCTGCGACGAATCCACCCACCTGGCGCAGCAAGCTGTTGAGCTCCAGGTCCTCGAGGCAGGAACTCAGTCCTTCGGCATTCACCGTTGACAAGGGCAGACTTGGCTCCTGCGGCAGGGGAATGTCCACCAAGATCTCCGCCAGTTTTCGGGAGAGGTAAGCGTTGTCCTTGTCGTTGCGGAGTTTTCCCTTCAGGGCACCTTTGATGGCGCCGCGGCTGGCCTTCGGCCCTTCTGCCTCCACCGCTTCGAGGGTGGCGTAGACCGCATCGAGGTCGTTGTTCTCCTTCAGCAGGTTGATCGCTGTTTTGGGCCCAACGCCGCGAACGCCTGGGATGTTGTCGGAGCTGTCACCAGTGAGGGCCTTGAGGTCCACCACCTTGTTGGGCATCACGCCGAGCTTGCCCAGCACGCCCTCTTCGCGAATCAGGGTTGGGCCACTGTTTTTTGCATAGGGACCACCCCCCATGTAGAGCACTGCGATGTCGCGGTTGTCGTCCACGAGCTGAAACAGGTCGCGGTCACCAGACAGGATTCGGACTCCCCAACCGTCATCGGCTGCACGGTTGGCAAGAGTCCCCAGAACGTCATCGGCTTCGTAGCCCGGCGCCATGCACAGCGGTAGGTCCAACTGTTGCCGCAGGATCTCCTGAAGTTGATCCAGATCCTGAAAGAACACCTCCGGCGCCACGTCGCGGTGTGCCTTGTAGTTGGCATCCGCCTTGTGGCGAAAGGTCGGTTCCGCCGTGTCGAAGGCGATGGCCACACCCTCTGGTTTCAATGATTTTCCCGTGTCCAGAAGGGATTTGAGGAAGCCGTAGGTAACGCTGGTGGGGCGGCCGTCCTTGGTGGCCAGGCCCCCTTCGCCGCCTTTGCTGAAGGCATAGAAGCTGCGGAAAGCCAGGGAATGACCGTCCACAAGCAAAAGAAGGGGCTTCGTGGAGGCCTCAGGCATGGCGGAAATCAGAGTGGACGGAGATCAGTCGCGGCGATCGGCCCAGGGGGGCAGATCGATGAACACGTTTGTTCCCGCTTCCAGGCCCTTCAGGATCGCAGTCTGATCACCGCTGCTGCTGCCGAGCTCCACCTCCTGAAACTGTGGTTTCTGTTGTTCGTCCACCAGCAAAACGCCGGGTTTTCCATCTTCGGTGACGATCGCAACGGTGGGCACCAACGTCTTCGGAGTGCTTTGACCGGTCTGAAAGTTGATGTCGGCGGTCATGCCAATCAGCAGTTTCTCAGGTGGATTTACCAGTGCAAGTTTCACCTCGAAGGAGGTGACGTTGTCTTGTTTTTCTGCTCGAGGCGCTACCTCACTCACCTGGGCCTTGAAGCGTTCATCTGGGAAGGCGTCCACACGGATCTCAGCAGATTGGCCGGTGGCAATCCGTCCGATTTCACTTTCCGGCACGCGTGCCGCCACCTCAAGGCCTTTGGATAACTCAACGATTGAGGAACTGGTGGCACCAGCCGTGGCGGAGGCGGCCGTGGTGGGAGTCACGAAAGCCCCAGGTTCTGCGTAGCGAGCTGTGATGGTGCCATCGAAGGGGGCACGAATCTCCTGCTCGTTCTGTTCTTCCTTCAGTTGGTTGAGACGTTCGCGGGAGGCCACCACAGCGGCCTGGCTGGCCAGCATCTGGTTTTGCACCTTGCTGAAGTCATCAGCGCTGATCACGCCCATGCGGAAGAGCTGTTGACGGCGGTCGAAGTCGTCCTTGCGGCTCTGGTAGTTCGCTTCGGTCTGGCGCAGCAGGGCCTGACGTTCCTGCACGCGTTCTTCAATGTCGCCCGGGTCCATCACCGCCAGAAGCTGCCCCTTGATGACTTCATCCCCTTCATCCACCAGCAGTTGTTCCAGTAGTCCCTGCTGGCGAGGACTGACGTTGACCTTCTGCATGGCCAACAGCTCTCCGCTGGCGGTGATCACGCCGGACAAGGCACCCCGTTCAGCACTGGCCACGTAGGGAGTCAGATCCCGTTGACGGCTGCTCCAGGGCCCGAAACGCAGCAGGACGAAACCACTGCCAGCAACCGCCAGCACTAGTGCTGCAGTCAGCCACTTGGGTCGGGAGCCTTTCATTGGGGATGGGACGGTGAGACGGTTGGTCTCCGTCGTGGACTCAGGGTGTCGCAGGGTCTGCAGCATGGGCCCACAAAACTTCACAACAGTCTCGCCGCTGGCCGGTAGATTCCGCCCCATGCTCAAAGCCGGAATTGTCGGCTTGCCCAACGTGGGCAAGTCAACCCTGTTCAACGCTCTGGTGGCCAACGCTAAGGCGCAGGCCGCCAACTTTCCGTTCTGCACCATCGAGCCGAATGTCGGCACGGTGGCGGTGCCGGATGAGCGCCTTGATCAGCTCACCAAGCTCAGCAGCAGCCTCGACACCATTCCCACACGGATGGAATTCGTCGATATCGCCGGACTGGTGAAGGGGGCAAGCCAGGGAGAAGGTCTCGGAAACAAGTTCCTGGCCAACATCCGCGAGGTGGATGCGATTGTTCATGTGATCCGCTGCTTTGAGGATGACGACGTCATCCATGTGTCTGGTTCCGTTGGACCGGCCCGTGATGCAGAGGTGATCAATCTGGAGCTCGGTCTGGCGGATCTGGCGCAGATCGAGAAGCGAAGAGAGCGACTGAAAAAGCAAATGCGCACCAGCAAGGAAGCGCAACAGGAAGATGCTGCGTTGGAGCGGATTCAGGCTGTGCTGGAGGACGGTGGTGCGGCCCGTTCTATTGAATTGAGCGAGGAGGAGGCACTGATGATCAAGCCCCTCGGATTGTTGACCGCCAAGCCGATCATCTATGCCACCAACGTGAGCGAAGAAGATCTGGCAGAGGGAAATGCTTACTGCACCGAAGTGATCAACCTGGCGGCCAACGAGGGTGCGGAAACCGTTCGGATTTCAGCTCAGGTGGAAGCAGAGCTGATTGAGTTGGGGGACGACGAGCGAACTGATTACCTTGAAGGACTGGGGGTCAGTGAAGGTGGTTTGCAGAGCCTGATCCAGGCGACGTACAGATTGCTGGGGCTGCGCACATACTTCACCACCGGTGAGAAGGAAACCCGGGCCTGGACGTTCAAGGCCGGCATGACGGCACCGCAGGCTGCTGGTGTGATTCACACCGATTTTGAACGGGGCTTCATCCGAGCTCAGACGATTGGATGGGAGAAGTTAATTGAAGCTGGATCCCTTGCTGAGGCTCGCAATAAGGGTTGGCTTCGTAGTGAAGGAAAGGAGTATGTGGTGGATGAAGGTGATGTAATGGAGTTTCTGTTCAATGTTTAAGTTAGTCAAGCTCAGTCGTTGAACTGAATTGTTCTTGAGTGTCGATTACTTCACGATTTGATTGAGAACGTTTCAACCGATGCATCCATTGATGGCGACTGAGCAAGCTGGGAGTGTCAATACAGCATCAATCGCTCGTCGCGAAGCAATGGTTTGGCTTATGTACTCCTAACTTAAGTCGCTTCTTTAGATCTGATGTCGCGTCGCATCACCATGTTCAGATTGTTGCGATTGCTGGCGTTAGGCAGCTTGTTCCAGCCCTTGCGAGCGCAGGGATTGTTGTTCACGCTTCGCTCAGGATCCTTTCTCTCAACGGAGCCCAGTTACGACATCAAGACCCGCTTAGACCTTCCAGCTGGCAATGTTCTGGTTGAGAGCCCACCCCTTCAAGAAAAGGGCGAGTTCTGTCGCTACCAGTTGTTGGATGAGACAGGGCGTTCCTTGGATCCAGATGCAGCCTGGACTCCCTGTTTCAGCATCGACAGGTTGTTCGTCCGGCCCTGAACGCCCCCTTGGAAACGGGGTCTTAAACCCTTCACCAATGGAAGAACGGCCAGGCTGATCGCGGCGACGCCAATCCAGAGCGTCAGTCCATGGCCCTGTTGGTCAAGAAGGTTGCCTCCCACAACTGGTGCTGCAATGGAGCTGAGGGCGAAGCATTGCGAGAACATCGCCATCGCTAAACCGCGATGCTCTGGCGGGGTTTCCTCCACAACGGCTTCCGTTGCCGTTGGAAGGAACGCCGCCTGGGCAAAGGCCATCGGCAGCAGGGCCACCATGACCAGTCCAGTCCCCGAGGCGCTCAAGGCTGACAATCCAATCAGGGTGCAACCGGTCGCGAACGACACGAGGCTGAGGCTGAGGCCGAAGCCCACACTGCGTTCCGACAGCCAGCGCCCCACCGGCCACTGCAGCAACACCAGAAGTGTCAGCTGGAAAGCGATCAGAGCACTGCTGTGACTTTCGCTGAGACCCGGACGTTCAAGGCCTCCTTTGACGAGGTCCAAGGGCAGGGCGCTTTGCTGGAGCGACAGGATGCCGGTCGCCACAACACTCACCACCAGAACCGGCAGCAGGGGGGGTAGCCAGGTCAAGTCCAGCGTCCTTGTTGACGACTCCGAATGCGTCCCCTGCGGCATCGGCCGTTCATCCAGCAGTGGTTGAACGCTGATCAGGATCAGGACACTGGCCATGCAGATGGCTTCCACGCCATACACGAGCCGCAACTGGCCAATGCTGGCGGCCATCGTTCCCAGCAAAGCTCCCAGGCCGATTCCGAGGGCATCTGCGCTGCGGACCAATGCATAGCCACGTCCAGATGGAAGGTCGCCGCAGTTGAGGGGAACAGCCAGCTCAATAGCCGGCCAGTACAGACCTGCTGCGATCCCCAGCAGGAGCTGACCCAGCACGTAAGCGCTGAAGGTGTCGGCCTGAAACAGCATCAGGTCTGCACTGATGGCAAGCAGTGTTGTGGCGCGGATCGGCCAGGAGCAGCGCAACCCGCGATCAAGCAAGGCGCCACTGAGCAATCGAACCACCGTTCCCACCAACGCAGAGACGGCGAGACCACGACCGACCTGACTGGCGGAGAAAGCGATGGCATGGAAGACCAGCGGTGTCATGAAGATGACGCCGCCGGCGCCAATCGAGGCCAGCAGCCGGAGACGGGTGACATTTCGCAGGCCTGGAGGAAACTGGTTCCACCACCGCAGAGGATCAGGAGTTGCTGCGCGGACGCTTCTCAGGACGATGCCTCGTGGTGGGCTTGTTGAGCAGTCTGCTGGCCCTGCAGCTCACACCGTGGCCTGCACGATCAGCTGAACGTCTGGAAGTCAGCATCGATGGCATCGTTCTTCCCCTCGATGTCGACGACCTTGTTGCCTGGGTGAGTTCGTCAGACGACTCCCGTTCGGAACTTGCGACCTGGATGCAGCTGCTGGACAGCGAAAGCCGTGAGGGGCTGAGTCGTCTGCTGATGGCACCGGTGTTGACCAGGCGCAGTTTCGGGCAGCAATTGCTGCGCAGCTGGGCAGCACGTCCCCTTTTGGAGGCCCTCGGAGAGCTGATCCGGCTCGAGGGAGGTGAACCAGTGGACAGTCAGCAGGTGCTGGAAACCCTGGAGCAGTTGTTGGTCAACCGTGCTGAGGTGACCACCCTCGACCTGCTGCAGGCTTTGCCCGGAGAGCAGTTGCGGCTTGATCTCGATGCTTTGGTTCTGGCGTCTTCGCGTTGGCGGCATCAGTTGAAGCGTCACCAGGGGTTGCTGCAGGACCTCGGGCGAGAGGCGTTGCTCTCCATGTCGCCAGCACCTGAGACGCGGTTCTCCAGCTCCTCCCTGGCCTTTCAGCAGAGCCTGCATCAGATCCGCCTACCCCATCGAAGCAAGCCTCTTCAAGTGGAGACCTGGGTTCCGGTTGATCAGCGCCGGGACGGACTGTGGCTGCTGTTCATGCCGGGACTGGGGGGAAATCCGGAGCACTTCTACTGGTTAGCTCGTCGCGTGGCCGGGGCCGGTTGGCCTGTTGCGCTGCTGGAGCATCCAGGCAGTGATGCCGCTGCTGTGCAGGCCCTGCTTCAGGGGCGACAGCCCTTCGATGGAACAAAGGCTCTCGAGCAGCGATTGCAAGACCTTGCCGGAGTGCTGCGGGCTCAGAACGACCAGCGTCTTCCGTTGACGGGTGACCGGGTGGTGATTGCAGGCCATTCCCTCGGTGCGCTCACCGCGCTGCTTGCTGCTGGGGCGGAGCCCCAAGGGGGCATCGGCGCCCGTTGCGGTCGGGCGCTGAAAGACCTCCCCCTGACCAATCTCTCTCGACTGCTCCAATGTGAGTTGGCGGAGGGCAAGGCACTGCGTTGGGTGGCGGACAGTCCCGAACCAGCTGCAGTGGTGGGACTTAACAGCCTTGGGAGCCTTGTCTGGGCACCGGGTCAACCCAGCCGGTGGCCTGTCCCTTTGCTCCTGCTGGGGGGAACGTTAGATCTGATCACACCTCCGCTGGATGAGCAGCTGGGGGTGTTCTCGGCTCTGGCCAACCACCCCACCAGCCGTGTTGTCGTCGTGGAAGGTGCCAGCCACTTTTCACCAATTCGCGTCGGTGAACCGATGGCCGTACGGCAGAACGATGATCTGTTCCAGCTGGGCGAGGAGCTCGTGGGCATGGATCCGATCAGCGTTCAGGCTGTGATCGGTGTCGAGATCATTGATTTTCTCGAGGCGGTTGCCGCGGGTGCGTCAGGGAAGGAGTCGCAACACTTCAGTCGCGGTGAGGTGCGATGGCATCGGCTCAACCCTGAGATAGCCGCAGATCTATCCGCTCGGCATCAGTAGCGGATCCTGGGATCCAGAGCCGCCACCAGCAGATCCACGGCCACACTCACCAGTACCACCAGGGCCGCAATCACCACCACGATGCCTTGAACGACGGGATAGTCGCGCTGGTTGATGGCCTCCTGCAGGCGGAGGGCGATGCCAGGCCAGGAAAAGGTCACCTCGATCAGCAGGGCTCCGCCGATCAGGGAGGCCACGGTGATACCGGCAATCGTGAGCACAGGCAGCAGGGAATTAGGAAGCCCATGGCGCAGCACCACCTGCGTTTCACTCAGTCCTCGGCTGCGGGCCGCCTCGACATAGTCACCCCGGAGGGTGCGCCTGAGGTTGAGGCGCAGCGCCGTTGTGAAGGTGCCGCTCAGCAGCAGGGCCAGGGTCCCAGCGGGGAGCATAAGGTGACGAATGGTGCCCCTCAGAGCAGTCCAGTCCAGGTCCAAAACGCTGTCGATCAGATAAAAACCGCTGCCCTGCGGTGGCATCAGGCTGGGGGGAAAGCGGCCACCTACAGGAAGCCAACCCAGACTGACGGCGAACAGCAGTTGCACCAGCATCGCCACCCAGAATGGGGGGAGTGCGTAGGTGCCGAGACCGTAGAGACGTCCAGCCAGATCGAGCTTGCCTTCCGGGCGTGCGATACCGCTGAAGCCAATGCTCAGGCCAACGATGGCTGCAACAACCAAGGCCACCACACTCAACTCAAGGCTGGCCGGGAGGGTTCGGCCGATGATGCTGCTTACCGGTTCCTGGTTGATCAACCCCTGACCGAGGTCGCCTTGGATCAGGCCATGCAGGTAGTCGAGGTATTGATCCAGCAGTGATTGATCGAGGCCGAGGCGAGCACGCATCGCTGCCTTAGCGGCCGCAGGAGCACGGCTCCCCAGCACCGCATCCACCGGATCTCCGGGGGCGACTCGCAGTAGCAGGAACACCAGCGTCGCGATCAACCAGAGCATCACCGGTGCCAGCCCCAGCCGGGTGGCGCTGTACCGCAACAATGCGCGAGCGCGTGCCATCAGGGCAACTCCCTCAACTGTGCCAACAACAATTGGCCGCTGCCATCGAAACGTGGCTGCTCAAGGTTGGTTTGGCTCCAGGCCCGTGGTGCTTCCAGCCACACCGGAATGTAGGCCGCTCCTTTGGCGGTGATTGTCTCGATGCGCTGCAACTCCTGGTTGCGTTCGGCCCCTCGCAGGCGATCACTGCGGGTCAGCGTCTCCTGCAACCCCTTGGTGCTCCAGAAACTGCCACTGATGCTGGCTTCCCCTTCCAGGCAGACGTCGCCCTGGGGGGATGAGCAGCTCAGTAGGGGCGTGAGGTAGGCCTCAGGATCGGGGTAACTGCCCCTCCAGTCGAGCATCACCGCTTTGAAGGCTCCCTCGCCCAGCTGGCGATAAATCGTGGTCGACTCCACGCCGTCGAGCTCCAGGACAAGGCAGTCCGACAGATCCCGCTTCACCTGTGCCTGCCAGGTGAGGGCCAGCAATTTGTCGGCGGGGACGTTGGAGCGGAAGGTGAGCGGAATCCGCAGGGGTTGGCCGGCACAGAATCCGGCGTCGTTCAACAACGCCCGGGCCGCTGTCGGGTCGTGCGCAGGCCAGCTGCTGCTGCGAGCACCAGAGATGCTGGGGGGCACAAGCGATCTCAGCGGTCGACGCAATCCATAGCTCACCCGCTCGCTGATCTCCTGGCGGTTGATGCTCAGGGCCAGCGCCTGCCTCAGGCGAGGGTCCTTGAGCGGAGCCACGTTGCTCAGCAACGTTATGTAGCCGATCTCCGTGGCTGGGCCAATGGCTTCCAGTAGCTGCCCCTCCTGTGCTGTCTCATGCAGGGCATGGCGCTGGTCTTCATCGATGGAGGGTGAGAGGAGCACGTCCACCTCTCCGCTGCGTAAGGCGCCATAGAGCGCTGTGGAGTTGCTCAGCGTGATCAGATCGAGCCCTGGGTTGGCGGGAGGTTCGCCCCAGTACTGCTCGAAGGGCTCGAGCCGCTGCTGGTGCTCACTGAAGTCGGTCAGTCTGTAAGGACCCGTGCCAACAAAGCGGTCGTGGAGAAAGCCATCGCGATACTGGGCGTAGGCCGTGGGAGACACAGGTGTGAGGTTCACTGAGGTCAGCAGACCCTCCAGAGAGGTGGAGGGGCGGCTCAGCCTGAGCACAAGTTGATGGTCTGCGGCGACCTCGACGGACCTGATCCGTCCACCCACCACATAGCTGAGGGTGCCGATCTCCAGAAACCGTCGCAGGCTGAAGGCCATGGCCTCAGCATCAAACCGGGTTCCGTCGTGGAACAGCACATCCCTGCGTAGGGGGATGGTCACCGTCAGGCCATCGGGGCTGACGATTGGTGACGCCTCCGCCAGCCGTGGGATCAGCTCTTTATTGCCATCAAGGCTGTAAAGCGGATCCCCCAGGGCACTGAGCAGCTGGATGGTGTTGACGGTGCTGGCCTGGGCTGGATCGAGGGAACTGATCTTTCCCGCGGACGCAACGGTCAGACGGTTCCCCGTTGCAATGGGTTGACAACCAAGTTGAGCAAGGCTGAGAAGCGCGGCGCCGAATGCGACCAACCAGGTTCTGGTCAGCTGTCGGTCTGCAAGCTTCAAGACATCCGGAGGCCGACCTTGGGTATTTAAAGGCCAACCGCTGAGATCTGCTGCAATGACACCTCAAAGACCGGAGAACCCAATTTGGGTTCCATCGGCCAACGACGGATCCAGCAGCGGTCATGCTCACCGTCGACACCAATCACCTGGAATGTCCCTACATCGCTGGTCAGGTTGACCTGATCTCCCTGCTGAATCTCCATGACGTCTGAAGGCTCGAGGAGCCTGCAGCCTTGAACAACAGCGGCAGCGGCGACGTTTGACATGAACAGTTCATGCATGAATCAGCGGAAGCTGACTCCTTCTGTTGGAGATCTTGACACTGAATGGGCCGCGATGGCGTGGATTAGGTGTCAGAGACAGCCCAGGTGAGCCGCCAGTCCCGAGACTTCATCCAGAGCAGTGATGGCATCAAGGGCTGCGATCACCTGCCGTTGACTGACTTCATGGGTGATCACAACGATTTCTGCGCCGGCCTCACTGGCATTGAATTGAACAATCGACTGGATGGAAACGCCTGCGTCGCCGAAACGGCTACCCACCTTGCCGATCACGCCGGGAGCATCTTCTGTGTTCAACCGCACATAGTGGCGCTGCCGGATGTCTCCGCTGTCCGCCAAAACGCACGGTCGCCAGCTGCCTGCGGCCAACAGCGGGTCCACTGGCCCCTGATCGCCACTGGCCTGGCGGATGCCGGCGATGTTGAGGATGTCAGCCACAACAGCCGATGCCGTCGGTCCGGCCCCTGCTCCGGGGCCGTAGAACATCACCCGCCCAATGGGTTCCCCTTCCACAAGGATGGCGTTGTTGACGCCATTGACGCCAGCCAGTGGGTGATCGCTGGGCACCAGGGTCGGTTGCACCCGCATGGACAAAGGTAAGGGATCCCCCTGGCCTGCAAGGCGTTCAGCAACGGCCAGCAATTTCACGCCGTAGCCCAGTTGTCGCGCGTACTCCACATCACGGCCCTGCAGTGCACTGATGCCAGTCGTGGGGAGAGCATCGCGGTCCACAGTTCCTCCAAAGGCGAGGGCAGACAAGATGGCGATCTTGTCTGCGGCATCGAGACCATCCACATCAGCGGCAGGGTCGGCTTCCGCGTAGCCGAGTCGCTGGGCTTCAGCCAGCACATCAGCGTAGGCAGCCCCCTCATTCGCCATCCGCGTGAGGATGTAGTTGGTGGTGCCGTTGATGATGCCGCTCACTCGATTGATCCTGTTGCCGCCGAGGGATTGCTTCAGCGGCTCGATGATCGGGATGCCACCGCCGACTGCCGCTTCAATCAGGACGTAGACCCCTGCTGCTCTGGCAGCACTGGCAATTTCGGGGCCATGGCGCGCGATCACCGCTTTGTTGGCGGTCACTACTGATTTGCCATTGGCGATGGCCTGAAGGATCAAGCTCCGGGCCGGTTCAATGCCACCGATCACCTCCACCACCACATCCACATTCGGGTCATTGACCACCTCGCTGGGATCGGTAGTCAGCACGGCATCGGTCAACTCAACCGTGCGAGGGCGGTTGACGTCCCGGACGGCCACCCGAATCAGGTCCAGATCGGCAACCAACGGGTGACGCTCCTTTGGATTCGACAGAATCTCAGCCACCCCACCGCCAACGGTGCCCAGCCCCAAAAGACCTACGCCGATCCGTGCGCCCATTCCCCGTGAACCGTGTTGGAAGACTGCATCGACTCTATGAATTGGCGTGCGTCTTATTCGTTCGCCAGGTGCTGTGCCTGGGACTGCATGGTGCGCAGGATGTTGAGAAATCCGTTGGCCCTGGAGGGGGTGAGGCTGGCCTGAAGGCCGGTGGCAGAGATGAACGCCGGATCCACAGCCTGCACCTGCTCAGGGGTGAGGCCATCCAGGCCTTGGATCAACAACGCCAACAGCCCCTTGGTGATGAGGGCATCGGAATCCCCCTGCCAATGCATCACCCCCTGATCGAGAACCCCCTGAACAAACACCTGGGACACACAACCCTTCACCTTGATCGCCTCGGTCTGCTGCTCAATGGGAAGAGGTTTCAGCTTCTTGGCCAACCAGAGGACGTATTCATACCGTCGCTTGGGATCCGGCGTGCCAGCCAGCTTGTCCACCATCCGGTCGAGGGCGTCACTGCCACTGCTGGGGGCCATTGAGGTGTTCAGTCGGATCGACGTCGCACGTTAACGAGCAGGCCCACCAACATCAGCGAGAGCGGGAGTGACACCATTTGATCGAGATCCACCTGACCGCTGTTCACCGGCAGCTCCAGGTAATCCCTGTGGCCAGGACCTCCATCCACCTGCAGGTCCAACACCCCATCAGCCACATCGCTGAGGTCAATCAGCAAGCGGCCACTGGCATCGGTGCTTCCCAGTTCCCGCTGTGGCGTTCCATCAGGATTCAGCAGTCGAACGACGGCACCTTGGGTGGGCTCACCGTTGGAAAAGCTGCTGCTCAGTTCAAGGTTGCCTTCGAGGTAGGTCAGAGCGCTCTCGATCTGATGGGCGCCAGCCGGCAGTGCCGACGTGGTGCCCAGCAGCAGTACGGAAGCCAGCAGACGCAGCATGGATGGTGTCGATGGGTGGGCCCATGGTGCGCTGCATCAACTGGGCTGGCCAGGTCCGTGTTCTGTGATCCAGCCAGTGAAGGGCACATCCCAGGCGTTGCGGGGCAAGAGTTCGGAACTGATGCAGGCGGAGGGAAGCACCACCCAGGCCGGCACGGCTGCCCAGAGCGGATCGGCCCGCAAGCGGTCGTAGTAACCGCCGCCATACCCAAGCCGGATGCCGTTGTGGTCGATGGCCAGCGCAGGGACGAGCAAAAGGCTGAGCTGGTCCGGGCTCAGGGCCGGTGCGTCCGTTGGAGCGGGGATGCCGCAGCCGTCGGCTTGCAGGGGCGTGTCTCCCCATCGTCGGTACTGGAGTCCACCGGAGCCGTCCGCGACGGGCAGAGCAACAGGGTTTGGGGTGATGGCGCGGATGGGCCGTAGATCCACCTCACTGCTCAGCGGCCAATAAATGCCTAGAAGGCCCGGCCGCATTGGCGGCGACTCGACCAGCGTCAACACCTGCCGGTAGATCGCTGACCCGAGTGAGATCTGCTGCTGGCGTCGTTGTCGAAAGTGACGACGACAATCCTTTTTGGTGGTCATCGCTGAAACCAACCGGTGAGCGCCACCGCCAGGGCGTCAGCGGCGTCATCGGGCCGGGGTGGATCGCTGAGGTTCAGTTCGCGCATCACGGCTTCGAGCACCTCGTCTTTCTCGGCATGGCCGAAACCGGCCAGCGCCAGCTTGATCTGCATCGGTGGGAACTCCACCACCGGCACCTTGAATCGGGCCAGGGTCATCATCACCACCCCCCTGGCCTGCACCACGTTGATGGTGTTACTGGACCGGTAGAAGAAAAATTTCTCCACGGCCGCGAGCTCCGGTCGCCAGGCACGGATCAGTTGCCGCAGGTCACCGGCAATCTCCACCATGCGTTCACCGTCGCTGCGGCCGGGGTCGGTGCGGATGATCCCGCAATCCAGCATGCGTTGATGGCCGCCGCTGGTGTCAATCACCCCGTAGCCCACCCGAGCCAGGCCCGGATCGATCCCGAGGATCCGCATCGATTCGGCTCTGATCAGGCCGCCAGGGCCAGTTCAAAGTCGGCGCGATCGCTGCTTTCGCTGCGCTCGAACACCTTGCAGAACACCTTCACCACCCGATCGCCGGAATCCACTTGCTCCAAAGGATCCTTGCGCAGGCGGTGGCGCAGGCAGCAGGAGGCCACCCGGGCGACATCCTCTTCGCTGACCTCCGTGCGGCCCTCAAAAGCGGCCAAGGCTCGGGCGGCACGGTTGGTGACGATGTCACCCCGCAGTCCATCCACATCCAGCTCGCCGCAGACGGCGGAGATCCGCAGCCGGAGGTCGTCGTCGATGGTCACGGCACTCAACCGTTGCTGGGCCTCCACGACCCGCTGCTGCAGGGCGTCCTGGTTGGCTTCCACCGCCGTGCTGAACCCATCGGGGTCGGTGTCGAAGGCTGTGCGTTGATCCACCACCTGAACCCGCAGTTCGGGATCACGCACCGTGCGCACCTCCACACTCATGCCGAAACGATCGAGCAGCTGCGGCCGCAGTTCGCCCTCCTCAGGGTTGCCGGAGCCGATCAGCACGAAGCGGGCTGGGTGGCGTACGGACACGCCCTCACGTTCCACTGTGTTCCAACCCGAAGCAGCGGAATCGAGCAGAACATCTACCAGATGGTCATCCAGCAGGTTCACCTCGTCCACATAAAGCAGGCCGCGGTTGGCCTTGGCCAGCAGGCCGGGTTCAAAGGCACGCACGCCCTCGCTCAGGGCCTTCTCGATGTCAATCGTTCCGCAGAGACGGTCCTCGGTGGCTCCCAGCGGCAGATCCACCATGGGCACCTGGCGTGGTTCTGTTGAAATGGAGTCGCCCCGTTCCATCCGTTCCCGTACCTCGTTGCTCTGCAGATCGGGATCTGTGGATGAACTGTTGTAGGGGTCACCAGCCACCACCTCGATGTCGGGCAGGAGGTCCGCCAGCGCTCGGATCGTGGTGGATTTGCCTGTGCCCCTGTCGCCCATGATCATCACGCCGCCGATGCGGGGATCGATCACATTGAGCAGAAGCGCAAGCTTCATCTCCTCCTGACCGATCACAGCGGTAAACGGAAAAACCCTGCGCTTCCGGGGTGCTGTCACGGCCGAATCACTGTTGTGATCAGGATTGTTTCACAGGCCGAACGGTCAGCACCTGAGGCGGCGTGGCATCGGCCGGGTAGATCAGTCGGATCTGCACCTCCCGAGCTTCGCCAGGCTTGAGCGTCACCTGACCGAAGGATGGTCCCTCCTGTCCCTGGCGGAGCACCAGATGCACGGTCTGCCGTCCGTAGGGGCTGCCATCGGTGTCGTCAAGGCCAGCCACTTCAACCGGCCCACGGAACATCACGGGACCCGAAAGGCTGCTGCGGAACTGCAGGGCATCGGAGGCCTGATCGGTTTTCAAGGGGGATTCGAGGGCAAGGCTCAGGGTCTGCGCTGCCGATCCCCTGTTTTGGAGTGGCAGGGTCAGGTCGTATTCGACCCCGTAGTTCCCGTGGGCGGCCCAGGCTGTTTGGGGATAAAGCGCTTGCAGCTCTGCCGTTTGCACCTGACCTGTGCCCAAACTGCCGCGCTCAAGGCTGCTGATCGGCCAGGACACAGGCGCGTTCTGAATCGAGAGGGTCTCGCTGCCGGGGTCCGTGATGCGGGCCTGCCAACGACTGCCGCTTTGCACACCGCTGACGCGGGAATAAATGATCTTTCCCTTGCTGCCGCGAGGGGTGGGGCTGTGTTCCTTGCCGCTGAGCTCACCGCTGTTGAGCAGGTCGATCCAGTCCTGGTCGTCCGGGGCTTTATGGCCATCACCGTGGGCCGCCAGGGTGGCTAGGGCCACCGGCGCCGAGCTGTGCAGACGCAGTTGAAGGTTGCGGCCATTGAGCAGGGGGTCGAGCCCCTGCACTGGAATGGGCAGCTTCAGCACAACCGTTGGGGTGCCGGGCTTGAGGGTCCAGCGTCGTTGCGACAGTTCAGGGGCTTGTCGGCCCTTCAGCAAGTCTCCAGCAACCCGGCTGCCAGGACCAGCGGCGAGCACATCGCTGGTTTCCCGCATCAGCGGTGGCAGCGGCAGAAACGGGGCTGCAGTCTGCCCAGGCTGGGTGGCCTGGGAGAGAGAGGTGCTTCCTTCAATCACTGTGAGCGTGACGTCTTCATCGCCGATGGGCGCCATCAACAAGGCCAGCCACAGGGTGGAGTCGAGTGTGTCATCCGTACCTGCATAGACGTGATGGCTGAACAGATCGAAGCGGCCGTTCAGGTCCACGGAGATTGACGCATCCCCACCGTTGCCAAAGGTGGAAAGAAGGATGCCGTCTTCTTTGATCAGTTCCGGGTTGTTGTCGTTCACCATCAGCACGGCATCCAGTTGCCCCGGCAGCGCCCGGATGCTCTGTTGCCGGCGGATGACGTCGTCGGCGGCACAAGGAGCCACGCCCGCTGAAAGGCTGGCGATCAAGGCACCAACAAGAAAGAGCGATCTCATGGTGTGGACTCCTGCGATGGGGAGGCGGTCCGGCGCGGTGGAGCCGGTTCCGGCTTGAGGTGTGGGGCCATGGCTGCTGCCATGGCACGGATCAGATTGGTGGACCTTGGGTCGTTGAACGGACCCTTCACCAGAAAACCTGCAACAGCGCGCCGGCCATCGGGCAGTTCGATCAAGCCGGCATCGGCGTAAGCGATGCCGATGTCGCCGGTCTTGTTGTAAACCCGGTACCCCTTGCTGGCCAGGGTGGAATCGGGTGCGCCCTGGGCACCGCCGAGCCCTTTCATCAATCCACTGGGCAGGAGCGTGTTGGTCACGGAGCTGCCCATGACCTCTCGGAACAAATCCCGGCTGCGCAGGCTCAGGGCTTCACCGGTGTCAACCAGCGCAATGCTGCGGCTGAGGTCATGAGCGCTTGTCGTGTTGGTGCCGTCCAGATCGGGCAGCCAGTTGTTGACGGCGGTGGCGGTCAGGCCGAGGTCCTGGAATCGCCGGTTGATGGTCTGCTGACCTCCCACCCGCTCGATCAGGAGGTTGGTGGCGGAATTGTCGCTGACGCGAATCATTTCGGTCGCTGCGACGCGCGTGGGGAAACGGCTTCCGAGCGGTCGGGATGCCATCCAACCGGCGCCGCCCCCCACCAGGTCCTTGGTCAGCACAAGCGGCTCGTTCCAATGCAGATCACCGGCGTCGACCTGTTGCAGCGCCGCAAGCAGGACCGGCGTTTTGATGGAGCTGGCCGCCGGCATGGGGCGATCGGCATGCATCTGGGCGAAGCGGCCGTCGTCGAGGATCAGCATGTAGGCGCTGGCCTGAAGATCCATCTGCGTGGCCGCGATGGAGCGCCAGCGGGCGGAGAGTTCAGGGATTTCTCGGGTCGGCTGGAAACGACCCACCACCGGCTTTGGGTTCGTCTCAGATTTGTTGTTGTTCTGGGCAGGCGTCTCCGCTTCAACGGTCTCGGGCAGCTGGAGCCAGCTCGGGAGGTTGAGGGTCTGACGTTGCACCTGCGGGGCGAACCAGCGCAGCGCTGACCCCGTCAGCACTCCCAACCCAATCCCCAGCACCATCAGCCGCAGGAGAAGGCGCAGCGGAGTTCCCCATCCCGGAGAACGACGAGGTGGACGGCTGTTGCTCAAGCGCGTCGTGGTCGGGATATCTGGTGAGGTTAGGGGCGGTCGGCTCGGATGGCCCAGCGCAGTTGTCGCACCATGCCTCGGAACAACGCGACCTCCTCCGCTCTGCAGGTCGCGCGCTGCAAGAGATCCCGAACCTTGCCCATGCGCGCTGTCCGGGTGTGGGGCAGGAGAAATCCGGCCTCCAGAAGCAGCTCGGCGGCATCGTCCAGCAACCCTGTCAAATGCGCGGCAGGGGCTGGTGACGGATCTTTGGTCTGGGGAGCACGGACCTGCAGCTGATGTCGAGCCAGGTCGTGCAGTACTACGGCGACCGCGTGAGACAGATTCAGCGAGGGGTAAGCCGCCTGGCTGTGCAGCGTCAGAACCCGCTGGCACAGTCGGAGTTCATCGTTGGTGAGGCCGCGGTCTTCTCGGCCAAACACCAGGGCATAAGGGGGATTTCCGGCCAAGAGCCAGTTGATCGCTGTGTCTGGGGTTTGCAGCGGTATGCCCCCGTGATCCAGTCGGCCACAGGTCGCAATCACCCGACTGCAGTCGCCGATGGCAGTTTCCAGATCAGGGTGGATGGTGGCCTGCCGCAGCAGGGGGGCGGCATGGATGGCCATCCGGAGTGAATCGTCACAGAGGACCTCACAACGGGGATTCACTATGCGCAGAGCGTCAACGCCGAAATTGGCGCAGAGCCTGGCCACACTGCCGATGTTCAGAGGCCCGGCAGGCTCGACGAGGACAACGACGACGGTCAACTCAGCTTGTGCAGGTGACTGAGCAGATCAGCCATCGAAGCCGGCTCCATTTGGAAACTCGGCATCGGCGGCGTTTCACCGCTCACGATTTGATGAATCAGGGCTGGATCACGCATCCGCTCGCTAATGCCGGCAAGTTTGGGTGCCAGCAGTCCCTGCCCTGCCAGACCATGGCAGCCCGCACAGTTGATGCGGAACAGTTGGCCGCCATGGTCGGGATCTCCTTGAAGATCAAGGCTTGCCCGGACGTAGGGATCCTGTTGCGCTCCGTTGATCACCCAGATCAAGAGGACTGCGCAGGCTGACGCCGCCAGCACCACTAGGGCAGTGATCAATCCCCTGCCGGACTCCTGCTGTTCCGCTGCAGTTGATGTCGGCTCGATCACAACAGTGGGTTGCTCATGAAAGAATTGTGCTTAATCCTGCTTCCTGGTGCGACCTCCATGATCGAACCCCTGCTGTGCGGCATTGTTCTGGGTCTGATCCCCGTCACGCTTCTGGGTCTGTTCGTGGCTGCCTGGAACCAGTACCGTCGCGGCGGCAGCGCTCTGGACGGCTGATCATCACCAGCGAACTGCTGCCGTAGCAACGACGATCCACCACGGTCCAGTCATCCCCCGGATCAAGTGGTTGATCAGAGCGAAGTTCACAGATCAATAAACCATCGGGTTGGAGCCATTCCTGGTTTGATAGCAGTGTGAGTGCTTTTGAGTACAGACCTGCGTCATAGGGAGGATCGAAATAGATCAAATCAAAACCGTCCTGTCTCCAATCCTGTTGAAGCCAGATCATCAGGTCCCGTTTCACGACGGTCACCTCCGCACGCCGTGAGCCTGACTGGGCGACATCCTTCAGATTGCGTTCGCAGATGCTGGCGCAGCGCGGGTCTTTTTCCACGGCGGTCACCGAACGAGCGCCGCGTTCGATCGCCTCGCAGGCCATGACGCCACTGCCACTACAGAGATCCAGCCAGCAGCAGTCCATCAACCGTGGACGAACAATGTTCATCACTGCTTCCCGTACGCGGGCCGTTGTCGGTCGCGTTCCGCTTCCCCGGGGGCTGAGCAGTCGTCGGCCACTGATCAGGCGCAATTGCCCTGCTCCGTGCATCAACCGATCGGGGCTCCGCGTTGGAGCCAACCCAGCCAGCGCTTCAGCATCGCTTTACCGCTGTCGGATGATTTTTCCGGGTGGAATTGGCAAGCGCCCAATCGGCGCTTCCACACCATTGCGGTGACGGAGGAACTCCCGAAGGAAGCAGCTGCAGCCTGTGTTTCGGGCCGCTCCGGCACAGCGGCATAACTGTGAACGAAGTAAACCCAAGCCAAGGGGTCCGCAGCTCCGAGCATTGGGTTGGCCCGCCTCAGGTCTAGAGGTGCCCATCCCATGTGCGGAATCCGGGCTCCAGCCTCGATGGGCAAACGTTCCACGTGGCCTTTGATCAGTCCGAGACCCTCAAGACGGCCCTCGGCACTGGACTCGAACAGCAACTGGAGTCCAAGACAAATGCCGAGCAGGGGGCGGTCGGCCTCATTCCAGCGTTTCAGATCGGGAATTAGACCCGTGGACTGAAGATTTTCGATGGCTGGGTCGAAGGATCCGACGCCAGGCAGAACCAGGGCATCGCAACCATCAAGGTCGCTGGGGCTGACGACGCGACTGGGTTGATGACCAAGGCGGTTGAAGGCCTTCTCCACCGAGTGGAGATTGCCCATGCCGTAATCAATCAGACCGAGATGAAGCCCCAATCCACTGTCCTCCCTCTGCTGATGCGGGGATCAGAGATACTTCGAGATCGTGCCGGACAGGGTTGCCTTGGGAACAGCACCCACAACGGTGTCGACCTTCTGGCCGCCCTTGAACACCATCAACGTTGGGATGCTGCGGATGCCGTACTGACTAGCAACGTTGGGGTTTTCGTCGGTATTCAGCTTGAAGACCTTGATCTGACCATCGAATTCCTTGGCGATTTCTTCGACGATGGGAGCAACCATGCGGCAGGGGCCACACCAAGGAGCCCAGAAGTCGACCAGAACCGGGACGTCGCTCTGCAGGACGTCCTGCTCGAAAGAGGCGTCAGTAACCGCAGCGGCGCTGGACATATGGTCGAAATGATGTGATTGAAATTTAGCAACGTTGAACCAACTCAACAGTCCAGATCGCTGCAGCGATGGGATCTGTGATGGTTCTCGCAGGAAGAGTGAAAGCCCGAGCGCGTCGGGCCGGGGGGTGTGAGGAGTGTGTGGGCATGGCCCGCACACTCCTCACACTAGCCCTCACTTATTTGCCCATCCCAAGGTGCTGCGCTTTTTGGTACACCTTGCCCTCCGTCAACAACGAAGGAGCCACGACGACTTCCACGTTCTGCATGTCTTGGATAGTGCGGGCTCCAAGGGTGCCCATGGACGTCTTGAGGCAGCCCAGCAGGTTGTGGGTGCCGTCGTCGAGCTTTGCCGGGCCCCGCAGGATCCGCTCAATGCTTCCCGTTCTTCCCACGTTGATGCGTGTTCCGCGTGGGAGGACAGGGCTTGGAGTGGCCATGCCCCAATGGAATCCGCGCCCTGGCGCTTCCTCGGCGCGGGCGATCGGTGAGCCGATCATCACGGCGTCAGCGCCGCAGGCGATGCACTTGCAGATGTCGCCACCGGTCACGATCCCACCATCGGCCACGATCGGGACGTAGCGACCTGTTTCTTTTTCGTAATCGGCACGGGCAGCGGCACAGTCGGCAACTGCAGTGGCCTGTGGAATGCCAACGCCAAGCACACCGCGAGAGGTGCAAGCGGCTCCAGGGCCGATTCCAACCATCACACCGGCTGCTCCAGCGCGCATCAATTGCAGGGCTACGTCGTAGGTCACGCAGTTGCCGATAACTACGGGGACACCCATGTCCCTGCACAGCGCCTCCAGATCGAGCGTGTCCTGGCCCTCGGGACCGATGTGGTTGGTGGACACAACCGTGGCCTGCACGAAGAAGAGATCGGCGCCTGCCTCAGCGATGGCTTTGCCGAAGCGCAATGCAGCGACAGGGGTTCCACTGACCGCAGCGATTCCTCCCTTGGCCTTGATGTCGGCGATGCGTTTGCGGATCAGGCTTTCCTGAACCGGCTGGCTGTAGATCTCCTGCATCAAGGGGACGAACTCGTCCTTGCCAACGGCTGCAATACGATCCAGAACCTCGTATGGATCGTTGTAGCGGGTCTGGACTCCCTCAAGGTTAAGCACGCCGAGGGCACCGAGATTGGAGAGCCGCACAGCCATGTCCACGTCGACCACGCCGTCCATGGCGCTGGCAATGATCGGGATGTCCCGTTCGATGCCACCGAGAGTCCAGCGCGTATCGGTTACCTCTGGGTCAACGGTTCGACCACCGGGCACGAGGGCAATTTCATCAATTCCATAGGCCCGGCGAACGGTCTTGGAGCGTCCGAGCTGAATGTCCACCGCACGTCTTGATGAAGTCTCATCAAGCTACCAATCGGGTTGCGGCGAGCTGTACTCAGCCACCGACAACCCGTTGCCAGCTGCGCGCCAGGTCTTCCACAACTTTGCGGCGGTCGCCACTGCGCACCAGGTTGCGCACTGAAAAATTGGCAAGCCAGATCACACCGGCCAGCTCAAACAAGCCCGAGGCCAGGGGAACAGCATCGATGGCGCGAAGAATGCCGCCATAGATCTGCAGAACGATCACCAGAACGATCAAGCCTGCGAGCAGTCGAAGCAGGCCTTTCAACTGGCTCCACTGGCTCTGCAGCTGATCGGTGTTGACCAACCCTTGGAGCTTGACCTTCAACAGATCCCACTCCCCCCCTGAGGCGTCAGCGTCAGCCGGGATCGTCACCGTTGCAGCAATGGCTGGATCAGCGGTGCGCTCTGGCGTGACGGTGGGGGTTGGTGTGGGCTCTGAGGCTGCCGATGTTTGTGCGGGACTCTCCGTGAAGGCAGGCGGCTCTACTGGTGATGGAGAGGAGACCGGGCTGACGCTGTCGACGTTGGGTTGTGGTTCGTCGATGGGTCCCATCAGATCCAAAAATTTGACCTGGAGCTTATCGGAGGTTTTCGGTCTGGATTCCTCCTCGGAGATAAAGTGAAGGGCGGTGGTACATCGTTTGTATGGCGGATTCTGTGGGGCCAGGAGGCGGCGGCCCCGGCGATTCCGACGATCGAATCATTCAGGCGGATCTTCGCAACGAGATGTCGCGCTCCTATCTGGAGTACGCGATGAGCGTGATCGTGGGCCGGGCGTTGCCCGATGCCCGCGATGGCCTCAAGCCCGTGCATCGCCGCATTTTGTACGCAATGTACGAATTGGGGCTGACCAGCGATCGCCCTTACAGGAAATGCGCTCGTGTGGTGGGCGAGGTGCTGGGTAAGTATCACCCCCATGGCGATACGGCTGTGTACGACGCCCTGGTGCGGATGGCTCAGGACTTCTCGATGTCTATGCCCTTGATTGACGGGCACGGCAATTTCGGATCGGTGGACAACGATCCGCCGGCGGCCATGCGGTACACCGAGTCCAGGTTGCAGGCGCTGACCACCGACAGCCTGCTGGAGGACATCGAGGCCGAGACCGTTGACTTCGCCGACAACTTCGATGGTTCGCAGCAGGAGCCGACGGTGCTTCCGGCTCGAATTCCCCAGCTGTTGCTGAATGGTTCAGCGGGCATTGCCGTGGGGATGGCGACCAACATCCCCCCCCACAACCTCAATGAGCTGATCAACGGCCTGCTGGCGCTGATTGAGAACCCCGAGATATCTGAACAGGAGTTGATCCGGCTGATCCCTGGACCCGACTTTCCTACAGGTGGTCAGATCCTTGGTCGCGAGGGCATCCGTGAGACCTATCTGGGCGGTCGTGGCTCGATCACCATGCGCGGTGTGGCGGCGATTGAAACGATCGAAGCCCCCGGCCGTCCTGATCGTGATGCCGTGATCATCACGGAGTTGCCGTATCAGACCAACAAGGCAGCGCTAATCGAGCGCACCGCTGAGCTGGTCAACGACAAGAAGCTTGAGGGCATCTCCGATATTCGCGATGAGAGTGATCGCGATGGCATGCGCATCGTGGTGGAGCTGCGCCGTGATGCCTATCCGCAAGTGGTGCTAAACAATCTGTTCAAACTCACTGCATTGCAGAGCAATTTCAGTGCCTACATGTTGGCGCTGGTGAACGGTGAGCCGACCTTGCTCACCCTGCGCAAGATGCTCGAGGTGTTTCTCGACTTCCGCGTCGAGACCATCGAGCGCCGCACCCGTTACCTGCTGCGCAAGGCCGAGGAACGCGATCACATCCTGCTTGGCCTGCTGCTGGCACTGGATCAGTTGGATCCGATCATTGCCCTGATCCGGGCTGCCCCCGATACGGCGACGGCCCGTCAGCAGCTGCAGGACCGGCATGGCCTCAGCGACATTCAGGCCGACGCCATCCTGCAGATGCAGCTGCGGCGTCTCACGGCGTTGGAGGCCGACAAGATCCGGCTTGAGCACGAGGATCTGGTCACCAAAATCGCGGATTACAAAGACATCCTCGGCCGGCGTGAGCGGGTGTTCGGAATCATTCAGGACGAACTCAACCAACTCAGCGAGCGCTACACGACACCGCGCCGCACCGAGATTCTCGATCTGGGTGGTGGTCTTGAGGACATCGATCTGATCGCCAACGAGCGTTCCGTCGTGCTCGTTACCGAAACCGGCTACCTGAAACGGATGCCGGTGAGTGAGTTCGAAGCCACCAGCCGAGGCACCCGCGGCAAGGCCGGCACCCGCAGCCAGGGGGAGGAGGCCGTGAAGCTGTTCATCAGCTGCAACGACCACGACACCCTGCTGCTGTTCAGTGACCGTGGTGTGTCCTATGCCCTGCCGGCTTACCGGGTGCCGCAATGCAGCCGCACCGCAAAAGGCACACCGGTGGTGCAGTTGTTACCGATCCCGCGGGAGGAAGCAATCACATCGTTGCTGGCGGTCTCGGAGTTCAACGACGACATGGACCTGTTGATGCTGACCCGAGGCGGATTCATCAAGCGCACCCGTCTTTCAGCCTTCAGCAACATCCGCTCCAATGGTCTGATCGCCATCAACCTGGAAGAGGGCGATGCGTTGACCTGGGTGCGCCTGGCGGTGCCCGGCGACAGCGTGCTGATCGGCTCCAATGCGGGGATGACGATTCACTTCCGCCTCAGCGATGAGGAGCTGCGCCCCTTAGGCCGCACGGCCCGTGGTGTGCGTTCGATGAATCTGCGCAACGGTGATGGGCTGGTGAGCATGGACGTGCTGCCGGTTGAGCTGGCGGATCGGATCGCCCAGAGCGCGGAAGAAGATGAGGAGGATGCATCCTCTGGTGATGGTCCCTGGGTGCTGGTGGCTTCGGCGTCTGGATTGGGCAAGCGCGTGCCGGTGACCCAGTTCCGACTGCAGAAGCGGGCGGGCATGGGCCTGCGGGCGATGAAGTTCCGCACGGCGGACGATGCTCTGGTGGGTCTACGGGTCCTCGGTGCTGGTGAGGAGGTGCTGCTGGTAAGCGAGAAAGGGGTCATCGTGCGCACCGGCGCCGATGCGATTCCGCAGCAGTCACGGGCCGCCACGGGTGTGCGTCTGCAGCGTCTCGACAAAGGTGACCGTTTGTCGGAAGTGGTGCTGGTGCCGCCCGAAGCCGAGGACGACGCGGCTGACGACGACACGTCGAACGACACCGAAGCCAGTGACACTGAAAGCAACGCGCAGGACAGCTGACCTTGGCCGAGCCGGTGGATGTGCTGGTGCTGGGGGGCGGTCCTGCTGCCCTCTGCATCGCCTCGGAACTGAACCAACGGGGCGTTGCTGTTGGATGCATTGCCCCCGATCCGGTCGATGCGCCCTGGCCGAACACCTACGGCATCTGGGCCGATGAACTGAAGATGGTGCGGCTCGAGCACTTGCTGGAGCACCGCTGGAGCGACACCGTCAGTTATTTCGGCGATGGCGGCTCAACGGCTCAGGATCAGAGCCATGCCCACGGGATCGACTACGGCTTGTTTGATCGGGCTGCGTTGCAGCGCTATTGGCTGGAGCGGGCTGAGGGCGTGGTCTGGCATCAAGACACGGCCGAACGGGTGGACGCAACCGGTGCCACCACGAGCGTCAGCTGTGCGTCGGGAACGACGTTGCAAGCGCGCCTGGTGATTGATGCCTCCGGTTCTTGCACGCCGCATATTCGTCGGCCGGATCAGGGGCCAGTGGCGGGCCAGGCGGCCTACGGCGTGGTGGCGCGTTTCTCCAAGCCGCCAATTGAGGCCGGCCGGTTTGTGTTGATGGACTACCGCTGCGATCACCTCAGCGAAGCGCAGCGCAGCGAACCACCCACGTTTTTATATGCGATGGATCTGGGTGAAGGGGTGTTCTTCGTGGAAGAAACATCCCTCGCTTTGGCACCGGGTGTTCCCTACGACGTGCTCAAGCAACGGCTCCAGCAGCGCTTGGATCGGCGCAGTGTGGAGATCACCGAGGTGATCCATGAGGAGTTCTGCCTCTTCCCAATGAACCTGCCGCTGCCGGATCGCAGCCAGCCGGTGCTGGCTTTTGGGGGTGCGGCGAGCATGGTGCATCCAGCCTCGGGCTACATGGTGGGAGCGCTGCTGCGGCGTGGGCCTGATCTGGCCCAGGCCTTGGCGGAAGCCATGGCCAACCCAAGCCTTGGTTCAGCCGCCTTGGCGCAACGGGGCTGGCAGGTGCTCTGGCCGATCGAGCTGGTGCTGCGCCATCAGCTCTATCAGTTCGGCCTGGGCCGTTTGATGGGGTTCAACGAAGCTTTGTTGCGCACCCACTTCTCCACCTTCTTCTCATTGCCGCGGGAGGAATGGTTTGGTTTTCTCACCAACACCCTGCCGCTGCCCAGGTTGATGGGGGTGATGCTGCGCTTGTTTGCTCTATCCCCCTGGGATTTGCGGCGGGGTTTGGTGCTGGGGGCAGGTGCGGATCAGCTGCCGACCTTTGACCAATCCAGCGGCTGAATCAACGGGAACAGGCGGTCGTCGGCCTGCACCTCCTCGAGCCACCCTTCGGGTAGGTCGCCGCTGCCATCAATCGCCGCCATCAGCATCCAGAACCGCTCCAGGTGACGTTCAATCCGTTCCCGCGCCAGTCCGGTTGTTGTGCCAGCCCTCAGAATGAAGCTCCAATCCGACGACTGCGCCAGCAGGAGCTCCCGCGCCGCTTGGCTGAGCAGTTTGAGATCCGCTTCGCGGGCCACACCGCGGCTGCAGCGCTGCACCATGGCTTCTCCGGCGCGCTCCCATTCCGGGACGACCCAGGCGTTGCTGTCGTTAAGCCAGTAATTGTGGTACCCACCCTGGCCCCAGCTCGAGGGGCAGGGGTCGCAGAGCTGCAGTTGTTGTGAACCATCCAAGACATCCCGCAGCCTTGTGAAGGGAACGCCGTTGCTTGGCCCCTGGCGAAACAGTTCGGCCAGAAATGATGGGCCTTCAAACCACCAATGCCCAAACAGTTCCGCATCAAAGGGGGCGACGAGCAATGGACTGATCGTCATGCCGCTGCTGAGTTGATCCAGTTGGCGTCGGCGTCCTTTGAGGTAATGGCTGGCGTGGTGCCGAATTCTCTCCGCTGCAATGGAGGGGTGATACGGCTGTTTCTGATCGAGCGGCGCGCTGTGGTCGGTGACGCGATGCAGCTTGAGACCAAGAGGTCGGGGCTCCGATAAGCCAAGCGGCGCTAATTGTTCAAGGGGTAAATCCCATCCCAGGTCGCGATGAAATTCGCGGTAATTCGGATCGCCGGGATAGCCATCTTTGGCGGACCAGACCGGCAGGGTCGCTTCACTGTCTCGGCCGAAGAACGCCACCCCGTTGCGGCTGCAGATCGGTGCGTACACCCCGTAGCGGGGACGCGGTCGACCGTGCAAAAGCCCATGGCCATCAAGGACGGCGTAGCGGAGTCCCGCATCGCGCATCCACTGGTCCAGCCCTTCGTAGTAGGCGCATTCCGGTAACCAGATCCCCAGCGGACTTTCCCCGATCAGGCGGTGGTGTTCGCGCACGGCGGTGCGCAGCTGGCCGCGGACCGCCTCAGGGTGCTGGCGTAGCAGCGGCAGATAGCCATGGGTGGCCCCACAGGTGAGCAGATCCACCACCTCAGCCCGTTGCAGCGCAGCGAATCGGCTGATCAGGTCTCCATCGCAGGCCATCCAGGCGGACTTGTGGCGCTGGATGGAGGCGTTGAGATGCTCCTTCGCCTCGGCAAGCTCTGCATCGGCGAAGGGGAGAAGGTCGAGGCGCTGATCCAGCCAGCCGGGGAACCGCTGTTGCAGGTCCGGGTCACTGAGCAATGACAGCAGCGTTGGAGACAGACCAACGGTGAGCTTCGGAGTGCTGGCCGTATCCGCTGCCGCCTGTTCAAGGACCTCCAGCAGCGGCAGGTAGCACTCCATCAAGGCCTGGAAAAACCAGTCTTCCTCCAGCGAACCCGGCACCACCGAGCGCACATACGGCAGGTGGGCGTGAAGGACAAGGGCGAGAGCGCCGTTGCTCAAGTGACCAAACGCCCAAGAGTGGCTGCGAATTTATCCGGTTTTGGCCGAGATGCCTGAACTAAGATGCAATAACTCATAGTCAATCCGACTAAGCCGTCACGAGGGCGTTGTTCATGGCCAAGGACCCAGGTCGTGTCTTGATTTTCGACACCACCCTGCGGGATGGTGAGCAGTCTCCCGGGGCCAGCCTCAACCTGGAGGAAAAGCTGGCAATCGCTCAGCAGCTGGCCCGTCTTGGCGTGGATGTCATTGAGGCCGGATTTCCCTTTGCCAGTGCAGGGGACTTCGCTGCTGTGCAGCGCATTGCCCAGCAGGTTGGGGGCGAGAACGGTCCCATCATCTGCGGGCTGGCCCGTGCATCGCAGAAGGACATCAAGGCTTGCGCCGAGGCCGTCGCACCGGCACCGCGTCGCCGGATCCACACCTTCATCGCCACCAGCGATATCCATCTCGAGCACAAATTGCGTAAGAGCCGCAGTGAGGTTCTTGAGATCGTTCCCGAGATGGTCAGCTATGCCCGCTCCTTGGTGGACGACATTGAATTTTCCTGTGAAGACGCCGGCCGCAGCGACCCGGAGTTCCTCTACGAGGTGATCGAGGCGGCGATTGCCGCTGGCGCCACCACGATCAACATTCCAGACACCGTCGGCTACACCACCCCAAGCGAATTTGGCGATCTGATTGCTGGCATCAATCGCCATGTCCCCAACATTGGAGAAGCGGTTCTCTCCGTTCATGGCCACAACGATCTGGGCCTGGCTGTGGCGAACTTCCTGGAGGCGGTCAAGAACGGCGCCCGTCAGCTGGAATGCACCATTAATGGCATCGGCGAGCGAGCGGGCAATGCCTCTCTTGAGGAATTGGTGATGGCTTTGCACGTGCGCCGTCGTTACTTCAATCCGTTTTTCGACCGCGATCAGGACAGTCCCACTCCCCTCACGGCGGTTCGCACCGAGGAACTCACCAAGACCTCGCGATTGGTGTCCAACCTCACGGGCATGGTGGTTCAGCCCAACAAGGCCATCGTTGGTGCCAATGCCTTTGCCCATGAATCGGGCATTCACCAGGACGGCGTGCTGAAAAACCGCCTCACCTACGAAATCATTGATGCCAAGACCGTTGGTCTGAGCGACAACAGAATTTCACTGGGCAAGCTCAGCGGCCGTAGTGCAGTGAGAGCAAGGCTGGAAGAACTCGGGTACGACCTGACCCGAGAGGATCTGGATGAGGCGTTCGCCCGCTTCAAAGACCTGGCCGATCGCAAACGGGAGATCACCGATCGCGATCTTGAGGCGATTGTCAGCGAACAGGTGCAACAGCCCGAGGCTCGCTATCAGCTCCAGCTGGTGCAGGTGAGTTGCGGAACGCGTTTGAAGCCGACCGCCACCGTCACCCTTTCGGAGGAGAACGGTCCGGAACAAACCGTCTCGGCCGTTGGCACAGGACCGGTGGATGCGGTGTGCCGGGCGTTGAATCAACTGGCGGGAGTGCCCAATGAGCTCATCGAGTTCTCGGTGAAGTCAGTCACCGAGGGCATTGATGCCATGGGTGAAGTGACGATTCGCTTGCGTCGTGACGGATCGCTTTATTCAGGCCATGCGGCTGATACCGACGTGGTGGTTGCTGCCGCCATGGCCTTTATCAATGCCTTGAATCGTCTTGTGGCAGCCCAGGAGCACCAGCCTTTGCATCCTCAGCGGGATGCTGTTGTTCTCGACGCTCGGCCGACCCTCTGAAGCTTATGCGTCACGCGGTACGGAGCGCTGTCCAGCTGATGTTGTTGATCGCGCTGGCACTCCTGGTGCTGGTGCCGTTGCTCTGGCTGGTGAGCACGTCGTTGAAGGGGCCCACCGAAGATATTTTCAGCAGTCCGCCAGCCCTTCTGCCCGCCCAACCCAGCCTTGAGGCTTACCGCAGGCTGTTTCAGGACAATCCTCTCAGCACATATCTGATCAACAGCACGGTGGTGAGTGTCCTGGCGGTCGGGGCCAATCTGCTGTTCTGTTCCTTGGCGGCTTATCCCCTGGCCAGGATGCGTTTCGCAGGCCGTGGCCTGGTGTTGGGTCTGGTGGTGGCCACCATCCTGATTCCCTTCCAGGTGGTGATGATCCCGCTGTATCTGCTGATGGTTCAGCTGGGTCTGCGCAACACGCTGTTGGCGCTGATCATCCCTCAGGCCGCCACGGCCTTTGGTCTTTACCTTCTTCGTCAGAGCTTTCTGGGGGTTCCCAAGGAGCTGGAGGAGGCGGCCCGCATCGATGGTTGCAGCCGGTTAGGGGAATGGTGGAACGTGATGATCCCAGCGGCCCGTGCTGATCTGATCACCCTGGCCATGTTTGTGTTCATCGGCACCTGGAGTGATTTCCTCTGGCCGTTGGTGATTCTCGACGATCCAACGCTCTACACACTTCCCCTGGGGTTGCAGCAACTGTCCAGCAGCTTCTCCCTGGACTGGCGGATTGTGGCGGCTGGCTCCGTGGTCTCGATCCTTCCTGTTCTCGTGCTGTTCATCCTGTTGCAGCAGTTCATCCTGCCGAATGCAAGCGGCGATGCCGTGAAGGGCTGATCTAGAACATCAACTCCACTGAAATCCTGGATGTCCCTGTCGCAGCTCGACCAGTTCCTGTCGCTTCGTGAGTCGAACCCTCTGCTGGCGCAGCGGCTGGCCTCACCGCTTGAGCTTGAGGACTTTTTGCAACTCGCCCAAGAGTGGGGGTTTCAGCTGACGGAATCCGACGTGCTGGATGCCCAGAAACGGGCGATGGATCAGGGCAGTGCATCGTCGCTGCAACGGGCGCAAGCGGAAGAATCCAGACGGTTGCGCAACTTCATTCATGGATGAGCCTTCCATGGCGTATCCTTTGTCACCAGCAGATGTGTCAATGCTCACAGAATGTTGACGTGCTCTCCATGAGGATTTGGGAAGTGAGCCATCAAGAATGTCGTTCTGGCAGGACGTGGAGAACAACGTTCAGCAATTTGTTGATCAAGAACCTCTGTTCATTGAGCCCCAGTTGTTGATCCTGGCGGAGGCCCAGATCAACGTCTCTAAAGAATCCTTTCTCAGCTGGGACGACCTGATCGGCCAGCGCTGAGGCTGACTTGAGCCCATTCAGGCTCAGATCTTCACTACATCGGGGGTTTCCCCGTGAACTTCGCCGATCCACAAGGCGTGGGTCACGGCCCCATCGTGGGTGTGAAAGGTCCAGGCGTTGTCGGGCGAATCGATCGATTTAATCGATTGATTCGCATCATTCACGCAGAGATAACAACCATCAGACTCCGTGCGCAGCACGTACCGCTCGGCGTATTGAGTGAGCATGTCCTGAGAGGTGTCTGATCACGGCATAGCGATGAGACAGTTCGGCTTGAGACCGGTTTTAGAAATTTTTTTGTTTTTACTCGCTGAGGCTTAATAAACTTCGTTGTTGTACAAACAGACCAGTGGGGGGCGTGATTCGGATCTGGTGGCCTCCGTTGCGAAACCACGGCTCTGAGCATGCGTTGAGGATCAAGGCTCCAGGATCCAGCCCCCACGACTGGCGGAGGTAGTGACGGACAAGATCGTCAGGAGATGGGTCGGTCTGCTGCCAGTGCACGAGCGCAAGCGCGCCAGGGGTGGACCGAAGCGTCACCAGCCGCTGCTGAGGGTCACCGCCTTCCTCCGGTTCCACGGTTTCCGTGAGCTGTTCGTCGCAGACGAACAGCTTGAGAGGGGTCTGCTCATCGGCCTGAGGCAGAGGATATTTGTTCAGATACAGGGCACGGGCCTTTCGAAAGGCGGCCCCTGGGGCCCTGCTCATCAGCGTTGCGTAAGCCTCCAGCAGTCGCTCAATCATCGATGGATCGTCTGGAGTTCATCAGTTTGATTGAAGGCCAAAATCAGTGCGTGACAGGATGAGATCCGCAGGACTGAAGGCTGTGGATTCCTGGCTCAGCGTCGACCTTTGCGTGGTTCCTCTCGGCGTTGGGGTGAGCTTGTCCCCTTACATCGCCACTTGTCAGCGGGTGATCCAGTCGACCGGGCTCGTCCATGAGCTGGGTCCCAACGGCACGGCAATCGAAGGTCCCTGGGATGACGTCATGGAGTGCGTTCGGGCTTGTCACGATGCCTTGCATGGCATGGGTGTGCCGCGGATCTACACCACGCTGAAGCTGAACACCCGCATCGATCGGCATCAGGTGTTCCATGAGAAGGTTGAGACGGTGCGTCGAGAACTCGACGCCTGAATTCTTTAGAACTTCGGGGCATTGCAGCCGCTGGCGATGATCTGGTGAGACCAATGAGACAAGGGTGAGGGGATTTGGTGCTCCAGACGGTCGGTCGCTCTGCCTGGTGGGTGATGGCTCCCTTGCTTTGGGCGATGAGCTGGGGCCAACCGCTTCGGGCATCAAGTTGGGATGAGATTGGCTCCTACTTGCGGTTGATTCAGAAGACCGGTGTCGAAGCGCTGGTCGCTAACGATTGCCCTGAAGGCCTGCTCGGAGCTTTTCATGAGGGGCGGCAGGCACTGTTGATGTGCGGCAACAACTTGCCGGATGATCCCGCTTACATCTGGGTGGTTCTTGCCCATGAATCCGCTCATGTGATGCAGTTCTGCAAGGGAGGCCCGTTGATGCCTTCAGCTGTTTTGGGCGCTGGGATGGATCAGACCCGCCGTACTGATCCGCAAGCTTTTCATGAGTTGAAGCAGTACCACAGCAGTCAGCATCATGTGGAGGCGGAAGCGCGGCTTGTGCAGGCTCTCCCGCCGGATCAAGTGCGACACCTGTTCAAAAAACATTGTGCGGAGCGGCTCAAGCCCTGACGATCTGACGATCGTGCATTGGGATCCCTGGTTTGTGGTGGTGCTGAAACCGTCGGGGTTGTTGTCGCAACCTGGCCGCGGCTCTCATCTGCAGGATTCTTTGATCACCAGATTGCAGCGTTGGAGTGAAGATCACCATCTGGTGCATCGGCTTGATCGAGACACGTCGGGTTTGGTGCTGGTCGCCCGCGGTCTGGACAGTTTGCGTCGCTGCAGTGCTCTTTTTGCCGCCCGGAGAGTCAACAAGCTCTACGAAGCCGAGGTGGTTGGGCAGCTCCAAGGTCGAGGTCGGATTGATTCGCGTTTGGCTCGCCTGGATCGGGATCCACCTCGCTATGGCGATCATCCCAGGGGGCGACCCTCGACCACACTGTGGAGAGTCCGTGCAAGGCAACCGAACTCAACGCAACTCTGGCTGCGTCCATTGACAGGCCGATCGCATCAGCTGAGGGCCCACTTGGCCGGTATTGGCCATCCAATCGTGGGAGACCCGATTTACGGTGAAGCTATGACGACTCCGATGCGATTGCACGCCCGGGCCCTGGCGTTTGAACACCCATTCACTGGTCGCCGACTGCGGGTGTCCACGCGACAGGAGGATGTTCCCCATGCCAGCTGAATTCATCGGTTACGCAGCAGCGTCCCTCACCACCCTTAGTTTTTTCCCTCAGGCGGTGAAGACCCTTCGCAGTGGTGATACACGCTCGATTTCTCTCGGCATGTACGCCTTGTTCACGTCTGGGGTGCTGTTGTGGTCCCTCTATGGGCTGATGGTCGCGGATGGTCCCGTGCTGATCGCCAACCTGATCACGTTGATCCCAGCGGCTGTTGTTCTTCAGCGCAAGATCGCTGCCAAACATCCTTCATCTTGACGATAAGAGATCTTTCAACCTGACAATGTTGCGAATCTCGACTTCGCTAAAGCTGATCACATTGAGGTTTTTGTCCCAATGCGATTGACCCGTTCATCAGGCTGAATGCCTGGGTCTCGCGGGAATGGGATAGGGAATGCGGCGGTGTCTCATCCGCCGCCAGACCTTCACGAATGCCTGGACCACGAGCTCAACTTCAGAGCGAGACAATCCGCTTTTGCGAAGTTGTCCATCCTGCTGCCGCGATTCCACGATGCGGCGCACCGTGTCTTTGGCTTCAGCTTCTGATGTGTCGGGCGGTAGTGAACGCAAAGCCGCTTCGCAACCATCGGCCAGCATCAGGATTCCTGTTTCCTTGGAGCGTGGCGATGGGCCGTGATAGCGGAAGCGTTTCTCTTCAATGTTTGGATTGATTTGACGCGCTTTGTGCAGAAAAAAGCCCATCTTCAAGGTCCCTTGATGCTCCGGAATGAAATCTGTAATCGGCCGAGGAAGTCGATGGCGTTTGGCTAGCTTCAAACCTTCATCCACGTGGGCTTGGAGAATCGCCGCGCTCTGCTCCGGATCGTTGAGGGCGTCATGGGGATTGGGACCATCTTTCTGGTTTTCGATGAACCAATCGGGAGCGTGGAGCTTGCCGACATCGTGATATAAGGAGCCCGTTCGAATCAGATTGACATCGGCATTGATGGCACGAGCCCCTTCTTCTGCGAGGCCGCAGATCATCAAGGTGTGCTCGAAGGTGCCAGGAGCTTCACTGGACAAGCGCCGCAGCAGAGGACGCTCCTGATCCGCCAATTCCAATAAACGAGCACGGGTCAACAAGCCGAAGGATCCCTCCAACATCGGAATCATCAAAAGAGACAGCATCAGCAGGAGACCCAGCAGCAAGGCATCCGTGCTCAGTTCATCCAGTCCAGGATTAAGTGATCCCCATAGCCGCCAACCCGTGAAGGGTTGCAGCTGGAGCAGCACCCACTGCGACACCAGGGCGCCGAGTGGCAACAGAACAGCGAGCTGAAGCAACTGCCCCCGGCTGCGCTGACGCCCCGCAATGACACCCCCCGTAGTGGACACAGCGACAGCGATCAACAGTCGGCCATGGCCCAATCCATTCACCGGCAGTGGCCAGATCAGAGCTGCGATGGCCATCCAAGCCAAGCCACAGCCCGTTCCCAGTCCTTCGGTCAGGATCAGGGTGGGCGGGACCAACACCGCTAGGGGACTGACCGTGGATTGGAACCAAAGCTTGGCCAACTGAGCCAGCAGCAGCAGTCCCAGAGCCAGCAATGCATGGCGAACTTCAAGTCCCGGTCGTTCCCGTCGCATCACCAACAGCATCACGCCGCAGGCAAAGAGGGCTTCCAGAAAACGACCCAGCCAGATCAGGGGCTGGGGTTCTCGCTTCACTTTTCCGAAAAAGTCAAGAACGTCGTAGGCCTGAGGGCTGATCGGTTCGCCCTTTCGTGTGATGAGATCTCCTTTGCGTACGTCGATGGTGGGGATCCCCTGTTTGGTCAGCTGCTCTTCGATCAGCTGTTTGCTGAGGTTGGGATCGGTTCGAAGGTTGCTGCTGCCCTGAAGGCTGCTCACAAGCAGCTTTCCGGCTACGGAGCGGGCGGCAGGGTTGTCGATGGCATCACCCTGCAGCTGAAGATCGGCAGCCTCACGAAGCTGATCCACCGCAAGGGTGCTCACCAGTCCCTGACTGAGCATGCGTTGTGCGGCCTGCCGGACACCGTTGTCCCAGGCGAGACGGTCTTGATCGCTGCGTTGCTCCAGCCAGATCTGTTCGTCTGTGCTGAGATTGACGGGACCGACCCTGGCGGCCGAGCCGCTTTCGCTCACCTGTTGCAGCTCACTGAGCTGACGTTCCAGCCTGAGCTTCAGGGCTTGCGTCTGCTCTGCATCAAGCACCTGAACCACGGAGCGGGCCACGAGGGTGGAGCGGCGTTGCTCAAGGGCTGTACTGTCCTGCACCAGGGCATCCTTTGGTGCAATGGCGTTGAAGGGAGCCAGCACACCCGGTTGAAGATCGGGTTTCAGCAGCCAGGGAAGGCTTGACGCGCCCGCAACAACCAGGCAGAGCAGCAGTACCAGGCTGGATTGAAGGGCAGACCAGCGCAGCAGTCGCCCAGCTGGACGTTGATGACGCAGCCAGCGTCTCCACAACTTGCTCACGCCGTTGAAGCGAACCAAATCAAGGGACCTGACGGAGTAACGCTAGCTGTGTCTGCAGGGCATGCTGGAGGGACTGATGGGTTCCTGGCATGGCCCTGCGGCTGGATGGCAAAGCGCTGGCAGCAACGGTGGAGCGTCGTCTGACCAGTGTCGTTGGTGCACACTCGAAAACAGTTGGTCGACCACCTGGACTGGCCGTCCTACGGGTTGGTGATGACCCCGCCAGTGCTGTGTATGTCGCCAACAAAGAAAAAGCCTGCGCCCGTGTGGGTATCGCCAGCTATGGAGCGCACCTGGCGGCTGACACACCCGCTGATCAGGTGCTCAGCACGATCCAGTCGCTCAATGCGGATCCTCGCGTCGACGGCATCCTGCTTCAGCTGCCGTTACCGAAGGGGCTGGATGAACGTCCCCTATTGGAGGCCATTGATCCTGAAAAGGATGCCGATGGTCTTCACACCTTGAATCTGGGTCGTTTGTTGAAGGGCGAACCCGGTCCGCGCAGCTGCACACCGGCTGGGGTGATGGCTCTCCTGCGAAGCAATGGCATCGACCCTGCCGGCAAACGGGCCGTGGTCATCGGGCGCAGCATTCTCGTCGGGAAGCCGATGGCGCTGATGTTGCAGGCTGCCAACGCCACCGTCACCGTCGCGCATTCCCGAACCGCTGATCTTGCCGCCCACACCCTTGAGGCCGAGATCGTGGTGGTCGCTGCTGGACGTCCAGGAATGGTTGGGGCAGAGCACGTGCGGCCAGGTGCTGCGGTGGTGGATGTCGGCATTCATCGCAAGCCCGAGGGTGGACTGTGCGGCGATGTTGTGGCGGAGGAGGTGGAACCGATCGCTGCAGCCCTGTCCCCTGTGCCCGGGGGAGTTGGACCGATGACGGTGACCATGCTCCTGGTGAACACCGTGGTGGCCTGGTGCCGACGTGATGGCATCGACCACGAACTGGATGACCTGATCGGCTGATGGCAGACCAGGCGATCCACTGGTTGTTTCCCACACCGGTGCTGCAGGCAGATCTCACCCCCACGGCCGATGTCGCTCTGGCCATGGACCAGCAGCTGGCTTTATTCGATCGCGAGGTCTTTTCTCATCCTGAGTTCAGCGATCGCAACAACCTCACCGGCGATCTGCTGGGCAAAGCAGGACTGGATCAATTGCATCGCTTGGAAGCATTCCAGTGGCTGAATCAGCAGCTGGCAGTCCACGTGGATGCATTCCTGAGGGAACTTCTGGGGCCCAATCACGCCCTGGAGGTTCATATCCAGAAAGCATGGCCAGTGGTCTGCGCCCGGCAGGGCGGGACGATTGAGCCCCACACCCATCGCAATGCGCAGCTCAGTGCTGTGTTCTACGTGCGAACGGAGCCCGACAACCCCAGTGGTGAGTTGGAGTTTCAGGCGGCGGACGATTACTTCAGCCACGTGATGGCCATTCCCTATCGGGATGCAGCTGTTTCAGGGGGTGTGTTTGCGCCACAACAGCACCGGCTGCTGCTGTTTCCCTCTGACCTTCGCTATCAGGTCACACCCTATGAAGGGCGTCACCGCGTTACTCCGTCTCCTACGACCTGGCGATCACAACAGCCCCTGGTCAGGGACGGGAAATGCGCATGCCCCATCCGATGGACTGGGTCCCCCTCTGCAAGCCAGGGCCGGCCTGAGAGAATCCCGCCAGTATCGGGCTCTCCATGACCGTCGCGGCGACTTCTCCCGACAACACTTCTGGCCTGGCCGACATCTTTGATTTCAAGGCCTATCTCGCCAAAGCCAAGGCGACGGTGGAGCATGCCCTGGATCAGTCATTGGTGCCGGAGCGGCCGGAGTCGCTCCGTGAAGCCATGCGCTACTCGCTGCTGGCAGGAGGAAAGCGTCTACGGCCGATCCTCTGCCTGGCCGCCTGCGAGCTGGCGGGTGGGGATGCTGCCCAGGCCATGCCAACGGCAGTGGCGCTGGAGATGATTCACACCATGTCGTTGATCCATGACGACCTTCCGGCTATGGATGACGACGACCTGCGGCGTGGACGCCCCACAAACCACAAGGTCTACGGCGAGGCTGTTGCGATCCTTGCCGGTGACGCATTGCTGACCCGTGCCTTTGAGATGGTGGCGCTGCGTAGTCCTGGGGTTCCGCCCGAACGGCTGCTCAAGGTGGTGGGAGAGCTGTCGTTGGTGGCGGGGGCCCCTGGCCTGGTGGGCGGTCAGGTGGTTGATCTGGAAAGCGAGGGCAAGGAGGTTGATCTTGAAACCCTCGAGTACATCCACCTCCACAAAACCGGCGCGTTGTTGAGCGCCTGTGTGATCACCGGCGCGATGATCGGTGGCGCTGATGATGAGCTGATTGCTGCGTTACGGGTCTACGCCCGGGGGATCGGCCTGGCGTTCCAGATCATTGACGACATCCTGGACATCACGGCCAGCAGCGAGGTGCTTGGTAAAACAGCCGGCAAGGACCTGATCGCTGACAAAACGACGTATCCCAAACTTCTCGGGCTCGAGGAATCCCGCAAACGGGCCGCTGATCTGGTGCAGGAGGCCAAAGGGGTGCTCAAGCCATGGGCAGATAAAGCCCAACCGCTGCTAGCCCTGGCGGATTACATCACCAGCCGTGATCGATGATTGAGTCCGCTTCATCCCACGCCGTCCTGCAGGAGTTCCTGGACAACAGTTCTCTGGCCTGGGGGTTGGTGGCCTGTGGCACTGCTCAGTTGTCCAAGTTGGTGATCGAATTGATTTTTCATCGCCGCTGGCGTCCGGCGGTGTTGATCGAAACCGGTGGCATGCCCTCCAGCCACTCATCGCTGGTGACCGGTACAGCTGCTTGCATTGGATGGACCCTGGGATTTGACCACCCGCTGTTTGCCCTGGCCGCGATGGTCAGCTTCGTGGTGATGTACGACGCCAGCGGCATCCGGCGTGCGGCGGGCTACACCGCCGCACGGGTCAATGCCCTGCCGGTGGAACTCTGGCCGACAGCCCATGACAAACCGCTGAAGGAAAGCCTCGGCCACAGTCGCCTCCAGGTACTGGTCGGCAGCTTGATCGGTCCTGCGGTGGCCTTGCCGGGGCTGGTGCTGCTGGGCTCGCCCTGGTATTTGGCCGCCAGCCTGCGGGCAGCACTGGGGTGAGCGGCGAGGCCCAGCTCACAGAAGATCTCACGGACGATCAGCGCAAGGCTGCCGAGGCTTTCGCTGACTGGCTCACCTCACCAGCCGATGGAACACCCTTCGTGCTGAGCGGTTTTGCTGGCAGCGGCAAGACGTTTCTGTCGATGCGCCTGTTGCGGATGGTGGAGGTGCAGGGGCTGTGCTGGACCGTGGTGGCGCCGACGCATAAAGCGGTGGGCGTTTTGCGCCAGGCCCTGGATCTGGAGGGTCTTCAGCCCACCTGGTACCCCTCCACCATTCACCGGTTGCTGAGGCTAAAGCTGAAACGCTCCGCTGATGCTGAGGTCTGCGAACCAACGGAGCAGACGGCGATGGCCCTGGAGAACCTTGGCCTGGTGCTGATCGATGAGGCCTCCATGGTGGACAGTACGTTGCTGGGCATCGCTCTGCAGTGCGCCCATCCGTTCAAAACGCGGTTGGTTTTTGTCGGTGATCCAGCTCAGCTGCCTCCGGTCGGTGAGGACTCCAGTCCTGTTTTTTCGATGCAACGGGCCTGTGCTGCAACTCTGGAGGAGGTGGTGCGCCACCAGGGGCCGGTGCTGCAGCTCGCCAGCCGTCTGCGGGATGGAGGACTTCCCTGTCAGAACCCGCCCGCGTTGCCTCCGATCTGCAACAACAGTGGTCAAGTGCGCTGTCTGCCCCAGAAAGACTGGCTGGATCAAGCCCGCCAAGCACTTCGGCAGGCCTCTCTTCAGGACAACCCGGATGCCGCCAGGATCCTCTGCTACACCAATCGCACCCTTGAGCGTTTGGTTCCCCTGGCACGGCGGGCCATACATGGGGATATGGCTGATCAGATGGCGGTGCTGCCTGGGGAAGTGTTGATCAGCCGGGCGGCGGTGATGGCGCCAGCCTCAAGGGATGGCGAAGAGACCGGCGAAGAGCCAGACATGGTGCTGGGTTCCAATCGTGAGGTGACTGTCAGGGATGTGACGCCTGAGTCCTGTGACCTGATGGATTTCGGTCTCTCCCCGGCCGATGGAGCAGTCCCGGTGATTGAAACCCTTTCGGCTCAGGTTTCAGCGGGGGAATTGGAGCTCTGTTTGAGACTCCAACCGCCCGTTGGTAGTGAGGCCCGGCGCGAGCTGGATGGCGTGATGCAGCGGCTGCGTCAGCAGGCACGGGACGCGGGCAAACAAAACGGTCGGGCTATCTGGCGGCGTTATTTCCTTCTGCGTGATGCCTTCGCCTCCCTAGGACCGGCGGCGGTGCTGACGGTACATCGCAGTCAGGGCAGCAGTTTCGGAGAGGTCTTTGTGGCCCCGGATGTGTTCCGTGCCGATCCATCCATCCGTCAGCAACTCTGTTACGTCGCGGTCTCGCGAGCTCGAACCGGCGTGTGGCTGATCGGAGGAACGGCCAGCTCTGCCATCGAGCGTGCCTGGCGCCATGAATTCGCATCATCCCTGTCGGGCCCTTGAGGTTTCACCCCTGCCTCGTTTGACTGAGCTGGTCTGATCGTTTGTTGAGGTTTCATGGGGATGCGCCGTTGTCTGATCGCTCTCAGCTTGTTCTGCCTTGTCTGGCCCAGTTCTGCAGCTTGGGCTCAGCAAACAATCAAGGCCCACCTCGTGCTGACCACGGGCGTCTTTGGGTCCAAGTTTTCAGGCAGCAATGCCGCCAACAGTGACTCCACATCGATGGTGACCACCCCGATGTTCAGTGAAGACGGATGCAAGGCTGAAGGTGAGCGTTGGCTGCGGCGCCCGTCGCGCTTCCGTAAGGGGTTCCGTGAATACTTTTGCGTGGTCTTGCGCTGAGGTTGGCGCCCAAGATCTTTTCAATTGAATGGTGGGATTGTTTCGTCGGTAGAACTGACGAAACAATCAATAAGACATCTATTTCTACGTTATTTCCAAGGTGACGTCTTCTCCTGGTAGTCGGCCATCATGGCTGCCAGAATCAATACAACGTACCTGTCGTCTGCTCCGGTCGCTCTCTTGAATTGCCTGATGACTTCGGCAATATTTCTCATCGCTTCAGGTATTTCCTTCTTTTTCTGATCCTTGCTAGGAACGAAATTCAATTGGTACAACTTATCTTAAGGGCCATTACTCTATGGTGTAAATGCTGTTATCAGGTTAAAAGAATCAGGAGAAATGATTCTGGTTTGAAGTAAGGATTTTGCTTTGTCAGTTCAGCGGATCCCTGCCGATCAACTCCTGCTAATCCAGGCATGGATTAACAGTTCCCCGTGGATGGAGCATTCCATCGCTGGATAGCCCGGGTGTCCCGTTCCCAGCCCAGGATGCTGACGGAGGCTGTGCCCAGCAATAGCAGTTGTCCGCCAGCGGCACCCAGTCCCAGCCATGTTCCAGCCAGCGCCCGGAGGATGTGGCCATGGGCAAACAGGGCAACATCCCCGTCCCCTGGGACGGCCAGCGCTCTGCTGATCGCTGTTGTGCAGCGGGCCTCAACCTGTGGAGCATCCTCTCCATTCGGCCAACCATGGCTCCAGGCCGTCCAGTCCGGGACGGTTTCACGGATCGTGGCAGTTGTGATCCCTTCGTAGTCGCCGTAGTTCCACTCGATGATGTCGTCGCAGATCTGCATCTGATCGCCGAGCCCGGCCAGCTCGCAGGTGCGTTGTGCCCGTTGGAGGGGAGAGCTGAACACCGCTGCAAATGCCTGCTGGCTGAGGACCGGGCCGAGGGCGTGGGCTTCCGCTTCACCCTCTGGCAGCAGCGGCAGGTCTGTGCTGCCGGTGTGCCGCCCCTTGAGAGCCCATTCCGTTGCCCCATGGCGCAGAAGCCAGAGCTGGCGTGACATCAGCTGATCAGCGGAGTGACCAACTCAGGATGGGCAGTGATGCTTTAAGGGACAGCAGCCTGGATCACAGCTTCAGGATCAGAGCTGCGAGACCGATGCAAACACCGAGGCTGATCACACCGAGAAGAGCTCGCCAGAACGCTTTGTCCTGTGGGTCGAGGAAGTTCTTGCCCATCTCTGGTGTTTGTTCAGTGGCGCACCTCAAACCAATCATCTCCGGTCACCGGCAACTGGCTCAGCTGAACTCTCAGCACCTGTGCTCCAGGGGGGCCCTGCTCGCACCAGGCACGCAGCTCTGAAATCGCCAGGGGAGGCCCTTCGGCCTGCACTTCAACACAGCCGTCTCGCAGGTTGCGGACCCAGCCCCGCAGGCCGAGGTCTAGTGCGCGCCGATTGCAGCTGGCTCGAAAGCCGACCCCCTGGACCCGCCCCTGGATCAGCAGCCGCCAGCGTTCGAGGAAGGGTTGCAGCCGTCCGGGCTGCGTTCTGTTGACGAACCGCCTGGCTATGGCATCGGATCTGCTGCGAGTGCGTCGCGCCATCGGGAGCAGATCATCGAAGAGCTGGCCCAGTGCAGGTGAATCCAGCTGGCGTGAATCCTCTGAGTACCCCATCCCTCCGGTGTCCGTCCGGTCTTCCAGCCCTCAATGTCCCACAGCACGGACCCGGCCGATGGCGGTCGGTCGTGCTCCAAGGTCCAGCGGTGAAACTCGTGGCCCTGCAGGGTTTCTTCATGCCGTAGCAGCAGGCCGTCCTGGCGTGGTGTCATCTGGCGGTAGCCCACCTGGAGCGCACCACGGCGCGCGCTGAAGGGCAGCACGCCAGCCATTGGATGCGAGGTGCCGTTGAGATCGTTCAGCTGCTGGCCCAGCAACAACATCCCGCCGCATTCGGCATAAATCGGGTGTCGTTGCGCAAACCCCCTGAGGGCAGACTGGCTGGTGCGGCACTGCCCCAGCCGCTCAGCGTGCTGTTCCGGAAAGCCTCCCGGCAGGATCAGCCCGCGAGCCTCGGCGGGAAGAGGTGCATCGGCGAGGGGGCTCCAGGGCAGCAGGGGCATGGCCATGCGCTCCAGCAGCTCGCCTGTCTCGGCGTAGCGAAAGTGAAAAGCCTCATCGACCGCCACGGCCACCGGCAACTCCGGCCCGGTGATCGGAGCGATCTCATCCAGCGGTGGCGTCCCTGACCGTGGAGCCTCCATCAAAGGGAGCCAGCGCGAAAGGTCGAGATGCTCCTCCGCGAGACGCGCCCAGCGTTCCAGTCGCTGGGAAGGATTTTGCAGCTCGTGGGCCGGGGCCAAGCCCAGATGTCGACTGGGTAAGGCCAGGTCATCACTCCTGGGCAGGCAGCCCAGCAGGGGCATGCCAACCGCGGCGAGAACCTCATGTAGCAGATCCCGATGTCGTTGGCTGCTCACTCTGTTCAGTACGACACCGGCCAGGGTCAGGTCTGGGTCGTGATCACGGAAACCCTGGACGAGAGCCCCCAGCGATGCGGCCTGACCACCGGCATCGATCACCAGCACCACCGGCAACTGCAGTTGTTTGGCGACAGCTGCCGTGCTGCCGGCTTCACTGCAGCCGATGCCGTCGAAAAGTCCCATGACCCCCTCAACAAGGGCCAGATCCTGCTGGCTTCCGTAACCGTGAAAAGCCCGTTCAACCCAGGCCTTGCCGCAGAGGTTGATGTCGAGATTGCGGCAGGGATGCCCTGCTACCGCACTCAGCAGCTGCGGATCGAGGTAGTCCGGTCCAACCTTGAACGGCTGGACGCTGTGGCCCTGAGAGCGCGCCCAGGCCAACAGGGACAGAGTGAGCAGCGTCTTGCCGCTGCCGCTGGCCGGTGCGGCGATGACAACGGCCATGGCAGATGGTGCTGCTTCAGTTCAGCAGCCTGGCAGCCAGCGGAGCCGCGTCGGCCAACAGGGGGTTGGTGGAGTCGTGTCCGCCGCTGAGCAGCCTTGCCACATCCATTTCCGGTGAGGCGTGTTGAACCGACACGATCTCCTCATGCAGCTCAAGGCTGGCCATGCCACCCCCCTCAAGACGAATGCAGCCACCGGATTCCGCACAGAGGATCACACAGACACCCTGGCCCTGCTCCGGTTGGCAGATCAGCCGCAGACCGACCATCTGCCCCGCATGGACACTGGGCTGGCCGGTGGGAACGGTCATCAACTGAAAGCGGATGTCAGCGCCGTCATGACGGCTGAACTGCGCTGTGACTCCTTCTTCGGAGACCTTGCTCCCCAGCAACTGCCAGCCGAGACGGTCTGCGATCCAGGCCGCCATCAGCAGGCCCTGGGCGGGGTGGTGACCTTCCACATCGATGTCCAATTGCGTGATGTGGCAGAGAGCATCGCGACGGTTCGGCGGGTCAAACACCATCGCCAGGGTTTCGCGCCAGCTGCGCAGACGCAGCCAGTTGAGGTCATTCACCGCCTGACCGGACTCCACGCGTGAGCGCAGCAGGTTGAGGCAGTGGCTTGGATTACCGACGGCGGTGTCAAGGATCAGGCGCCTGGGAGAACAGGCCAGCTGTTCCATCAGGTCGGGTGCTTCATCGAGGAATCCGTTCCACCAGACCCAGGACGGCATTGACGGTGGCAGGAGTGGCTGAAGGATCGACATGCCATCGCGCAGGGCGTCGTGGCCACCTCGCAACACCACCACATCACCACAGGCGGCGGTTCCCCCACCCTCCTCAGGCAAGGGGCAGTAAGCCGCCACAAGCGTCTCCAGTCCCTGGTTGGCGTTAATGGTCGGGGCCAGGGTGATCAAGCGTCGGGGCTGGAGTTCACTCAGGGCCGGGTCGATGTATTGCCCCCGCAGATCGTCGGCCTGGTGGTCACCGTCGAGCTGGGCGACAGCGGCGATCAGCTCACCAGCAGTTGGTGGGGTGCTCAGGGGCAGATCGGTGTCGATCACGGCCTGGCGACCGGCGTCCAGCAGTTCATCGGATTGCTGGCCGGTGATCGGACCGTTGAGGCGGCCGGAACGCACCAGTTGTTGTTCTGCCCAGGCGGGTTGCCAGATCAGTAGACAGAAGGTGTTCGCGCCGGAGCCGGTGTTGCCTTGCTGCTCCGTCGACCAGAGTTGCTCCAGGTAGGTGGGCACCTCTGAGGGGGCGAGTTCGAGCGGGGTCTGAAGTGTGAGCTGGGGGGACATGGGAGGACGGGAGATGGAGTGCGGCGAATTCAGGTGGTGTCAGGGACGACGCCAGAGCAGTCCGTCACGGGCCAGCAGGGCATCAGCGGCGGCAGGTCCCCAGGTGCGGGATTCGTAGGGGTGGATCGGCAGCTGCCATGGGCTGTCTTCGATCAGTTCCAGCAGCGGGGTGTAAAGACGCCAGGCCGCTTCCACTTCGTCACTGCGGGTGAACAGGGTCGGATCGCTGAGCATGGCGTCCGCCAGCAGGCGGACATAGCCCTCATCGGAGGGCTCCCCAAAGGACTCGTCGTAGGAGAACTCCATGTCGATCGGACGGCTGCGCATGCCGGAACCGGGGGATTTCACTTCGAAGCGGAATTCCGCCCCTTCGTCGGGCTGGATGCGCAGAATCAACTGGTTGGCCGTGGGGCCGCCGGTGGCAGCATCGAAGAGATGCACCGGTGCTTCGCGGAAGGTCAGCACCACCTCGCTGAGGCGTTTGGCCAGCCGCTTGCCTGTGCGGACGTAGAAGGGGACCCCCTGCCAGCGCCAGTTGTCGATGAACAGCTTCATGGCGACGTAGGTCTCCGTGGTGCTGTTGGGATCGACGCCGGGTTCCTGGCGGTATCCGGCCAGGGGGGCGTCATGGCTGCCGCCGGGGCCGTACTGACCACGGATGCAGCAGTTCCATGGCTCCTGCTCGTCGGCTAGTCGTGCCGCCTGCAACACCTTGGCCTTTTCGTTGCGAATCGCCTCCGGGTCAAAGCGACCAGGCGGTTCCATGGCCGTGATGGCCAGCATCTGGGTCAGGTGGTTCTGCACCATGTCCCGCAGGGCACCGGAGGTCTCGTAATACCCGGCTCGCTCCTCGACTCCAACGGTCTCGGCGGCGGTGATCTGAACACTGGAGATGTAGTTCCGGTTCCAGATCGGTTCGAAAATGGTGTTGGCAAAGCGCAGCACCATGATGTTCTGGACCGTTTCCTTGCCCAGGTAATGGTCGATCCTGAAGATCTGATTCTCTTGCCCGCAGCTCTTCACAACACGGTTCAGGGCTTGTGCACTGCCGTAGTCACGACCGAAAGGCTTCTCGATCACCAAGCGGCTGCGTTGGGGGTCCTTCAGCAGACCGGCATCCGCAAGCGCGCGACAGCCACTGCCGTAGAACTTCGGTGACACCGAGAGATAGAAGGTTCGGTTGCCGCGGGTGGCGCACTGTTGATCAATGGTCTCCAGCCGTCCTCCCAGGCGAACCACGTCCTCCAGTTGCTGTAGATCGACGGGTTCGTAGAACAACTTCGTGGCGAACTGATCCCAGGCTTCCTGGTTCTCGACGATCTTGCTGGCCAGGGCCTCGGCCATTTTTCCGCGAAACTCGTCGTCGCTCCAGGGCCGGCGCGCGCAGCCGAGAAGGGCGAATTCACTGGGAAGTCGCCGCTGCTTGAACAGTTCGAACAGCGCGGGGACGAGTTTGCGGTGGGTCAGGTCACCACTGGCGCCGAAAATCACCAGACATTGCGGTGCGATAACCCGTTCCTGTCGGAGTCCGACCCGCAGGGGATTGGTGGCGGTGGCGACCATCGGGCCTTGGCATCTGACGAAGGTTTAGGCACGGAATGGGAAATCAACAGTGCCCCAGATCAACCGAGCCTGTTTTTGGCCCGTTTTGTTGCCAAGCGAAAAAAAAGGACCACCCGAGGGCAGTCCTTGCGGAGCTTGATCAGCTGAGCTGCGGCTAATCAGTAGGTTTCCACGTGCCAACGATCAGCCTTCTTGAGTTGAGGGCGCAGTTCAGACCAGTCCAGACCCTTGGCAGCCGCAGCAGCGGTCATGGCTTCGTCGATGCCGGGTTCCATGCCCCTAAGGCCACACATGTAGACGTGAGTCTTGGGATTTTCAATCATTTCGAAGATCTCCTCGGCGTGCTCAAGCACACGGTCCTGGATGTACATCCGACCACCCTTGGCGTTCTGTTGCTCGCGGCTGATGGCCTTGGTGTAGCGGAAGTTGTCCGAGAATTCCTTCTCGTAGTGGAGAAAATCTTCGTCATACAGGAGGTTCCCGGTCTTGGGTGCACCCATGAATAACCAGGCCTTACCGCGGAACGTCCAACCATTGGCTTCCCGTTCCCGAGGTTCGAACATGCGGCGGATATAGGTGCGCATCGGAGCGATACCGGTGCCTGTCGCCAGCATGATGATGTTGGCGTCCTCGTCGTCGGGCAGGAGCATCTCCTTGCCCACCGGACCGGTGATCTTCACTTTCGAACCGGGCTCGATGTCGCAGAGGTAAGTGGAGCAGACGCCATAGATCTGCTCGCCAGCCTCGTTCTTGTACTCCAGCTGACGCACACAAAGGGACACTGTGTTGTCTTTGTAGTTATCGCCGTGGCGCGTGCTGGCGATGGAGTACAAGCGAAGTTTGTGCGGTTTGCCGTTGGCATCTTCGCCCTCCGGAATGATGCCGATGCTCTGACCTTCGATGTATTCGAGCTGGGGATCACCGCCGGAGAGATCGAAGGTGATGTGTTGCACCCGACCAATGCCACCCTCAACAACCAGGGAATAGTTCTCAGTCACCGTGCCAAGGAAGGGCGTCTTGGGCTTGTAGGTGTTGACCGGAACGTTGGAGTGGGGCTTCTTCTTGGGAGCGGGGGCAGAGGTCACGGCTTGCGGAGCGGGGGCGCTGGACGCGGCCACCGGAGCCGCGGGAGATTCCTCGCCGGCTGGTGACACACTCCTGATTCTGGCGCCAGAGGCTGAAAGGCGCTTGTACAGGTCATTAAGTCCACTCATGGCCACTCGGTAGGTCCGAATCACCGAAGGCCCTGAACCGGCCTGAATGCCACTGGCGACAACCGTGAACAGTGATGAGGAAGTTCCACCCGCTGTGGCAACGGACACCCGCATTTGACGACGTTTTTGGTGGCGAGACTATAGGGGTGCTTTAAAAACAGGTTCGATTCAGTTGCCGTTTGCCACAACTGGCGATGTCGTCTGGACGACTTCCGTAAGATCTGCTCGGACCAGCTCTGTGCACCAGACCCGTTGACTCCACTTCAGGCGCTGTTTCCAGGTGGACTTCGCTCCTCCAGTCACCAGAGCGAAACCATCGAGCAGACGATGGAGCGTCTGCCTGGAGGAACACGGCGTCTTGCCGTTCAGCTGAAAAGTTCGATCCCTGCTGAGCTGTTTTGGGACGTCTTAACGGATTACGCCCATCTGGCTGATTTCATTCCCAACCTGAGCTCCAGTGAGCTGGTGATGCGGGATGGAGAGACGGTTCGCCTTCAGCAGGTTGGCAGCCAACAGTTGCTGGGGATGCGTTTTTCAGCGCAGGTGCTGCTTGAACTTCGGGAATTCAAGCCCGATGGCGTCCTTCGTTTTCAAATGCTGAAGGGTGACTTTCGACGATTTGAAGGATCCTGGCAGGTCAGAACCCTGCCGGAAGGGTCGTACCTCCTTTACGAGCTGACGGTGCAGGGGTGCCTGGGAATGCCGATCGGCTTGATCGAAGAGCGCCTTCGCGACGACCTCAGCAGCAATCTCGTCGCGGTGGAGAGGGAAGCACTACGTCGCTGCAACAACTAATCACGAGAGAACAAAAGTGAAAGTTCAGTTCACTGCGATTTGATCACCGGAGATCGAAAAATATTAAGTACCCCCAAGGGGATTCGAACCCCTGTCGCCTCCGTGAAAGGGAGGTGTCCTAGGCCTCTAGACGATGGGGGCGAGGCCGTGATCAAGGAGCCGTCTGTGCTCCTCATCACCAGAACAAACTACGGCTCGAGCTCTCCCTCCGTCAAGACGGCCTGCCCCCATTCCTGGCCCTGTCCCTGCCAGATCGGGACGGTGAAGGTGAAACACGCTCCCTCCCCTGGTTCAGAGACGACCCAGATCCGTCCACCATGCACTTCCACGATGCGGCGGCACACCGATAAGCCCACGCCGAACCCCGTTGTGCGATCGGAGGTCTGGGGAAGACGAACCCGATCGAGAAAGATGCGCTGCTGTTCTTCCGTCGGGATGCCAGGCCCGCTGTCGCAGACACTGACTTCAACCCTCTGGCTGGTGCGGTGGAGCATGGTGAGGGTTATGTGTCCGCCGTTGCCGGTGTATTTCAAAGCGTTCTCCAGGAGATTCAGCAACACCTGACGCATGCGGCGCTGATCGGCAAAGACCTTGGGCAGGTCGCTCGGGATGTCGGTACGGATCTCGACGTTTCGGCCCAGCCAGAGTTTTTCGAGTTCGAGAATCACTTCCGCTGAAACGCTGGCCAGGTCAAGCCGCTGCGGATTAAACAGTGTTTCCCAGCGGGTGGTTCCCACTTCCAGCAGATCCTTCGACAGGGCCTCCATCTCCTCCAATCTCCGCGTGATCACGTCCTGGAAGCGGGACATATCGATCTGTCCCAACCGCTGGCTCTGGAGTGCCAAGGCAGCAGCGGTCAGTGGAGTCCTCAGCTCGTGGGCCACCATCCGCAGCAGTCGCTCCTGGGCGTGAATCCTGTCGATCAGGGTCTCGTTTTCCTGGCGCAGCACCAGCAGTTGGTCTTCAAGTTGAAGCTCTTTTTGCGTTCTGCTCCCGTCCAGTTCTGTCGGCCTCAGGCTGAGACCTAAGCCGCTCACCACGCCGTCCTGCTGCCAGCGGGGCACCCATCCCTTCAGCTGCTGGAGGATGTTGCTGCCGGCGAAGACCTGCTTCGGTGCCGGGGATAGCTTGATCAGTGCCGGCGTGATCACCAGCCTGTGAAGTTCCAGCAATTCGGGCTGCTGCGATGGATCCGCCACCTGCAGCGTCACCTGGAAGCCAACGTCATCTCGTTCCAGGTAATGAACGACGGATCTCAGGTCAGGGCCGGAGAGGTGATGGCGTGCTGCCACCAGCAGGAGTTTCAGCCGCTGGCGACCCTTGGGATCGTCCTCCCCCACGGCTCAGTGATGACGTAAAACTGAGGCTTACCTTATGGGTTTTTGACTGGTCCGCCATCCGGGCTAAGACAACTGGAAGCACTCCGACGCCTGGCCGACACGGTTTATGTCGCTCTTTTCCGCGCAAAACCGTGTTCCACTCACGGTTCCTGGTTCAACCTCCGCATCACCGTCCATCCAGGTGGACAGCAACCTGCGTCGTTGGTTTGGCCGGAATCTCGGAATTTGGCGCTCCCGCCGGCAGTACACCTTCAGCGATGAGCAAGTGCTGCATGTGGATATGCATTTGAAAATGGAGGCCTTTGCGGAACCGGCAGCCGGCGAAAGCCGGTATCGCTTCAGCTGGTGGTCCGATGAAAGCAACCAGCATTCCGACGAATTCTTTGCGCGCAAACCCTGGTATGAGCGCACTGGTGTGATGGAAGCCACGCTCTGGGGGCATCAGCTGCAGCGCAGTCGCGGCTACCTCAACACCGATCCCGTTCGCACGCGCCTGCGTCAGGTGGATGAGCACGAAACGATCCTGGAGTCTCACTACCAGCAATGGGACATCCTTGAGCACATCCGACTGGTGGACCAGGACCGCTACCGCTACCGCGCCATCTACAGCTGGGAGAACGGGGAGCTGGCGATCGTTGAACATCACCACGAAATCAGGATGTCTGACCCTCTGCCCCTGATCCAGGAAGACTGAACCAGGCGACGGGCCTCAGCTCAATCCTGGTTGCCATTGAGAATTGGACTCTGGAAAAGAATTGGGGAAGTATGTCCCAGTTCAAAAAGCGATCACTGAACGGGTGTTTTCGCAAAAGCTCCTATAAAATATCTAAAATTTTTTTAAGTCATGAAAAAGAATAATTTCTTTTCGGCAATGACATTCGCAATTTCTTTGGCCTGTGGTTCACCGTCTGTGATGGCTCAGGCAGCTGGCGGCAGTACAAAACCCGCGACTCCAAATGACATCAATACCTACATGACAATTTCTGTTGTCACGTTTTGCGAGGCAAGAGGTCAGGGAGTCAGTTTCGACAAGTCAATTCCTGTCGCACTCGCTGGGCAAGCCTCTGCTGTGTTTCAAAAACATGGCGGGGTTGTTCCCGGCTCCAGCGAGCCCCTCTCCGAGGAGCAATTTTTCAAGACGTCTCCCTTTATGCTCATCGGTGGAGCCATGAAGGTTTGCAAAGACCAAGTTCCTGATGACCAGCAGAAGAAGTTTGAAAAAGCCGCTGCAGAATTAAAGTCTCGTTCGAAAAAATAATAATTTAAACTTGTAATTGCAAGGCATTCAGATTGGTTAATTAACTTTAGAATAACTTTTTACTGATTTCACGTAACCATATTTTTGCTGCGAATGTTATGTCCTCTCTTAATCCTGTGTCATTCTTACTTTCTTTGAGCCAAAATTTGTCGTCAGTTGGTACGAAGTGTCATGGTCTCTGCGTCTCCCGTCCGCCTTGCGGACTACAGCCCATGGCCTTTTGCTCTGCCAGCGATTCGCTTGAACGTCGACATCAGAACCAGCGAAGTGCTGGTGATCAGCCGACTGGAGCTAGAGCCCCAGGAGGAGGCTGACGTCCTGCAGCTGCAGGGTGTGGACCTAGAGATCTGCAGCATCAGGCTGAATGGTGACGATCTTGCGGGTGATGCCTACAGCTATACGGATCAGCTGCTGACGATCCACTCTCCGCCGAGCACGCCGTTTGTTCTGGAGACCTGTTGCCGCATCGACCCCTACAGCAACAGCTCTCTTGAGGGTCTTTATGCCAGTGGTGGCCTGCTGAGCACACAGTGCGAGGCCGAGGGATTCCGGCGAATCAGCTTTCACCCGGATCGCCCCGATGTGCTGAGTCGGTGGACGGTGCGAATCGAAGCGGACAAAAGCAGTTGTCCTGTGCTCTTGAGCAATGGCAATGCCGCTGGAACAGAAGCTGTTGGCTCAAACCGCCATGCGGTGACCTGGGTCGATCCCTTCCCCAAGCCGTCCTATCTGTTCGCCTTGGTGGCAGGTGATCTGCGCGAAATTCGCGACAGCTTCACCACGGCATCCGGTCGCACAGTGACGCTGCGCTTGCACGTGGAGGAGGGTGATGAGCCCTACACCGCCCATGCCATGAAGTCGCTGAAGCGATCCATGCAATGGGATGAACAGGTGTACAACCTTCAATATGACCTAGATGAATACAACATCGTCGCGGTGCGCCACTTCAACATGGGCGCGATGGAGAACAAGAGTCTGAACATCTTCAATTCAAAGCTTGTTCTGGCAGATGCTGAAACTGCCACAGATGCTGAGCTAGAGCGCATCGAGAGTGTCATTGCCCACGAATATTTTCATAACTGGAGTGGCAATCGGATCACCTGTCGCGACTGGTTTCAGCTCTCATTGAAAGAAGGCCTGACGGTGTTCCGTGATCAGTCCTTCACCGCCGATCTTCATTCAGCGGCGGTGAAACGGATCGAGGATGTGGCGATGCTGCGCAACACCCAGTTTCGAGAGGATGCTGGACCGACTGCTCACCCTGTGAAGCCTGCGGAATACCAGGCGATTGATAATTTCTATACAACAACGATTTATGAGAAAGGGTCGGAACTGATCCGGATGCTCCACACCCTGCTGGGAGCGGAGCGGTTCATGCGCGGGATGGCGCTCTATGTAAGCCGTTTCGATGGCACGGCGGCCACGACGGAAGACTTCATTCAATCCATCGTCGATGGAGCGACGGAGGGGGGAGAGCCGCTGGGATTTGATCCAGAGCGTTTCCGTCGTTGGTATCACCAGGCCGGGACACCGGAGCTGACGGTTGAGCGCCAGTGGGACTCCAACACCGGACGCATGACCCTGCAGCTTCGGCAGGCCACGGCACCAACCCCCGGACAGGTGGACAAGCAGCCGCTGGTGCTCCCGTTGGCGATGGCCCTAATCGGTCCAGAGGGGCGTCTGGGAGATGAGCAACTCGTGGTGATGGAGAACGAGACCAAAACCGTGATCCTTCAGGGCGACCCTGGCCCGGTTGTTCCAGCCCTGTCACTGCTGCGCCGCTTTTCAGCGCCGTTGATCGTGCGGATGGAGGCCTCCCTGGAGGAGCGCTTGCAACTGCTCGCCAATGATGACGATCCATTCATCCGCTGGGATTCCGCCCAGGGCCTGTTCCGCCAGGTGCTGATCGCCCGCGCCGAGGGGCGTGTCGATGAGCAGGTGGAAACGGCGGTGGTGGAAGCGTTGTCCCAACGCCTGGCGGCCTATGGAGGTAACCCTGATTCGGCTGCGGCGTCCGAGTTGGCAGCACTGCTGGCCTTGCCGGGGCTGCTGGAACTGGAGGCGTTGCAGACACCAGTGGATCCTCCAGCTCTGTTTGAGGCTGCTTCAGGCTGGTGCCGTGATCTCGGTCTGCGGCTGCGATCTGAGTTGATCGGGTTGCTGGAGCAGACCCGCCAGGACTGGGCGTTGACCTGGCCGGCTGGTCAGGGTGGACGTCAGCTCACGGCTGTGGCCTGGCGTTGGCTCGTGGCATCCAAGGATGCTCAGGCGTGCGCTGATGCGCTTGCCGCCGTGTCGAGTCCATCGATGACCTTGGCCCGATCGGCTCTGAGGGCTCTGCAGCCGGTGGCCGTGCCCGAACGGGACCAGGCCCTTGCTGCGTTTTATGAGCGCTGGCAAGAGAAACCGGTCATCCTCGATGCCTGGTTTGCGCTGGAGGCCTCGACGCCTCGGGCGGACGGCCTGCAGCGGGTCAATGCATTGCTGCAGCATCCCCGCTTCGATCCCCTGGCGCCCAACTCGCTGAGGGCGGTGCTGGGAGGACTCACCGCCAATGTGCCGGTATTCCATGCTCTCGATGGCTCCGGCTATCGCTTCATGGCCGAGCAGATCGCGGCTGTGGATGCCCGCAACCCCATCACAGCGTCCCGGCTGGCCAAGGTGTTTAGCCGCTGGAGGAGCTACGGGCCGGAGCGCCAGTCAGCCATGCGAGAGGCCATCGAGCAGCTGGCAGCCGGTGGCTTGTCCTCCAACACGGCTGAGGTGGTGGCGATGCTCAGGACGTAAGCACCACCACGGCGATGGCAACGCCGATCAGCAGCGTCAACCAGAGCAATCTCTGGCGGCTGAGTGGTGGTGCACTGCGTCGTCGTTGTCGTTGGTTGGAGCGATTCCGGCTTGGGCGGCTCCCGGCAGCCAGTCCGCAGGATTGACAGATCAGCCGACCGGCCAGAGCTCGGTCAGCCCTGAAGCGGCGGCTGCCGCAGTTCTGACAGACACTGGTCACCACGCAACCAACGGCACAGGTCTTCAGCATGACGCGGCAAAGCACTGAGAGCCAGCAACAAACGTTGCAACCCTTGTTGGAGCGCCTCACGCCGGCAGCTTCAGCCTGGAGACGTCTCGTCGTCGTGATGGGACAGCTGGGCGATTTCGATTCGATGGAGTACGCCCAAGCCTTGGTCCCCCGCCTGGCTGACCTTGAGGTCGCGCGGATTGATCTGCAGGCTTTTGCGATCGGGGATGAAGGAAGTGCTGAGCGCTTCTGTGCCTTCACCGGATTTCCGCGGCAATGCCTTGAGGTGGACAGCAGCTCAGAGCTCCATGAAGCCCTCGGCCTCTACGCCGGCTTACAGGTTCCCGGAGGACCTTGGCCCGGATTTTTGCTGATGTGTGCTGGTGTTGGCTCGCCTGGAACGCTGCAGGAGGTGCTGCGCGGTTACACCGGAGATCGTTCCGCCCCGCAAATTTTTGCGGATGAGGAGGTGGTGAAGGCCTGGCCCCTGCCGGATTTTCCTGCAGCCATGTTTGCTCGCGCCGGGGGACGTGGATTTCAGCGCCCGTTCGAACTAGCCACAAAGCGACTTCGCAACATGGGCGAGGTGCTCAGCAACTGGCGCACCTATGTGCCCTGCGACGACCACATCGCCCAGCGGGGCGGCACCTTTCTGCTGGATGAGGAGGGTGCTCTGCTGTATGAGCGATGGGAGACACATCTGCTGGGTTTCGCTGATGACATGGCAGCTCCGCTGGCCTTCCTTGAGCCGTATCTCAATGGTGATCCCAGCTAAAATCACATCCCTAGCTTGTGATGAAAGGCTTCCGGTTTCAACGATCTTTCCCTGAGTCGTTCCGATGAGGCAATCTCGACGGTGGATGGCAGCATCGATGTTGACAGTTTTGATGTTGTGATCGGTGGTTCGCTAAAAGCTCGCGCAACAGAGCGTTCATTGCAAAAACGTCGGAAGAGCATTGACGTGTTCGTTGATGCTGGGTCACTGGATGATCCCTTTTATCGCTTTTTTGATTAGGGTGGTGATGAATTTGAAGACTTCAAAATCAATGTTAAAAAGAAGTATCGCTTCCACCGTCTTGATCAGGCTGAGAGTCACCCCTTTTATATCGGTGATTCGGGCTACAACAGGGCTTCAACCAGTGCTGTGAAAATCAAGGGTGATGGTGAGTTCTCGGATGACATTACTGGATCCGACGTGCTGAAATTTCAGGTGCGGAAATCGGATCGAAAAATGTTCAAAAAAGAAGGAGAGTTGTCCTTTTTCTGCACATCACATGATTCGATGATCGGGACCTTCTTGATTAATGGGCAAAAGGTTGTTCCAGCCCTTGAACCAGTTCAAGAGATGGTCGCAGAACCTGTCATTAATGAGCTAATCTCCAGCGAATTGGTGAATAACGATCCAACTGCGGTTTATGCAGGTGGGTATTACAGGATCTCCACGGATTCACTGGATCAGCTTCCCTTGATCTGATCCAATTCATCGGAATCTCTGCGTATGGCGAATGCTGCCAGAACGCCCCCCAGAAATCCGCCGGCGTGACCAACCCAGCTCACCCCGGCGGGTGAGACTCCGGGGATCAAGGCCAACAAGGCTGAGCCGTACAACCAGAACGTGATTCCTCCCAGAAGAATCGGCACGATTCTGCGTTCCAGTAGACCGATCAACAGGAGATAGCCGAGCAATCCATACACCACTCCGGAGAGCCCATGGCCCGCAGCTGGCCAGAACAGGGCGATGGGGAGTTCAACCAGCACCACTCCGATCCATACGGCGATGTAGTCGCGGTTGCTCCGTGTGAGCACCAGCCAGCTCAGGGGCAGAAACACCAGAGAGTTGGACATGAGATGACCGAAGCCCGAGTGGCTGAACGGTGCGCTCAACACTCTCCACAACGGCAGGCCAGGTCCCATCGGCAGATTCCACTGGCCACCAAAAAGCAGTTGATCGATGAGTTCCTGACCCCAGGCCAGGCCGAGCAACAGCAACGGAATCAGCCAGCGGCCGCCCATCTCCAGCAAGCAGGGATCACAATGATGGCTCCCATGGGCTGGGTTGGGTGAAGGACAGGGTCGATGTGGTGGTGATCGGCAGTGGTATCGGTGGTCTCTGCTGTGCGTCCCTTTGTGCGCGAGCCGGACGAGAAGTGCTGGTGCTCGAAGCCCATACCCAGCCTGGTGGTGCAGCCCATGGTTTTCAGCGTCAGGGCTATCACTTCGAATCGGGACCATCGCTTTGGAGTGGCTTGGCCCGTTGGCCGAGCGGCAATCCTTTGGCTCAGATCCTGCGGGCCCTGGATCAGCCTCTCGAGGTGATCCCTTACAGCAGCTGGGATGTGTTGCTGCCAGAGGGTGATTTAAGGATTCCCGTTGGAGCTGCTGGCTTTGAAGAGGTTGTTCGGGATCTGCGCGGGACCGATGCTGTTGAGGAATGGCGACGCTTCGGTGAGGTGTTACGTCCGATCGCTGCTGCCGCCAACGCGTTGCCGTTGCTGGCGCTTCGCCCCGGAATTGATGCCATGGCGCAGCTGCTTGAACGCGGCCCCCGCTTGCTGAAACATCTACCGTCGATGCGGCATCTTTCCGGTGCCTTTGGTCCCTTGGTGGATCGTCATCTGAATGATGATTTTCTGCGGCACTGGGTGGATCTGCTCTGTTTCCTGATCAGCGGCATGCCGATGGGGGATACCAATGCAGCGGCTATGGCGACGCTGTTTGGGGAGTGGTTCGAACCGGAGGTCTGCCTGGACTACCCGGTGGGTGGCAGTATCGCGGTGGTCGATGCTCTGGTGCAGGGACTGCAGCGCCACGGCGGCGAGCTGCGAACGGCAGCCAGGGTCGAGCGAATCCTGATGGATGGCTCCAGAGCAGTTGGCGTTCAGCTCAGCAATGGCGAGTTGATCCACGCCGATCAGGTCGTCAGCAACGCTGACATCTGGAGCACCCTAAATCTGATGCCTGAGGACGTCGCTGTCGGTTGGCAACGGGATCGTGCTGAGACGCCAGCCTGCAATGGCTTCCTGCATCTACATCTCGGCTTTAACGCTAGTGGTTTGGACGACCTGCCGATCCACACCGTCTGGGTGGATGACTGGCAGCGGGGGATTGCAGCGGAACGCAATGCCGTGGTGTTGTCGGTTCCATCGGTGTTGGACCCCGCGATGGCTCCGACGGGTCAGCATGTTCTGCATGGCTACACGCCAGCCAGTGAACCCTGGTCGCTGTGGGCGGACCTACCGCGGGGAAGCGAGGCCTACAAGGCGTTGAAAACGGAGCGCTGCTCTGTGTTTTGGCGTGTTCTGGAACGACGCATCCCGGACATTCGTGAGCGCTGCCACGTGGTGATGGAGGGGACGCCGCGGACCCATGGTCATTACCTCAATGTGCATCGCGGCAGCTATGGACCTGCCCTCTCTGCTGCTGAGGGGCTCTTCCCTGGCGTGACCACACCGCTTGATGGGCTCTGGCTTTGTGGTGCCAGCACCTTCCCGGGGATTGGTATTCCGCCGGTGGCCGCCAGTGGTGCCCTGGCGGCCCATGGGATTGTCGGTCGTCAGGCCCAGCGCCAGCTGCTGCAGGAGCTGGGCCTGTGATCTCAATCAGAGGCTGATCGCCGTCAGCAGGTTGTCGGGGCGGCCGTCCACCCTTGCGAAGTCGTTGTCGAAACCGATCACCAGGGTGCCGTCGGGCTTGAGGGCCAGACCTTCGGGCTTGTCGAAGCGGGGGTCAACACCGGGCAGGGAAGGCAGGTTGAGCAGTTCCACCTGATCCACCTCCACAACCTCGCCTTCGGCAAAGGCCTCAGCCACGGCAGCAGGGCTCTCCAGCAGTTCAGGGGCGTAGACCCCATCCCCAAGAAGGGATTCCCAGTCGTAGTCCAGGGTGTCCGTCGCCTCGCTCAGATCCATGCGCAGAATCGACTTGTTGGCCGCCACAGTGTCGCCGTTGTCGCGATCGATCACCAGGAAGGCGTCGCGCTCCGGGTCGTAGACGGCATCGCCGATCTTGTCCTGGTTGCTGGGGCCGATCTGGCTGAACATGTATTCGTGCTGGGGCTCTCCGGTGACCGGATCCATGGCCAGGATCCTCCGCACTGTGGAGCTGCTGCGATCACCGCCGACGCTCATCGGGGTCTGGATGAAGGCATAGAGCAAGCCGTCGTCGCTGTTGTAGGCCAGGGCTTCAAAGCCGCGGCTGCCGCGACGCTCCAGGTACACCTCTGGCAGGGTGGCTTTGGTGAACTCGGCTACATCGCCCCGGCCGGGCTCGTAGCTGATTGCGCTGTAGTCGCTGCCTTCCGGCACGATTCGATGGATCAGTTCACCACTCTCGGCGTCGAACAGAGCGACCTGGGGACGGTACTCATCGGAGACGGCGAAGATCGGGTTGCCATCGTTCAGCCCATCAATGCTGATGCGCTGGATGGATTCGGGATCCAGACCGAACGCATCCGGTGCCACGGGGACGTATCCGCCGTTGCCATCGGTGGTGAAGGCGGCGTTGCTGGAATCGAGGCCGCTGATCTCACCGGTCTCTTCGTTGATGGTGTACATCTGAGCGATGCCGGTGGCATCACGGAAGCCGCCGTCGCCGTCGGGAACCCGCAAGGTGGTGGTGTCTTTGACTTTCGCCTTGCCGGGCTTGATCTTGTACGACAGCTCAGTGACCTGAAGCTTGAAATCAGGGTCGCTGAAGATCTTCTCTCCCTCGAAAGCGAAGCCCTGGCCCTCTGGAATATCAATGACCTGGGGGCCCACATCGGAGATGGTGAAGTAACGCTTCAGACCAGCGTCGTAGGTGAGGCCGGAGAGGCCGCCAGCGATGATCTGAACATCCGACTGATTGGGATCTTCCAATGCAGTGGGCAGTTCCGGCCTGCTGGTGCCGGGATAGTTGAGGACAAATTCGGCGGAGCTTGCTTTCAGGTCGCCGAAGCGGTCGGTAACCACAGACAGCATGTTGTCGGGGCGGCCATCGACCCGTTGGAAGTCGTTGTCGAAGCCGAACACCAAGCTGCCGTCTTGCTTGAGAGCCAATCCTTCGGGCTTGTCAAACAGGGTGTTGATGCCCTGCTCCGCCAGGTTGAACAGGGTGGTCTGGTGCACCTCGGAAATGATGCCGTTCATCAGTGGTGAGCGCAGGGCTTCACCCACCTCTTCCGGGGTATCAAGCATCTCGGGGGCATAGACACCCTCTCCGAGGATCGATTCCCAGTTGAAGCCGAGCACGTCGCTGGCCCGGGTCAGGTCCATCTCGATCACCGCCTTGTTGGCGGTTTCATCCGCCACATTGTCGCGATCGATCACATAGAAGACGTTACGGTCGGCGTCGTAGACCGCATCGCCGATCTTGTCCTGATTTGTGGGGCCGGATTGGCGATAGATGTATTCGTGCTTGGCCTCACCGGTAATCGGGTCCATGGCGATGATGCGTCGCACAGTGGAAGCCTTGCGCTCGCCATTCACATCCATCGGCGTCTGGATGAAGGCATAGAGCAGGCCGTTGTTGCTGTTGTAAGCCAGGGCTTCGAAGCCGCGGCTGCCGCGGCGTTCCAGGTAAACCTTGGGAAGAGTCTTTTTGGTGAATTCCTTCACATCGCCACGCCCTTCCTCGTAGCCGTAGCCCTTGTAGCTACTGCCCTTGGGCACGATGCGATGGATCAGGTTGCCCGTTTTGGCGTCATGGATGGACATCTGGGGGCGGTATTCGTCAGAGATGGCGAACACGGCGTTGCCGTTGTTGAGTCCATCGATGCTCAGGCGAAGCACCGCCTCTGGATCCATGCCGAAAGCGTCGGCGGGTACGGGGGCATAACCACCCTTGCCGTCTGGGGTGAACGCGGCTGAATCCAGGCCTGAGACCTCACCGGTGGCTTCATCAATCCGGTACATCTGACCGATGCCGGTGGCGGGACGGAAGCCACCCTGCTCATCGGGGACGTTGAGGGTTACTTCACCGCTGACCTTGACCTTGCCCTTTTTCCCTTGCTGAAGTTCGTAGACCTGAAGCTTGAAATCAGGATCGTTGAACACCTTTTCGCCTTCAAAGGCGAAGCCCTGCTCTTCAGGGATGTCCTGAGCCTGAGGCCCCACATCCGAAACGGTGAAATAACGATTCAGATCAGCCTGGTACCAGAGGCCAGACAGGCCGCCTGCGATCAGCTGATCGTCGGGGTAGTTCGGATCGCTGAAGCGATTGGGAACCTTGCTCTTGCTGGTGCCGGGGTAGCTGAGCTTGAACGGAAAACTCTCGGTGCTGATGTCGAGGTAGTTGGATTCCGCTTTACGGCTACCAGGGACCGGACTGAACGACATCGTCAGAGCTGTTGAAAACCAACTCAAATTGCAAAAGAAATCGCATCAGAGACGTCGCGCGGAACACTTCTGGAAGTATCAACGAAGACATGATTGGTGTTCAGCTGCTCGTGAGCCCTCGCGTCATAGTCTTCGTTCAAAGGCACGGATGGCCATGAACAGCAGCGCCCGTATCGACTCCCTGCAACTGATGCTCACGGATCTGCGCATGCGCAATGAGCCGATCCGCCACAAGGCTGCTTTCCGTGGCTGTCAACCCGAATTCCAGGCCCTGGTGAGTCGTCTGATCGATCAGCTGGAACGGGAGCTGCTGGAGGAGAAGCAGCGCTCCCGCGAAGAATCCCGGTCCGCGGCGGTCTAACCGAAGAGATCTCGCCAGAGCTGTTCCTGGGCGCTGGCCTCCGCACACCCTTCCGAGGGAAAGCCCTTGAGGAAATCCTTGTCGTCCGTGGGTTGATAGGGCCCTTGCTTGAGCTCGAACATCACCGTGTCGGGTTCTAGGGCCACCAGGGTGTGGAACTGGTTGTCCGCTAATTCGATGCCCCGCAGAGTCCCTGTGGCCTCCAGCCGTTCCTGCTGGAGGATTGTTCCGTCATGGTCCATCACCAGCAGGCCGATCGCCCCCTGCAGCAACAGGAAGCATTCGAATCCAGTTCCGGGTTGATCGCGGACGTGCCGGTGGGGTCGCACGTAGGTGCCCGGTTGGAGCACGTTCAGAAACCGCTGCACCAGATCGCTTTCTTGGTGAAGGTTGTGGTTCTTGCGCAGTCGTGGGTGCTGCCGAGCCACCCCTGCCACCTGATCGAACAGGGCTTGATCCACCCGCTTCAGCTGCACGTGGGTGTGAGCGTTGTTGGTCACGGTTGGAGGTCTCCGGAGCGGTAGGCCGCTGGCACGATCACCAGAAACAGCAGCCACCAGGCTGAAACGGCCACGCCGATGGGGATGCAGATCCACAGACGTCCTGGCCACCAAAAGGACAAGCCGATCACCGCACAGCCGGTGCTGATGATCGACCAGGGCTGGCACCACCAGGGCTTGAGCGACCAGAACGGCGGCTGGTCAGCGGAGGGTTTCGAGCTCACCGGAGGCATGCAGGGCTGTGAGGTCGTCGTAGCCGCCGATCGCCGTTCCGTCGATGAACACTTGAGGGAAGGTGCGCATGCCGCTGCGGGTCTGGCAGGCCTCGAAGTCGGCGTCGTTGTTGACGGTGATCACGGTGTGGGGCAATGCCATGCCGCGCAGTAGTCGGAGTGCGCGGGCGCACCAGGGGCATCCCGGGAGCACTGCGATTTCAAGCCGTGGGGCAGGCGCGTTCGCGTTGGATTCGGCTGGGGCAGGGGTCTGATCCAGCACGCCCACCAACAGGTGAACGCCTTTCTGCACCAGCGTTCCGGGCTCGAGGTGGCCCCCCCACACCTGGCAAGCTCCATCGGAGAGGCTCAGATGGAGGTGCACTCCCTCCGGCCCGATCGTGCCATTCAGGGTGATCACCTCGAGGTCGCCCTCCAGGACGGTGGGCTCTGGCTGCCCGGGGCACTGGAAAGCAGCACGGCTGAGATTGCCGACCACACCGAGCACAAAACCGTGAATGCCCTGCGTCCGGCCGAGCTCCTCAAGGCTATTGCGCAGATCGCTGCCTGGAGCAAGCTTCAGCGGCAGAGGGCGCATGGTTTCGGTGAAACGTGGGGTCACCTTACGTGGGATGGCTCGGACATCACAAAGATCATGCTTGGTGGAATATAGTTTTAATATGTTCACTATTTGGTGAATTTATCGTGCCACTTCTTCAGGATCTGGTTCAGGAGCTGCAACAACGGCTTGAAGGGCAGGCTCCGGCGCCCAGCAGTGCTGCCGTGGCTGATGCGTCCAGCTCCGAGCGCATCAACGTCACTCTGCCTCGCGGTGTCATGGATGAACTCAAACGCCATGCCCTGGAGGAAGGCCGTAGTTGCGGCAATCTGGCGGCCTACTTGGTGGAGGATGCTTTGCGCCGCCATCGCCCGCTGCATTAATCAAGCAGTCGTTTCGAGATGGTTTTTACCTCTCCACTGCTTTGCAGCCTGAGGATAGAGATGTTCAACGGTGTCCTCAATGGATCGCCAGTTCTGAAGGCAAAGCCGTAGGTCTGTTCCGCCAGGGTGAATGGAGCCAGTAGCACCGCCAGTTCCGGGTTGTTCTTGAGGTGAAAACGGATTGCCGGTCGATCGAAGATCACCGCTTCCGCTCTGTTCATCAATACATGGTCAATCGCTGCTGCGAGGGTCTGCGCTGGCACGATCCGCATGTTCCGCTGCTTCGCCAGTTCCGCTCCGCTCGTGCCCTCCAGCACTGCAGCTCGCTGGCCAAGGAGCTGGGCTGGATCCGTGATGCTGTTGTTCGTGTCGCCTGAAAGAAACAGGGTGAAGGCGGACGCCAGGCTGGCCGTTAAGGAGGACATCGCGATCAACGAGGTGACCATCCAGAAAGCAGTGAGGCCTCGCCCAATCCGGGTGATGGGGGCCTTGTCGCCATAGCCCACAGGGTCAGCGTCACGAGGGCGAACCACATCCCGCTTGCGATGCCGGGTAGAGGCTGCGCAGGAAACTGTTCGCTGTTGCCACGCCGCTCCGCCAACCAGATCAGGCTGCCTACTACAAGCAGCACAGTGATCAGCACGAGCACCGACGACAGCACGGCCCATCCCAGAAACACCTGCAATCGATTCAGCAGGGTCTTGGGCTTCAGGGGCAAAAGAATGCCTTCTTTGCCGATGAAATAGGGCTGGGTGAAATCGACCCCTGGAAGGTTGAGACGATCGGGTGTGACGCTGATCGGCCCCACCAGCAGATCAATCTCTCCGTCGTTCAAGGCAAGAATCCCCTTTTGAGGTGTTGCTTGTTGAATCAGCCGATAGGAGAGGTTGTTGTCTTCAGCAATCCTTCTCCACACCTGGAGGCTGATTCCGCTGCTGCCTCCCTCCTCCTGGATCACAAAAGGGGCGCTACCGCTGACGCCCACCTTGAGCGTCCGTGCCATCAGCGGTGGAAGCAGAAACTGCAGGCCCAGCAGCAGGCCGACTGCAACGGCAGACCGCTTCACCGCTGTTCCAGTTGCTTCACGATGACGGACATCGCGACCAGGGAACCAGCCAGAGCAATCAGGAGGGCAATGGTCATTGGTGGCTCAGGTCGCAGCAGGGACCGCCAGATTGGCATCGATGGCCCCTAACAACCACTCAGCGACTTCCATTCTCAAGGCGTAGGCGCACTCGTAACGCCCTTGCTGTTCGAGTGACGCAAGCCTGCGCTCAAGCCAGCGCAGGGTCTCGACCGGAAGCTGGTTTGGACGCATCGAGCGCGCCACAATGCTGTGTCTAAGGATCATCACAGTGATGCACGGACAGGCACCTGCGATGCAGTCAGGGCTACAAAACCTCAGTGTGTCCTGCCGATGAAGGGGCAGGAGTGGGTTTGGAGATGTGAGTCCCTGCGGTTTCTGGAGGAGCGTGCTCTCTGGCGGGAGCACGGTCGCCAGTTGATGGTGGCGGATCTGCACCTGGGCAAGGCCGAGGTGTTCCAGGCCCATGGCATCCCCTTGCCGACGGACGGCGACCGCGGAACGTTGAATCCGTTGCTTCAGCTCTGTCATGCCTGGGCTCCTGAACAGCTCATCGTTCTCGGTGATCTGATTCATGCCCGTGAGGGGCTGACGCCCGAGCTCCGAGAGACCCTGCGTTCGCTGCCGGATCTCTGCGGTTGTGAGGTGCTGCTGATCGGCGGCAACCACGACCGCCACTGCTGGATCGAAGGCTTGCCGCAGCTCCCCTCCCAGTGCGTCGGCCAACTTTGGTTAAGCCATGCTCCAGAAACTCCCCCCGCTGCGGATCAGCTCAACGTGTGCGGGCATTTGCATCCCATGACCCGCCTGCGCAGCCGGGCCGATCGCCTGCGTCTCCCCTGCTTTGCCTTTGATCCCGAAGGACCCCGCCTGGTGATTCCAGCCTTCGGGCAGTTGACGGGAGGCCATGACTGCGGCGAGCGTTACCAGCAATGGCTAGTGGCCGACGGAGCCATCCTTCCTTGGTTCGAACCACTCCGCAACAACCAGGGGCGACGGTCCGCATGAAGGACCAGACCAAGGCCGGCCAGGAACGGAAACGCATTCGTCTGCGCAAACGCTGGTTGGTTCTGGCCTCTCCTTTCGTTGTGTTGGGTGGATTGATTGCCTTGGCCCCCGATGCGCCGCAGCAGGAGCAGGTTGCTGAGACATCGCTGATCGAGCAGGAGTCCCGCAGGGATGGTGAACCGTTTCATTACATTCCCGACGATGAGGTGTATGCCCTGGATCTCGATCCAAGGCGTGTTCGCTTCGGACTGTTGGAGGGGTGGGACCGGGAGCAGGATGCTTTTGAGGACATCGCAGCTCTGGCTTACGTGTCCGGGCCGATGTACGAGCGCCATGTCGACAACGGTGGACGCGAGATCACTGTCCCGCTGGGGGACCTGAAGTTCGGTTCCCGCGTTTGGAAAGCGCGCAACCGCACGGCCTCACGCCAACGGGCTTTCATCGGCATCCGTCACAACGGCGGCGTTGATTTCAGTTACGGCGAGCTGACCGACGCCCACATCCGCACCTACGACACCTTTATCGGTGGCTTGCACAGCCTCTACAACGACCTCGAGGACCCCCCGGAGAGCTACAAGGGGGCTTACAGCATCAGCATGGGGCAGCGGATCCGCTACTACCTGCCTCGGATTCGCATGGTGATGGGTCTGCGCGAGGACGGTCATCTGGAGGTGCTGATGAGCCGTGATGGCCTCACCCTCGAGCAGAGCAAGGACCTGGCCAGACGTCGCGGCTACCTGGCGGCCTACATGCCGGACCATGCCTCCAAGAGCCGCTTCATCATTCCCGGCGTCAAGGGGTTCACAGAAGAAGATGCCAACTGGATCAGCGGTGGTGCGACGAGTTTTGTTCATGTCCCTTACATGCTGCGGCTCAGTAACCGTCAGACTCCGCTGCGGGGTGATCTGATCGCGGACTTCAGCCCAAGGCTGACCGGGGATGAGTCCTGTGCTGGAGGGATGGATTGCCTGCAGGCCTTCGGTAACCACATGGCCGATCGAGCCCTGGCAGGACTGAATCGCGTGATAGAGCAGGGGGTGGAACCCATTGCACGAATGATCTGGGCACCCAGCAATCCGATAAAGCCGGATGTCGAACAGGTGCCTGATCCGGCATCGGATTTGGATCGCTCCCCCTTGCGTGAACCCCCGATCACCGCTGACCCCCTCGTGCTGTTGGAACCCCCTTCGCGTGTGGAGTTGGAGCGTGAACCACCGAGCCAGGATCTTGATGAAGACGAGGTTGAGGCCTTCGCACCGCAGGTGCCGCTGCCGCCGGATCTGCCTCCTCCGGTTCTGTTGGACATTCCCAGCCTGGATGCACCACTGCTGCCGGAGCTGGAGTCAGATATCGGAAGAGATGACGTGCTGGATAAGGAGATGGTGCTGGATCAGCGCGACGGTGTTGAAGGAGCGCCGCCTCCACCTGAACTCCCCCCCCTCGATCCACCAGCGTTGCCGGTCGACAGTTTCAATTAACAGGGCAGTTCTGCGGACAGGGTGTCAGCGCCGGAACACGCCGTTGCAGTTGCCGGGGCCGGTTTTACAAAGCAGTGACCCTCTGGAGACCAGTAGCCCAGAGCAGGCAACGCCAGGCCCTGTGCCCGGGCTTTGGCATTCACGTCGTCAACACCGCGCCCTTGCACCAGGACGTTGTTTTTGCCATCCACCAGGTCGAGGAAATCGTTCACTTTGGTTTCCTGGCCTGGGTTGGCCATGGCTTGAGCAGGCAGCAGGGCCGCCACGGTGGCGATCAGGAGGGAGCGAAACACGGGTGTGGTGATGGAGGAATCAGTTTTTGGTGACGACGACCGGGGTACCCACCTTGATGCGGTTGTACACCTGGATCACATCGTTGTTGAGCATCCGGATGCAGCCGAGCCTGACGGCAGCACGCAGTTTCACCCAGTTGGGCCATGCCGTGCCGTGGATGGCGTATTCACCGGTTCCAATCTGCACATAAGCCACATAGCGCACGCCAACGGGGTTGTTGGGGCCAGGGGCAATAACTTTCCCCTTCTTGTGATACACCGGCTGAGGGTCCATTTTGGTCACCGCATAGGTGCCCGCAGGCGTGAGAGATTCCGGTGCTCCGATGGCCACCGGTACCGCAGAAGTAGTGAAGGTCTCCGAACAAGACCATGAGATCAGCCTCCGGGGTCCCTTCGGCGGTGTTCACAACCTCGATGTGCGTCACAGCATCGACGGTGACCCGGTGGAACAGCTCAGCGTTGGCGATTTCGTGGAGTTCCTGATGATCAAGCCAGTCGCCATCGCCATCCGCAAGGCCAACTGATCAGCTCTCCTGGTGGGAGGCGAGGGCCCGCACCACGTCTCCCCTGGTGATCACACCTGCCGGCTTCCCCTCACCATCGAGCACAAACAACCGTTGTGTGCCCCGTTCATGCAGCTGTGAGGCTGCCTTGGGCAAGCCAAGCTCCATGCTGCAGGTGTGGGTGTCCTTCCGCATCAGGTCCTTCACCGTGGTGCCGAGCACCTGGTGCACCTGCTTGTCCCAGTTGAGCGGATTGCGCAGGTAGATCACGCTGTCCAGCAGCATCACGTAAGGGCCGGCATCCACCCCGCTCTCGCGCACCATCAGATCCTGCTCACTCAGCTCTCCTATCAGGACACCGGTGTCATCCACGACCGGCAGTCCGCTGATGTGGTGATCACTGATCAGTTGTACGGCCTGCTGCAGAGGGGTGTCGGGGGTGACGCTCAACACGGGCTGGGTCATCACATCAGCCACCGTCAGCTGCAGGACCATGATTTGAAGTCAGCTGATTGCATTCTGCGCGTTGTCGTTGCCCCTGCGCTCCCTGGCCAATGGCCTCACCATCGCCCGCGCGGTCGCCGGTTTACCGTTAATCATGGCGCTGCAGGCAGACGCGGCTGCCCTGGCCTGGTGGTTGCTGCTGATGGCAGGCCTCAGCGATGCCGCCGATGGCTGGCTGGCCCGTCGAGCCGGCGGCGGCAGCAGCTGGGGGGCACGGCTGGATCCACTCACGGACAAAGTGCTGATTGCAGCCCCTCTTCTCTGGCTAGCCGCCGCCGGAACCCTGCCGCTCTGGGCTGTCTGGCTGTTGCTGGCCCGGGAACTGCTGATTTCCGGCTGGCGCTCCCAGGCGGGAGATGGGGGGCCGGCATCGCTGGCGGGGAAAGCCAAGACCGTGCTGCAGTTCCTGGCGCTGCTGCTGATGCTCTGGCCCCCTTCCTGGAGCGGGCATCAGCAGCTGGTGGTTGCCGGTTGGTGGTTGTTCTGGCCGTCGCTGCTGCTGGCGGTCAGTTCAGCCGTCGCTTACATCAGGCCCCTATCAGGGCCGCATCAGCGCTGAAATCGGGCTCCGTTGTCGGAGTTTTGGCGTAGTCGTTCTGGAAGCTGTCCGCCAGACCCTTGGCCAGATCAAACCGGGGTTGCCAGGCCAGTTCCCGCTCAACCCGCGTGATGTCGGTTAGGAAATGGTTGAGCCGCAGGGGGAAGGCCTGGCGGGCTTTGGGGTCCAGGCCGGATGGATCGAAGGGGCGCAGCTCCACCGCATCCGGATCTTTGCTGCAGGCAACCGCCGCTGCCCGGATCAAGCCGCGGAAGGTGATGCCCTGTTTGCCGGAGCAGTTGTAGATGCGGTTTGCGGCAGCCTCAACATCGATGCAGCGCGCCATCGCTTCGGCCAGATCATTCACGTGGCCGAGCTGGGTGATCGTGCTGCCGTCGCCAGGCAGTGGCACCGGACGGTCGTGGGTGATCCGATCAAAGAACCAGCGTTCAACGGGGTTGTAGTTGCCGGGTCCGTAGATGTAAGTGGGGCGGAAGCTGGTGAAGGGAATGCCTTCGGAGCGCAACCAGGTCTCGGTGTCAGCCTTGCCGGCGTGGCGGCTGTTCGGGTCGGTGGCGGCGGTTTCGTCCAGGGGCCACAGCTCAGACCCGGCGTAGACCCCGGCGGAACTCACGTAAACGAACCGATGGCGTGGGGCTCCTGTGATCTCCACCACCCGCCGGCTGTCCTCCAGCTTGCGGCCGGAGCTATCGACGATCACATCGAACTGTCGTCCTTCCAGCGGGCTCAGTCCTTCGCTGCTGCTGCGGTCGCCGCTGAGGTGCTCAACGCCTTCAGGCACGGCGTTGCGGCCCCGTGTGAACAGGGTGAGGGCATGCCCCTGGGCTTGAAGCCTGGCCACCAAGGGCTTGCCGACGAAACGGGTCCCCCCCATCACCAGGATCTTCACGGCCACACTGCAAAAGCGCAGCTATTGAAGCGCGGAGCTGCAGGATGGGCCCAGACGTCTCACCGGCATGGAGATCCTTCCCGCTATTGATCTGCTGGACGGAGCCTGCGTGCGCCTGCACCAGGGGGATTACGAGCAGGTCACCCGTTTCAGCGATGACCCGGTCGCTCAGGCCCTCAGTTGGCAGCAGCAGGGCGCAACCCAGCTGCACCTGGTGGATCTCGATGGTGCCAAGCGGGGAGAACCGGTGAATGATGCCGCCGTCCAGGCGATCACATCAGCCCTGGACATCCCGGTGCAGCTCGGTGGCGGCGTCCGCTCCCTGGAACGGGCCGAGCAGTTGCTCGCCTGCGGTCTTGATCGCGTGATCCTCGGCACCGTGGCGATCGAGCAGCCCGACCTGGTTCGATCCCTCGCCGAGCTGTATCCCGGTCGGATCGTGGTGGGAATCGATGCCAAGGACGGGCGGGTGGCCACCCGCGGCTGGATTGAGCAGAGCGATGTCCTGGCGACGGACCTGGCCAGAACCTTCAGCAGCGCCGGGATTGCCGCGATCATCACCACCGATATCGCCACCGATGGCACCCTGGCCGGGCCGAACCTCGAGGCTCTCAGGGCCATGGCGGCAAGCAGCAGCGTTCCGGTGATCGCCTCCGGTGGCATTGGCTGCATGGCGGATCTGCTGTCTCTCCTGCCCCTGGAACCACTCGGTGTGAGTGGTGTGATCGTCGGTCGTGCCCTGTACGACGGTCGTGTCGATCTGGCGGAAGCGGTGCGGGCGCTGGCGGAGCCGAGGCTGCAGGACATCACAGCGGTTGCAGCGGACCTGGCTTGATCGGTCGTCTTAAGCTGGTGTTATCAATTGCCATTGAGTGATCAGGCTCTCGACTCCTGGATCAGCTGCAGGCCTGCCCGGTGAGGGGCTGCAGGGGGTGTTCGAGCGCTGCCGAGAGCTGGGTATGCGGTTAAGCCGTCAGCGCCGGATGGTGCTTGATTTGCTCTGGAGCGAACAAAGTCACCTCAGTGCCAGAGACATCTTCGAAAAGCTCAATGCCCGAGGGCGGAGCATTGGCCATACATCCGTCTATCAGAACCTGGAGGCCCTGCAGTCCGCTGGGGTGATCGAGTGTCTGGATCGTGCCAATGGTCGGCTCTACGGCTACCGCAGTGATCCCCACAGCCATCTCACCTGCCTCGATACCGGTGTGATCGAGGACATCGATGTGGAATTGCCGGATGATCTGCTCGACCAGATTCAACGGCGCACAGGCTTTCGGATCGAGTCCTACACCCTGCAGCTGAACGGGCGACGCCCACTGGAGCGATACGGCCAGGCTCGTTACCTTGACGACAACTCGTACTGAACCGCTTGGCTCCCTCAGCTCCGGTACGGATTCTGTTGTTGGCACAGGACCTGCTTGGGGAATCGCTGGCCCTGCAGCTCACCCGTCAACAGTCCGACTGGGAGGTGTCGCTGCGCCCGGATGCGTTGAACGGTCATCCCCAGATCGTGATCTGGTCCATCGACAAACTTCCATCCCTGAGCGCATTGCAACGGGAGGTGCTGCTGCTTCAGGAGCGCTGGCATCCGGCCCCATTGCTTCTGCTGTTGCCGGTGAATGTTGAGGCCAGCCGTGATCAGCTGCTTATCCTCAGCGCAGAAGGGCTGCTGCAGAACGGCGACTGCGCCCAGTTGCAGGAGGCCATCGATACCCTGCTGCAGGGTGGTCGGACCGTTCGGCTTCAAACCGTTGCGCCTCCGTCCGAGCCGCCTTCCCTAGGGCTGGCTCAGTCGCTGCTGCTCAGTGGACTGCAGCAGATCAGCAATGACCTGCAGGTGATCGAAGCCCTGCTCAATCCACCTCCGCAGTCTTGGTTGTTGTGCATGCTGCTGGAAGGCCGCTGCCGTGAGCTGCGCAGTGCTCGCGCGCTGCTGCTGTGGCTGTGGGGCCCTCTGCAGGTGGGTCTGGAGGATGCCGTTTCCCTGCGGGTGCCGATGCAGCCTTCCCCTTCAGCGGGGGAGTCGACGGCGATCACCCTGCGTCAACGCAATGCGCTGGCGGTGTGGAACTCCATCCGTGAGCGGTTGGACGGTTCTGTTCAGACCGGTCTCAGCAATGCCACCGGTCGCCTCCTGGCGATTGAGGGGCTGCACCCCGATCGTCGTCGCGAGCTGCTGCTGGCTCTGCTGCAGCAGCTGGATCGCGTGCTGGCACGGATGCGCCAGGAGGATCCAGCGCCGGCGCGCTGGTCGTCGCTTCAGCCCGAATTACGCCGACAGGCCCTTACCGCGATGGCCGGTAGCTACGTGCAGATTCCGAGGGACGGTGCTCTGCAACCGGTGGCCTCCACGCTGCTGGCCTCCGCCGACCTTGAGGGAGTCGATGACGAGATGCCGGATCCTGCCTCGATGCTGCTGCCGCTGCTGGCGGATCAGCCGGTGCTGGTGAACGGACAGCTGCTGCCGGCTGATGATCCAAGGGCACTGCTGCAACTGGAAACACTGGTGAGCAACTGGCTGGTGCGCACCGCTGAGTTGATTGGAGCTGAGCTGCTGGAGGCCTGCGGCGAGTGGCCGGAACTGCGCCGCTATCTGTTGGGGGATCGCCTGCTGGCGACCCGGGAACTGGATCGACTGCGCAATCAGCTAAACAACCAGCTGCGCTGGTCCGAATGGATTGAGCGACCAATTCAGTTGTACGAAAGCCACCGCACGTTGTTTCAACTCCGCGGTGGACGGATTGAACCGCTGCAGCTGACGGAGCCCCGCGATCAGGAGCTCAACAGCCTGGGGTGGTGGCAGCGTCAGGTGGCGTTGCTGCTGGAGACCCGAGATGCTCTGGCGCCTCAGCTGCAGGCCTTGGTGCGCCGTCTTGGCGATCTGGCCGTGGTGCTGCTCACCCAGGTACTGGGGAGAGCGATCGGTCTGGTCGGTCGAGGGATCGCCCAGGGGATGGGTCGCAGTCTGGGGCGCGGCTGAGTCCACAATGGGCCTCCCTGCACCGGCCTGATGGGACGTCTGCTGCCTCGCGTTCTCTGTTGTGTTGTGGCGCTGTTGCTGCTGGTGTCTCCGGCTCAGGCCGTTCTCAACGACGACAACTACGACGGCAATATCTACGCCCTCTACGCCGGTAACGGCTCCCTAGTGCCCCCGGCCAACACCCTGGAAGACACCCTGGCTGACCAGCGCACGGCCGTGATCGTCTATTACCTCGATGACAGTGCCGTCAGCAAACGCTTTGCGCCTGTGGTTTCTGAACTGCAGCGTCTCTGGGGTCGGAGCATCGATCTGTTGCCCCTCACCATTGACCCGCTGCAGGGTCGTCAGCCGACCGGTGCTGCTGATCCCGCCAGTTACTGGCGGGGGCAGATTCCGCAAGTGGTTGTGATCGATCCCAAAGGCGAGGTGGTGTTTGATCAGGAGGGACAGGTCTCCCTCGGTTCGATCAATGACGCCATCAGCCGTGCCACCGGTCTGCCGGCCCCTGAGTTGCCGGCGATCAACCAGGAAGGCAGCTTCAACGAGGTGAACATCGAGGTCACCACCCGCTGATCGGCTTACGCTGCCGCGCAGCTGGTTCACCGTTGTGTCGCTGCTGATCGCCCCCCTGGCCCTCGGAGCGGGGGTGGCCTGGTTGGAAGCCCGCCACCGGTTGAGGCCTGCTTCTCCCCTGCGGCTGATGGCCAGGGACTGGACGATCACCTCCCTTGCGGGTGTGTTGCGTGTCGACGGTGTGCTGGAGATCAGCAACCCCCATTCACGCATGGAGGTGTTCGTGCCGGAGCTGCGGGTGGACCCCACCCTGCTGGGCAAGGCTGATCTCTCCGGTCTCACCGTCACCACAAGAATCCAGGCCGATCATCCCGATGAGGAGACCCGTGCTGATGGCTACTGGGCCGCATATATCGTCAAGGGCCGGAAGACCACCCGAGCCCGGGTGACGATTGAGATCCGTGGTGGCGCGGCGTTGGAGCTGGTCGACACGCTCTGGGTCGATGTGCAATGGATCAATTACGGCCCCTTCGGACGTCTCTCCCGCCGTCAGGGGGTTCCTGTGCCGCTGCGCTGTCCAGACCCGCTGCCTGCTGATCAGGCTCCCTGGCAGTCGGGAGAGGGCTGCAGCGTTCTGCCCTTGAAAACCCACCTGCTGGGCCCACTCGATGATCCGATCGAGGTGTTGCGGCGGTATGCAGCCCCTCTCCTTCAACCCGGCGATGTGCTCACGATCGGCGAGACACCGCTGGCCGTGATTCAAGGCCGCTACCAGCACCCAAGCGAGGTGGAACCAGGCATGGTGGCCAGGTTGGCCTGCCGGGTGTTTCACCCCACCAGCAGCCTGGCGACAGCGTGCGGAATGCAGACCCTGATCGATGTGGTGGGCCCCACCCGGGTGATCGCGGCCTGGATCGGCGGTCTGCTGATGAAACTGGTGTCGATTCCGGGTGGCTTCTATCGCCTGGCGGGGGATCAGGCCCGCCTAATTGATGACATCACAGGAACCACTCCGCCGTACGACCAGACCATCGTTCTGGGACCAGAACGGTCAGCGTCGTTCTGTGCCGAGGCCTCGGCGGCTCTTGGCGTTGATGTCGCCATCGTCGACGTCAACGATCTCGGTCGGGTCAAGGTGCTGGCCTCCAGTTCCGGCTGCGATGAACCACTGCTGCAGCGCGCCTTGAAGCCGAACCCGGCTGGCAATGCCAACCAGCGCACACCACTGGTTTTGGTGCGTCCAGGTCGCGGTTGAGCACTACATTGAGCGTGGTTGCGTCCGGGGGGGAGAAATGACAGCACAACCCCCGCAGCCCCTGAGGGTTGAACCCCTCAACCCAATACATCTAGCCTGGTTTCCGCAGCTTCAGACCGTGCTGCTGGGCGACTGGCTGGCTCGGGTTGAGCAACGCTTTCCGGATCTGCTGCCGTGTCGCTCACCCCGCTGCTTCATCGCGCTGGATGCGGACGGCCCTCTGGCCGCTGTTGTGGTGCAACCGATCAACCGCCGCGGTAGCTGCTGGACCTTGCAGCGGCCCCAGCAGTTGGTGCGCGAGAGCGGCCATGGGTTCAGAACAGTGCAGCGCACCCTTCTGCAGACCGTGCTTCAGCAGGGTGATCGTCAGGTCGGCAGCTGGGTGATCCGCTGCCCTGCCGGCGATGCCGATGCCATTGCCCTGTTGCGAGAACTCGGTTTCCAACCGCTTCGACCGTTTCAGGTGTGGCATCCCCCAGCCAACTCATCAGCGCCGCTGCAGCCGCTGCCCCAGGGGCTGACCTGGCAGCCGATCAACCGCCGCAATGCCCAGCGCCTCTGGCCGATTGAACAGGGAGGCTGTTTCAGCCATCTGCGCCAGATAACCGATCGCCATTGGTTGGATCTGCTCGATCGTCGCGGTCCGGGCTGTGGTGTCTTGATGGCTGGTGATGCCGTGCTGGCGGGATGTTTGCGCCTGGGGGAAGGCGAGGATCAGCACACGTTGGAACTGATCCGCGATGTGGCCTGGGATCCCCGTCTCGATCAGGCCCTTCCGCAGCTGTTGCGTCGGCTTCAACGGCAGGGCTGCGTCGCCGGGCTGAGCACGGCTCTGGATGATGCGCCGATGGCCGAATTGCTCAACCGTGAAGGCTGGCGTCGTGGTGAAGAGCAGTTGTTGATGGGTCGCAGCATGTGGCGACGTCAGACAGCCCCCCGCAACCTGCAGCTCAGCCGTTCCTTCGATCAGGTCCTGGGTCGCCTGCGTCCCCAGGGGCAACCCATGCCATCCCCGAGTCTGGGTCGCCGCTGAGGTGACCCGACCCTGCTCGGTGCTGAGCTTGGATGTGGGTCGCAAGCGGATTGGCCTGGCCGGCTGCGATCCCCTCGGCATCACTGTGACGCCGCTGAAGGCGCTGCATCGAGGGCGCTTTGATGCAGATCTCCCCGTGCTGCAACAGCTCTGCCAGGACCGCCGGGTGCAGGGGCTGGTGGTGGGGCTGCCGCTGGATGCCGCCGGTCAGCCCACAGCCCAGGCGGACCATTGCCGGCGCTACGGCAGGCGTCTCGCCCAGGCCCTGCAGTTGCCCCTGGCTTGGGTGAACGAGCACAGCAGCACCTGGGCAGCAGGAGAGCGCCATGGGCTGACGGGAGATCGCTCTGGTCGGCTTGACAGTGCGGCTGCGGCGCTGCTGCTGGACCAATGGCTCCGAGAGGGGCCGGATCTCAAACCGGTCCAGGGCCTCCAGCACGCCGCGGGCGCAGAGGGGATCGATGATGGATCCTGAGCGCAGTGAATTCAGCGTCCATGCGTGACTCGGCCTCTGGCAGCGGTGACGTTCCCACCGTTCTGGTGCGTGACGGTGATGGTCGTGATCTGCTCTGCTTCCTGGAGCAGTTGATTCCCCTCGACGGCACTGATTACGTCCTGCTGACGCCGGTCGACACGCCGGTGTCTCTGTTTCGACTCCAGGACGATGCTGACCCTGAGCCGATCATCACCCTCAACAGCAGTGAATCGATTCTTTCGGTTGCTGATGTGGTGTTGCAGGAGCATGACCTCACCCTCGTGCGGTCTGCAGTCACGCTCACGGTGAGCGGTGAACTGGATGAACCCGATCCGGATGAGCTGGAGGACGAGGACGACGATGACGGTGACGAGGATTCCGAGACGTTTGAATTGTTGGTGAGCTTCATGGTCGAGGAGCAGGAGTACGGCCTCTACATTCCGCTCGACCCGTTCTTCGTGGTGGCCCGCATGGTTGATGGCCAGGCGGAATTGGTGGAGGGTGAGGATTTCGATCGGATTCAGCCGCGCCTTGAAGCGGAGCTTGAGGAGAGGGAATGGCCGGAGTGAGCGCTCAACATCGACTGCAGCCCAGCTGGGATCCGGGATTGACCATTGCCCATCTCTCCCTCCCCCATCTGCTGTCTCGAGGGCTGTCCGCCGCTGTGCTGGACGTGGATCGGACCCTGTTGCCCGGTCGCGATGTGACCCTGCCTGATCCGGTTCTGGTCTGGCTGACGGATGCCAAACGTCGCCTGAAATTGCACCTGTTCAGCAACAACCCGTCCCACGCGCGGATTGCTGCCGTCGCTGATCAACTCGGTGTGAGCTTCACCTGCGGTGCCCGCAAACCCAGGCGGGGTGCTCTGCGTCGCGTCATCGATGAGCTTGATCTGCCCCCCGAACGCATCGCCATGATCGGTGATCGCTTGTTCACCGACGTGTGGTGCGGCAATCGCCTCGGTCTCTACACGGTGCTGGTGCGACCCATCTCTCAGACCGGGCAGCCCTGTCGCCATGACCGGGTCCAACAGTTGGAGCGTCGTCTCGCCGCTTGGATGGGGGCCCCCACGGCATGACGCTGTGGGTGGTGAAGCTGGGCACGAGTCTGTTGCGGGGGGATACCGCCGCAACGATCGATGGTTTCGCCGCAGGTATCGCTGCTGCCTTTGCACGGGGCGATCGCGTTGTGCTGGTTTCCAGTGGTGCTGTCGGTCTCGGTTGCCAGCGGCTTCAGCTTCCCCAGAGGCCCGAGACCGTGGTCGCCCTGCAGGCGGCGGCTGCCACTGGTCAGGGTCAGCTGATGGCTTTGTACGAACGGGCCTTGGCAAACCACGGCATCGCTGTGGCCCAGATCCTCGTCACCCGCTCGGATCTGGCTGATCGTCGCCGCTATCAGAACGCCTCTGGAACCCTGCAGCAGCTGTTGCAGTGGGGGGTGTTGCCGGTGGTCAATGAAAACGACGCCATCTCCCCGGCGGAGCTCCGCTTCGGAGACAACGACACCTTGTCCGCCCTCGTGGCGGCGGCCGTTGGTGCCGACCAGCTGATCCTGCTCACCGACGTGGACCGTCTCTACTCAGCGGATCCGCGGCTTGTCGCCGATGCTCGCCCGATTTCCGATGTGCATCACCCACGGGAGCTGGACGCCCTTGAAGCCGTCGCCGGTGATGGCGGCCGTTGGGGCCGCGGCGGCATGACCACCAAGCTGGCGGCGGCCAGGATTGCCACCGCCAGCGGAATCACCGTGCACCTGGCGGATGGTCGGGATCCCACGCGCCTTGATGCCTTGCTTCAGGGGGAACGCGGTGGCACGGTGTTTCATCCCCACCCGGAACCGCTGGGCAACCGTCGTAGCTGGCTGGCTCATGCCTTGCAACCCCAGGGCTCGCTGACGCTGGATGCCGGTGCCTGCGATGCCTTGCATCAGCGGGGGGCCTCCCTGTTGATGGTTGGGATTACTGCGGTGCAGGGAGCCTTCGCCGCCAATCAACCGGTCCGGTTGCAAGGTCCGGATGGTCGCGACCTGGGGCGCGGCCTTTGCCAGCTGTCCAGCGCAGCTGTTCAGCGCGCTCTTGAGGCTGCGCCTGCCGTCGGTCCATCGCCTGTGGTGGTGCATCGGGACGCCCTGGTGCTTCACAGCCGCTGAGCGCGCCTACGATCCGGCCGCCGCACCGCGACGCCATGCGATTCAGCAGCTTGATCAAGGCCCTACAAGCGGGTGAGTCGGGATTGCGCTGGAGTCAGCCCGGCCAGGACCCAGACCTGTCCGGTGCCGCCGCTCTGGATCAGGCGGTGGGGGATCAGCTGAGTTTTCTGGAGGCGGGCAATGTGCTGTCGGCAGCCCTCAGTGACAGTGCTGTCGGGGCGTTGCTGCTGCCCGACCAGCAGGATCTGATCGACCTCGCCAGCCAGCGGGGCATCGCTTTCGCGGTGGTGTCGGATCCACGCCTGGCCTTCGCTGAAGCGCTCGACTGCCTGCATCCGCGGCAGCGCCCGCAGGCTGACATTCATCCCACGGCCGTGATCGACGAGCGGGCCGTGGTGGGCCCCGGCACCGCCGTTGCCGCTCGTGTGTGCATCGGTGCCGGCAGCCGCGTCGGTGCCGACTGCATCGTTCATCCCGGTGTTGTGATTTACGACGACGTGGTGATCGCTGACGGCTGTGAACTGCATGCCAACGCCGTACTGCACCCCGGCAGTCGGCTGGGGAGACGTTGCGTGGTGAATTCCAACGCCGTGGTGGGCTCCGAGGGATTCGGCTTTGTTCCCACCGCCAAGGGGTGGCGCAAGATGCCTCAGACGGGGCAGGTGGTGCTGGAGGACGGGGTGGAGGTCGGCTGCGGCAGCACCATTGACCGCCCATCCGTGGGGGAGACCCGGATCGGGGCTGGAACCAAGATCGACAACCTGGTGCAGATCGGGCATGGAGTGATCACAGGCCGTGGCTGTGCCTTCGCCGCTCAGGTGGGCATCGCCGGCGGTGCCCGCATCGGTCACGGCGTGATCCTGGCTGGCCAGGTGGGTGTCGCGAACCGTGCCGTTGTCGGGGACCGGGCCATTGCCAGTTCCAAGTCCGGGATCCATGGCGAGGTGGCGGCCGGTGAGGTGGTGAGTGGCTACCCAGCCATTCCCAACCGCCTCTGGCTGCGATGTTCCGCCGCCTTCAGCAAGCTTCCCGAGCTGGCCCGGACGGTGCGGGAGCTCAAACGCAACACCCCTCAGTAACCTCAGCGGTCGATCTGCCGACCCGCATCGACATGGCCCAGCACCGCGTCGTCCTGCTTCCTGGAGATGGCATTGGCCCGGAGATCACGGCCGTGGCGCGTCAGTTGCTCGAGGCGGTGAGCCAGCGGCATGGTTTTGAACTGTGTTTTGACGAACAATTGATCGGTGGCAGTGCCATTGATGCCTGCGGTGAGCCCCTGCCCGCCAGCACACTGGAAGCCTGCAAGGCTGCAGATGCGGTTCTGCTGGCCGCCATCGGCAGCCCCCGCTTCGACAACCTTCCCCGCGACAAACGACCGGAAACCGGTTTGCTTGGGCTGAGGTCAGGCATGGCCCTGTTCGCCAACCTGCGCCCTGTGAAGATCGTTCCGGCGCTCATCGGTGCCAGCAGCCTGCGTCCGGAGGTAATCGAGGGTGTGGACCTGATGGTGGTGCGAGAACTCACCGGCGGGATCTACTTCGGGCAGCCCAAGGGACGGATTCAGGCCGACGGAGAGGAGCGTGGCTTCAACACGATGACCTACTCCTCCAGCGAGGTGGATCGCATTGCCAAGGTGGCCTTCGACCTGGCCCGGGAACGTCGCTGCAACCTCTGCTCCGTGGACAAGGCCAACGTGCTGGATGTGAGCCAGCTGTGGCGGGACAGGGTGGATGCGATGGCTCCCGCCTACAGCGATGTGGAGGTCAGCCACATGTATGTGGATAACGCCGCGATGCAGCTGGTGCGCAGTCCGCGCCAATTCGACGTGCTGCTCACGGGGAACCTGTTCGGAGACATCCTCAGCGATGAGGCCGCCATGCTCACCGGCTCGATCGGCATGCTTCCATCGGCCTCCCTTGGCAGCGACGGTCCTGGCCTATTCGAGCCGGTGCATGGCTCTGCGCCGGACATCGCCGGCCAGGACAAGGCCAATCCAATGGCGATGGTGCTCTCGGCCGCGATGGTGCTGCGGACCGGTCTCAAGCAGACCGAAGCTGCCGCTGATCTCGAGGCGGCTGTGGACAAGGTGCTGGCGGCTGGCTTCCGCACCGGAGATCTGATGGCAGAGGGCTGCACCGCGCTGGGATGCCGCGCCATGGGCGACGCCCTGTTGAAGGCTCTCTGAGGCTGTATTGGTGAAATGGGGCCTTGATCTGGCAAACTCGCCGGGCCTGTTGTCCCTGCGCTGATGTCGAAGCGTCACCCGGTCGTCGCTGTCACCGGTTCCTCCGGAGCTGGAACCAGCACCGTCAAGCGCGCCTTCGAGCACATCTTTGCGCGTGAAGGCATCACACCTGCTGTGGTGGAGGGCGATAGCTACCACCGCTACGAGCGGATGCCGATGAAACAGGCCATGGCGGACGCCTTGGCCCGTGGCGAGAACTTCTCCCACTTCGGTCCCGAAGCCAACCTGTTCGACAAGCTCGAGGATCTGTTCCGTAGCTACGGCGAGACCGGTGCTGGGCAGAAGCGTTACTACCTCCACAGCGCCGAAGAGGCCGCTGAGCATAATGCTCGTCTCGGCGTTGACCTCGGCCCCGGCCAGTTCACGCCCTGGGAGGACATTCCAGCGGGAACAGACCTGCTCTTCTATGAAGGCCTGCACGGTGGTGTGAAGGGTGACGGCTACGACGTGGCTTCCCTTGCCGATCTCCTCGTTGGTGTCGTGCCCATCACCAACCTCGAGTGGATCCAGAAGATCCACCGCGACAACGCTGAACGCGGCTACTCAGCTGAGGCGATCGTGGACACGATCCTGCGCCGCATGCCGGATTACATCAATCACATTTGCCCGCAGTTCGGCGAAACCGACATCAACTTCCAGCGGGTTCCCACGGTGGACACCTCCAACCCGTTCATCTGCCGCAACATCCCCACGCCGGATGAAAGCTTCGTGATCATCCACTTCCGTAAGGGAGCCCGTGAGAAGTGGGGAATCGACTTCAACTATCTGTTGAACATGATCCACGACTCCTTCATGTCTAGCCCCACCAGCATTGTGGTGAACGGCGGCAAGATGGGCTTTGCGATGGAATTGATCCTCACCCCGATCATTCACCGCATGATCGAAGAAAAGAAGAACCTGGGCTGATTTTGATCAGTTGACAATCAGATCCCTAAAGTGGGTACATCTGAGCGATCAGGTGGGCCCATTTCCTCTTCAATGCCCTCCTTCGAGATTCGCGGTGCCGCGGGAGTTCCTGCGTCTCCCCGTTGGGATCGGGTTGATAGCCGTGCCTTGATTCATGCGGCGCGAGGGGTGTACTTCTCTCATCTGTCTGATTGGAGCGGCATCAGGGATCCTCTCGGGGTGGTTCTGGCGCCCGGTCAACCAGGAGGCAGGGTTGTCTTTGAATTGCCTGTACTGCTTCCCGAGGAGGAATTCATCGAGCTGGAGCTGATCCGGGGCCGCAGCGCCCGGGGGAGACGACGGTGGAAGTGATGATCCTGCTCATAGTTGCCCTGTTCGGGGCCTGCGTTGGCAGCTTCACCAACGTGGTGGTGTGGCGCCTGCCCCGGCAGGAATCGGTGGTGGTTCCCGGCAGCCATTGCCCTCACTGCGGTCATGCCATCCGCTGGCACGACAATCTGCCAGTGATCGGCTGGTTGCTCCTGGGGGGGCGGTGCCGTGATTGCGGCGCCGGCATCAGCTGGCGCTACCCAGCAGTCGAGTTGGCAAGTGCCCTGCTCTGGCTCAGCGCTCTCTCGGTTCAAGCCGGTGGTGGTTTGCTGGAACTCTGGCGCCCTTGGGCCGGCCTGGTACTGGTGGCTCTGTTGCTGCCTCTGGTTTTGATCGACATCGATCACCTCTGGCTGCCGGAACCGCTGTGCCGATGGGGGGTGGTGCTGGGCCTTCTGTTCAGTGCAGGCGCTGGATGGATTGTTCTGGGTAATCACCTTGTTGCGGCAGCGCTGGCGTTGGTGCTGCTCGAGGGGCTGAGCGGGATGGCCGAGCGGATTCTTGGGCAGCCGGCTCTCGGTTTGGGAGACGCCAAGCTGGCGGCCCTGGGTGGTGCCTGGCTGGGAGCTGCAGGAATCGCCGTCGCGTTCGCTTTGGCTCTGGCCACCTTGGCGGGAGCCGTCGTCGGCAGCGTGGGTAGGGTCTCTGGGCGGTTGCAGCCTCGTCAGGCCTTTGCCTTTGGTCCGTTCATCGCCTTGGGGATCTGGCTGGTCTGGCTCAGGGGTGCTGATTGGTGGTGGGAGCAATGGCAGCAGCTGCTGGGTTTTTAATGGTGGAAACGGGCGGCTCGTGTGTCTCTGTTCGACTGGTTCGCTGATCGCCGCAAGGGTCAGTCCACCGGAAAGATCACCCAGGAACCCGAGGAGGGGGATGGGCTCTGGAGCAAATGCCCGGAGTGCGGCCTGGTGGTTTACGTCAAGGATCTGAAGGCCAATGCCAGTGTCTGCGCAGGCTGTGGACATCACCACCGCATCGACAGCCACGAACGCATCGCGTTGATTGCGGATCCGGGCAGCTTTGAAGCTCTGAACGAGGCACTGGAACCAACCGATCCCTTGACCTTCAAGGATCGGCGGGCCTACGCCGATCGACTGCGGGAGAGTCAGGCGGCCACCGGTCTTCGGGATGGTGTCGTGACAGGCCTCTGTCGTGTGGATGGTCTGGCCCTGGCCCTGGCCGTGATGGACTTCCGCTTCATGGGCGGATCAATGGGATCCGTTGTGGGGGAGAAGATCACCCGTCTGGTGGAGGAAGCAACCGCCCGTCGGCTGCCGCTGTTGATCGTGTGTGCATCAGGCGGTGCCCGCATGCAGGAGGGAATGCTCAGCCTCATGCAGATGGCCAAGATTTCCGGCGCTCTGGAGCGCCACCGCGAAGCGGAGCTGCTCTACATGCCGCTGCTCACGCACCCCACCACAGGTGGCGTCACAGCCAGCTTTGCCATGCTCGGGGATCTGATCCTGGCGGAACCCAAGGCTCTGATCGGCTTCGCTGGACGGCGGGTGATCGAGCAGACGCTGCGCGAAAAGCTGCCGGACAATTTCCAGACCGCGGAGTATTTGCAGGACCACGGCTTCGTGGACACGATCGTTCCGCGGACCCAGTTGCGCAGCAGCCTTGCCAGCCTGCTGCGGTTGCATGGCTGCAGACCCATGGAGATCACCAGCGCATGACAGGGTTTCTCACGGCCGTCTTGCTGAGCTTGCTTCTCTGGACTTCTCCAGCCTGGGCTGGCCCCGTGGACTGGGTTGAAGTGCCATCAAGCGAGGCTGGTCAGCAGTGGTGGGATCGCGGCAGCATCCGCGTGGATCGCTACGGCCTCCGCACGGTGCTCAGCCGGTTCACCCCGGCAGCAACGGAAGATGTTCAGCAGCCTAATGGCGAGCTCTACGTCATGCAGTTGGACTGCGCTCAGAAGCTCTATCGCGACAAGCAGGTGAACGGCATTCCACGCTTCAAGGCGGATTGGCAGGCTGCTGGCGGTGATGGCTTGATTGCATCTGTCATTGATGCTGTCTGCCGCGAACCTCTCAACAGCTGATATGAGCCTTCAACCGATCGGCGTTGCTTTAGCAGGCCTGGGTTTTGGCGAGAAAGTGCACCTGCCGGCTCTTCAGGCCAACGCCGATCTGTGCCCAGTGGCGTTGTGGCACCCGCGCCAGGAGCGCCTGGATGCCGCCACGGCTGCCCATGGCTTGAAGGGATTCAGCGACTGGGACGCTCTGCTGGCCGATCCAGCGGTCGAGGCCGTGATCATTGCCACCCCGCCGGAACCGCGTTTTGCGCTGGCCCACCAAGCACTGAAGGCCGGCAAGCATCTATTGCTGGAGAAGCCGATTGCCCTGCACGCCGATCAGGCCAGGGAGTTGCAGCGACTGGCGACCGCTAGGGGGGTGTCGGTCGCAGTCGATTACGAATATCGGGCGGTGCCGCTGTTCATGCAGGCCGAACGCCTGCTTCGGGCTGGGCTGATCGGGACTCCCTGGCTGGTGAAGCTGGACTGGCTGATGAGCAGCCGAGCTGACCCCAGTCGCGGCTGGAACTGGTATTCCCAGGCGTCCAAGGGGGGCGGAGTGATCGGTGCCCTGGGGACCCATGCCTTCGACATGTTGGCCTGGCTGGTGGGTCCGGTGGCTTCGGTGACGGCCCTCAATGGCGTCTCCATCCGCGAGCGTCCCGACCCCCAGGGAGGAATGGCACCCGTGGATGCTGAGGACGTTGCGTTGATCCAAACCCGATTGCAGTGGCAGGGGAGCGCGGAGACATTGGTGCCAGCGCAGATCAACCTTGCGTCGGTGGCCCGGAACGGACGCGGCTGCTGGTTGGAGATCTATGGCTCGGAAGGAAGTCTTGTGCTCGGCAGTGCGAATCAGAAGGACTACGTGCATGGATTTGAACTGTGTTGTTCACGGGCTGGTGAGCAACCACAGCTGATCGAGCCGGATCCCGATCTCGCATTTGCAACCTCCTGGAGCGATGGCCGTATCGCTCCGGTGGCGAGGATTCAGAGCTTGTGGGCCGAGAGCATTCGTTCTGGCACGCCGATGATTCCAGGCCTGACGGAGGGAGTGGCCAGTCGTTTGGCCTGCGATCAAGCAGCCCAGACGGCAGCTGGTCTCGCGTAACGCGGGGTAATATCGCCGCGACTCGTCCCTGACGACCTACCCCCTCGAGGATTTCACCATGGCGCTCGTTCCGCTTCGGCTTCTGCTCGACCACGCCGCCGAGAACCGCTACGGCATCCCTGCGTTCAACGTGAACAACCTGGAGCAGGTGCAGGCGATCATGGAAGCGGCTGATGAGACCGACAGCCCCGTGATCCTGCAGGCCTCCCGCGGCGCCCGTAACTACGCCGGTGAGATCTTCCTGCGTCACCTGATCCTGGCCGCCACCGAGACCTATCCCCACATCCCCGTGGTGATGCACCAGGACCACGGCAACGCCCCTGACACCTGCTATTCCGCTGCCATCAACGGCTTCACCTCCGTGATGATGGACGGCTCCCTGGAAGCCGACGCCAAAACTCCTGCCAGCTACGAGTACAACGTGGCTGTCACAAAGCAGGTGGTGGATTTCGCCCACTCCGTGGGTGTGAGCGTTGAGGGTGAGCTGGGCTGCCTGGGCTCCCTGGAAACCGGCAAGGGTGAAGCCGAAGACGGCCACGGTTTCGAGGGTGAGCTGTCCAAGGACATGCTCCTCACCGATCCTGCTGAAGCAGCTGACTTCGTTGCCAAGACCAAGTGCGACGCCCTGGCCATCGCCATCGGCACCAGTCACGGCGCTTACAAGTTCACCCGCAAGCCCACCGGTGAAGTGCTGGCAATCAGCCGCATCGCCGAGATCCACAAGGCCATCCCCAACACCCACCTGGTGATGCACGGCTCCTCCTCCGTTCCCCAGGAATGGCTGGAGATGATCAACAAGCACGGTGGTGCCATCCCCGAGACCTACGGCGTTCCCGTCGAGGAGATCCAGGAAGGCATCCGCAATGGTGTGCGCAAGGTGAACATCGACACCGACAACCGCCTCGCCTTCACCGCTGCTGTGCGTGAAGCGGCCATGGCCGATCCGGCCAACTTCGACCCACGCCACTTCAACAAGCCTGCTCGTAAATACATGAAGCAGGTCTGCCTCGACCGCTATCAGCAGTTCTGGGCCGCCGGCAACGCCAGCAAGATCCAGCAGCAGACCATCAACTACTACGCCGGTCTGTACGCCAAGGGTGCCCTTGACCCCAAGGCTGCCGTGGCCGCCTGATCCATACGATCCAGTGATCAAAGGGGGCTTCGGCCCCCTTTTTTTGTGTCAAGTCAACAGCTCCAACGAGCCCCGCCGGCCATCGAGTCGTCCCAGTGCGCCGAGGGGGAGTGCCTGGTTGGGCAGGCCATGGCCCACAGGAAGATTGAGCACGAGGGGGACGCCAAGATCTCCCAACCGTTCCTCAAGGATCTCCTCCATCGTGAAATCCCCCGGAAGAACGTCGTCCTCGTCCCAGCTGAAGCGACCGCACGCGATGCCAGCAACGCTGTCGAGCAGTCCGGCGCTGCGCCATTGCGTCAGCATCCGATCAATGCGGTAGGGAGCCTCTCCCACGTCCTCCAGCACAAGGATGGCTCCCTTCAGTGAAGGCATCCAGGGGGTACCGATCAGGTGCGTTGCCACGGTGAGGTTGGACACCACCAGAGGTCCTTCGGCCACACCCGTGCGGACGCCGATCCCCTCCAGAGATTTCACGGGGCGCCCACACAACAGATCAACCGTCCGCTGCCACTGCTTCTCGGGGCCGCCGTTGGATCCATGGATCGCTCCCGGCAGGCCGGCCGCCCACTGGGCAAGAAGCAGAGAGCAGGAATCGGAAAAGCCAAGGCTCCACTTCGGGCGGCGTGGAAAACGGAAGCCGGCCTCCAGCACCCTGGACCCGCCCCAGCCTCCCCCGAGGCTGATCACGGCCTCCACCCCAGGGTCATACCAGGCCTCCAGAAGTGCGGCACGGCGATCGCGATCCGTGCCGGAGAAATAACGCCACTGACCTTTGACCTCTGTCGGGATTTCCAGCAGCCAACCCTCGGCGCTGCAGCGCTCGCGCAGGGGGGTGAGATCCCTGTCTGGATCCATCCAGGTGCCAGGGTTCACGGCCTTCAGACGGGATCCTGGCCTCAGAGGTCTGGGCCAGGCAGCTCGGCCCGGGCCTGATGCCATGGCGCGGTTGGACACCAGCGCTGCAACGGCCGCCGTCGCTCCTGAGATCAGCAGCGAGCGGCGGTTCGGCATCTCAGCTCAGTAGGCCCTGCAGCAGGACGCGACCGTCGGTCCCACCGGTGGCAGGGTCGCAGGCCCGCTCCGGATGGGGCATCAGTCCCAGCAAGTTTCCGGAGTCGTTGGTGATGCCAGCAATGTCCCCCACCGAGCCATTTGGATTGGCTTGGTAGCGCAGGGCAATGGCATCGGCATCCTGCAGTTGCTTCAGGGTGTCGTCGGAGCATTGATAGCGGCCTTCCCCATGGGCGATGGGCAGGGTGAGCGTCCTGTCTGTTCCGTAGTGCTCTAGCCATGGTGTGCGGGAGCTGGCCACCTGTAGCGGTGCGTCCTCACAGATGAAGTGAAGGTCTCGGTTGCGGGTCAGGGCTCCGGGCAGGAGTCCCAGTTCGGTCAGCACCTGAAATCCGTTGCAGATCCCCAGCACGCGCCCCCCTTGAGCCGCGAAGTCGAGCAGCGCCTGGAGTGCTGGGGCGAAGCGGGCAATCGCACCACAGCGGAGGTAATCGCCGTAGCTGAAGCCCCCTGGCAGCACAACGGCATCAAGGCCGCTCAGATCCGTTTCCTCATGCCAGATCCGCCGGGTGGGCATGCCGAGGCATCCTTCGGTCGCCCACTGCACATCGCGATCGCAGTTGGAGCCGGGAAAGACAAGGACGCCGATGCTCATGAGTCCTGCAGCTCCAGGGACCAGTCTTCGATCACTGGATTGGCCAGCAGGCGATCGCTCAGCACTTCCAGCCGGCGACGAGCCTCCTCGGCATCAGGGGCGTCCACTTCCAGCTCGACGGCCTTGCCGATCCGCAGCTTGCTGATGCCCTCCACTCCAAGGCGTTCAGCAGCGCCACGGGTGGCTTCACCGGCAGGATCGAGCACGGAGGGGCGCAGGCGCACAAGGACGCGGGCTTGATAACGCGGCACGGTCACCAGCAGGGCTGCTCAAATCCTGCCAGACCGGTTCTGATCAGTGATCAGGACGACCGTTTGAAGGCAGTCCAGAATTGGTGAATCGGCGCGAGTTGTTGACGATGTCGGTGTTCACCCTTCGATGCTCCAGCTGCGGCGCGGCTGTGGAGATTCCCGGACGCTTCGGCTTCAAATTGAAAAGTTCCGGTGCCGGCAGGCTGCTCTGCCAACGATGCCGGCAAAGCAGCTTTCTGAAGGCGAGGCGGGAACAACTTGATCAGGCGATTGAGGCTGAGATCCAGCGGATGCGCTGGGTTCCTGCCGCGGCAGTGGTGCTGGCATTGACCCTGGCCATCAGCCTCGTGTGGTGGCACCAGGCGCAACAGAACCGTCCTCAGGACTCTTTGCCGGAACGGGTCTCGTCTTCGAGGTAGAGGGTCTGGCTTGGGAAGGCGAACTCGATCCCTTGCTGGGCAAAGGCTTCCATGATCCCCAGATTGATGGCCTGCTGAGCATTCAGCGCCGTGGTGAAATCCCTGTTGTCGATGTAATAAACCAGCTCAAAATTCAGGCTGGAGTCACCGAACTCGGTGAAGTGGCAGCGACTGAAGTTGGTGTTGTCGACCGCATTTATCACCTTTTCCACCATGATTGGAATGGCTTTCATCTGATCCACTGTGGTGCTGTAGGTGACACCGAGTGAATAGATCATTCGCCGCGTGTTCATGTCGGCAAAATTCAGGATCGTGCTGTTGGTGAGAGCGGAATTGTTCATCACTACGATTTCCCCTCTCAGGCTGCGCAGGTGGGTGGAGCGAACGCCAATTCGTTCTACCGTGGCCCAGGTTGAGCCGACGTTGATGAACTGCCCCACCATGAACGGTTTGTCCAGCAGGATCATCAGGTATGCGAACAATTCCTGGGCAGGATCTTTCAGGGCCAAGCCAATCCCGATGCCACCAGCGCTGAGCAGCGCCCAGATGGCAGCAAGTTTCACCCCCAGGCTCTGAAACAGCACGAGCGCACCGATCATCCAGATCAATGCCTTGATGAGGGGTTGCAGGCTGATGAACAGCTGTTGAAGGTCATCTCCGCTGCGTTGAGCAACACCCTGCAGAAAGCGAATCCCAAGGCGATTGGCGAATCGGACGATGACAACGGTGCCGAAGATCCGCAGCACGACGTCGTAAGCCCGTTGGACGTCGTTGCTGAGACCGAGGTCGCTCTGAATCAACAACAGGACAACGACGATTCCAAATGGGAGAATCGACTCTGACAACGTGCGGAGAACAAAGTCGTCAAAGTCGCCAGGTGTTTTTCGCGTGAGCTTCGGAAAAACATTGCGAAGCAGGAATGACACCAGCAGCGTGATGGTCGTTCCCACAGCGATATGGGTCAGAAGTTGAGTCAGGTTCAAGCTGATCGTTAGTGGTCCAGTGATTCTGAAGGGTTGCCCATGGTTGGCAATGCGTTCAGCGTCGCCTGAGAACCAGCGTGGTGTTGTTTGCCGGCATGGCGTGACGACCATCGAGATTCATCGGGTGATGGGTGAGCAGGGCATCGATCCAGTCCAGATCCCTTAATCCCCAGCGCGGGTCGCGTTGCCGTAAGGAGGCGTCAAAGGCCGCATTGCTGGCACTGGTGTGACAACCGTTGTGGCAGAAGGGTCCATAGATAATCAGAAGGCCATTCGTTGGAAGGCGGTCGCAGGCTTCCTGCAACAGCGCTTCCGTGCAGGTGGCTGGGCTGATGTGCAGCAGGTTGATGCACACCATGGCCTTCAGATCCTCCACGACAGCGGTTGGGAGGGGCCAAGGGCGCTGCTCGACATCCAGATCCAGGGCATCAGGCATCACGCCAGCCAGTTCGGCGTGACGGATCCAGGCGTTGATGCTGGCCCGGTGGTCGGGATCCGGATCACTGGCTTGCCACAGCAGTTGAGGGAAGCGTCGTTGAAAGGTGATGGCATGTTCACCACTGCCGCTCGCGATCTCGAGCACTGAACCATCCGCGGGCAGCAGCGTTTCGAGCAGATCACCGATCGGCTCTCGGTTGCGTTCTGTGGCGGGGAAGAACAGGCGTTGGTCCATGGATGCGGATCACTCGGAACAGAGAGGGGCGCTTCTGGAGCAGTGCTGCCGCAGGGCGGCCAACCAGTCCTCCAACGCGGAGAGGGCATCAGGCTGCAATCGGTAATAGGTCCAGCGGCCGCTGTGTCGGTCAGCCAGCAGTCCGCAATCCCGCAACACGCGCAGGTGAAACGACAAGCGCGATTGGGTGATTCCCAGATCCGCGGTGAGATCACAGACGCAGCGCTCGCCCTCGGCCAGGGCGTGGATCACGTCAAGACGGGTGGGGTCTGAAAGAGCCTTCAGGGTTTGCCGGGATTGCTCTGTGGTGAGGGTGTTCTGCATCACCTGAGCGGCTTTCCATGACCTGTTTGGATCAACATAATTTGATTAGTCGTGGGTCGCAGCATGCGCATTGGTATCAACGGCTTCGGGCGAATCGGTCGCCTCGTGTTCAGGGCGCTCTGGGGTCGGCCCGGCATCGAGCTGGTGCATGTGAATGACCCCGCGGGCGACGCTGCGACCGCCGCTCACCTCCTGGAGTTCGACTCAGTGCATGGACGCTGGGATCGCGGCATCACCAGCGATGCGGACGGTTTCTCCGTGGAGGGATCACCACTGACCTGGTCGAGCGAGAAAAACCCCACAGCAGTGCCCTGGACAGCGCGCGGGGTGGAGATGGTGCTCGAGGCCAGCGGCAAGATCAAGACCCCGGAGACCCTGAACCCCTACTTCGATCAGGTGGGGCTGAAACGGGTGGTGGTGGCCTGTCCGGTGAAGGGTGAAGTGGCCGGCGAGGAGGCACTCAACATCGTGTACGGCATCAATCACGATCTTTATGAGCCAGAGCGGCACAGGTTGGTGACGGCTGCCTCGTGCACCACCAACTGCCTCGCTCCCGTGGTGAAGGTGGTGCACGAGAGCTTCGGCATCGAGCACGGAATGATCACCACCATTCACGACATCACCAACACCCAGGTGCCGATCGATGCCTTCAAGAGCGATCTGCGCCGGGCCCGCTCCGGCCTCACATCCCTGATCCCCACCACCACGGGCTCAGCCAAGGCGATCGCCATAATCTTCCCTGAGCTCAAGGGCAAACTCAATGGCCATGCCGTGCGGGTGCCATTGCTGAATGGATCGCTCACCGATGCGGTGTTCGAGCTCAAGCAGAACGTTTCGGTTGATCAGGTGAATACTGCGTTCAAGGCCGCCTCAGAGGGCGCCTTGAAGGGAATCCTGGGTTACGAGGAGCGCCCCTTGGTGTCGTGCGATTACACCAACGACAACCGCAGTTCGATCATCGATGCCCTCTCGACGATGGTGGTCGACGACAACCAGTTGAAGGTGTTCGCCTGGTACGACAACGAATGGGGCTACAGCTGCCGGATGGCAGACCTCACCTGTCACGTGGTGGGGATGGACGCGTGAAGCTCTCCGCTCTGCAGCAGTACGGAATCGTGACCGCCAACTACTGGGCGTTCACGCTCACCGATGGTGCGTTGAGGATGCTGGTGGTTTTCCATTTCCACCAACTCGGCTACACCACCCTCGAGATCGCCTTCCTGTTTCTCTTTTACGAGTTCTTCGGGGTGGTCACGAACCTGTATGGCGGTTGGATCGGTGCGCGCTACGGCCTGCGGCTCACCCTCTGGGTTGGAACGCTGCTGCAGATCCTCTCGCTGGTGATGCTGATTCCGGTGGCAGCCAGCTGGCCGAAGCTGCTGAGCGTGATTTACGTGATGGCTGCTCAGGCGATCAGTGGGATTGCCAAGGACCTCAACAAGATGAGCGCCAAGAGCGCCATCAAAACCGTGGTTCCTGAGACCCCGGATGATGCTCAGCGGGGCGAAAAGCAACTGTTCAAATGGGTCGCCATCCTCACGGGATCCAAGAACGCGCTGAAGGGAGTCGGCTTCTTTCTGGGCGGCGTGTTGCTCACCGCCTTTGGTTTCAACGCTGCTGTGGGTTGGATGGCAGCTGGCCTGGCCCTGGCCTTCCTGTTGACCTTGGTGCTGCCAGGTGAGATCGGAAAGATGAAGTCGAAGCCGGCCTTTTCCTCCCTGTTCTCCAAATCCCAGGGCATCAATGGGCTGTCGTTGGCGCGTTTCTTTCTGTTCGGAGCGCGCGACGTCTGGTTCGTGGTCGCCTTGCCGGTGTTTCTGGAGGCTTCACTCGGCTGGAACTTTGAGCAGGTGGGTGCCTTCATGGGCACCTGGGTGATCGGTTACGGCATTGTCCAGGGTTCAGCACCGGGCTTGCGACGGCTTTGGGGACAGACGACTTCCCCTGGAGTGTCGGCTGTGCAGTTCTGGAGTGCTCTGCTTACCGCCATCCCTGCTTTGATCGGCGTTGCTCTGTGGCGCGACGCCAACGTGGCGGTTTCCATCACCGCCGGACTTGCGGCTTTCGGGGTGGTGTTTGCGATGAACTCCTCCATCCACTCTTACATGGTGCTGGCATACACCGATGCGGAGAGTGTCAGCCTCAACGTGGGCTTCTATTACATGGCCAACGCCGCAGGACGATTGGTCGGAACCCTGCTCTCCGGTGCTGTGTTCATGCTGGGTCGTACAGCATCCGGTGGCATGCAGGCCTGCCTGTGGTGTTCTTCGCTGCTGGTGTTGTTGGCCTGGCTCAGCAGCCTCAGACTGCCTGCTCCGCTGAGGACAGCCTCTTGAAGACGTTGATGGTGGCTGCCGGCATCAGCACTCTGTTGATGCACAGTCCTGCCCTGGCCCATGAGAGCGCGAAGGTGCTGAGCATTCACAACGGGCAGCAACTGTTGATTGACGTGAACGGTCAAGGCAGAACCCTGCGCCTGGCTTGTCTGCAGGCTCCCCGCAGCCAACAGCGCCTGGCTTGTCTGCAGGCTCCCCGCAGCCAACAGCGCCCCTGGTCAACCCGCGCATTGGCTGTCATTCAGGAACTGGTTCGTCCTGGGGATGTGGGCGACTTCGAGCTCAGAGCGAGGGATGTTTACGGCCGTCTTGTGGGCCGGTTCTTGATCAACGGGCAGGACCTGGGTGCCGAACTGGTCCGTCGCGGTGCGGTGTTCTCCTGGGATGGATTCCTGGGCCGCTGTGATGACCTCGACTACGACGGCATTGAGGCCAAGGCTCAAGCGGCTCGACGCCGCATCTGGTCTGCGTCAGCTGGAGTGAAGCGGCCTTGGGATGTGATGGAAGCCTTCAACGACGGCGAACCCTGAGTGCCGGCTGAGGGATTTCAAATCGGTCGCCGTGCACACACCAGTTCTGAGGGGCATGTCACTGAATGGGATGGAGATGAAGTTGTGCCCATGACTGTTGAGCCAGGCAGCACCGATTGCCGTTTGTTGATTGATGCCAAGCGATCCCTGGAGGATGTTCTGAAGACGTTGGCGGATCTTCCCCACACCGATCACATCCGCCAGCAGTTGCTGGCAGTTCACAACCAGTTGGAGGGGATGCATGATTTGAAGAGAGCCGGCGGTGCCGGTGTGTCCTTCCGATCCTCGTCTTGGTGTTCGAAAACGACCGACGTCCTGGCTGGTTGAATTGGGTTTTTCTGGCAATATTTCTCTGGTCGTCCTGGCAACTGGTGGGCTTCTGGGTGCAGCAGCTTCAACGTTGATCCGAGCTGGATCAGGCGAAGCTCACTAGCCTGACTGTTCCCCAGAGGTCGAACACGCAGAAGATCAGTCCGATCACGATGATGTCCCAGGCTCGATGACGGATGGCCCATGGGGCCAGGAACAATTCGGCAATGCCGTGGAGTGCTGTACCGAGGGCAATGTGTTCGAGCACCAGCAACCCATGGGCCAGGAGGAAAAGTCCACTGGCCACGCACCGCATCACAACCTGCCAGTTTCCAAGCAATGTCTTGATTCCTGGCATGGAAGATCAGAAGGTTACGTGGGTTGCGCTCACGGCTCAAGGGCTTGACTGGCCACAATGTAACAACCTTGTTACATCCTTCTCATGACTCTCGGCGAAGTTCTCCTCTCGTCCCTCAGCAGTGGCGTGATCACCCAGGACGAGGTGGATTGGGTCACCTGTCACCAGCATTGCTTCAGTCGCGAGGAGGTGGCCTCGGCCCTTCGCCTCGGAAGGCTCATCGACACTGGCGACGTCAATTTGGGTTGCCGCCTGCCCTTGTTTGTTCGCTGAGGTCAGACTGGTGGTATGCGGAGAGAACGTTGCTGGGTTTGGTTCCGTGGCGGTCTGAATGAGTCCAGCCGCTGGGTGGGTGGTTTTCAGGCCACCATCGATGCGGAGCGGGGTGTTTTGATTCAGCATCCCGGCTACAGGGATGCCCGTGTGCCCACCTGGCGTGTCACCACCGTTGAACCTGACGATCTGGAAGCTCCGCCAGAAGGGCTGGATGAATCCGGTCCGTGGCAGTTCTTCTGACGCACCCCATGCAGCAAAATGGATTCAGTTCATTGCTGAGCCCTGTGGCAACCGCTGCTGAGAAAAAGGTCATCGTCAAGAAACGCCTGCAGGAGCTCCGCAACATGTGCAGGGATCACTACGCCGTTGTGGCTGAAGAAAGCACGATGCCCGACCCGGCTGACGTTAGGGCCACGAATGCCAAATTGCAGGAGCTGATGGATCTTCTGGATGGCAAGGCCAAGTGGGACGACGCTTGAGCTAAGTCGTCGTCGAAGAATCCGAATACATACCAATCTGTGATTTGTATTCGAATCATTCTTCAAGTAGATTCTGATTTTAGAAACCCAAATTTTTTGGATCAGTCTTTGTAGGGGTAATTGTTGGGCACAAAGAACTGCTCGTTTAAGGGCGGCCGTTTGTAGTCACCTTGCTCGGGACGCGCAGGCATCTCGATTGGAGGAGGTGACATGTCTTCATAGGGGACTTTGCTCAGCACATGGCGCAGGCAGTTGAGGCGTGCCCGACGCTTGTCGTTGGCTTCAACGGTAAACCAGGGAGCCTCAGGGATATGCGTTTTGGAGAACATGATGTCCTTCGCTTTGGAATATTCCACCCAGCGAATTCGGGACTCGATGTCCATCGGGCTGAGTTTCCAGCGACGTTCCTCACAGTCAATCCTTGACTGGAAACGTTTCTCCTGCTCTTCGTCATTGATGGAGAACCAGTATTTGAGCAGCAGGATTCCGTCCTGCACCAGCATCCGTTCGAACTGAGGGCATGCCACGTAGAACTGCTCCACCTGTTCCTCGGTGGCAAATCCCATCACCCGCTCAACACCTGCCCGGTTGTACCAGCTGCGGTCAAAGACCACGATCTCACCGGCACTGGGGAAGTGCTCCACGTAGCGCTGGAAATACCACTGGGTCTTCTGTTGATCAGACGGCGTCCCCAAGGCGACCACGCGGCAGCCCCGTGGATTCATCGGCTCTGTTAAACGCTTTATCGAACCGCCTTTGCCTGCGGCATCCCGTCCTTCAAACAGGACGATCATGCGGAATCCGGTGGCCTTGACCCAGTACTGCATCTTGACGAGCTCAGATTGCAGCTTCGCCAGTTCCTTCTCGTAGGTCTTTTTTTCCAGGCGTTTGTGGTCGCTGGAAAACCCCTCCTGCAGCTCCACCAGGATCTCCTGCGGGTGATCGACGTCACCATCGCTGTGGTCCAGAGCATCGAGCACCGCAGCCATGTCGTGCTTGTGGTTCTTGCTCATCAGGCTTGTGAATTTTCAAGCCCTTTTTGGCAGTGGCGGGTTAAACCGTCGTGTGCCGATCATGATTTTTGAATATTCATCCCTTGGCCTGCCCCTCTGAAGGAAGGGTCAACACCACGGCGAATCGGCCGGGGTTGCCGGGTCCCCTGCGGACGGTCACTGTCCCGTCGTGGTGCTGCATCACATGGTTCACAATGGCTAGACCGAGTCCGCAATGGCCCTGCTGTCCGCGGGCCTCATCGAGCCTCTGAAAAGGTTGCAGGGCACGGCTCCACTGCGCGGTCGGAACGCCTGATCCCTGATCCCAAACCTCAAGGCTGGTGCCGTCCTTGGTCGTCAGGAGGCGGATCACAATCGGTGGTTTGCCATAGGTGAAGGCATTGTCGATCAGGTTGCTGACGGCTCTGCCCAGTGCAATCGGGCGGATGCGGGCCTGAACAGGTGTTGGTTCGAGATGCAGTTGCTCGCTCGGGTAGCTGGCCACCACTTCTGCCAGCCACAGCTCCAAGGGACAGACCACCGGCGCCTCACGCTCTCCGCCTCCGGCATACATGAGGAACTGACTGGTGATGCGCTCGAGTGACTCAAGGTCATGGCGACAGCGCTGGCGTTCGGTGGCATCCAGGCTTGGCAGCGCCAGACGAAACTGCAGGCGGGTGATCGGAGCCCTCAGGTCGTGGGCAATGCAGGCCAGCATCGTTGCTCGTTCCTGACGGTTGGCAGCCAGGCGCTGCACCATTGCATTGAACCGTCGGGTGATGCGTTGCACCTCAGGGGCACCTTGTGCCTGGAGGGCAGGAGGGTCGTTGCCCTCACCAACGCGAGCCAGGCCCCGCTCCAGACCACGCAGTGGCTGTTCAACTTCCTTGAGCAGATACACCACACCGGTGATGATCACAGCCCCCACCAAGGCGATCAGCATCAGCATCGGATCAGGTGGCCAGCGGCGGGTGGCTGGAATCGCGCTACGCAGCCAGACCGGCTCGAGGGGTGAGATCAATTCGATCCAGATCTGCTGGCCCCCCCCTTGAACTGCTGTCGTCTCGCCGGAGGTTGCCGGCAGCAGCATCGGGCAATGGGACAGACGTGAGCAGAGCTCCTGTTGTAATTCACGCCGCCGATCGTCATTGGAGCGGTCGTCCCTCTCCGGTCCTGGGGGCTGGACCGCAATCACCAGATCCAACCCCGTGAGCTCCTTGATCAGCGCTGGTGGATAGCGCTCCAGGGTGAGTTCTGTAAGGCGGATATTCAGGGCCAGATCCCGTCCCAGCTGAAGGGTCTGAAGCCGGTTCAGTTCCCGGCCGAAGAGGAGCTGCATCAACATCAGACACAACAACCAGCTGCCCAGCAGCAAGGAACTCCAGCCACTGATCTGAAGCATCAGCGACCTCAGAACGAGGGCACGGGTCATCTCAGCGCGAGCGCGGCGTGCCGTCCGGGACAAAGACGTAGCCGTATCCCCACACGGTCTGGATGTAGCGAGGCCGGGTTGGATCGGGCTCCACCAGTTTGCGAACTCTGGACACCTGCACATCCATGCTGCGACTGTCGGTTTCACTGCCGGGGCCCCGGGCCAGTTCGATCAATCGTTCTCTGGACAAAGGACGGTGGGGGTGCTGAACAAAGGCCGACAGCAGGCTGAATTCACCGCTGGTGATGATTTCCGCCGTGCTGCCCTTCATCAAGGTACGGGCGGAGAGGTCCAGCACGTTTTCTCCAAAATGCACCTGCTCTCCATCCACCAGCGGCGTCCCTGCTGGTATCGCCATGCGACGGCGTAGCACCGCATCGATTCGAGCGGTCAGTTCACGTGGGAGGAAGGGCTTGCCCAGGTAGTCATCGGCGCCCTGCTCCAGCCCGATGATTCGATCCACCGCCTCCCCCCGCGCCGTCAACATCACGACGGGCAGATCATCGCCAGCATCCCGGAGTCGTCTCAGGGCTGTCAAACCGTCGTCGCCGGGCAGCATCACATCGAGGACCAACAAGTCGGGGCGCTGACATTCCAGCCGCGCCTCCAACTGCTTGACGTCGCAGAGGCAGCGCACGTCATAGCCCTGATCGATCAGGTAAGTCCCCACCATTTTGCGCAGCTCCGGGTCGTCATCCACCACCCAGACCATCGACGTCTTCGACATTACAGTCATCGTCTCTTTGGATGGTATGTAGCTCCAGGCATGACGTCTCTTTGCAGGCGCATCCAGTCACAGCTTTGAGGCTGGCGGTCATGCCTGAGTCATCGGCAATGCCCTTGACGCTCCATAGGCTGTGGCTCATGAAGGTCCCCGTCATGATCGCGGCTGCATCGGCGAATCTGATGCTGGTCAATGGGCTGGCCTGGTCCATGCCGGATCAAGGCTCAATGCGGGTGTACAACCAGCGGATGGAATCGTTGTTTCTGCGGCTCGACTCGGATGGCAACGGCCGACTCGAGCATCAGGAATTAAATGGCCGTCCTGCCTTTCAGCGCCAGTTGAAACGGAAGACGGGGAGGGATTTCCTGCTGCTGGAGGACATACGGACCCAGAAGGGAACAGTGCGGGGTCAACGGCTGACACGCCGGTTTCGAGGGGCTGATCGCAATTCAGATCGCCGGCTTAACCGCAGGGAGGCCGCCCGTCTTCCCTGGATTGAACGACATTTCGATGGTCTTGACCGGAACAGGGATGGTCATGTGACGCTGGAGGAACTTTGGGATTTGCAGCGCTCCTTGGCTCCGCGTCAACGGCGCCCTTGATGTTTGGGTGGAAAGAAGAGCATCCTCAGCAATCTGAGCAACCGCCAAAGCCCTGCGAGCATCAGCACCGCGGCAAGAATGACCAATGCGGCGATCAGAACGACGCCTCCCAGGCCGAGCATGGCGCTGAGCAGCTGTTGGATGCCGCTGATCAGATCGGAGATGGCCTGGCTGACCAGCACCATCAGATCCACTTGTTCGGGAAGTCGCTGCAGCAGCACAACAATGCCGATGCCGCTCGACAGCAGCAGCAGGATCACGAGCAGATGTCTAATCACCATCCCGACGGGGAGCCGACGTCTCCGCCGGAAGACGCGACGCTGACTGCGTTGGGAGGGACGAGCGAGTTTGCTCATGGCACAAGGCTGTACCCAGACCCACGCATCCAACGCTCGAACTCGATCAGGACCAACTCGTTCGGACAGTCAATCAAGGTGAGATTGCCGACGGTGCAGTCCCCGTAGCCACTGTGGTGAAGCGTGAGGTGATAGCCCGATCCGCTGAGCCCACAGACCTCAGGATCACTTCGAACAACCACGTCAAGCGACGCTCCGATGCGGGCGACGCGTCGCCTCAGGTCGGACCAGCTGGCGGCCATATCCCGTTTCTGATCACTTCGTCTCGTTGACGATTCTGGACCCTGGTTCGGCCACGTCAACGCTGGTGGTGGTCCTTGGCCGTTGAGGCAGAGGCAACAGCAGAGCCAGGGCGGTGGACAGGCTGATCACCAGGCCACCGAGTGCCGCTGGCCCCAGTCGACGTTGCAGCGGGATCCGCTCCAAAAGGTCCCTGCGAGCTAAGGGACGATCCTCGGGATAGGTCCATTGCAGCTTGACCTTGTCATCAAGGCGGAGGCGATCGAGACAGCGCACCAGATCAGCCAGATCCGCATCATCGAGCAGGAGCTGCAACGGCTTGACGCCCTCGCGACTGCTCCGCAGCTGCAGCTGGTGTTTGCCGTCCACCGCTTCGATGCCGACGAAGCCCTGATCCCCCCCGAAACGCCCGCCGATGCCGGAGAGCTGGTGACGGGCATAGGGCATGACCGCGGCCATCATCGCTTCGAGGTGGTCGCGGGTGCCCTCGAGTTCGGGGGCACCCACCAGTTGAAGCCTCCAGCCAGAAAGGATGCCGATGGTGTCACCCTCCTGTCCATCCGACAGATCTGGATACCCCTCCACCACCAGGCGAGCGGCCGTTTGTTCGTAGCAGTGAACTGTTTTCAGCATGGCTGTTCAGGGTGTTGGGTCCAGCAGAAAAGCCCGCAGCCGGTCGATGCCACCAGGTCCGGCCACCAGGGCCAGGGTGCTCACCAGTCGGTGGTGGGTCGGCGCATTGCTGGTCGGATCCAGCAGACGCAGCACAGCACCGCGCCGGAGATTCATCCGCTCCTCGATCAGATCCCCCAGTCGCTCACGCAGGAGCTCCCATCGCTGCTGAGTCAGCTGCTCAGGTTCCCGGGAGGACAGCAGCTGGTGAAGCATCGGATACAGCCTGTCCGCCATGGCACAGACCAGGGCAATCAACGATTCCGCATCCGTGGAGTCCAGCTGGTCCCGTCGAGTGATGCGCCGCAAGGGACTGTGGCAACGACGCTTCCACAGCACAACGCGATTGGGGAACTGGGCCTGAAGCCCCAGTTGATGACTTGTCCACAGCATGGCCTCGCCTCCGTTGAGATCGAGGGCCTCGGCCGTGAGGAGCAGAAGATCGAGCCGTTCAACACCCCGTCGGCTGAGGCGCACGCCACTCTGGGTTGGAGCTTTGGTCATGGCTGCGATGATGCCAGGGGTTGGACCCTCGCGTCAGCAGTCATTGGATTTACAGACTTATATACGCTCAATTCCGGACTTTCCCAAGCCGGGCATCCTGTTTCGGGACATCAATCCATTGCTGCGAAATCCCGCTGCGATGGTGGAAGTGATGCGGCGTCTTGGCGCGATTTGCGATGCGGTGCAGCCGGATCTCATTGTTGGCATTGAATCCAGAGGCTTCATCGTCGGCACGCCGCTGGCCCTGCAGCGCTCCCTTGGATTTGTCCCCGTTCGTAAACCGGGAAAACTGCCCGGAGCAGTGATCGGGGTGGATTACGCCTTGGAGTACGGCACTGATCGACTCGAAATCCAGAGCGATGCCCTGACCGGCAATCCCCGGGTGCTGGTGGTGGATGACCTGCTCGCCACGGGTGGAACTGCCGCGGCCACGGGATCGTTGGTGCGTGCTGCAGGCGGTGAGCTGGTGGGATTTGCCTTTGTGATTGAACTGGAGCCGCTTGGAGGACGTTCCGCCCTGCCTGATGAGGTTTCTGCGGAGTCGTTAATCCGTTACCCCTGATTGTTTTCCCAGTCGAGGACCTGTTGAAGCTGCTCAAGGCTGAGCAGACCGAAGCTCCAGAGCACGATGGGTAGCGGTGCTTGTTCCAGTTCAGCCTGGCGCAGCCCAAGGTTGAGGGCGTTGCTGCTCAGCCCAAGCCGAGCGAGCAGAAAGTCCTGAAGCTCCCTCGACGCTGCCGGTTGTGGATGGCTGCACACCACCATGGCTGAAATCCCTGTGGTTTCAGTCTGGCAAGGGTTTGAGCAGTTGGGTTGGCCCATCGGTCATGGCACGCAGGCTGATGCGGCGCAACCAACTGAACCGGGCCATGGCCTCGAGGCCGATGCGTCGGAAGGGGAGCAGCCAGCGTTGCTGATTGGAAAACAGCCTCACCAGGAGATCGGTGGCGAGCCCCACCATCAACAGATCCGCCCAGCGTGACCGCCCGTAGCGACGCGCCAGCCGCTGACTGGTTCCGCCATGCTCAGCAAGGTTTGTGAGGCTGGCGACATCGCGCCAGCAGAGGTTCAGCCCCTGCCCGCCGACCGGATGGCAGCGATGGCCGGCTTCGCCGAGCAGAACACCGCGGCCGCGGCTCAGACGCCTTGCCAGCGACCATTGCTGGGGAAAGGCTTGTGGCGTGTCAAGCAGCAGATCAGGCTCAATTCCGGCAGGAAGCACGGCTGCAAGTTCGTCAAGGAATTCCGGGGTCGATAAATCAGCTCGGCGCTGGCATTGCGTCCAGGGTGCGCTCCACACCACCTGAAAGATGCCGTCCCCAAGAGGTAAAATGGCGAAAGGGCCCTCTGGTCGGAACAGCTCATAGGCCATTCCAGGTTTCACACCTCTGAGGACAAGCTTCGAGGTGAGACATCCCTGGCAATAGCGGAATTGCCAGCATCCGATACCCCATTTCGATCGAGTCGTCGATCGGGGCCCATCCGCAGCGACGATCAGATCATCAATGCCAGGGGCTGGCGCTGCACAGCCCAGCGAGAGCTCAACGCGATGGTGCTGATGGAGACGATCCATCAGAAGTTTCATCAAGGGCTGATGGTCGAGGATCCACCCGATCGCTTGATGGCGAGCGTTCGAATCCGGAAGGTCGTCAAAGCCGAAGATCACGCGGCCGCCGCACGCCGAGTCTCTGAGATCGAGGGAGCTGAATGCCGTCAGGCTGCCCTGAAGAGCAGTCCAGAGCTTCAGATCCGTCAACAGACGGCGGCTGGAATGGGTGATGGCGTAGGCGCGGCTCCTAGACAGCAGCTCCTCGCGTGTCAGCGGATCAGTCAGAACAACGCTGCAACCCGTCGACGCCAGGGCAATTGCTGCCAGGGAGCCAGTCGGTCCGGCTCCCAGGATGTGAACGGTTGTCAAGGACTTGGCCATCCAATGAGTGTGGCCAACTCAGCCGGTGCGCTGTGAGCTTCAGCCCAGACCCAGCAACCCGTGGGTGAAGGCTTCACCACCGAGGGCGATTTCCGTGGCGAGCAGGGCGATAAAGCCGAGCATGGCCATGCGGCCGTTCAGTTTTTCAGCCCGTTCGTGGAAGCCCCAACCCTGCTCAGCTTCCACCACCTGCATGCGGGGCTCGGAAGCGAATGCGTTCAAACGACCGCCGTCTTCGGTGGTCACTGTGGCGCCGCGGATCACAGGAGCATCGGTGGAAGGGGTCTGAGCCATGGCGACATCAAGTGAATTGCTACAGAGTGTAAACCAGTTTTAAGAAATGTTCCCTGGTTGCTCTGATTCAGCTCTTACTGCTCAACCGTCGCTGGCATAGCTCCTCAAATGCGGGTCGCAGCAAGAAGGGGTATTCACCGGCCCACATCCGCAAGCCGGGCATCCAGGCATCGCTGAAGCTGCCAATGCGGGAAAAGTCCTTGCGGTCACTAAGTACCAGACAGCGAATCACCATTCCCCGTCGAATCGACTGATGCCGTTTCTCCATGGGAAACGCCAGGCGACCCAGGTAGCCATCCTCATCCTCAAGCTCCAGCAGCACCCAGGTCCGCCTGTTCTCCACCAGCTCCAGTTGCCCGCGACTGTCCGCCTGTTCGTGGCGACCTTCAACACGTTCTCGGGTGGTGACGTCTGCCACTTCACCTTCGAATAGCGCTGCCGCTGGATAGCGGCGCAGGGTGGCGTTGCGCTGGCCAGCCTCAACGATGGGGCCCCACAGCATGTAAAGGAAGAACACCACGCTGATCACCAGCCAGACAGGTCCCCAGCGGCTGCCTAGCTGAGCCTGGTTGTAAATCAGAAATGTGATCACACCGCCGATGGCGGCGATCATCAATCGCTGCAGCACCTGTTGTGGTGTTCCAAGGGAGGCGCGGAACTGATTGCCGGTGGCCACTGCCGGAATCAGTCGCTGCAGCTCTCCGGGTTTGAGGGGGATGAGCATGGATCGCAGCGTTCAGATCAGCCGTTCAAGGCCGTAAACCAGCGTCTGCAGTGAACGCACCTTGCGCACGGTGAGAAGGACACCCGGCATGTAGGCGGAACGATCAATGGTGTCGTGGCGCAGCGTGTAGGTCTCGCCCGGTGCACCGAACATCACTTCCTGATGGGCCACCAGGCCCGGTAAGCGCAGGGAATGGAGCCGAAGCCCGCTCTCACGACGACCACCTCGGGAGCCTGCCAGCGATTCATGCTCATCCACTTCGGCAGGGTTGAAGCTCTTGCCGAGCTCCTCCATCAGTTCGGCGGTTTTGATGCAGGTGCCACTGGGAGCATCCGCCTTGCGGTTGTGATGCAGTTCGGTGAGCTCAGCGTGGTCGTAAAAGCGTGCTGCTGCTGCTGCGGCCTGCTGCAACAGGACCATGCCGACGGAGAAATTTGGAATCACGGCTCCTCCGATGGAGGCCTTGGCAGCGAACTTACAAAGATCACTCAATTGTTCCGGGGAGAGGCCTGTGGTGCCAATCACTGGGTGCACGCCGTAGGCAAAAGCTGCCCGGGTGTGCTCGTAGACGACCGACGGATGGGTGAAATCCACCAGCACGGCCCCGGCTTCCTCATCCCGCACCGACTGGCTCACGGCGCAGAGGCAGCCTTCGAAATCGGCTGTCACCGCAACCTCCAGCTCGCCCAGTCCCAGTTCAAGGCCGATGTCACTCCCTTCTTTGCCGGCGGTGTTGTCGATGGCCCCCACCAGCGTGCAATCCGCAGATCCCACCACTGCCTTGATCACTTCGGCACCCATGCGACCAAGGGCACCGGCCACCACGACGGGTATGGATGGGGGCATCGACGTGCTGCGTGTCCCTAAAGCCTATGGGGCGACTCGTGTAACTCCCGATCCCGAATCCTCGCGTCCAAGCGGCGACTCGCCGTAAGGTTCTTCACATTGCTCAAGACGCGCAGATGTTCACACAGGTCCGCTCCGCCGATCGCCGCGTTGCTCCTGTAGAGGGACAGAACCACAAGTCCGTAATGAAGGCGGTTTATGTGGTGCTTGAGCCCCAGTACCAGAACGCGCTGACTCAGGCGGCAACTGCTCTCAATGCGTCTGGCAGTGAGCTTGGAATCGAGCTGAGCGGCTATCTAATCGAAGAGCTCCGTGACGAGGAGAACTACGCCGGTTTCTGTGCGGACGTGGCTAAGGCGGATGTGTTCGTCGCCTCGTTGATCTTCATCGAAGATCTGGCACAGAAGGTGGTGGATGCCGTTGCACCCCATCGCGACCGGCTCAAAGCGGCAGTTGTGTTCCCCTCCATGCCGGAGGTGATGCGTCTGAACAAGCTCGGCAGCTTTTCCATGGCTCAGTTGGGCCAGAGCAAGAGTGCGATTGCCGGCTTCATGAAAAAGAGGAAGGACGCCGGCGGCGCCGGTTTCCAGGACGCCATGCTCAAGCTTCTGAACACGCTTCCGACTGTTCTCAAGTACCTGCCGGTTGAGAAAGCGCAGGATGCCCGCAGCTTCATGCTCAGCTTCCAGTACTGGCTCGGGGGAACGCCAGACAACCTGAAGAACTTCCTGTTGATGCTGGCGGATAAGTACGTCTTCCCTCCTGCAGAAGGCGAGGAGCGTCCAGCGATGGAGGTTGCCGAGCCTGAAGTGTTCCCGGATCTGGGGATCTGGCACCCCTTGGCTCCGACGATGTTTGAGGACCTCAAGGAGTACCTCAACTGGACCGCCAGCCGCACCGATCTCTCCGAGGAAGCCCGCAAAGGCCCGGTGATCGGTTTGGTGCTGCAGCGCAGCCACATCGTTACCGGTGACGACGCCCATTACGTAGCCACAGTTCAGGAGCTGGAATTCCGCGGTGCCCGCGTGATTCCGATTTTCTGCGGCGGCCTGGACTTCTCCAAACCTGTCAACGCCTTCTTCTACGACCCGCTCAATCCTGAGCAGCCTCTGGTGGATGGCATCGTTTCCCTGACGGGCTTTGCACTGGTGGGTGGCCCGGCCCGACAGGACCACCCCAAGGCGATCGAGTCGCTGAAGAAGCTCAACCGCCCTTACATGGTGGCTTTGCCTCTTGTCTTCCAGACCACCCAGGAATGGGAAGACAGCGACCTAGGCCTGCACCCGGTTCAGGTGGCACTGCAGATCGCCATCCCTGAGCTCGATGGTGCGATCGAACCCATCGTGCTCTCAGGCCGTGATGACGCCACAGGTAAAGCACACACCCTGCAGGACCGGGTGGATGCCATCGCAGAGCGGGCCATCCGTTGGTCGTCCCTGCGGATCAAGCCCCGCATCGACAAGAAGCTGGCGATCACCGTGTTCAGCTTTCCGCCTGACAAAGGCAATGTCGGCACAGCGGCTTACCTCGATGTTTTTGGCTCCATCCATCGGGTGATGGAGGAGATGAAGGTCAAGGGCTACGACGTTCAAGGTCTGCCCTCCACACCAAGAGCTTTGCTCGATGCTGTCATCAACGACGCCGATGCCATGCAGGGAGCCCCCGAGCTCTCAATCGCACACCGCATGAGCGTGGAGGAGTACGAGCGCCTGACGCCTTACTCCGAACGACTGGAAGAGAACTGGGGCAAGCCCCCCGGCAACCTCAACAGCGATGGCCAAAACCTTTTGGTGTTTGGTCGCCACTTCGGCAATGTTTTCGTCGGCGTTCAACCCACTTTCGGCTACGAAGGCGACCCGATGCGCCTGCTCTATTCCCGTAGTGCAAGCCCCCACCACGGTTTCGCCGCGTACTACACCTATCTGCAGAAGATCTGGAAGGCGGACGCGGTGCTGCACTTCGGCACCCACGGTTCCCTCGAGTTCATGCCCGGGAAGCAGATGGGCATGAGCGAAACCTGCTACCCCGATTCACTGATCGGTGCACTGCCCAATCTCTACTACTACGCCGCAAATAACCCCTCAGAGGCCACCATCGCCAAGCGGCGGGGTTATGCCTCCACCATCAGCTACCTCACCCCTCCGGCCGAAAATGCTGGCCTCTACAAGGGGCTGAAGGAACTGGGCGAGCTGGTGGGCTCCTACCAGCAGCTGCGCGAAGGGGGCCGCGGCATTCAGATCGTCAACACGATCATCGAGACAGCACGTCAGTGCAACCTCGATAAGGACGTCGATCTTCCTGAGGAGGATTCGTCGACCCTTGAACTGGACGGACGGGATGCCCTGGTGGGTGCTGTTTACCGCCAGTTGATGGAGATCGAGAGTCGTTTGCTTCCTTGCGGTCTTCACACCATCGGCAAGCCTCCCACCGCTGAGGAAGCTGTTGCCACCCTTGTGAACATCGCTGCTCTTGAGCGCGAAGAAGATGGCCTGCGCTCACTTCCCGGCCTGTTGGCTGAGGCCATGGGCCGTTCCATTGACGACATCTACAAAGGCAATGACGACGGTGTGCTCGCCGATGTGGAGCTGAACCGCACGATCACGGAGACATCCAGGGCCGCTATCGGCGCCATGGTTCGCTCCCTGACCGGCCTCGATGGTCGCGTCAGCATGCGGAACAGCTTCGGTTGGTTCTACGACCTGCTGGCGAAGTTCGGACTCAAGCTCCCTTCTCCATGGCTACGGGCCTGCTGCGGTGCTGGATTTGTCCAGATTGATGCCACTGAACTCGACAAGTTGTTTGCCTATCTGCGCTTCTGTTTGGAGCAGATTTGCGCCGATATGGAAATGGAGAGTCTGCTCAAGGCTCTCGATGGTGAATACATTCTCCCGGGCCCCGGTGGTGATCCGATCCGGAATCCTGGTGTGCTGCCCAGCGGCAAGAACATCCACGCCCTCGACCCCCAGGCCATTCCGACCAGGGCTGCTGTCGCCGCAGCGAAGAGTGTTGTCGACAAGCTCATTGAGCGTCAGCGAGAGGAGCAGGGCACCTGGCCCGAAACGATTGCCTGCGTGCTCTGGGGCACGGACAACATCAAGACCTACGGCGAATCCCTGGCTCAGATTCTTTGGTTCGTCGGTGTCAAGCCGATGCCTGATTCCGTGGGTCGGGTTAACAAGCTTGAGCTGATTCCCCTCGAAGAGCTGGGTCGCCCCCGGGTGGATGTGGTGGTGAATTGCTCCGGTGTATTCCGTGACCTGTTCATCAACCAAATGGCTCTGATTGATCAGGCCGTGAAGATGGCGGCCGAGGCGGATGAGCCCCTCGAGCAGAACTTCGTGCGCAAGCACGCTCTGGAGCAGGCAGAGAAAGAGGGCACCTCCCTTAGGGATGCCGCCTGCCGCGTGTTCTCCAATGCCAGCGGCAGCTACAGCTCCAACGTGAACCTGGCGGTGGAGAACAGCACCTGGGAGGAAGAGGGCGAGCTTCAGGAGATGTATCTCTCCCGCAAGACCTTTGCCTTCAATGCTGATAACCCTGGTGAGATGAACCAGAAGCGTGAGGTGTTCGAGAACGTGATGAAGACGGCGGATGTCACCTTCCAGAACCTCGACTCCGCGGAGATCTCCCTCACGGATGTCAGTCACTACTTCGACTCCGACCCCACCAAAATGATCGCTGGCCTGCGGGATGACGGCAAAGCTCCCACCAGCTACATCGCTGACACCACGACGGCCAACGCGCAGGTTCGTTCGCTGAGTGAAACGATTCGCCTGGATTCACGCACCAAGTTGCTGAATCCCAAGTGGTACGAGGGCATGCTCGACTCTGGTTATGAAGGTGTGCGTGAAGTGGCCAAGCGCCTCAACTTCACCCTTGGCTGGAGTGCCACCAGTGGTGCCGTGGACAACTTCGTATACGAGGAAGCCAATGACACCTTCATCAATGATCCGGAGATGCGCAAACGCCTCCTGGAACTGAACCCCAACAGCTTCCGTCAGATCGTTGGAACTCTGCTGGAGGTTCATGGTCGTGGCTATTGGGAGACGTCCGATGAGAACATCGAACAACTCCAGGAGCTCTACCAGGAGGTTGAGGATCGCATTGAAGGCGTCGTGACTGACTGACCCTTCTGCTTCAGCTGGCTGGAAATTGGCCAGCTGAAGCATTTTGATTGATGGTTTGGTCTCGAAATGCAATTCCTGCCATTCGTTCGTAGTCGCTGAGATCTCGTCTTGTTCCAAGTCCGTATTGTTCCAAACCTTCGAAGTCCTTCAGGGTTGGGGCCAGATTGGCTGGAGCAATCAACAGGCTACCTAACAGCTTATGAACCCGAACGAGTGATCGTCGGTTCAGTTGAAACCAGTCTTGGTGATCGCTCCAGTGAGTGGCAGATGTATCGCCATCTCCACTAGAGCTTTTGTATAAGTGAAACAGTAATAATCGATTTGGGCAGTAAATATTGTATCCGTGGGTCCATAGTCGTGCCGACATGGAGATTTCTTCTCCGTAAAAATAGAGCTCTGGATCGTAGGGAACATTTTCAACGATTTTTCCGGGGCCGAACAGAAACCCACCGGCCACAAACGCATTCGGCAGTGGTTTCTCTGGTTGTTGCTCCGGCATTCGATATCGGCTGATGCCTTGAAATTTGAGGATGCCGTAGTCGTCAAAGGCCTTGGCCGCCATCACCGGCAATGTGCTGGTCTGCAGTTGGCACGGTTGTTGGAAGCCATTGGGATACACGCTCAAGACCGCTTCTCTGTCGTTGCAATCCCTCCACGTTTGCAACAAGAAATCGTCCCAGTTCCGGACAGCACGCATGTGGCTGTCGATCTGCAGCAGAAAGTCCTCACCGCTGTAGAACACTTGAGCCTGGCTGCGTGCCCAGCAAGCACCACGACTGTCTGCTGCGTCTACATCCTTGACCTGCAGATGGGCGTGATCAGGGAAGGATTGCTCGCCCCAGCTCAGGGGATCCGACGCATCCAATTGCAGGCAAATACCGAATTTCAGCCGCTCGGGATGAGCGGCCTGCTCAAGCAGATTGTTGAGCGATGCGGCGAGATCCGGGTCTCGATAAGCAGCGATCTGAACGAATATTGTGCTGGTCACCAGAGGGCTGACGCCATGCGCAACGTCTGCGCGATCGGACCCACGTCGTGAACCCTCACTAGTGCAACACCGGCCTGGGCACAACGACAGGCCACTGCCGCTGTTCCCCACAGGCGCGCCTTAGGTCTGGGTTCATCCAGTACCGCTCCGATGAATCTTTTGCGTGACGGTCCAACGAGAAGTGGTCTGGGTTCAAAGGTGAGCTGCTCAAGATCCTTCAGCAATCTCAGATTCTGCTCGTGGGTTTTGGCGAAGCCGAGGCCAGGATCCCAGATGATCTGATCCTCCCTGACCCCAGCGGTGACCGCCGAATCCGTCCGTTCCAGGAGTCCAATCTTCACCTCCTGAATCAGATCGCTGTAGTTGGTGAGGTCGTCCATCGTTTGACTGTTGCCGCGGCTGTGCATCAGCACCACCGGGCAGCCGGCATCGGCCACCACCCGCAGCAGCTCTGGATCCCTCCGTCCTCCGCTCACATCGTTGATCCAGCTGGCGCCGGCTTCCAGCGCTGCCGTCGCCACGGGTGCCAGGAAGGTGTCCACCGAGATCAACACCTCAGGCCATTGCTTGCGCACGGCGGCAAGCACCGGCAGCAAGCGTCGGCATTCCTCCTCAGCACCCACCTCTGTGGCACCGGGACGCGTGCTCTGGGCCCCGAGATCCAGTACATCAGCCCCTTGTTGCAATTGCCGCTTCGCTTCCTGGACTGCCGCCTCAACCTTGGTGAAACGACCGCCATCACTAAAGGAGTCCGGTGTGATGTTGATCACCCCCATCACGGCGGTGCGTTGCCGCCAGCCTTCAGGCCAGTGGTGACTCACATCAACTGGCCTGGTAGTTGGCAATGCGGGCGAAACTATCGGGCTTGAGCGAAGCACCACCGACCAAGACACCGTCGATATCACTCATGGCCATGAGTTCATCGATGTTGGTGGGCTTCACGGATCCGCCGTACTGAATGATCAGATCGGTGGCTCCCACCCAGCTTCGGATCAGTCCACAGATCCTGTTGGCTTCGGCTGACTCGCAGGTCTTACCCGTGCCGATGGCCCAGATCGGTTCATAGGCCACCACCAGTTTGTTGGCGTCCAACCCCTCAAGTCCCTGCTCGATCTGTCGGCGGATCACCCGCTCCGCTTCACCCCGTTCGCGCTGCTCATCACTTTCCCCAACACAGACGATGGGGATCAACCCCTTGGCCTGGGAGCAGCGGGCCCTGTGGTTGATCTGCTCATCACTTTCGCTGAAATATTTACGGGGCTCGCTGTGCCCCACGATTGTGTATGCGACGCCATGCTCGAGCAGCATTTCGGCCGAGATCTCAGCCGTGAAGGCACCGTGGTCCTGCCAGTGCACATTCTGACTCGCGAGTTCCACCACTGAATTTTCAGAGGCTGCCGCCATGGTGGACAGGGCAGTGAAAGGCGGTGCCAGAACGATCTCCCGGTCCTGGGGGGTCTCCGCGAGTTGCGGCAGGAAGGCCGCCATGTAATCCCTGGCCTGGGCACAGGTCATGTGCATCTTCCAGTTGCCAGCGATCACCGGTCTGCGCACGCCTTCAATCCTTGACTGATCTGCGGGCCAACTTACGGCGTGGTCGTGGATTCCCCTTCAACCACGGACTCCTCGCCGTCAAGAACAACACGATCTCCCGCGATCAGTTGCCGGCCACGACGGGTTTCCACCGTGCCATTGACGCGAACGTCTCCCATCTGGATTCGTTGTTTGGCCTCTCCGCCGGTGAACACCCAGCCCTTCCACTTGAGGTACTGATCCAGCTTCATCGGCGGCAGATGAACGACACGGTATTGATACTGTGCCGCCATGCTCACCCCCTCTCAGGCCGGCTTCCGGCGTCTGCTTCCACTGCTGCGACCGCATCTGCGTCAGCTGCTGATGGGGGGGCTGTGCATGGTGATTTACGTGGGCAGCTTCCCGCTGCTGGTGCGCCTTGCCGGTGAATTGTTTCCGGCGCTGGGCTCTCAGAATCTCAGCCGTGTCCTGCAGCTGATCGGCCAGGGGGTGCTGATCTTCGCGGTTCAGAAACTGGCCCAATTCGGCCAGGACTCTCTTTTGGCCGATCCTGCCCTTCGGGTCAGCCAGCGGTTGCGGCGGGAGTTGTTCAGCACGCTGCAGACCGTTGAGCTGGGTGCTCTCGAAAAGCTGTCCGCCGGGGATCTCACCTATCGCCTCACAGAGGATGCGGACCGCGTCAGCGAAGTTCTGTACAAGAGCATCCACGACACAGTCCCCAGCGTCCTGCAGCTTCTTGTGGTCCTGGGAACCATGGTCTGGCTGGACTGGAAGCTGACCTTGGCGATCCTGCTGCTGGCGCCGTTGATCATTTGGTTGATCAGCCTGTTCGGGGCGAAGGTGATGGTGGCCACCGAACGCAGTCAGAAAAAGGTCAGTGAACTCGCCGGTCTTCTCGGTGAGGCGATTGAGGGGCTTCCGCTGGTGCGGGCATTTGCGGCTGAACCATGGCTCCAAGAGCGGTTTGAGCAGGAAATTGACCAGCACCGACAGGCCAGGCAGCGCACTTACAGCCTTGTGGCTCTGCAACACCCCGTTGTGGGGATCATCGAGGTGATTGGCCTGTTCTCGGTGCTGGGCCTGGCGGCCTGGAGGATTCAGAGCGGTGACCTCGACATCTCTGGGCTCAGCAGTTACTTGACGGGCCTCATCGTTCTGATCGATCCAATTGCCCACGTCACAAACAACTTCAACGAGTTCCAACAGGGCCAGGCGTCGCTGAGGCGTCTGCGGGAGATCGAACGCGAGCCACGCGAGCCGGTGGATCCCCCCGATGCGGTGAATCTTGGTCAGCTGCGGGGTGACCTCAGGCTGGAGGGGGTGAGTTTTGGCTACGCCGTCGGCGATCTGGTGCTGCAGCAGCTGGACCTTGATGTTCCGGCGGGGACGGTGATGGCTCTTGTGGGACCGTCCGGAGCCGGCAAAAGCACACTGTTCTCCCTGCTGTTGCGTTTCAACGTCGCCCAACAGGGCCGAATTGTCCTCGATGGTCACGATCTCAGCACGCTTCGGGCTCGGGACCTGCGCTGCCAGCTGGCCCTGGTTCCTCAGCGAACCACGGTCTTTTCCGGTTCCATTGCTGAGGCGATCCGCTTCGGACGCCATGCCACCGATGCCCAGGTGATTGAGGCGGCTGTTCTGGCTAACGCGGATGGGTTTATCCGTGATTTGCCCGATGGTTACAACACCCAGCTGGAAGAACGGGGCACGAACCTCTCAGGCGGTCAGCTCCAACGCATCGCGATCGCTCGAGCGGTGCTGGGCAATCCAGCTGTGCTCCTGCTGGATGAAGCCACCAGTGCTCTGGATGCCGAAGCCGAAGCGGCTGTCCAGCTTGGGTTGCGACGGGCCATGCGTGGACGGACGGTTCTGGTGATTGCCCACCGTCTGGCCACGGTGCAGGAAGCCGATCAGATCGTGGTGCTTGAGCGTGGTCGCATCGTTGATCGCGGCACCCACGACAGCCTGATGCAGCGCGGCGGTCGCTACCGCGATTTGTGCGAGCGCCAGTTCATCCGTGATCTGCAGAACGGTTGAATCCCCCTACGATCGGCCCGCCGGTTCCAACCATCCCGGCTTTGAACGATGACCGATTCTTCAGCCAACAACCCCAATCCCGTCCTGACCTTTGAGGGAAATCGCTACGACCTCAACACCCTTCCTGATGAGCTGAAAGAGCTGGTGCGTGGCATGCAGGTTGCCGATGCCCAGTTGCGCATGCATGAGGACACCCTGAAGGTGCTCGCAGTTGGCCGTCAGAGTCTGGCCATGCAGCTGAATGAAAAGCTCAAAACTGTGACCCCTCTCCCCGAAGGTCAGGGCTGAGGCCTGGGATCCCTACAAAGCCGATGACTGCCGCTTCAACGCTCGAAGCGGTAGTCACTGGTGAGTTTGATCACCGTTCCGGAAAGCAGGAGAAGCGCGACAAGATTGGGCAGGGCCATCAGGCCATTAAGGGTGTCGGCGATGGACCACACCACGCCACGGTCACCCGCAACGGCTCCGATCACCACGACGGCAACCCAGACGAGACGAAAGGGCAACACGGCTTGTTCGCCGAACAGGAACGTGGTGCAACGTTCGCCGTAGAAACTCCAACCCAGGATGGTGGTGAAGGCAAACACCACCAGGCCCACCGTCACGACAGTTCCGCTGCCAGGGAGCCCCGTGTTGAAGGCAGCGATGGAGAGATCAGCGCCGCTGAGTCGCTCACCCGCGCCATCCAGTAATTCATGGGCCTTGGTGGTGATGATCACCAGGGCGGTCATCGTGCAGATGATCAGGGTGTCAATGAAGGTGCCGAGCATGGCCACGGTTCCCTGCCGTACCGGATCGGTGGTTTTTGCGGCGGCGTGAGCCATCGGTGCGCTTCCCAGGCCGGCTTCATTGGAGAAGATTCCGCGCTTGAAACCCATCAGGATCACCTGACCGAGGGCTCCTCCGATGGCAGCCTCTCCGATGAATGCATTGCCGAAGATCGTGGAGAAGGCTTCAGGCACGGCGCCAGCATTCAGCAGCAGTACGAGCAGACAGGCACCTACATACAGAACGGACATCAAGGGAACGATGGCGGAAGCGGCCTGAGCGATGCGCTTGATCCCCCCGATGACCACGGCAAACACCATGGCCCCCAGCGCAATGCCGGTCACCAGCTTGGGCACGCCGATCAGGCTCAGCGCTGAAGACACTTCAAAGGCCTGGACACCATTGCCGATGCCGAAGCCAGCAAACATGCCGAATAGGGCAAACAGCACAGCCATCCAGGCCCAGCGGCTGCCAAGGCCGTTGAGGATGTAGTACATCGGGCCACCGACATGGTGTCCGTTGGCATCAGTTGTGCGGAAGCGAACCGCCAGCACCGCTTCGGCGTATTTGGTGGCGATACCGAACAGGGCGATCACCCACATCCAGAACACCGCACCGGGTCCACCAACGGCGATGGCACCCGCCACACCGGCGATGTTGCCCGTGCCAATCGTTGCCGAAAGGGAAGTCATCAGCGCCTGAAACGGTGTGATCTCCCCAACCGTTTCCTGATCGGCAGGGCGCAGCATCATCGCGATGCCGTAGCCCAGTCGTCGCAACGGCATCAGCCGCAGGCCGAACATCAGAACCATGCCAGTCAGGGCGATCAGACTGACGGTGGGCCAACCCCACACCAGACCGTTGATCGGATCATTGATGGCCCGGATCGCTGTTTCGAGACCACCCATCCCTTAACCCTCGGTTGTCGAGATGGTGTCACAGCTGATCAGCTGTGACAATCCAATCAAAGGGCTTCCAGATCGTCGAAGCGGAAGGTTTGCGAACCAGCCGGGGTGTCACCGTGAGCCTCAGAGTCGATGACCCGTTCTTGGAGCACCCATGGCCCATCCCCGGGTAGGGCCACGAACGTGTCTTTGAAGCTGCTGCGTCCACCCTTCGCCTCACCCGTGGCCGGGTCGGCGTATTGGCTGGTGTACGTGTGGCTGAGATAGCCGGCACCGGTGTTGGTGACCTCGGTCGTGAAGATCGTCACGACCGTTCCGTGAATATGACGATGCACCATCGTCACGACGTCACCCTTGATGCGGTAGCGGTCTCCTTCGCCTTTGCCACTGACCAGCACCTCGGTTCCAACGGCATCGGTCTCACCAGCGGTGAACTGGTTTTCGCCATGGGTCTGCTCGAAGCTGCGGCGGACGCGGTGGATGGCCACTTCCCAGAGTTGGGACTGAACCGCTTTCAGAACATCTGCATCGTCGATGCCCTCCACCTTGGCTTTGAGGTCTGCGCCTACTTCAAAGCGGCCTTCAACCTGCTGTTCCCCTTGCTGCCAGATACAGCGGCCGCGGTAGCCGGAAAAGCCAGGATCCCAGGTGTAACGGTTTTCGTAGGCACGCCGGAACTGATCGCGAAGATCGCTGCCGGGTTTGACGGGGGCGGAGGCTGTCACGGCGGTGGTTCTGCTGCTGCAACCCTACCGATCACCGCCGGGTGCCATGGACGTCCTGCAGAGCATTGATGCTGAGGGTGGGCTGACTCTGAAGTGTGGCGATGGCCTCCACCGCAGCGCGGGCACCAGCCAGGGTTGTGACCGTGGGAACGGCATAATCCAGGGCTGCCCGGCGCAAGTATTTGTCGTCATGGGCGGCCTGGCGGCCGATGGGGGTGTTGATCACCAGCTGCACCTGATTGGACCGGATCATGTCCTCGATGTTGGGGCGACCCTCATGCACCTTCAGCACAGCGTTCACCGTCAGCCCCTCCTTGGTCAGAACATCAGCGGTGCCTGAGGTGGCGATCAGAGCGAAGCCCAATTCGGCAAGTCGTTCAGCCACAGGAACCAGAGCTGGCTTGTCACGGTTATGGGTCGACAGAAACACCGTGCCGGTGGTGGGGAGTGCTTCGCCGGCGCCCAGTTCAGCCTTGGCGTAGGCCATCCCGAAACTGTCGGCTGACCCCATCACCTCACCGGTGGAGCGCATTTCCGGGCCCAGCACTGTGTCTGTACCAGGGAAGCGTCTGAACGGCAGCACGGCTTCCTTGATCGTTTGCAGGGGTGGTTGGGGTTCTGTCGTCAACCCAACCTGTTGCAGCGTTTCGCCAGCCATCAGACGGGTCGCGATGCGAGCCAGGGGCTGACCGGTGGCCTTGGCCACGAACGGCACCGTGCGGGACGCCCGCGGATTGGCTTCGATGATGTAAACGACTTCCTCACCCTCGGCGTTCCGTTGAACGGCGAACTGGAGGTTGATCAGCCCCTGCACCTTCAACGCGAGGGCCAGGTCCCGGCTCCACTCACGGATCGTGCCGAGGGCTCCCTCTCCAAGAGAAACGGCGGGAAGGCAGCAGGCGGAATCACCGGAATGGATGCCCGCCGGCTCGATGTGTTCCATCAGGCCGCCGATGACCACGTTGCCCTCGTGGTCGCAGAGCGCATCGACGTCCACCTCAACCGCATTTTCCAGGTACTGGTCGATCAGCACCGGATGGTCGGGTTCCACCTGAACCGCCTCCAACATGTAGCGATTGAGCTCCTGTTCGTCGAAGACCACCTCCATGGCGCGACCACCCAGCACATAGGACGGGCGGACCACCACCGGATAGCCCACGCGGGTCGCCACATCTCGGGCTTCCGCCTCACTGCGGGCCAGGCCATGCCGAGGTTGGCGAATCTCCAGTTGGCTCAGGATCGCTTCGAACTGCTCGCGATCTTCAGCACGGTCGATCGACTCCGGTGACGTGCCCCAGATCTGGGACCCCGTGGTACGACCTTCCTCGGAGTTGAGCCAGTTCAGCAGGGGGATCGCCAGTTTCAACGGGGTCTGCCCCCCGAACTGGACCACCACGCCGTCCGGTTGCTCGACCTCTATCACATTGAGGACATCCTCGAGGGTGAGGGGCTCGAAATAGAGGCTGTCGCTGGTGTCGTAGTCCGTCGAGACGGTCTCCGGGTTGCTGTTCACCATCACCGATGTGATGCCGGCGTCTTGAGCGGCGAAGGAAGCATGGCAGCAGCAGTAGTCGAATTCGATCCCCTGGCCAATCCGATTGGGCCCGCCCCCAAGAATCATCACCTTGCGCCCGCTGCTGTTATTGCTCACTTCGCTGGCGGGGGGGAGCGTTGTGAGGCTTCCATCGCTGTTCAGCTGTTGGATCGAGCGCTCGTAGGTCGAGTAGTGATACGGCGTGGTGGATGCGAATTCAGCCGCACAGGTGTCAACGGTTTTGAACACGGCTCGGATCCCGTGGCCATGGCGATGACGCCGAACACTCAATTCATCGTTATCGGTTTGCCAGGCGATCTGGCGATCCGAAAAGCCGAGTTGCTTGAGTTCAAGCAACTCCGGAGCGTACAGGTCGCCCAGCTGCCGACCGCGCAGCAGCTGTTGCTCAGCGTCGAGGATGCGTCGCAGCTTGGCCAGGAACCAGGAATCAATGCTACTAATCCGGTGAATCTCAGCATCGGACCGACCACGCAGCATGGCGCTGCGGACGCAGAGAATCCGCTCCGGTGATGGGGTGCGCAGAAGGCGATCGATATCGGCTTCACTTAGCTCCGGTTCCGGTCTGTCCCCACCCCATCCGGCATAACCGGTTTCCAGGGAACGCATCGCTTTCTGAAAGGATTCCTCGAAGCTGCGGCCGATGGCCATCGCTTCTCCCACCGATTTCATCGATGTGGTGAGCACCGCCGGGCTGCCCCTGAATTTTTCAAAGGCGAACCGTGGAATCTTGGTGACCACGTAATCAATGGTGGGCTCAAAACAGGCCGGTGTCTTACCGGTGATGTCGTTGAGGATCTCGTCGAGCGTGTAGCCGATGGCCAACCGAGCGGCGATTTTGGCGATCGGGAATCCGGTGGCTTTGCTGGCTAAGGCCGAGGACCGGCTCACCCTTGGATTCATTTCGATCACCACCACATCGCCGTTGTCGGGGTTGATGGCGAACTGGATGTTGCTGCCTCCGGTGGCAACGCCGATTTCGCGGATGATCGCGATCGATTGGTCCCGCAGTCGCTGATACTCCCGATCCGTCAGCGTCTGTGCCGGAGCCACCGTGATGGAGTCGCCCGTATGAACGCCCATCGGATCTAAGTTTTCGATGCTGCAGACGATCACGACGTTGTCCGCCTGATCGCGCATCACCTCGAGTTCAAATTCCTTCCAACCCAGCAAGGACTGTTCGATCAGGATCTGGGAGACAGGACTGGCTTCCAGACCGCTTTTGCAGATGGCGGCGTACTCCTCAGGGTTGTATGCGATCCCTCCTCCACTTCCCCCCAAGGTGAAGGCTGGTCGGATGATTCTCGGGAAGCTGCCGATGGCGGCTCCCACTGCTTCAGCTTCTTCCAGGGTGGAGGCGATGCCGGATGGGCAGACCTGCACCCCGATACGTTCCATCGCCTGCTTGAACAGCAGACGGTCCTCCGCTTTCTGGATGGCCTGGAGATCGGCACCGATCAGCTCAACCCCGTAACGCTCCAGGGTGCCGTTTTCCGCCAGAGTGACGGCTAGGTTCAAGGCGGTCTGCCCGCCCATGGTGGGTAGCAGTGCATCCGGACGTTCCTGTTCGATCACCAGGGTGACGACATCAGGCGTCAGAGGTTCGATGTAGGTCCGATCCGCCATCTCCGGATCGGTCATGATCGAAGCCGGGTTGGAGTTAACGAGGATCACCTCGTACCCCTCAGAGCGCAATGCTTTGCAGGCCTGGGTTCCGGAATAGTCGAATTCACAGGCTTGTCCGATCACTATCGGACCGGAGCCCAGCAGAAGGATGCGCCGCAGATCGGTCCTCCGAGGCATGGGCAGTCGCTTCAGGCCAAACCTTGACAGCCTCTCACGCGGGTGATGTGGGCCCTGGCCTCGCTACGGTTGCTCTATTAGGAAGTTCGGTTGCAATGAGTGAGCTCCAGCGCCTGAAGGGGTTGCTGCCACCGGAAATGCAGAGCTGGGTGTTTGTGGAGACTGCTGCAGCAGTCGATCCACCTCTGATCACGCTCGAGGAGATCGGCCGTGATGAGGTCGAAATCCAGGTTGACCTTGATGCCTGGGATTCCATGGCGCTGGACCACCGCAACCTGCTGTTCTGGCATGAAGTCGGTCGCATTCAGAACGACACGATTCCGCGCGATGGTTGGGAAATGGCAGCCTTGGCGATCGGTCTGGGCGGTGCCATCGGTGAACTCTGGGTTCAGGATGGACTGCTACTGATGATGGCCCTTGGGTTGTCTGGTTTTGCCGGTTATCGGCTCTACCTGAAGAACAATTCCGAAAAACGCCTGCAGGACGCCATCAGCGCGGATGAACGCGCCATTGATCTGGCCTGCCGTTTTGGCTACAGCGTGCCCAATGCTTACCGAAGTCTCGGTGGAGCTCTGAAGGAGCTGGTGGAGCAGACCCGCAAGAAGAAGCGGAGGAGCTACTACGAAGATCGTCTTGAGGCGCTGCGCAAGAGCGCCAGCAAAGCCCGGGCAGAGATGGCCCAGCAGGAAGGCTCCCGTAGTTCCGTCACCAGTGAGAACGTTTATGGATAGTCAACAGCTGGCGGATCTGGCTGCCGAGGCTTGTGATGACCGCAAGGCATCTGATATCCGTTTGATTCGGGTGGACGAGGTGTCGAGCCTGGCGGATTGGATGGTGATCGCCGGCGGCCAATCGGACGTGCAGGTGCGAGCCATTGCACGATCCGTCGAGGATCGATTGGAAACCGAGGCGGAGCGCCTGCCTTTGCGCAAGGAAGGTGTGCAGGAAGGCCGCTGGGCGTTGCTGGATTACGGCGAGCTGATCGTCCATGTGCTGATGCCCGATGAGCGGGGCTACTACGACCTTGAAGCCTTCTGGAGCCACGGGGAGACCCGCGCCTTCCTACCGTCACCAAAAGTGAGCTAATAGGCATGGACGAGCTCGTCTCCTGCCCCGTACCTCCGGAGCAGAGACCGCTGGAGGAATTTCAGCAGCTCTCCAAATCCTGGTTTTTCTCCTGGCCAACGGGAGAGGTGTCGTCTTTGAAGCGCAGTCTGCTGATCAGCTGGATGTTGATGTTGCCGCTCTGCACCCTCGTGGCCAGTGGCAGTTTGACCCTGAAAGCGGACCCTCCCCGACTCGTCGTGGCAGGAGCCGTCGCCGCTTTGGTCCTCCCCTTGCTGCTGCTGGTTCGCCAGTGGTTGGGCTGGACCTACGTGATGAAGAGGCTCCTGTCTGAAAGCGTTGATTACGAGGAATCCGGTTGGTACGACGGCCAGACCTGGGAAAAGCCCCTGTCGTGGCGGACGCGTGATCTTCTGGTGGCGCGTCACGAGGTCCGTCCAATTCTGAGCCGGCTGGGTCGGGCCTTGGCCATGGCTGCTGGACTGATGCTGGGTGGCGCGAGCCTCTGTCAGGCTCTCTGAATTACCCCCTGCCACGGGAATGACCCTTTCCTCGGGATTCAGCGGCACCTCCCGCTCCGGTACGGCGCCATTGGAGGTCACCTTGAAGCGAGGCTGCATCGCCGAATCCGTTCATCGGGTGCATGCGGTGGTTTGTGATGGCCGTGGCCGTGTGCTGATGTCGGCCGGCGAGGCCGGCTTGCAGACCTTCATTCGATCGGCTCTGAAACCCTTTCAGGCGCTGCCATTCCTCAGCAGTGGTGCTGCGGCAGCGATGGATGCGGGTGAACGTGGTCTGGCCATCAGCTGTGCGTCCCATTCGGGGAGTCACGGCCATGCCCGGGAAGCCTTCAAGTTGCTCTGGAAGGCCGAATTGGAGGCGAGCCATCTGCAGTGCCCCGTGCCCTCGGGGGCGGAGAGTCCGCTTCAGCACAACTGCTCTGGAAAGCATGCGGCGTTTCTGGCCACCAGTCGGAAGATGGCCTGGCCCTTGGACAGCTATCTGCAGAGCGATCACCCCCTTCAGGTGGAGATCAACAGACGTGTGGCCGAGCTGCTGGGTTTGCCTGCCGAGGAGCTGGTGGCAGCGAGGGATGACTGTGGCGCCCCAACGCTGCGGCTGCAGTTGGCCCAGATGGCCTTGCTCTATGCCCATCTGGGTGCGTCACGCCATGCGGAACTGGAGCAGATCAGCCGGGCAATGCTGGCCCATCCGGATCTGATTGCAGGGGACGGTCGATTCGATACGGAGCTGATGCGCCGTAGCCACGGCCAGGTGCTGTCCAAAGGTGGAGCTGAGGGGGTCCAGTGTCTGAGCCGCGTCGGGGAGGGGCTTGGGGTTGCCATCAAGGTGGAAGACGGCTCCCGTCGTGCCAAACAGGCCGTCGCCCTTCATCTTCTACGGCAGCTGGAGTGGTTGACACCGCTTGGGCTCGAAGAGCTCGAGGATCAGGTCCTGATCGTCAACCCAGGCGTCAGCCTGGAGGTGCAGGGGGCCTTGAAGTTTCAGCAAAGCTGAAGTCTTTCTGTGTCGGGCGACACCGACCTGTATGATTTTCTAGTGCTCCGCGGGGTAGAGCAGTCTGGTAGCTCGTCGGGCTCATAACCCGAAGGTCGGGAGTTCAAATCTCCCCCCCGCCACCAATTCTGATTGAATTTGAGATCCCCCCATTGGGGATCTTTTTTTTGTCCTTGCGCGTGTCTACAGCAAGCCAGAACGTGCCAATCAATGAATCCTGGGATGCCATCGTCGTTGGCTCTGGGGCCTGCGGTGGCGTGGCAGCCCTGACCTTGGCTGACGGTGGTGCTCGGGTCCTGTTGATCGATGCGGGGCCGGATCTGACGCCGAAGGCAGCACTGGGGTCGGAACCCGCCAATGCGATGCGACGGCTGGCGGGGCTCAGCAGCGGCAGCCATCGACTCCAGGCCCAGCATCCCGGCTATTGGAAAGCCAATCCCAGGCTTTATGCCGATGAACGGCTGCACCCCTACAGCCATCCGCCTGACCGGCCGTTCCTCTGGACCCGAGGCCTTCAGGTGGGCGGGCGCAGCCTCACTTGGGGTGGCATCACCCTGCGACTCTCGGATGAGGATTTCATTGGTGTCGAGGCTCCGGATGGGGTGACCACGTGGCCGATTCGTGCCGCCGATCTTGAGGGGGACTACGCCGCGCTGGAGAGGATGCTGGGGGTCCATGGCGGACGTGACGGTCTGCCGCAATTACCCGATGGGGAGACCCAGGAGCCGTTGCCGTTCACGGCAGCTGAACAGCGTTTCGCTGACGCGATGCGCGATCAACTGGCGCTGCCGGTGATTCACTCACGCGGCTTTGGCCCGCATCAACCGGAACAACATGGCCCCTGGCCGCGCTCCAGCAGTCGCGGCAGCACGCTGCCTAAGGCGATGGCGACAGGACGTGTGCAGCTGCTCTCCGGGCATCTGCTGGAGCATCTATTGCTTGACAAGGGCAGCGACCGGGCGACGGGTGCGGTTGTCGTTGATCAGGCCAACGGCAACCGTCGACGTGTCGTTGCCGATCTGGTGGTGCTATGCGCCTCCACCATCCAGACCCTGGCCATCCTGCTGCGCTCTCAGGAGCAGGGCCTGAAGGACCCTTCCGAACGACTTGGCACGCGGCTGATGGATCACGTCTCCACAAGCCAGTTCTTCTGCATGCCAGAGCCGTCGGACTCGCCTCAGCCCCCCCTCACCGGCGCCGGCAGCTTCTTTCTTCCGTTCGGTCGCCGGCTTGAGGGAGCCAAGTTTCGTGGCGGTTATGGCTTGTGGGGAGGGATCGGTCGCTTTGATCCACCGGCGGTGCTGCGGCGCCGCTCCAGCACCGTCACGGGCTTTTTGATCGGTCACGGGGAGGTGATCCCGCAGGCCAGCAATCGGGTCAGCCTCAGCGGTGCGGTGGATCGCTGGGGTGTGGCCGTGCCCCACATCGACTGCCAGTGGAGCGCCAACGAAACCGCGATGGTGGCGCACATGCGACGTCAGATGGGGGTCTGCATCAAAGCGGCTGGTGGTGAGGCTCTCCCCCTGAAAGACCTGTTCCGATTGCCCTTGATCGAACCGCTGTTGCAGGGGGCTGTTGCCTTATCCGATGGCGCCTCTCCGCCGGGGTACTACATCCATGAAGTGGGTGGTGCTGCGATGAGCGCAGATCCCTCTCAGGGCGTGGCCGATTCGTTCAACCGGCTCTGGGCAGCACCAAACGTGCTTGTGGTGGATGGAGCTTGCTGGCCGACGTCTGCCTGGCAGAGCCCGACCCTCACGATGATGGCGATCACGCGACGCGCCTGCCTGCAGGCACTTAGGGGTCGCGGCGGCTGAACAGATCGTTGAGGTAGCGCTCGGTGACCGCACGATCTTCACAGCCGTTCTGAAACAGAAAGTGGGCCAGCGCTGAACTCATCACCCGATATTGATCCCAATGGGGGTGTTCCCCGATGAAGTCCTTCATGCCGCGGTACAGCACTTCTGGGATCTCCGCCTCCATACTCACGTAGGACGCTGCAGCCTCAGCAGATTTCTCTGCAACGCCCATTTCGTGGCATCGCTCCAAATAATTCCGATCCATTCAGCCTGTCAATCGCTCTTTGACATCTCCAAGAAAGCCACATCGGACCGGGTTGCGTCAAAGCCTTTGACAATCTTGCAAAAACCTCTGAGACGGCATGAGACAGCTGTTCTGATCAGGGTTTAGCAGGACGTCTCCGTCGTGGGATCAGCCCGCTTACCGGCGGTATCCGCTCTGTCAACAGGTTCCTGGAGATGCTGCGAAGTCCACAGCCCTCAGACGGCTCGGCCCTCCGCGGATGGGGGCTGTGGAAAAAGGTGCTGATGCTGTGGAGAAATTGGTGAAGCCAGATTTCGATTCTCACTGATCAGAAAAACTGATCTCGGCGATGTCCAGGATGTCGCTGACGAGACCGGTTGCCGGTGTCACGGAAAACGCCGCAGATCTCTTAAGGCTTCGGTGGGAAATCTTTTGATCCGAGGGTTCTGGGACCCATGGGGTGGTCGGCATGGGGGTAGGGGGGGTGATGGTGATGCTCACCAGCGTGATCGTGATGGTGCTGATGGGGGATGGGAACACCATCCGGTTGGCAGGCCCCCGTGCATTCCCGCTCGCAGAGCGTGCAGCTCTCCGCCAGCCCCTCCACATGGTGATGGTGGCTTTCCTGAGCTCGGCCAACGTCCTGCTCGAAGCCCAACACCTGGGCCCGGTATTTGCAGAGGGAGCAATTCATGGCGGTGTCGCCGCGCAGCACCTCCTTCACCCGTTCCTTGAAGGTGTCCACCACCAGCGGGTGTTGCCCGAGATAGCCGGCGGAGAGGAAGTCAACCTCGGGATGATCCGCCGCCACCCGCTCGGTGTGCTGACGGATGCGGCTCACCAGAACACCTGAGAACAGGAAGTAAGGAACCACCACGATGCGGCGGAATCCCAGCTTCACCAGTTGCCGAAGGCCCGGTTCGACCAGCGGGAAGGTCACGCCTGAGTAGACCGTCTCTCCCCAGCCGAAGCCAAAGCCCTCCACCAGCATCCGGGTGACCTTGGCCACATTTGAATTGGCATCGGGATCCGACGAGCCGCGTCCCACCACCACCAGCAGCGTCTCCGCCAGCGGCGCCGGAGAAGGGTTGCTTTCCAGGCATTCGCGAACCCGCGCTCCTGCCGCTGCAACCATCAGACGGTCCACCCCCAGTTCGCGGCCGTAATCAATCGGCAGGCCCGTTTCTGCGGTGAACGTGTTGAGCACAGAGGGGATGTCGTTCTTGGCGTGCCCAGCCGCAAACAACATCGCAGGGATGGCAAGCACCCGGGTCATCCCCTGCTGACGCAGAGACTCCAGGCCATCCCGCAGGATTGGGCGGGCGAATTCCAGATAGCCATGCTCCACCGGCATCGGCGCCAGCTTTGGCCGCAGGGCTTCCACCATCTGGGCGAATTCCTCGACGGCCAGACGGTTGCGACTGCCATGGCCGCAGATCAGGACGCCGAGTTGGTCGTTCGAGGATTCGGCCAAGGGGGCGTGCCACTGTTCGGTGTGAACTGACCCTATCGGTTGCAGCGGAATGGATCAGCTCCCACCTCCCCTGTTCAACCCCCAGGCAGCGGATGCCGAGGCACGGGGCTTGCTGCAGCCCACTCCGGAGGATCTGCCGAGCTTGATTGCCGGTTGGTGTGGTCCTCGTCCGTTGCGGGTCTGCAGTGGGGGCACCAGCTCCAGGGCTGCTGCGGCCGGCCAGTGGACGTTGGATCTGCGTCGCACCATGAAGGGGATCACCTGGAATGCTGCAGATCAGACGGTGCGCATCGGGGGTGGATGTCGGATGGGGCAGGTGCTGGAGCAGCTGCATCCCCTTGGGCGCACCGTGAGCGCAGGGCTGTCCGGCTGGCCGGGTGTCGGCTATGTGCTGACGGGGGGGATGGGGCCGTTGAGTCGTGAGCATGGCCTGGCAGTGGACCAGCTGCAGGCGGTCGCAGGGGTCTGGGGCAGTGGTGAACCCTTCCTGCTGCGCCGTGATCACGATCAGGCCTCGGCGGAGTGGCGTGGCCTCTGTGGAGCGGCACCGTTTCTGGCGGTGGTGCGTGAGGTGGTGCTCGCCACCCAGCCCCTTCGCCCCCTCTGGATCAAGGCCTCGACGGGATCGCCCGATCAGTTGCCGGATTGGCTTGTCGCTGCGGAGTGCTCCGACCCCAGCACCACCCTGCAATGGAGCTGGAGTGCTGACGGCAGCATCAGGCGGCTGCAGGTGTCTGGCCATGAACAGGCCGGTTGGCAGCGGATTGATGGACTGCACCAACTGCCGCCCCTGACGCCCGCGCCCTCAGGTGAATCCCGCCTGCATGGCGAGGTGGTGGGTCTGCTCGGACCGGCCCATGGCGAGGGGTGGCGCCGTTTGCTGCCGGAGCTGCGGGCGCTGATGCGTCGCTGCCCCCATGGCGGCTGCAGCCTGTCCAGCCAGCAGCTTGGGGATGCCACAACTGCAGTGCCTGCTGAGGCCACGTCATTTGTGCATCGTGATGCGGTCTGGAAGCCATGGATCACAGCGGTCTGGCCTGCCGGAGATGCGGAGGCGCGCCAGCGCAGCCTTCGGTGGTTAAGCGAGCTGTGGGCCGTGCTGGAGCCGCTCTGCCCTGGTGTGCATCTGGCGCAGTTGCATGACCATTTGCCATTTCATCAGCGGGAGTTGGAATTGGCTTTCGGGCCCTGGTTGCCTGGACTGCGTCAACTCAAGGCACGTCGGGATCCAGCCGGCACCATGCCAGAGCTCTGATTTACGGTCCCTTCTGGCTTTGGCGTCCGGTGATGGCCCAGCGTTCCAGTCCAGCTCTGGTGAATCAATGGTTCGCCAACCCCAGCAAGGATTTGCTTTCAGGCCTGGTGGTGGCCTTCGCGATGATCCCGGAGGCGATCGCCTTCTCCGGCATCGCCGGGGTGGATCCGAAGGTCGGCCTGTTCGGAGCCTTCTGTCTGTCACTCACCATCGCCGTGGTGGGTGGTCGCATGGCGATGATCACCTCCGCCACCGGTTCAACGGCCCTGCTGATGACGGGACTGGTCGCTACCGGTGAAGCCCGGGGTGCAGGGCTCGGGGTGCAGTATCTGATGGTGGCGGGTCTGGTCACCGGCCTGCTGCAGATCCTCTGGGGCTACCTCCGGCTGGCGTATCAGATGAGGTTCGTGCCCCAGGGCGTGCTCAGCGGCTTCGTCAATGCCTTGGCGCTGCTGATCTTCCAGGCGCAATTGCCTCAGCTGGGCCTGGATCTGCATGCCGGCGGTGATGGCCACGCTGGTGGTCTGTTGCCCCACGGTGGTCAGATTCCAATCGTCTGGGGTCTGGTGCTGCTGGGTCTGGTGATCATCTATGGCCTGCCGAGACTTACCCGGCTGGTGCCGTCCCAGCTGGTGGCCATTGTTGTGCTCACGGTCATCAGCATCGGCTTCAACCTGAACATTCCCAGCGTCAGCAGTCTTGGAACGCTGCCGGATGGATTGCCCACCTTCGCGGTTCCCATCGGCGCGGGTGGTGTTCCCTTCAACCTCGACACCCTGGGCCTGGTGCTCCCCACAGCCTTGGCCATTTCCCTGGTGGGTCTGATGGAGACCTTCCTGACTCAGGACATCCTTGACGACAAGACCGACACCACCACCAACAAAAACGTGGAGGCCCGTGGACAGGGCATCGCCAACATCGTGGCGTCGTTGTTCGGAGGCATGGCGGGCTGTGCCCTGGTGGGTCAATCGGTGATGAACGTGGACAACGGCGGCCGTACGCGTCTCTCAACCCTGTTCTCCGGCGTCAGCCTTCTGGCGATGATCCTGCTTGCCGGCCCCTGGCTGAAGCAGATCCCGATGGCAGCCCTGGTGGCGGTGATGATCAGCATCGCCGTGAGCACGGCAGACATCAACGGCCTGCGCAACCTGCGCCGCATCCCCAAGAGCGACACCTCGGTGATGCTGATGACCTTCGCTGTCACCATGCTCACCACGCCGCACAACCTGGCGTTGGGGGTGTTGGCCGGTGTGGCCCTCGCGGGAATTCTGTTCAGCCGCAAGGTGGCCAAGGTGATCCAGGTGGAAGCGATCGATGTGAGCGATCAGGAGCGCCGTTACCGGGTTGTCGGTCAGTTGTTCTTCGTCAGCAAGGTTTACTTCCTGCAGGGATTTGATCTGCACGATCATCCCGAGAGAATTGTGATCGATCTCTCCTCAGCCCATATCTGGGATCAGAGCGGCGTGGCGGCGCTCGATCAGGTGATCCGTAAATTCCGCCTGGGGGGATCCGAGGTCTCCGTGGAAGGCCTGAATGACGAAAGCCTGGATCTGTTTAAGCGGATCGGAGGTCAGGAGTCCGCCCATGCCTGAGACATGGGTGACGCTCAGTTCCGCGCCTGAGCGTCGTGCATAACGGTCAGGCACATCGACAGGTCGTCCTGCATGGCACCCAAACGATCTTCGATCTCAACGTCTTGAGGATTCAGCTGGGCATAACGCAGGGTGACGTCATTGCCGATGCTCATCAACATGCAGAGCGTCTGCACATCACCTGATTCGCTTGCGCGATGCTGGGCTCCATCCAGCAGGACCCTCAGCAGCGCCATTTTGTTGTTGTAAGCGGCTCGATTACTTTCATCCCAGGCCAGCACTGGGGTATTCAGCACGAAACCCAAGAGCATCAGCATCAGGCCAGGCAACGCTCGCATCACCTGGCCTAAGCGTCCCAGGACGCTAGATGCGTTGCCGTGCTGGGGCCATGAATCTGGGACAATCCCACCCGATCCGTACCAATGCTGATGATCCGATCCAGTCGTCGTCTTCTGATCGGAGCCATCACTGTTGTGGCTGGGCTGCTGGGCGGGTGTGCCTCCCTGGATGAGGCCGGTCGTTCCCGGTTGGATCTGGTGAAACAGAGGAACGAGCTTCTCTGTGGTGTGAGCGGGAAGATTCCCGGCTTCAGTTTCCTTACACAGGAGGGCACCTACACCGGGCTTGATGTCGACATCTGTCGAGCCATGGCCGCCGCCTTCCTCGGCGATGCCGACAAGGTTCAATACCGACCGCTGACGGCCCCGGAGCGATTCACTGCGCTGCGCTCTGGCGAGATTGACTTGCTCTCACGCAACACCACCCACACCCTCAGCCGTGATGCGGAGGGTGGCAATGGCCTTGGTTTCGCTCCTGTGGTGTTCCATGACGGCCAGGGCTTGATCGTGCCCGCCAATAGTGGTGTGACGAGCCTTGCTGATCTGAGCGGTCAAGCCATTTGCGTGGGGTCGGGCACCACAACCGAGCAGAACCTCAACGACGCCTTTGCCTCCAAGGGGATCCCGTACACCCCGATCAAGTACCAGGATCTCAATCAGGTGGTGGGCGGCTACCTGCAGGGACGCTGTCAGGCCATGACATCAGACCGATCGCAATTGGCCGCAGCCCGCTCCGGGTTCAATGATCCGGAAGGCCACGTGATCCTTGAAGATCGTCTCAGCAAAGAGCCTCTGGCTCCGGCGGTGGTCGGCGGTGATCAGCGCATGGTTGATGCCATGACCTGGGTTGTGTATGCCTTGATCGAGGCGGAGGAGCGTGGTATCACCCAAGCCAATCTCGATCGTCAGCTGCGTGCCGCTGAGGCGGATCCATCCCAGGCGCCCCTGCGGCGATTCCTGGGGGTTGATGCCGGTCTGGGCCGCAAGCTCGGACTGCCTGATGATTTCGTCGTCCAGGCCATTCGGGCCACCGGCAACTACGGCGAGATCTACGACCGCCACCTCGGGCCGCAGAGCCCTGTCGCGATACCCCGTGGCGCCAACCGCCTTGCCGAGGATGGCGGTTTGATGATCGCGCCCCCATTCACCTGATGCGCCGACATCGTCTGCTGCTGCAGCTGGGCCTAGCCCTGCTGTTGCTGGCCCTGATCGCTCTGCTGATCAACAACCTCACCGTCAACCTGATCCGCACGGGACTGGGCCTTGGTTTCGGTTGGCTCGGTCGTCCGGCAGGGTTCGCCCTGGCGGAAACATCGCTCCGCTACGCACCCTCCGACTCGTATCTCTGGGCGTTAACCATCGGTTGGCTCAACAGCCTCAAGGTGATCCTCGCGGGTCTGGTGCTGGCCACGCTGCTCGGTGTCGCGGCCGGTGCGGCCCGCAACAGCGGAAACCGCCTGCTGCGCAGTCTTGCGGGCACCTATGTCGCTCTGATCCGCCAGGTCCCGCTTCTGCTGCAGCTATTGTTCTGGTATTTCGTAGCCTTCCTCGGCCTGCCGTCGATGCCTGTGGGCGGCTTGATCCAGCTGTCCAATCAGGGCATCCAACTGTTGGGGCTGAATCTGAGTGTGGAGTTCTGCGCTGTTCTTACTGGACTGACGGTGTTCACCGGGGCGTCCATTGCTGAAATCGTCCGCGGCGGCATCAACGCCGTGCCCCGGGGGCAATGGGAGGCTTTCCGCAGCCTCGGGCTGAATGAGGGCCTTGGTCTGCGGCGGATCGTGCTGCCCCAGGCCTTGCCAGCCATCCTGCCGGCACTTACCAGTCAGTACCTCAACCTGGCCAAGAACAGCACCCTTGCCATCGCCGTTGGCTACGCGGATCTTTACGCCGTCAGCGACACCACGATCACCCAGACGGGACGAGCCATCGAAGGATTCCTGTTGCTGTTGTTCAGCTTCCTGCTGCTGAATCTGCTGATCAGCAGCGGTATGGCGGCCCTCAACGGTGCGGTGCTGAGTCGTGTTCGGAGGAGTCGCTGATGACGCGCTGGCCGGATCGTCTGATCACGTTGCTGCTGTTGGCGCTGCTCAGCTGGGGCGGATGGGTTGTGGTGCATTGGCTCCTGTATGGGGCCGACTGGTCCGTGGTGAGCGCCAACCTGCCGCTCTTTGCCGTCGGCAGTTACCCCTCGGATCAGCGTTGGCGGCCCCTGCTCTGGATCTCGACCTGCGTGGTGCTGGTGGTGTTGACGCTGACGGTCCCAAGGGGGGCGGGCTGGCGCCGTGCGTTGCCCCCGCTCTGGATTGCCATGGCGCCGCTGGGATTGTGGATACTGGCGGGGGGGCTGGGTCTTCTGCCCGTTGGAACACGCCACTGGGGTGGACTGACCCTCACCCTGTTGCTGACAGCGGGGAGCGGCTTGCTGGCGCTGCCATTGGGGGTGTTGCTGGCCCTCGGCCGCCGCAGTGATCTGCCGGTGTTGCGCTGGAGCAGCACGGCCTACATCGAGCTGATGCGGGCTGTTCCGCTGATCGCGGTGCTGTTTTTCGGGCAACTGCTGATTCCGTTGTTTCTGCCGCCAGGGTTGGAGATCAACCGTGTCCTCAGGGCCTTGCTGGCCTTTGCCCTGTTCGCAGCGGCTTACATCGCCGAGGACGTGAGGGGCGGGTTGCAGGCGATTCCTCCCACCCAGCGGGAGGCTGCTTCGGTGCTCGGTCTGTCTCCGTTGCAGACGCTGCAGTTGGTGGTGCTGCCCCAGGCACTGCGCGTTGCCCTGCCATCGCTCACCAATCAGGCGGTGGGGCTGCTGCAGAACACCAGCTTGATGGCGATCCTCGGGCTGGTGGAGTTGCTGGGAATCAGCCGCAGTCTGCTGGCCAACCCGGCCTTCATCGGCCGCTATCTGGAGGTGTATCTCTGGTTGGCTGCTGTTTACTGGCTTGCGTGTACGGCGATGGCTCTGCTGGCCCGCCACCTGGAAGTCCAGCTCGACCCCGTTCGCTCCCACCGATGACTGTTGCCATCCGCGCCACCGACCTGGTGAAGAGCTACACCCCTGGGGTGAGGGCTCTGGATGGGGTGAGCCTGGAGGTGAGCAGCGGTGAGGTGCTCGTGGTGATGGGCCCCTCCGGATCGGGCAAGAGCACCCTGATCCGCACCTTCAATGGACTCGAGACGCTGGACGGTGGAGCCCTGGATGTGCTGGGGGTGCGTCTGGATTCCACCAATGCTGAGCCTCAGGTGCGGGCGATCCGCCGTCGGGTGGGAATGGTGTTTCAGCAGTTCAACCTGTTCCCTCATCTCTCGATCCTCGAGAACATCTCCCTCGCGCCGGTCAAGGTGCAGAAGCGTCCGAAGGCGGAGGTGGAGCAGCGGGCGCTGGAGTTGCTGGAGCAAATGGGGATTCAGGAGCAGGCAGAGAAGTACCCGGCACAGCTCAGTGGCGGCCAGCAGCAACGGGTGGCGATCGCCCGGGCCCTCGCCCTGGACCCAGAGGTGATGCTCTTTGATGAACCCACCAGTGCACTGGATCCGGAACGGGTCAAGGAGGTGCTGGATGCCATGCGTCAGCTGGCCAGCGGTGGGATGACCATGGTGGTGGTGACCCATGAGATCGGCTTCGCGCGCGATGTGGCCGATCGTGTGATGTTCATGGATCAGGGCCAAGTGGTGGAGACGTCCGATCCAGTGACGTTTTTCTCGGGGGCTCGGGAGGAACGCAGCCGCCGCTTTCTCAGTCAGATGGTGTGACGTACTGCTTCAGGCTCCCTGTCCAGGGCCAGGAACTGAATCCGGTTCAACGATGACGTACTCGATTCGATCGTCATCGGAGCAGCAGAGGTCGCCGTAGTAGCGCTCCAACTGCTCGTAGGCCATGTCGTAACTGCTGAAGGACTGCCGGGTCAGGCCGTCCTGTTGCCCGTCGCTGCGAATGATGCGATGGACTGGGGGGCGCTCGCGTTTCTGGTAAGCCTCAACCATCCACAAGGGGAAGTCGCGCCAGGGCACGCTCGGCTGCCACCAGTTCCCGTTCGGTTTTCATCCAACTCTCATTGCCGAGGGGGAGGTTCTGGACCTGGTCGGCAAGCAGCAGCATCAGCTGCTCACAGCGTTCGCGAAGCTCCTGACGCAGCACGGCACAACCGGTAGACAGATGCAAGCCTGGCACATGGGTGGTCGCTGTCTAGCTTCGGGACTGGCCATTGAAGCCCGTGCTGCGTTTTCTGCTGGAGTTGCTCCCCGCACTCCTGCTCGGTTTCTGGGGCGGACGTCGTTATCCAACCCTGTCCGGGCGTCTCGCGATGCCGCTGGTGCGGTTCGGCGTACCCATCAGCGTGATGGGTCTGCTGTTGAGAGGTGGGCTGGGCGGCGAGATGGTCGTGGCCGCCCTCCTGGCCGTGCTCGCCATCACGGTTATGCTGCTGCTCACCCAACGACTGGCGGCCTCCACCGGATTGGGTCGACCCTCATTGCGGCTGGGCAGTTGCATCGGCAACACCGCCTATGTGGGGATTCCACTGGCCTTGGCGTTTTTGCCAAGTGAGGCTCTGCCGATCAGCATCGGCTACGACCTCGGCGCAACGTTGCTCACCTGGAGCCTTGGTCCGATGTTCCTTGGTGCGGCGCCCATGGGCCGGTCGCCCCTTTGGAGTCATTGGTTGCTCAATCTCAGCAGCAGTCCCGCAACCCGTGGCTTGTTGGGAGCGTTACTGGTGCAATGGACCCCTTGGCGCTCCGTCGTCGCCGAGGCGCTGTGGTGGCCCTCACGGACGGTGATCGTTCTCGCCCTGGTAGTGGTGGGCATGCGGCTGGGGAGCCTTTCCCGCGATGCCGTGTCGTTGTCGCCGATGCGCCTGGGATTGGTGCCGGCGATGGTGGTCAAGCTTTGCTTGTATCCAGGACTGCTGCTCCTGTTGGGATTTGTGTTGCGACTTAATCCTTTGATGATTCAAGCCATCACCCTGCAGGGTGCTGCCCCAACGGCAATCTCACTGTTATTAATTGCTGAGTCTGTTGGTGTTGATCAGGAGCGCGCAGCTGGACTTGTGTTCTGGAGCACTGTTCTGTCGTTGATCACGGCTTCGCTTTGGGGGACGGCACTGTCGTTGCTGATGCCAAGTGGCGGCTGAATGGACAGCTTCATGTTCATTCAGAGGGTTCCTCAGAAACACGCGTCCTGGTGGTAATACGTTTTATAAAGTTGCAGTGAACCGTCCGTGTTTGGGCCTTGTGACGGTCTGGCAACCGTCGTTACATTGACGAGGTAGCGATCGGGGGATTGAGATGCAGCAGGTGGATCTTGTCGGTTCATTGGGACTTGTGTTGTTGATTACAGCCTTGAGAGTTCTGGGATATCGCATCAACCACGTTGTTTGATTGTGAGTTTGCGCCAAGTGTCAGGTCGACTGGAATTGGTGAAATAATATGGAATTCTTATTGATTCATTGGTGAGAAATTCTTGAGGTTGAAGCGGCCTGACTGATCCTTGTTGGTGGATCGTTCTTGGATTTGGCTGATGTTCAGCGTGGTTGAAAACAGCGAAAGGTGAGGTTGATTCTCGGTGTCTTGATGCGCTTGCGCTGGGGCACAGCATGCAGCCAATCCCTTTGACATCCGGGATGCATCATCAGCAGATCACCGTTTGTCAGCTCAAGGGTGTGACGGTGCTGCCGTTGATGGCGATGGCGCAACTGGAAATCCCGGCTCGATCCCAGAGACAAAGAGGCGATTGGTTGTCTCTGGTCGATCTCCGCTTCGTCATCGGCATGCCACCCCATCCGGTCTTCCCCATGGCGGTAGAGATTGAGCAGACAGCCATTGAATCGACAACCGCAGGCTGTGTTGACCTGTTCCAGCAGCGGCATGAACCAGGTGGGCCAGCCTTCTCCGCAGTGTCGGGTCCCGCTGTACCGATAGGACACGTCCTGTTCTGCCAGAAACATCGTCAGCCGCGGCACCGGATGGTGGCGGCCATAGACCTGAACGATCGGTTGCTGCCACTCAACCCTCCCCATCAAAGTGGAGGACCAATCGCTGGCGATAAGCGGTGGCAGCCAGCCGCGATGGAGGGTCCAAGGCAATGTTGTCGATTCAGACTGGATCTGAATGACGTCGGCTCCCATGACATCAACGTGTTGATCCTTGGCGCAAGCTTGATGGATGGTGACGTCCCATGAAGGGACCGCAGATGATCGGGATCCTTCCCATACATTCCTCGTTATGGGAGCCCGCATTACTCAGGACGAATTTCTCAAGCGTGCTCGGCAGCGCTTCGGGGATCAGTTCGATTACAGCCAGATCCGCTGGAGAAGCTTCAAGAGCCCAGTGAAGATCCGCTGTACTCACCATCCGGTTCAGGAGATCACGATCACCCCTGAAAAACATCTGCAGACCCTGGGAGGCTGCAGGCACTGTTTGCGGGAGCGGCGTATTGCCGCCTTGGAACGAGAGCTCAATCGCCGGTCAGCACCCGAGCGGACCCTTGCGCTGGAATCTGAAGCTCAAGCGGTCAAGCTCACCCGCTGATAGCAGAACCACAGCCACTGCTGGAACAGCAGGTTGCGATGGGACCGCCAGGAGGTCTGGGGTTGGTCAGCATCGAAGTTCTCCGGCGGCGGCACATCGCCGCGGGCCCGGTCCCGTTCCATTTCACCGAGGATCCGTCCCACGTTGTATTCCGGATGGCCGAGGTGCATTAGCTGCCGCTGATCCGGTGTTTCGAAGATCGTGTAGCCGACGTCTTCTCCATAAGCCAGCAGCCTCAGTCGGCCCTGGCGCTGGGCTGACTCCATGGCGCTGTCGGGCAACCCGGCATGGCGGCTCTGCGGACAGAGAAATCGGTCGTCCTGGGTTCCCATCAGGGGATGTCCTGGAATCAGGCTGCGCAACGGGTAGATGCCGAACAACTTCCGTTCGAACGGAATCTTGTCCACACCAGCGAGATAAGCGAGTGCAAAGCCAGCCCAGCACAGCCCCAGGGTGCTGGCGCAGTTGTGGCGGGCCTCCTCTATGAGGTCAACCAGTTCCTTCCAGTAGTTGACCTGCTCGAAGGGCAGGTGTTCCACCGGTGCGCCAGTGATGATCAATCCGTCCAGTGGTCCCTGGTCAAGGGCTTCATCCCAACTGACATACAGATCCTTTAGGTGCTCCTGGTCCCAGCTTTTGTAGGCATGGGAGGCGAGCCGGATCCACACCGGTTCGATCTGGAGGACGGACAGACCCAGGGGGTGCAGCAGGTTGAATTCGTACTGCTTGCCCAGGGGCATGATGTTGAGAATGCCGATCCGCAGGGGCCGGATGTCCTGGAGTTCCGCCTGAGCGGGTTCGATCCAGGAGATCCGGTTGCGCTCAACGGCACCGATCTTGTGGTAGTTACGGGGGAGGATCAGTGCCATGGGCTGGTCGGCGTCGTCATTCAGGCGAGGGCCTGTTCAAAGTCGGCTTTGATGTCGTCGATGTGCTCCAGTCCCACGGAGACGCGGACCATTGTGGGGGTCACGCCTGCCGATGCCTGTTCCTCGTCACTGAGCTGCTGGTGGGTTGTTGATGCCGGATGGATCACCAGGGTCTTGGCGTCCCCCACATTGGCGAGGTGACTGGCCAGTTGAAGGCTGTTGATGAAACGGACTGCATCGTCGTAACCACCCTTGAGCGAGAACATCAGCATGCATCCCATGCCCCGGCCCGTCAGGTATTTCTTGGCAGCAGCGTGATAAGGATCGCTGCTCAGGCCTGGGTAGCTCACATGCTGCACCTTGGGGTGTGCTGCCAGCCACGTGGCCAGCGCCATGGCGTTCTCCGTGTGGCGCTCCACCCGCAGGCTGAGGGTTTCCAGACCTTGCAGCAGCAGGAAGCTGTTGAAGGGGCTGACCGCTGGCCCCCAGTCCCGCAGACCCTCGACCCGGGCTCGCAGGGCAAAGGCGACGTTGCGGTTGTCCGGCACGCCGAGCATCTTGCAGATGTCGCTGCCGAAGCCGAAGGCATCCCAGTGCACGAGGCCGTGATAGGCCGCACTGGGTTGGCTCATCAGCGGGAATTTGCCATTGCCCCAGTCGAAGGTGCCGGCATCAACAATTACGCCTCCGAGGCTGGTGCCGTGGCCACCGATCCACTTGGTGGCGCTTTCCACCACCACATCCGCGCCGTGATCGATCGGACGCATCAGGGCACCGCAAGCGCCCAGGGTGTTGTCCACGATCAATGGAATGCCGCGCTCTTTGGCCAGGGCTGAGAGGCCCTCGAAATCGGGGATGTTGAAGCGGGGATTGCCCATCGCTTCGACGTAGAGGCCTTTGGTTTTGTCGTCGATCTGCGCAGCAAAGCTATCCACGTCGTCGCCATCGGCGAAGCGCACGTCGATGCCCAGCCGGGGAAACTGCACCTTGAACTGGTTGTAGGTGCCGCCGTATAGGAACGACGTGGACACAAAGTTATCCCCCGCCTGCATGCAGTTCGTGATCGCCAGGAACTGAGCCGACTGACCGGAGGCTGTGGCCAGCGCCGCCATACCCCCTTCCAGGGCCGCCACCCGCTTCTCGAACACATCCGTCGTCGGGTTCATCAGACGGGTGTAGATGTTGCCGAATTCCTTCAGCCCAAACAGATTGGCGCCGTGCTCGGCATCGTTGAAGACGTAGGAGCTGGTCTGATAGATCGGCACCGCTCTGGCATTGGTGGCCGAGTCCGGAGACTGGCCGGCATGCAGCTGGAGGGTTTCGAAACGCTGAGACATCGGGCCGGAAGTGAGCGGCTGAACTTCTGTTCTAGTCGTGCTGTTCGTCGTGGGACAGCTCAGGCTTGTCGGTTTCCGCCAGTGAGGGGAAGGTGCTGCGGATCAGGGTGTGAATCGCGTTGTGGGCTTCGCCCCGGAATCCTTCTCGGGCCTCGGCGCTGAGGATGGGATAGGTGCGGTCGCTGCCATCCCCATCGCGCAGGTGTTTCCAGCGGTTGTTCTCCTTCTCCTTAAGGGCATTCAGAGGTGCCTCGAAATGAAAGGCTTGAACGTTGCCCAATGCCGCCACCTGGCTGGCCAGGGTTTCGCGAATCGGAGCCAGAGCTTTGGCTTTCAGCGTGTCGGGTAACCCCAGGACCGGTTGGTAGTGATCCAGGATCCTGAGTTCAGCCTCCAGCATCACCGGCCAGGCACCGGTTTCTCCTTCGGCCAGCCCCATCTCGGCTTCCGCCTGCTGCATGGCATCCAAGTGGAAGCGCAGCCAGCGGTAATAGGTCTTGTCCTTGATCGGTTTCTTGGCTGCTGCCCGTCCAGACAGGATCGCCGGTAAGGCGTTTTCCGCCTTGCGCAGAAACAGCCGATCCTCCCGCTCAAGGTTCATCGCCCCCCAGCGCTGGCGGTACTCCCAGAGTTCGACATACCGGGCCACATCTGGCCCGTTCCAACCAAGACCTTTCAGCTCATCACCGCGGTGGGAGAGTTCCTGCGCCACGCCCTGCTTCGTTTGACGGATTCCTGCAGCGTAGTGGGCAGGCTTCAGGATGCCGGTGGGCGACTTTCAGGGTGCCTGCGCAGGTAGTCCTTCACCGCGATCGGGCGTGGCTGGTCGTAGCCGACGGGCAACCAGAGGTCGCCCGCATCGGCATTGAAATGAATTTCCCAGTGATACAGACCGGTGTAGGCACGGGGGTCGTCCTCCATCAGCGAGGCATACAGAAGAACGGCGCGTCCGTAGTAATCACTGTTGTTGTACCCCCAGAGACCACGTCGGATGTCTTTAAGACCTCCTCGGCGAACCAGATAACGCGCGGCAGCCTGAATGGCGTCGTGGGGATTACGGATGTCGCCGGCGCCGATGCCGGGCTCCGTCCAGGTGGTGGGCAGGAACTGCATCGGGCCCTGGGCATTGGCGACGGACACTCCATCGATGCGCCCCATGCCGGTTTCCACCAGGTTCACCGCCGCCAGCACTTCCCATTCGATGCCGGTTGCGGCCTCGGCTTTCCTGTAATAGCTGATCAGCTGCTCGGCAGGCTCCGGTGGAATGATGCGCCAGGCCGGCAGGGTGGAGGGGCCCCGACCGCGGCTCATGCGCAGGAATTCCCGGCGTGCCGCCAGGTGCCGTTCGGCCACGCTCCGCCATCGCAATGGCAGTGCGGCCACCACCGCCGCCGAGCGAACGGCGTCCTTGGAGAGCACCCGGTAGATCACCTGTTGCTGATGCCCCAGATCCGGCAGATCAGCCTTGGCCGTGGAAGGGTCCCTCAAAGCTGCTTCCACTGATGCCAGGAGTTCGGCGGCTGCCTTGGGCTCGGCGGGAACGCTTGGATAGCGCCGTTGAACGGCCGCAACGGCGGACAGCCCCGATCGGTTGTCGCTTGTGCCGCTGCCCTGATGGACCAGGGGGAGGGTGATGGGCGATGCCACAGCGACCAGTGCAGCGGTGATCAGGACGGAACGACGTCCCATGGCGGAGCTGTGCCTCTTGGCCGAAGCTACCGGTTCTGTTCAGGCCTGCAGAAAGGTGCTGCGGTCGTGGAAGTCTGCCCGGCTGTCGCCGTGGCGCAGGGCCCAGTGACTGATGCCGTTGGCCCCTCGATCCAGCACGGTGGTGAGGGCCAGATCCGGGCAGCGTTCATCCGGCCACCAGCTGGACAGATCCAGTCGGGCATCAAGACGAAGCTGATGGTGCCAGCGGCGCAGGGTGATCTCGGGTGCGCTGTTGAGGCGCTGTTGAGACTGACCCGAGCGGTAGCCCTCGAACCGGTACAGCGCCCAGTCCCCGTTGGGGGCCAGGTTGATCTCCCAGTAGCCCGGTTGATCCGGAATGGCGAGAAATGCTTCGAAGCAGGTGGTGGTCCAGAGCTCATCTCGGCGCTGCCCAGCCACCTGAGGACCATCGATGAGACCGCTCGGCACCACAAGCTCATTGAGGCCGGAGGCCGCGGCAGCCAGCACTCCGAAGCTGAGCTCCAGCTGACCGTCTCGGTTCCAGATCAGTTCGCCACTCACCTGAAGTCCCTGGGGGACAGAACGCTCAAAAGGCACCAGACGGGAAGCCTGAAGCAGCATCACGGCGGGGCGTGCCATCTCAGCGACTCGCCAGGCGACGCACCATGGTCTTGATCTGGGGCAACTGCTGTTCCACCGATTCGGTGAGGCGGAACTGCACGCCAGCCCGCTGCAGATTGTGGCCGCGATGGTCTGTGCGGAAGTAGAGGTCCCCTTCCAGATGATCCGTCAGGAAGCGCAGGCCGAGTTCCAAGGGGATCAGGCGAATGCAGTCCGGAAGGTAGTGCAGATCCCAGTCACTGAGGAACTGGCGAGCCACAGAGAGGTAGCCATCGAGGATTGCTTCACACAGTTCAAGGTCGAAGACCACCGTGTTGAGATCGTCGGTTTCTTCACCAGCCTTATTGCAGCAGGAGCGCAGGCAATCGCCGATGTCGTAATGGACCAATCCAGGCTTCACGGTGTCGAGATCGATCAGTCCAACGGCGTGGCCGCTGGCGTCATCGATCATCACGTTGTTGATCTTGGGGTCGCCGTGGATCGGGCGCTGTTTCAGTTCACCGCGCTGCAGGGCGGCTTCCAGAACGTCAATGCCCTGGCGTCGTGCCTCGATGAAGGCACATGCGGAATGGACCGCATCGTCCCGCATGGGGCACGATTTGCTGACGCTGTCGTAACGCTTTAGATACGCCGGGGTGACGTGAAAGTTCTCAAGTGTGTCGGCTAGATCTTCCGTGGGCAGGTCGCTGATCAGGCTGTGGAACATGCCCAGCCCGTAGCCCACTTCACGGGCATGGTCGCGGTTGAGAATCACATCCGTGGTGGTGGCGGCACTGATGTAAGTGATCGAGCGCCAGAACTCTCCGTCCTGCTCCACCCAGTGGCCGTCTTGGCGGCAGCGCACCACCTGGGGCACTTCCCAGCGGCGGCCGCGGAGTTCCTCTGGCGGGGAGGCCAGTCGACGCTGAACGTGGTCCCCCAGGGCCACCAGGTTGCGCATCACCAGTTCGGGGCGTTCAAACACCCGGGTGTTCAGTCTCTGAAGCACGAAGGAGCCGGCAGGGCTACTGGGGCGATGGCCCTGGTGGGTCACCAGAAAGGTGTCGTTGACGTTGCCGGAGCCAAGGGAGCTAATGGCCGTGATCCGTTCGCGGGGATGGAAGCGACCCGCAATGGCTTCAACGGCCTTGCTCAAGGTGATCTCAATGGTCTCAGCCTGCAAATGTCGCGCTAATCCCCGATGGCGCCAGGCTCCGGTGTGCAGAAAACCAGGCGACTAACCGTCCAGTTGGCTCTCGATGGCTTCCATCAACTGCAGATAGGCGGGCCCTGAACTGCTCGCGCTGTCGTCGAGGCTCATCTCGCCTCGCATGGCCCGCCGGGCGTTGTCGGCAATTACCGCGTTCACCACCAGATCCAGAGCCTCGGGTACGTCGAGGTTCTGCAGGGCATCGGCGTAGCGCCGGCTGTGACTCGGACGCACTGATTCCTGGCAGTAACTGGACAGCTCACGGCTGTCAGTCATCACCCGATAGGCCGTTTCCTTCACCGAAGGCCGCCCGTACAGGGCCATGTACAACAGGTTCACCATCGAGGCGTCGTGGAGGGGAATGGCGTACTTGCGTGCGATCTGAGGCCAGTAGCGCAGAGCCTTCAATCCCTCCAGTCCGCCTTTGGGCAGACCGGCGTCCGCACAGCTCTGCTCCAGCTCCTCCATGGACAGGGGACAGCGCTCTTCCCGCCGCATCAGGGATGCCATCACCTGGCCTGCTTGGAAGTTGCGGGTGGGCTTGCCGGAACTGGGCTGCATCATGCTGCCTCTTACATCCGCCACCATTGCTGTGAGCTGGGTGAAGGTGTGATCCCTCACCTTTTCAAAGTCGCCATCCCGCACCAACGTGGCCTCGATCCGTGGCACCGCGTAGCCGAGTTCGGTGAGAGGGATGGGTTGGCGGTGATAAAGCTTCTGCCGGTCAGAGCGAGCCATCGACACGGTGGCGGCCTGATCAAGGCATTGATCCAGCAGCAGCGTCAGCAGTGTCGGCAGCACACCTGGGTTCTCCTGGTGATAGGCGTAGCCGAAGCCGGCGAACACCGATGACATGTTCTTGGCGGCCTTGATGTATTGACCTTCCACGTTGTGGACTCCAGCCGCTACCTGGATGTTGGGTGAGAGATGGTCCAGCAGCTGAGCCCCCAGCATCGCGATGAGGGCATTGGGGTGACAGAAGTTGGCCGTGAAGCTGTCGAAGGGATTGCGCAGGGCTCCGTGGCGGTGGAATCCAGAAAAGAACGCCAGGTTCGGCTGCTTCTCGCAGAGCACGTAAGCGGTGTTGCTGATCGGGTCATGGTTGAAGGACCCGGCCAGGCACGCCAGAACCACCTGTTCGCGCCCCAGTTCCTCCCGAAGGCGACAGGCCTCCAGCAGATCTTCTTCAACGTGGTTGCTGTTCGCGCTCAGCACGACCACCTCACAGCGCATGATCAGGTCCTGCAGCGTGTTGGGGATCCGCTCACCGGAGACGCGGTGGGTGCCCATGTCGAGCACTCGCTCGACATGGTCGCTGTCCATGCTGTCAACGACCTCCGGGGAGAAGGCCCCCAGCAGGTCCCGTCCCGGACGCGCGGCCAGCAGCAGCCGCCCGGCCTCGTTCTGCATGGCGCAGTTGTAGGCCAACGACGCGGGATAGAGCCCAACGCTGTAGAAGCCCACCTTGCCGGCCATGACCTCACGAACTCTCAAGCGAATCGAGGCCGCATCCAGGCTGTGATCGAAAAAGGAGTTGCGCATGGGTTCAGCCTATGAACCCGCTGTTGAGGAGACTGAGTCCAAGCAGCTGCTGGGCCATGAGCCTCACTTTGTATGGCGGTCCAAAAACGCGAGCCTCGATGCCGCGTTGGTACCTCGAGGAAAAGGGGATTGCCTATGAGCTCAAGGAGCTGGATCTGCGGGGAAACCAGCACCGACAGCCCGACTACCTGGCGATCAATCCGTTCGGAAAGTTGCCGGCTCTGGTGGACACGTCCCAGCAGGGAATGGACGGTCAACCGCTGAAATTGTTTGAGTCCGGGGCCATCTTGCTGCATCTGGCGGAGCACCATGCCGGCGAGATCACATCAGCCTCGCAACGCTCGCTGATCGCGCAGTGGCTGTTGTTTGCCAACGCGACTCTGGCCATCGCTCTGTTTGTTCCCAGCAACCGTGAGCGGGAGTTCCCGAGGTTGATGGAGGAATTGAACCGCCAGCTCGCGCCTGGTCGGCCCCTGGTGGGGGATCAGTGGGGGGCAGCTGACTGTGCCATCACGGCGTATCTCGCCTACCTACCGATCTTCTTCCCCCAGGAGGATCTTTCCCCCTATCCGGCCATTCAAAGCCTGATCACCAGCACGCAGCAGCGACCGGCCTACCGAAAGGTGATGGGCATGGCTTGAGCAAACGCGGTGTAATGCGGAAAAGGTTCCGTTGTGATGCCGTCGTCCCGTCAGGAGTTGCTGCTCGCTTATCGCTGGCCGATCGCCCTGGTGGGGTCCAGCCCGATCCTTGGCGGGGCTGTTCTCGTTCTGGCGCAAACGGCAGTGCGACTGTTGAGCCGACCGATTCCGCTTGCGATCGAAGGCGGTCTGCAGGTGGACAAGCTGGTGCTGCCGCCGACGGTGAACATCAGCAGCTCAACTCCGCTACCGGTTGTGGTGAATGACTCGGTGTCCGTCGCCAACAAGCACCCTCTGACAATCAGAGGTCCGCTGACAGTCAAGGCGCTTCAGGGAACGGTGCTCGTGAAGGGGGATGTGCAGGCAAAAGCTCAGGTGTCCTCGATCGATACGCCAGTGACCGTTCAGGGCGAGGTGTCTGTTCAGGACAAGGTCACCATCGATGGCAAGGTGCATGTGGATGGAAATGTGGGCGCCAAAGTGAAGCGAGCGATTCGGCCCCTCAAGTGAGGACCTCACCGACCGTCAGGCAGAGGCATCCTTCTCAATGACTTCGGTTGATTGCGCGGGGCCTGGCCATCACCGGCGAACAGGCCACGTTCCCAGCGCTTGGTCTGCCTCAACCCCAGGGCTCCGGCAGCACTGACTATCAGACCGATGCTGATGAGCCCCCAGCCCCCATTGATGCCGATGAGGATGGCTCCAGCCCACAACAAACCCCAGCAGACCGGTTGAGCCCGACGGATCCAGATCAGTGCGGTTGAGCAGCTGCGGCAATGGATGGTGTGGGAGACGTAGCGATCCATCAACGCCGTTGTCGGCTGACGGTCCGGTAGAGGCTGGCCTGCAAACGGCTCGCCTCCGTTGTGGTTAAGCCAGCGATGCAACGCTGCCACGTAGACGTCTGCCGCCGTTGGCAGAAAAAAGGCCCGCTCAGCCGCTGCACTGCCACCGGCGGCTTCCAGGGTGCGTTCCTGCCAGTGAAGGAAGACCTGATCGTCTTCCAGCACCTTGTGGTTGCCGATGTGCTGCAGCCAGCGTGGTCGCAGGCCGATCAGTAGCCGCGGCAGGGCTGACTGGAACTGGAACGGGAAGCGTGCAAACAGGCGGCATTCGCCGCGACGGATCGGCACCGCATAAACCACGGTGAGAATGCGACCGAAACCCTTGGCGGTGAGGTCGTGCCACATCAGCTGTGGTGCCAGGAAAGTGGTGGACTGGGCGCCGAGCTTGCCCCGCCGTGGTCCCTCCTCCCAATAGGCCTTGAAGCCGCTTGCGTTTTCTGCAGTGATCGTGGCTTCCACCGGGGCTGCGTTCTCCCGCTTGCCCACGGTTTTGTGGTGTGTGAACGGCACGTGGCTCACATCCAGCACGTTCTCCAGGAGGGTGACGGCGTCCATGGGCAGGTCGCGAAACGTGTCCTGAATCGTCCAGCTGTCGGGGTTCTCCTCCAATGCCGGCACCAGCGGCAGCTGCTGGGAATCTGCGCTGTCCGGGGAGCCCATCCACACAAACAGCAGCCCCTGAGCGCTGGCGGTCGGCAGGCTGGCGCAACGGGATCGTCGGCTGTCCGGTTGGGTGTTCTCCAGGGCCTGGGGGATCTGCCGGCACTGGCCATCACCGTCGAAACTCCAGCCGTGATAAGGGCATTCGAGCTGGCCTGCGTCGTTGATGCGCCCCTCACTCAGGGGGACGAGCCGATGGGGGCAAACGTCTGGGAAAACGCGCCAGGATTCACCTGACTGGTCCCACCAGATGACCAGATCGCGCTCCAGCAGCGTGAAGCGATTGGGGCGCTGGTGATCGAGATCCTGCAGGTAGCTGATCGGCCACCACTGTTCTGTCCAGGTGGGATGCATCGGCTGGCCGAACAATGGGGTCATGATCGCCAGGTTTGTTCGTCGCCGCGTCCGTCATGCCGCGCCTTGCACCGGATCAGCTTCTTGAGGAACTCACGCCGGTCGATGACCTGTTGATCGTCCAGGACCTCGACGGTGTCTGCATGCAGCTGGTGAAGGATTCCCTCACCCGCCGCATGGATCCTGGCTACGTGAATGCCGCGGCGGACCTGCGGGGGAGCTTTGTGGTGCTCACCAACGGCGAGCACGAGGGACGGCGCGGGGTGAACCGGCTGGTGGAAGCCGCGTTGGGGAATCAGGTCAAGCCGGAACAGTCGGGTCTATACTTGCCAGGTCTGGCCGCTGGTGGCGTTCAGCTTCAGGATCGTTTCGGTCATCTCAGTCACCCAGGGGTGAGTGATGCGGAAATGTCGTTTCTGGCCGCGGCGCCCCTGCGGATGGATCAGCTTCTGCTGGAGCGGATGCCGGAGGAACTGCCGGAGGTGTCTTCGGAGCAGTTGAAGGTGCTGGCGCAGCAGGCCGTGCTCGATACCCAGGTGTCCCCCACCATCAACCTCAACGGTGTATTCGCTCTGGTGCCAGGGGATGTGTCCCGTCAGAGGCGTCTTCAGCAGATGCTGGCCGAGCTGATGGACCAGTTGCTGCAGGAGGCCAGTGCTGCAGGACTGGAGGGATCATTCTTTCTGCATGTCGCCCCCAACCTGGGACGCGATGCCGATGGCCGCGAACGGGCTAAGCCCGCTGCCGCTGGAGACGTCGGAACAACCGACATCCAGTTCATGTTGACGGGGTCGCTCAAGGAGGCAGGCCTGCTGGTGCTGATCAATCAACACATTGCCCGCCGCCATGGGATCTTCCCCCTGGGGGAAGATTTCAACGTGCGCACAGCTCCTCGAGACCATCAAGCCCTGTTGCAGTTGGCCGAGGAACGGTTGCCGATGGAGCGGATGCCGCGTCTTGTGGGGGTGGGCGACACGGTGACGTCCACGCAGGCCGCAGACGGGCAACGCTGGCTCCGTGGCGGAAGCGATCGCGGCTTTCTCACCCTGCTGAAGGATCTGGGGGCCTGCAGCCATCAACCCAATCGCGTGATCCTGGTGGACAGCAGCCATGGCGAGGTGGATCGTCCGAGCCTTGCCGATGGTCGTTTGCTGGGCATCAGTGATCCGGAGGATCCGCTGGAGTTGGATGTGCTGATGCCCGGGGGCCCGGCGGACTACATCAGCTGGTTTCAGACCCTGGCGCAGCGTCGACGGGCTTGCGGTCATGCCATTCCCGAGACGGCGTGATCTTCAGCAGAAACGGCATCTGGGTGATCGAGGGTTTGCCACCGCTCACCCAGACCGCGTGCTCATGGCTCCAGGGCCGTTTGCCGGGAACGATCAGACGCGACTTGGAGGCATGATCCGGCAGAAAGGAGGCCAGGAAACCCTTGTCGCCGACGAAGTTTTTGAGATCGCTGAACAGCACCCCATCGGCGGTTTCCACCAGTTCAAGCTGTCCATCCGGCCGGATGCCGTAGACGATGCGCACGTCGGCGAGTCGCATCTCCCCATAAACACCTGCGTAGGACGGTGGCGCTTCCTGGGTGGTGTTGGTGAAGGCGTGCAGGCCGCCGATGAACACCCGCAAGCGCTGCGCAAGCTCAGCTGTGAGCGAGCCGTAGCCGTACTCCAGCTCGCCAGCACGGCTGATGCCTACCCAGGCCCGTTCGGCTGCAGCGGCACGATTGTCCGACGGCCAGAGACCGTTGGCCAGCATCAGATCACCATGGAGGCGCATGGCCAAGTCACCGTTGCCGCTTCCCCGGGCAAAGGTGGGGCCTGAGGTGAACAGCAGAGCTTGCTCATCGGCATTGGCGTCCAATTCCCGGTTCCAGCCACCGAAAAACTCGACCGTGGTCCAGCGGGGCTCCACAACAACGCTGGTGTAGCCGATGCTGATGCTCGTGCCATTGGATCGGAGCACATCCAGGGTCTGATCAGGCAGAAATCGCATCAGGCGATCCCTGGACGGCGGTAGTGGTGGCGGTTCGATGGAAGGAACCAGCTTGCTGTTCGACTTCAGCGCTGAATGCTTTGCCTGATGTTCAGGATGCATCCACCATGCAATGCCCATGCCGAGCAAGCCTGAGGCCAGGCAGAGGGCCAGCAGCGGCAGGGGACGCACAGGACAGGATTGCATCGCTTCAGTGTGAACCGGTTGAGGGGCCTGAGCAACATCGTCTTGGTGCCAACCATTCAGTTTCAATGAGGTCTTGCGACATTGATTGTGATCAGCACGTCGTTTGTCTCAATCGGTCAATTCACGTTGAAATCGATCAGACTTTTGTTGTGATTGATACGGATGGCTTGAGCTCAAGTCGTCAAATCCACCTGTCAGATCCACGGTTTGGTCGTTGGGTCTGAAAAGATCAAACTCCCAGAGGCGTTGCTGCTGATCACCCCTTCACTCCCCTTTCCCCCGCTGCAGCGCGGGGCTCTCACCACCCTCCAGGTGAACCTCGGCTACCGCTGTAATCAGAGCTGCAGCCACTGCCACGTCAATGCCGGTCCCACCAGGACCGAAATGATGAGCACGGAGCTGGTGGCGCTGATTCCTTCTCTGCTTGAGCGTCGAGCGATCCGTTGTCTGGACCTCACCGGCGGGGCTCCGGAACTTCATCCTGATTTCCGTTCCTTGGTGCGCCGTGCCCGGGATCAGGGAGTTGCGGTGATCGATCGCTGCAATCTCACGATTCTTTCGGAGCCTGGACAGGACGCCTTGGCCCAGTTTCTGGCGGACCAGCGGGTCGGTGTGATTGCCTCCCTGCCCTGTTACAGCGCCGCCAATGTCGACCAACAACGGGGTGATGGGGTGTTTGAACGCAGCCTTGAGGGTCTGCGGATGCTGAATGCCCTCGGGTACGGCAGTGGGGACCCGGAACGATCCCTCGATCTGGTGTTCAATCCGCAGGGGCCGTCTCTTCCCCCAGCGCAGGAGCTGCTTGAGGCGGATTACAAGCGTGAGCTTGGATCCATGGGCATCCGCTTCGACCGGCTGCTGACCCTGGCCAACATGCCGATTCAGCGCTTTTCCCGCCAGTTGGAGCTGCAAGGTCGGCTGACGGCCTATCAGCGCCTGCTGGAGGAGGCCCACAACCCCGCCAATCTCGCTGCCGTCATGTGTCGCCAACTGCTCAGTGTCGACTGGCAAGGTCATCTTTATGACTGCGATTTCAACCAGCAACTGGCCCTGTCAGTCCAGGGCGGCGTTCGTCATCTGCGCGATCTGCTGGATGACTCGACGGTGATTGAGGGTGATCCGATTCGAACGGCGCAGCATTGCTTCGGCTGCACGGCCGGGGCGGGATCCAGCTGCGGTGGGGCACTTCAGGGTTGAGCCTGGTCCGTGCCAGTGATGCGGTTGATGGCGACACCGGCAGGGGCCAGCAGCAGCACCGTTTCACTGATGCGTTGCTGCTGGCCATCCAGGGCATGGACCCCTCCGGAGACCAGATCAGCGGCGCGCTGGGCCAGCTCTGGAGTGAGACGACTCAAATTGAGCACCACAGTGCGTTGTTCCCGCACAGCCAGCACGGCTTCCAGGGCGTCATTGAACTGCTCGGGCATCAGCACAACCACGTCGTGCCATCCATCGGAGCGACTGTTCACCATGGGTTCATGATGTGGGGCTGTTGCTGAACGCGTGGTGTCGCTTGCAGGAATGTTGCTCGCTTTGCTGGGCCTGGGGCTCTGGGGAGGGGTTGTGTCAGCTCATGAGCACGGCGGGCAACCGAAGCAGGCGATGTTCAAGACGCGCGCTGGAGCGGAGGCAGCTGCTCCTGGCTTTGGCTGCCAAGGGGCCCATCCCATGGGTGAGATGTGGATGGTCTGTGAGAAGCATGGTCAGTCCGAGCAGCACGGACACTGAGCCATGGCAACGGGAGGGGGACATTGCGGCAGCAAACCGAAGCGGATTGCCATCGGGATCGCCCCGCTGGGCACCATTTCGATCGGCATCGTTCCGATGGGGGTGATCTGCATCGGTGTGGTGCCGATGGGAGTTGTTTCCATTGGCGTGGTGGCCATGGGAGTGTTCAATGCCGCCATCGTTGGGATGGGGCTGGTGGCTGTGGGGGTCAACACGATGGGCGTGATCACCGCCGGGCCGATGAGCATGGGGTTGATTCAGATCCGTTCCACCACCAACCCCCGCTACCTGGCCTACCCAAGCCGGGAGGAGGCCGAAGCCCAGGCGAAGGTTCTGGGTTGTGAGGGGGTGCATCGCATGGGTGATCGCTACTGGATGCCCTGCAATGAACATCCCAAGTAGGGGAAAGCGTCAGTCCTGACAATTTGGGCAAAGGGCCCGCACATTCAGACTGGACTCGATCAATTTGAAGCCGAACTGCTGAGCGGCATCGGCGCCGGCCATTAGCACCGGCTCACTTTCGAATTCTTCGGTGCGTCCGCAGCGGATGCACACCACATGGTGGTGATCGCGGTGATCACCCTGGGCAAGCTCAAAGCGACGGCCCCCTTCACTGAGCTCCAACTCCTGCAGAAACCCCATGTCCGCCAGCAGGCGGAGGGTTCGGTACACGGTCGCCAGCGAGACCTTCAGCTGCAGGGATGCCAGTTGTTGATGCACCTCCTCTGCACTTAAGTGACAGCCGGAGCCGCGGTGTACGAACAACTCGAGAACCCGTTTCCGCTGGGGTGTCAGACGACGACCGTCCTGGTGGAGGCCCTGCTGAAGGGACCCATCGGTGGGAGCAGACGGGGAGGACAGCGACACCGACCAGGACCAGTTGTTCTCAACAGTAATCACTAATGAGAGGCTTCAGCACGGCTGCGGTGCGATCGCGATTCCGCGGATACGCTCCGGGGCATCGGCTTGCAGCGCTGCGTGGATCTCAACCTGCATCCTCGCCAGGACAACCCACGGCTCAAGGATGTGGACGCTCTTCTGGAGGGCTCCACGATCGTCGCCTGCATGGGGGATCGGCTGACCTTGGCCAGCTTTGGCATGGCGATGACGATCTGGCCGCGGCTTCTGGCAGCCGTCACCACCGCTGATGAGGCATTGCTCTGCGTGCGGCAGCACAAGCCCGATCTGTTGTTCGTGACCGAAGATCTTGAACAGGGTTACGGCATCAGCCTGATGCGTGAGGTGGAAGAGATCCACGCCCCCACTCGCACACTGATTTTTCTGCGACGTGAAAATCCGTTGGTCGTGAACGAAGCGCTTGAGGCTGGCGCCGATGGTGTGATGTTCATCTCTTCGATCGGGAGCCATCGCGGTGACTTCTTCAAGGCGCTGCAACGCACCCGTGACGGAGGTGTCTATTACCCCGATGCCATCCGTGCGATGGTCCGCGAAACGTCGCCCCAGGACCGAGATGCTCAGCTGTTGCTCGAGGATCTGTCCGAGCTGGAACTGGAGGTGCTGCGATTGCTGACTGCAGGTCAGACCAATCGCGAGATTTCAGACGAACTGTTTGTCTCTGCGGAGACGGTCAAAAGTCATGTCAGCGCCGTGATCGGAAAGCTTGGTGTGCGTGACCGCACCCAGGCGGCCATCTTTGCCATTCGGAATGGAAGAGATCTGATCCCGTCTGCGAAGTGATGCTGCAGTGCCGATAACGGTGATACGTTCCGCACACGGATCTCTGCGGAACGATGGAAACCCACGTCCTCACCTTCAGCATCACCAAGCCCTTCAGCGAATGGGCCAAGATTTATGACCAATCTGCGCCCTTCCAAAAAGCAGCCGGCATCACCTCGCTCTATCGCGGCGTCAGCAAAGACGACCCCAGCAAGGTGTGCGCGGTGATGCAAGCCCAACCCGGTGTGATGGAGCAGTTCATTGAAGACAACACCGAGTTGATCGTCTCTTCCGGTCACGTTCTGGAGAGCACCGTTAGCCAGGTGTTCCTCGCCGGCTGATGGGCTGGAATCCCGCCCGGGCCTGGACCAGTCAGGACCCTGTGGGGGGGTATCGCCACTTTCAGCTGGTTCTGCAGGGTGGTCGTGGCGATCAGCGTTGGGTTGAGCTGGCGGCGGTGCTGGCTCCGGGGTACCGCGAGCGGGTGCTCTGGCGAGATCTGAAGGACCGCTCCCGCTGGATCAGTGGTTGGCAGTCCATCCCCGAGAGCCATGCGGATCCTGCAGCTGAGTGACCCCCATCTGGTGGCAGCCGATGCGCCCCTGGTGCGTGAACGCCCGGCCATGGCCCTTCTGGAACGGGCCTTGCTGGAAGGGCAGCGCGAGAATCCCGATCTTGTGCTGATCAGCGGTGATCTCTGCCAGGACGAGAGCTGGGGAGGCTATGTCCGCCTGCGACGACTGCTGGAGGCCCATGTCCATGGTCCGGTGGGGCTGTTGCCCGGCAACCACGATCACCCGCTGCTGCTGAAGGCCGTGCTGGGTCGTCGTTTCTGCACGGCTCCCGCCGAGTTGATTGTTCAAGGCACGCGGCTGGTTCTGCTCAACAGCCACCGCAGCGGTTGTTCCGCCGGTTGGCTCGGGCCACACCAGCTGCAGTGGTTGCAGCAGCGACTCGCTGATCCAATGCGCCGGGATCTTCCTCTGGTGGTGGCCCTGCATCACCCGCCGGTGGCCATCGGTCATCCCGTGATGGACACGATGAATCTCAGCGATCACCACCAGCTGGCAGCCATTATTCAGCCCCACGCTGCGCTGCGAGCTGTGGTTTTCGGTCATATCCATCAGCACTGGCACGGAACCTGGCCCCAGCGTCCGGATGTCCCCCTGCTTGGCTGTCCGTCCACTCTGCGCAGTTTTCAGTGCGTGCAGCCCTGCCCGTTGGGCCGGGCGGAGGACCCGGGGGGGCGTCTTCTGGAGATTCACACCGACGGCAGCCTCAGCCAGCGTGTGCTGCGCTGGTCCCCCTGTTGAGCTCAGCCCATTCCCCTCTGGGATTCACGGAAGGCCTTCAATTTGTCGATGTCCTTCTCCTCATCAATGCTGTAGTCGGTCAGGATCAGCGCCTTGCCGATGGTGCCGAGGGCGTATTCGATCCGATCGAGATCCCGCCGCCCACTCTTGTCCTTCCGGGCTGCTCGGATCACCTCGGGACGAAGCTGATCGGCCAGTTGCTCGATGGCGGTTGCGATGGCGCCGGCCTGATCCAGCGGGTCGGTGTGATCCATGGAGGCCTGCGGCGTGGGCAACAGGGAAACTCTGCCAGCTGGGCTCAGAACCCCCGGGCTACCGGCCGTTGACTCGAGAGAGACACGTTGCCGGGGGGGGAGGAGGGCTGCAGTGCTGCAGCGGGGGCCGCCACGGCATTGAAGGCGAGCGACCAGCGTTCACCATCGCCACGGAAGGGCATCACCGAATGGGGCTGCCAGGCCGGGAACACGTAGTACTCACCAGGCACCGGCAGGACGTAATGGGCCATCCCGGTGCGGAAGGACTGCAGATGCCAGTCCTCTGGACCGTGAAAGCAGAGCTGGCCGTCAAAGCTGTTGCCGTTGATCTGGGGGGGCACCTTGAGGAAGATCACCCCAGAGAAGCTGCCGCCGTGGGTATGGGTTGGGTTGTAGTCGCCGGCGGTTTGGCAGTTGATCCATAGATCGATCATCTGCAGCCGGTAGCGACCTGGCACCCAGGGACCACGCCCCTGGGGTGGCTGCCGCTCCATCACGTGGCGGATCCAGCGATCACAGGCAGGAAGCAGAACCTCCGCACTGAGTTGTTGCACCGCCGGTTGGTCAGGCCGTAACTCCCGTTGCTGACGCAGCTGTCCAGCCAGCTTGGCGGAGGCGTCGGGACTGGCTGAAGGATTGGCCAGAACCGATTCACCCAGATCGATCAGCTGATTCAGCAGGGGAGCTGGAAGTGTGCCTCGCAGAATGGAGCGTGGAAAGAGGTCAAGAACGTCCACCGGCTTACTGCAACGCTGCAGGTCATCGTGCCAGCGCCAGAGTGGAGGCGATGTTCATGGGGTGGTGATGCTGCGCAAGGTACTGCTCACGGGTTTGTTGCTCCTGGGCTGCAGTGCGGCGGTCGTGGCGCAGCCGTTGCCAGGCCAGCAGGGGCCGACGGCAGAACTGCTCGAGGGCGGCGGCCTGCGGCTGAGCACGCGTCGCACCAGCGACCGCTTCCCCGATGGCAACGGGCTCTGGAAGGTGGAGCTGCACCGCGGCGAGCAATTGTTGGCCAGCTGGGATGCTGCTAGCGGCATTGCCGAACGGCAGACCGCAGACCGACGCTGGAGTCCGGGCAATGCAGCCCCTCTCCCTGCTGGTGATTACAGCCTGGGACAGCCGGAACCCTGGGGAGATGATCTCTGGTTCGATCTGCAGCCGCGCTTTGATACCACCCGCAGCGCCCTGGGCATTCACCGTTGCTATCCAGGGACGGGTTGCATCTGCATGCCGAGCCGCGCGGAGATTGGTGCATTGGCAGCTTGGGTGAAACGGGGACGACTAAGCAGGCTGCGTGTGATCAACTGAACCCAATCGCTATCAAAGACAAGTCGTCTGCAGCACCGACCAAAGCCGTTGGGATCTTTAGAGACGTGTCGTCCTCCCCATGACCGCCTTCATGGATGTGAACATCTGGATGATCGTCGGCTTCCTGCTGGCGGCCTATTCCGTTGTGGCCAACGACTCACTGCAGACGTTGGGCACCTACATCTCATCTCATAAGAAGCGCACCCCGAAAGTGGTGCAGATGCTGTTCATTTGCACCGTCACCATTGTCGTTCTGATGGTGGGTTGGTTCCTCAAGGACGGTGACCCGGCCTGGGGCCGCCTGAGTGTTCCTGGCAAGGAGTTTCCTCTGCCCGAGCCATTCAACTGGATCTACATCCTTCCGCCCATTGCGGTGTTGGCTCTCACCCAGTGGGGCGCTCCTGTCAGTACCTCGTTTCTGGTGCTGTCGTCGTTCAAGCCGGCCAATATCGGCAAGCTGCTCAACAGCTCGCTGACGGGTTATGTCCTGGCTTTCTGCGTGGGCCTGGCGGCCTATGGCCTGGGCATGTGGCTGCTGGAACGTTGGGTGTTCCGCCGCACGCAGGAGGGCAAGGACTTCAACAAGGTCTGGTATGGCCTGCAGTGGTTCTCCACCGGCTTCCTCTGGAGCATGTGGCTGGTGCAGGACCTGGCGAACATTTTCGTGTTCCTCCCCCGCAAGCTGGATTTCTTCCCGATGGCGATCTGCACGGCGGTGCTGTGCGTGGGTCTCTGTGTGCTGGTGGCCACCGGCGGTGGACCGATTCAGGGGGTGCTGCGGTCCAAGACGAACACGTCCGACCTGCGCTCGGCCACGGTGATCGACTTCTTCTTTGGCCTTTGTCTGCTCTACAAGGCGTTCCTCTCCACCTTCCCGCTGAGCACCACCTGGGTGTTCCTGGGTCTGATCGGGGGTCGGGAAATCGCCCTGCGGATCAAGGAGCAGGAATTTGAGTACGTCTTCACCAACCGCGAGAGCGGCAATCTGGGGAAGATCATCGGTAGTGATCTCTGGAAGGCCTTCGTCGGTGTGGTGGTGAGTCTCGTGATCGCGCTGAGCATCCAACCTTTGGTGCAACTCACCGGCGGTTGAACCCGTCCGATTCACGGGTCATGTGAGCGGTCCTTCGGGGCCGCTTTTTCATTTGGTTTGCCACTCCGATCATTCAATGTCCTTAAGGATCGATTAAGACGGACGTCTTGACCGGCTCGGTTTCGTCCGGCCCAATGGCGTCAACACCTCGCGAATACCCTGACCAGCCCACGATCCCAGCGCCGCGATGCCACCGGCCGTTTTCAGTCCAGCGGAGATGCCAAGGCACGCCCTGTTCAGGTGTGGCTGAAGCCTGATGTGCTCGAACGGCTGGATTCCTACTGCTTGTTTTATGGCGTCGGACGCGGACGTGCCATTGGCCATCTGCTGCAGGGGGCCCTCCCTGATCCCAGCTGGCTTCCGCAGCGACCGGTCTTTCTCGAGGAGTCATCTGACGGCGCAGAAGCTTGCACCGGAACGCCGGCAGAAACCACGCCTGAAGCTGATCCATCCCTCCCGTCTGCTGCTGAGCGGCCGATGCCGTTGTTCCAGGCCGGAGATCGCATCAGCAACAACAGCGGACGACGCCATGGGGTCATCGCTGAGGAGCCCTGTCTGTGGGCCGAGCCGGTGCCACTGCCCAACTGTGGCCAGCGCCCTGGCCACTGGACCTACGCCGTGGCCTGGGATGGTCAGATGGGGCTGACCATCCGCTACGCCGAGGATCTGCTGCGTCCGCAGGAGCAAGACCGACAGGTCGGCTGAGGGGCTGTGGTCACTGGCCCTGGTTCTGGCTGTGGGATGAGAAGGCGGGACCTTGGAGCACTCAATGACCTGGCTGCTGCTGCTGTTGATCCCCATGACGGCCGCCGCAGCACCGCAACTTCCCCTGAGTCCGCAGCAGTCGATCGTGGAAGCACACCGCTCACTGCTGGCAGCTGGATGGCATCGAGCCGGATCAGCAGCCATCTCCTAATGAACGTCGCTGGTCCGCAGTGACGCTGGACAGCTTGTCCTCCTGTTCCGGCACTGGGGAGGGGTTCTGTCGGTTCGATTACCGCCGTGAAGGTGAGACGCTGTCGGTGGTGACTGTCCCCTCGAGGCCAGGTGAAGCCTCCGTTGGTCGGGTGACCCAGTGGTGGTGATCAGGGGTTGAGCCGCTGTTCCAGCCAGCCGTCCTCCCGGCGCCAGAGCAGGCGCTGGTGAGGGTGGTGGCTCAGGTCGAGCAGTTCCACCTGCTGGATGCTGATCGGCACCACCACGAAGTGGTCCGGCACGGGAACACCCTCCGGGAGTTCCTGGGGGAAGGGCGCTGCGGGTTCAAAGGGTTGACCTGGATGCGGCCATCCCCACAGGGCTCGTCCACTGGGAGACAGGGATCGCCACTGGGCCTGGTCTGGGGAGGCCGCCACCGGTGCAGCTGTTCCCCGAAGCCGGTACTGCTGCTTGGCTTTCGTCAGCAGCCAGCAGAGTTCCACCTGGGGTTGATGGTTCAGCTCGGTGATTTTGCTGCTGCGGCCATCCGTGTACAGCTCCAGTTGATCCGTTCCGTTCCAGCCGCGGAACACCAGCGTTCTCACCCTGGGGGTGCCATCAGAGGCCACGGTGGCGAGTTGCAGCCAGCGGGCACTCACCTGGCGGCCTTCGCGCTTGAGGGCACCGCGAAGTCGTTGGCGCCAGGAGGGCAGGTCTCCATCCGTCGCTGCTGTCATCGACTGAAATAGCTCCTCAGAACGGAAAACATGGGCTGGCAGGGTTGATCAAAGAGTTGATCATCACCGTGGCGAGTGACCTGAAAGAGCGTGTGCTCAGTGCCCTGCGCGCTTGCCGAAGCTTGGACGACTTGGTGGCCTTGGATGAACAATTGGCCATTGATTGTCGCGACGCTCCCTTGCACCGCGTGATCTGCGATGCCCTTCGCGATCGCAGTGTGGCCCCGGTGGAAGCCGCTAATTGGCTGACGACCCTGATGGAGCACCGCAACCAGCAGCTCACGGCTTGTTTGAACCTGTCCTGCCAGGTCTGAGGTCAGGAGAGTCCAAATAGCCTGGCCTGCTCAACGGCGGCTCGGATCACGATGGCGTGCCTCCTCACCAGGGGCATCAGTTCGTCGTACCCCCCTCCGATCACTGTGGCGATGGGGATGCTCCGGCGCAGGGCCGCATCCAGGACGAGTCGATCGCGTCGTAACAGTCCCTCGTCGCTCAGCTCCAGTCGTCCAAGCCGGTCATCCCGGTGGGGGTCCACACCGGCGTTGAACAGCACCAGATCCGGTTGTTGGTCATCCAGCACCTGCGGGAGTCGGTCCCCGATGGCGGCCAGGTAGTCGTCATCTCCGGTTGCATCCCCGAGGGGAATGTCGATGTCGCTGGCCACTTTGCGCAGCGGAAAATTGCTGGCGGCGTGGACGGACAAGGTGGTGATGCGCGGCTCATGGGCAAAGCAGGCCGCGGTGCCATCGCCCTGATGCACATCCAGGTCCACCACCAGCAAGCGTTGCACCTCGCCGTTGTCCAGCAGCACCCGCGCTGTTATGGCCACGTCATTAAAGATGCAGAATCCGCTCCCAAAGCCGGGATGGGCGTGATGGGTTCCCCCTGCCAGGTGACAGGCGATTCCATGCTGAAGTGCCAGGCGAGCCGTCAGCAAGGTTCCCCCGACAGATAGCCAGGTGCGCTGCACCAGGGGGCGGGTGGCAGGAAGCCCAATGCGGCGCTGCTCCGAGCGGCTGAGTTGATCACGGCTGAAGGCCTGGTGGTAGCTGCGACGGTGGATGCGCTCCAGATCCCGTCGGGGGATGCTGAGGGGGCGGCGGATCTGGTTGGCCTGCAACACCTGCTCGTCAAGCAGCAAATGACGCAGCAGCCTGAATTTGGCCATCGGAAAGCGATGGGTCGATGGCAGCGGCGCCGAGTAGAGCTCGTGATAAACAGCGTGGAGTGTCAAGGGTCCAGCCGCAGTTGGCAGGCCGCAAACTGCGCGTTCACGTCATTGAATCCTCTGGCGATGTTGGCTTTGCCGTCATGCGGAGTCTCCTGATCGGCCGCCATCCGCTGAAGAACCTGCTTGATCAGGTCTTGGACTCGGGGTCTGGAGATGTCCCCATCGCGCAGCAAGCGACAGAGCACGGCTCCTCCTCCGGATCCGAGCCCGTAAAAAAACGATTCGAAATCGAGGTTCAGGGATTGAGCCTGAGGCGGGGACGCTGTGATCAGCGCAAACGCGAGGGTGACGAGCGAACGCACGGGCCTGAATGAATGGCCCTATTCAAAGGTCAGGCCAGCTGACGTTCCATCAGCCAGGAATTGAAGCCACTGCGTTCCATTTCCGCGATGCAGTCCTGTTGTTTGCGGAGATGGCTCTGGCGGACACGCGTCAGCCGCTGTCCCTCCTGGCTGGACAGGCCGGCGGCCAGCCGCTGCTGGTGAAGCAGGTCCAGCTCATGGTCGAGATGGTCCATCAGTCTCAGCAACGAATATCCCTGCTTGATCTGCTGCTGGCTGAGCTCACTGACGAACCGACGCATCGCATCCTCTTAAGGATCTTTTAACTCTTGCATGCTGCGTCTCGCGGGACTCGGGCGTCTTGAGCCTGAGGGAACGGCCCGACGTGTTGTCGGGCCAGGCCTCCGTGTGTGAGGGGTGTCTCAAGCCCCAGCAGCAGCTTCCCGCCTTTGGCCAGTCGATGGGTGACCAAGGGCGCCAGCAGATGTGTCTCGGTGTGACTGGGCCGATTCCTGGTGCGATCGCCCAGGCGTCCACCCCAGATCTGGGGCACAAAAAAGCCCTATGCGATGTACTGGGCCGGGTGATGGGGATAATTCCATTGTGCATGCTCTCGTCAACACCAGATGTGGTGGTTGTTCGCCAGTGGGCACCAGGTTTGTCGGCGATATCCTCCGCTCAGCGAAAGAAGCTGCAATGTGCGCCTGGAGCCCTAGGAACCCAGCTCAATCCAGGTCCAACTTGAGAAAGCAAAAGAAGTATCACTACGTTTGGGACCTCGATTATGGCGTCCCACGCCTCGCTAGTCACACCAAGCGGGACCGTCTCAAACTTTTTGTTGATTCCGACGGTGATGGCCTGTTCACTAAGGCTGATGCTCTGGTTGGTCGTGCACGAATTTTCCGGGGCCAGGGCCGTGGCCAGCTGCTGGAGGGAGGCAGTTTCGGCACAATCCTGACGTTTATGCACTCGAACCCAGCATTGAAGGTTTCCATGGCGACCTTCCAACGATGGTGGGGTTTCCCTTCCGGTCTCCAGCCGGTGAAGAGGTTGCTGTCTTCCAGCAGGTGCTCCAGGAGCAGTTGGTCTAAAACCGCCCGTTTCGGATGAATGCACCAGGCGGTGCAAGAGTTCCATGCTGCTTGGTTTGGCAGAGAATAAGGAGATGTTGGCTGCGGCCAGTCATCGTCCGAGAGTTGCGTTAGGTATCAAAAGACTGGTGGAGATTTCGATGCGACTTGCCTTACTCCTTCTGCTGGTGTCGTTAACCCCTGCAGCTGTTTTCGCCCATGAATCCAAGTCAACCGCTGAGGGGATGACAGAAGAATTTGCGACTGCCGAGGCGATGCGGCTTGTTCCCAAAGGTGCGTCGGTGACAGATACCTCTTGCCGGAGTCAAGACGTTGCAGATTCGACCCGCTATAGCTGCATAGTCACCTACAGCGATTGACGCCTGACATCCCAGACCACAGGTGGTCCGTAGTTGCGCCGTGTTCGCTGGTTGCGCAATTAAAAAAAACCGCCCTGGGGAGGCGGCTGAATGTGCCTTCGGTAACAGGCTTCTTGCGAAGTCGGGGAGACAGGATTCGAACCTGCGGCATCTTGCTCCCAAAGCAAGCGCGCTACCAAACTGCGCCACTCCCCGGACGCTTCTCAAGATTAGCGTTTAGCCCATATCCAGCAGGTAGTGGACCACGGCAGCCCGGTAGTCCTCATCAACCCCCTCGTCTTCGATCGGTCCGCACACCTCATCGGGCACGCGGTGGATGCGGGTGAGCGGCTTCATTTCATAAGTCTCACCCTCAGGTTGTCCGCAATCCTTGCTGCGGTCCCAGATCTGCCGGGCGTCGCCGCGGTAGAGGCCAACGATCTGTCCAAGGTGGGCAAAGGTGTTGGATCCGGTGCGGCAGACCACGATGGCCAGGCAGGCATCGAACTCATCGGTGGAGAGATGGTTGCCGCCGTCCCGCACGGCCCGCTCCTCCATTCCCAGAACCATTTTCTCGAGGGCACAACTGCCCTCGTAGAGCCAGCTGCGAACGGTGATTCCGATGAGGGTCATGCGGCCTGGGTGACGAGGATCTGGGCCAGGTTCACCGCGCTGCGGAGCGCACCCTCAGCACGGCCGAACCCAGGACCCTCCACATAGTCTCCGCAGAAGCCCAGCGCACTGGCATCACACCACTGCAGCGATTGCGGCAAGGGGTGATCGAGGGGGCTGGAGGCTCCCCAGCGCATGACCCCCAAAGACTCAGCCGCCTCGCAGGCGCCTTGCAGCTCCGGCCATGGTTGCAGCAGCTGCGGCAGCAACTGCCGCAGCCGCGCCTCCTCCTGTTTCAGCAGAACCGGCTGCGTTTGGGGTGTGATGGGTTCGCCGGAATCCAGGCCGTGCATCGCCAATCCGGTGCGGTTGTCGGCTTGCGGGTGCAGCACAAGGCGCTCCACCCGCCAATGCGCCTGGGCTTCAGGGGTGAGCCAGATCTGACGCGGCAGTTGGTCGCCGTTCAGGGGCAGATCCAGCATCAGGTTCCAGCGCACGTCCGCGCGGCTCTGCGCCAGAGCGTCCAGGGCCTGGTCCAGGTCCGGGTCCTGGCCCGAAGGAACCGCCTCCCGCAACGGCACCTGCCGCCAATCGAGCATGGCCAGAGAACGTGGATGGGCCAGCAGGCTGCCGCTGAGCACCAGGCGACTCGCCCGCAGCTGCCAGTCGCTGCCGTCCTCGGAAAGGCACCAATGGTTGCCATCCTGTTGCAACGTGCGGATCCGCCGTCCGAAATGTTGCGTCGACGCGCCCTCACCCATAGCCAGTAAGGCTTCGCAGATGCTGGCCATGAACGGCTGACCCTCCAGCCACTCCACATCAGCAGCTCCTTCAGCACGGCTGGCCGACCCATCCATCGCCAATGTGACGACGGTTCCTTCGGCTGGACGCAGGCAGCCGTTCTCACGCAACGGGGCCAGCAGGGCCTTGAGCCCTTCCGGTAAGGGATCATCCAGATGAAAGCCTGGCGCTCCGTGATCGAGTCGCCATTGGGGACGATCCCGACGCCGGCGTGAGGCCGTCCGACCACCTGGACCCCGGCCGGCTTCAACAAGGGCGATTGTTCCGCTCCAGTTGAGCTGTCGGAGCCTCGCAATCAGGCTGCATCCAGCCAGCCCAGCGCCGATGACCACCAGATCGGCATCAACCATCAGCCAAGTTCACATCCAATATTTTTCGGCGGCAACGCGGGAGAACAGCCCACCCAGCAGCGCCAACAGCAATGTCAGGCCGAAGAACACGAAGTAAGCCATCCGTCGCCTGTCGTCCGATCGATTGCGCCGTTTCTAACAGCAAGGGATCTCAACAGCCTCCCCAGTCACGGGACGACATTAATTGATGTCAACCATTGGAATGGGTCGCCTGAGATTCGAACTCAGGACCAGCCGGTTAAAAGCCGGATGCTCTACCGCTGAGCTAGCGACCCGCCCGCTTGGGCATGCCATTTCAGGCACCAATGGACATTATCACTCGGTCCGGCAGAGGATTAGAGGGTGTTGTGAACCTGTGATGGCTCCGTTGATCTCGGCCTCAGCGCCATGGCCGGCGGCTCAGATCCACCCCGGGGCTTGGGTGTCTGCGTCGGCGGTGGTGATCGGAGACGTGACCATGGAGCAGGGGAGCAGCCTCTGGCCCACAGCCGTGGCCCGGGGGGATTGCGCTGAGATCCGCATCGGAGCCCGCAGCAATGTTCAGGATGGTGCCGTGCTGCATGGCGATCCCGGTCAGCCGGTGCTGATCGGGGTTGATGTCACGGTCGGCCATCGAGCCGTGATTCACGGTGCGACCCTGTCGGACGGCTGTCTCGTCGGAATCGGCGCCATCGTTCTCAGTGGCGTCACCGTGGGAGAGGGGGCGTTGGTGGCCGCCGGTGCTGTCGTAACCAAAGACGTTCCAGCCCGCAGCCTGGTGATGGGCGCACCCGCGCAGCTGAAGCGGGAGCTCAGTGCTGAAGCGGTGGAGGACCAACGCAGCCATGCCCACAGCTACGCCGAACTGGCCAGGCAGCACGCCAAAGCAGGCGGCTGATTGCTGCATTTTTGATCAGCTTGAGGTCTTGGTCGTGGGTTTCTCGCGGAAGTCCGTAAGATCGCCCGGAAGTCTTCCAACCCCCATGAGCGTCGCCCGCGTTGCCATCGGCCTCGTCGTCATCCTCGCGATCGTCGCCTACTCCGCATACAGCGTGATCACCACGGGCCAGGTGCTGGGCATTGATGCTCGCCTCTTCCTTGTCGTGGCCCCAATCCTGGCTGCTGTGAGCTGGGCCGCCTTCAACATCGGCCGTGCCGCCGTGGGCCAGCTGCAGCTGCTGATCAAGCGCAGCCGCGCCTGATTTCAACGCACGGCCAACACAGCAAGCATCCGTAGGCTGAATGCTGCTGGCTTCAGCCCTTGGTGTCTGTTGAACGATCCGTCACTGTGCTGGGGGCAGGCCTTGCCGGCACTGAAGCGGCCTGGCAAGTGGCCCGTGCCGGCATACCGGTAACCATCGTTGAGATGCGTCCGGTGCGACGTTCTCCTGCACATCACAGCAGTGATTTCGCTGAGTTGGTCTGCAGCAACAGTTTTGGTGCCCTGAGCAGCGATCGGGCTGCAGGGTTGCTGCAGGAAGAAATGCGGCGCCTGGGCTCCCTGGTGATTGAAACAGCGGACGCCCATGCCGTGCCCGCAGGAGGAGCTCTGGCCGTGGACCGCGGCCGATACAGCGCCGCGCTCACTGAAGCGCTGGATCAGCATCCTCTGGTGACCATCGAGCGGCGTGAACAGCAGGCTCTGCCGGGAAAAGAACAGATCACCGTGCTGGCAACGGGGCCGCTGACCAGTGAACCGCTGGCCGAAGACCTCCGAGCCTTCACCGGACGGTCGGATTGTCACTTCTTTGATGCCGCCAGTCCGATCGTCCATGGCGACAGCATTGATCTCAACGTTGCCTTCCGCGCCAGCCGTTACGACAAGGGCGATGCGGATTACATCAACTGCCCGATGGACAAGGTGCAGTACCTCGCCTTCCGTGAGGCCCTGCTGACGGCTGAACAGGCTGAGCTCAAGGATTTCGACAAAAACGACGCCACCTTTTTCGAGGGATGTCTGCCGATCGAAGAGCTGGCTCGTCGGGGCGAGGACACCATGCGCTACGGCCCGCTCAAACCCATTGGCCTGTGGGACCCCCGCTGGGGTGATGTGAACGACCGGGATGTGCGTCGTGCCAAGCGGGCTTATGCCGTGGTGCAGTTGCGCCAGGAAGACAAGGACGGTCGGCTCTGGAATCTCGTGGGCTTTCAGACCAACTTGAAATGGGGTGAGCAGAAACGGGTGCTGCAGATGATTCCCGGTCTGGCCGAAGCCGAATTCGTGCGTTTTGGGGTGATGCACCGCAACACCTTTCTGGAGTCGCCGCAATTGCTCGAGCCCACCCTGCAATTCCGCAGTCGTTCCTCACTGCTGGCGGCAGGCCAGATCACCGGTACCGAGGGCTATGCCGCCGCTGTGGCCGGTGGCTGGCTGGCGGGCACCAATGCCGCCCGCCTCGCCAGAGGATTGGCGCCGATTGATCTGCCCGCCACCTGCATGAGCGGCGCCCTGACCCACTTCATCAGTGAAGCTCCCACGGCCAAATTCCAGCCGATGCCCCCCAACTTCGGCCTGCTGCCGGAGCTGCCGGAGCGGATTCGCGACAAGCGCGCCCGCTATGGCGCCTACCGCGACCGTGCCCTGCGGGATCTTGAACGGATCGAGGCCCTGACGCCGAACGCCCTGGTGGCATGACCGCCGACACCGCAGCGTTTCGCCGGATCGAACAGCGTTCGTTGCGCTTCGGGATCGGGGCCAATGCGGTGATGACCCTGGCGGGTTTTGCCGCCCACGTGGCCACCGGCTCCTCAGCTCTGCTTTTGGACGGCCTCTACTCAGCGGTGCTGGTTGGCTCCTCGTTGATCGCCAGTCGGATCAGTCGCAATGTGGTGCGACCTCCGGACCGGGCCTGGCCCTATGGATACGAAGGGCAGGAGGCTCTGTATGTGCTGTTCCGATCACTGGTGCTGCTTGGGGTGATCGGCTTTGGGGTCGGCAGTGCGGCGTCGTCCCTGATCGACTGGTGGAACGGGACGCCGCCCCCTCCGCTGCATCTTGAGCCGGTGGCGGCTTACACCACAACCATCACAGCGCTCTGCGCTCTGCTGGCCTGGCGTCATCACTGGGACTGGATTCGCACGCAGCGCATCTCGCTGCTGCTGCTGACGGAGGCCCGGAATGCCCGCATCGATGCCCTGATCACGATGGCCACCGGACTGGCCCTGCTGGCTTCGCCGTGGCTGCTGTTGACACCGTTCGCTGCGCTGGCGCCGATCACTGATGCCCTGTTGGTGCTGCTGGTCAGCCTTGCCCTGTTGCGCTAACCGTTGATGGCGTTGCGGAACGCCATGGCTCAAGCCGCTGGCTGCGCAGCCGACCCGGAGATTCTTCAGCACACCCGACAGGTTCTGATGCAGGAGTTGGTGGGCCTGCAGCTGCAGATGATGGATTTCACGGTGCAGCAGCTGGGACGAACTGCGTTTGTGGTGGTCTACATCAATCCTCTGCAAGCCCAGGACAGCGCGGTGATTGACGGCCTGCGCCACCACATCGATGCCCGTTGCTCCGCTGACCTCGGCCGACCGGTGCGCTCGGAGGTGATTCTCACCGCGAAACCACCAATTCATCAGGTTGATCCGCAGCAGCAGGCGGCCCCTTAGCGTCACCGCCTATGGATCCGACACCATGAGCGAACAGCAGCACTGGGATGCCGTGGTGATCGGCTCCGGTATCGGCGGGTTGGTTACCGCCAGCCAGCTGGCGGCCAAGGGAGCTCGCACCTTGGTGCTGGAGCGCTATCTGATCCCAGGCGGCAGTGGCGGTGCCTTCAAGCGCGAGGGCTACACCTTCGATGTGGGCGCCTCGATGATCTTCGGCTTCGGTGAGAAGGGATACACCAACCTGCTCACCAGGGCTCTCGCTGATGTGGGCGAGCACTGCGAGACCATTCCGGATCAGGCCCAACTCGAATACCACATGCCGGGGGGGCTCAACATCGCCGTTGACCGCGATTACAAGACGTTCATCGCCGATCTGTCCGCCCGTTTCCCCCACGAGGCCAACGGCATCCGACGCTTCTACGACACCTGTTGGCAGGTGTTCAACTGTCTGGATGCGATGCCGTTGCTGTCGCTGGAGGATCCGGCGTACCTCACCAAGGTGTTCTTCAAGGCACCACTGGCCTGTCTGGGGTTGGCCCGTTGGCTGCCCTTCAATGTCGGTGCGGTAGCCCGCCAGCACATCAAGGATGAGCAGCTGCTGAAGTTCATCGACATCGAATGCTTCTGCTGGTCGGTGATGCCAGCCGATCGCACCCCGATGATCAATGCCGGCATGGTGTTTTCCGATCGCCATGCCGGCGGCATCAATTACCCCCGTGGTGGGGTTGGGGTGATCGCTGAAAAGTTGGTTCAAGGTCTTGTGCGCAATGGCGGCGCCATTCGCTACAAGGCGCGGGTCACCGAGGTGCTGCTCGAGAACGGTGAGGCGGTTGGTGTGAAGCTGGCCGATGGCGAGACCATCCGGGCCAAGCGGGTGATCTCCAATGCCACCCGCTGGGACACCTTTTCGGGGCAGGACGATGGCTCCAGGCGGGCCGGGCAGGCGCTGGTGGATGAAGCCAACACCCCGAAGAAGGAGGCCTTCTGGCGTCGCCGCTATGTGCCGTCGCCCTCGTTTCTTTCCCTGCATCTGGGGGTACGGGCCGATTTGATTCCAGCCGGTACCCACTGCCACCACCTCCTGCTTGAAGATTGGCAGCGGATGGAGGACGAGCAGGGGGTGATCTTTGTGTCGATGCCGTCGTTGCTGGATCCGGATCTGGCACCGGCCGGGCATCACATCGTTCACACCTTTACGCCGTCGTCGATGGAAGCATGGCAGGGGCTCTCCCCCACTAATTACCGCGCCAAGAAGGAGGCCGATGCGGCTCGCTTGATTCAGCGGCTTGAGGGGATCCTTCCCGGCCTCAGTGGTGCCATAACCCACAAGGAGATCGGCACGCCTCGCAGCCACCGACGGTTCCTTGGTCGCTTTCAGGGCAGCTATGGCCCGATTCCGGCGATGCAACTGCCTGGACTATTGCCGATGCCGTTCAACCGCACCGGTGTGCGCAATCTCTATTGCGTCGGGGATTCCTGTTTCCCCGGCCAGGGCCTGAACGCCGTGGCCTTCAGTGGCTTTGCCTGTGCCCATCGGGTGGGTGCTGATCTGGGCCTCAACCCCTGGGCGCTGCCGGCCTGATTCCGTTTCTAAGGTTGCTCAACTGCTGAGGATCCATGGCCTCCGATCCCCAACCCAGCTCTGAGCAGCTCGCCCGTTATCTGGAACAACGTGGTGAGCTCACCAAGCCCTGGAACCTGCAGATGCTGCGTCTGCAAAAGCTGAAGGAGGCCAAGGACTCGATGGATCATGAGGAATATATCGCCACCATTCAAGAGGCCCATGCCGATTTGATGCGTCTTGGCGCGTTTTGTAAGGGTCGGGAAGCCGAGGTGTTCGGTGGCGCCTATGTCCCGTCTGAACAGCTTGAGCCCCATCCTGGTTCAGCGGAGGATCGCTGATGGTTTCCAGTTCCTGTGTTGAACGCTTCGGCCTGTCGCCGCTGATCCGCACCACGTTGCTCAGTTTGTATGTGGCGCTGGTTCTACCTCTGCCGCTGTTGGCTCCACAGGAGTTGCGGTGGTGGATGGCAAGCGGACTGTTGTTTGGCCTGATCCTGGTGCTGGGTCTGCTCAGTGAGCAGGTGGAAACCGACGCCGCCGGTATTCAGGTGGGCTATCCGACCTGGATCCGCTGGCTGTTGCGCCGCGGTTGGTTCATGCCATGGCAGGACATCCGCGCACTGGTGCCCGTTGGCACCAGTCAAGGTGGCACGGTCTATTACCTCAAGGCAACGGATCTCCGCCACCAGCTTCTCCCCCAGCGGATCGAGCGCTTCGATCATTTCCTGGCGGTGCTCAGCGAGCGCTCATCTGTGTCAACAGCCGGCATCGGCCGGTTGACTCCCCCCTGGACCTATCAAGTCCTGCTTGGACTGGCGCTGTTGATGGTGCTGGCTGAACTGGCAGGCGCGTTTGCTGTCAGTCAGCACTGGATCAATTTGCCGGAAGGTTATCCAGGCTGAAGCGATAGCCCCGCTGTCGCACGGTGGTGATGCCGCCGCCTTCACCAAGCCCTGCCTGCTCCAGTTTGCGACGCAGGGTCAGCACCTGGGTGTCAACCGAGCGAGGTCCTCCGCTGAAGGGAGGCCAGGCCATGCGCAGCAGCTCCTGACGGCTGCGCACTAGGCCGGGCGGCATCAGCAGGGCGCAGAGCAGGGCGAATTCCCGGGGGCTTAGTTCCACCGGCTGGTCTCGTAAGGTGACTTGTCGCAGCAGCAGGTGAACCTCCAGTGGTCCCACCGTGACACGCTCCTGCAGGCCGTTATGACCCCGCTTGAGCAGGGTGCGGCAGCGGGCCGCTAGCTCCTCCAGTCCGAAGGGTTTGCGCAGCACGTCATCGGCGCCGTCATCTAGCAGTCCCACCACCGGGTCAGCTCCGCTGCGGGCCGTCAGCACAATCACGGGGCAGCGCAGTTGATCGGCCAGGCGCAGGGCAGAACCCTGTTCAAGAATTTCGGCGCTGACCAACAGATCAGGGGATTGCTCCTGGCAGAGTTCCTGGGCTTCCGATGCTCTGCCGACCGCTGCGGTGAGGTGGCCGTCCTGACGGAGTCGCTGCACCAGAACAGTGCGCAGGGTGGGGTGCGGCTCCACGACGAGAACTCGTGATGGCTCCTGTCCGGTTCCGGACTGGGGCAGGATCAGCGGATCAGCGCTGGGGGCGCTAGGTTCAGCTGTAAGATCGCGTGGTGTGGAGGTCACTGATTTGATCAACGCGCCACTACGCTAAGCGGAAAATTCTGTACCGCTGGTAGCAGAGGCAGCTGTCTTCTCAACCGATGACGTCTCTCGACGATCCGGAATCCATCCGCCACTTCCAGTCCCTGTGTGATGCCTGCCAGGAGCTGACGACCCGCTATCACTCACCATCTGAGCTGCGGTTGTACGCAGACGGTTATCTTCATGCCCTGCGTCGCTGCGGCAGCCTGGATTCCCGCCAGCAGCACCGGTTGGAGCAATTGATCGACCGCTGGATCATGGATCCTTCCAGCTTCATTGGACCGGATGGGGACGTCAGCACCTTGTATCTGCGACGGCCCCAGGGGCACTGATCAGCTGGCGAGGGCAATCTCGAGCTTTTCCTTCAGTTCACCGGCGTTGTACATCTCGATCAGGATGTCGGAACCTCCGATGAATTCTCCGTTGACGTAAACCTGAGGAATCGTCGGCCAGCTGGAGAAGTCTTTGATGCCCTGACGGATCTCCATATCGGAGAGCACATCAAAGGTTTCGAAGCTGACGCCCAGGGAGTGGAGAATCTGAACCACGTTGTTCGAGAAGCCGCACTGGGGCATCAACTTGCTGCCCTTCATGAACACAAAGATCGGGCTTGAGCCGATCAGGGCCTCAATGCGGGAGCGTGTGGAGTCGTCCATGGGAATGTCAGGGGCTGGGGGAATCTGCTGGGGTGGCGGTGGACAGGGCCAGGGCATGGATAGCTTCGCTGGCCAGTTCCTGTTGCAGTGCTCCGTAGACCAGTTGATGCTGGCGGATCCTGGACAGACCCTGGAAGGCCACAGACACCACACTCACCTGAAGATGGTCACCACTACCGGTGAGGTCCTCAACGGTCACCTTGGCATCGGGGATGGAGCGCTGAATGGCGGCTTCAACGGCGTCCGGCTGAACCATGGGAATTGAAGACCTGAACTAAGCGATGCTGACAGAAGGTGTTCGCGGGTGTCAGCTGCCGGCTGGAGCAGCCCCTTTGAATTCGGTGTCGACGAAGCCGAGTTCCAGCAGGCTCTGGTATGCCTTGCGGCCCTGGGGCTGTGCTGGAGTCATTAGCTTGACGACCTCCACCAGCACAGGAACGGCAATTTCCGGCTGATTCTGACGACGGAACAGCGCGGCAAGGCGCAGATCCGCTTCCGCCAGGAGTCTTAGGGCTTCACGGCCCTTGGTGTCCATTTCGCGGGGGATGCGGGCATCGAGACCGCGGAAGGCACCGCTCAGGTCGCGGTAGAAGGCCAGCAGCTGCTTGGACGCCTTGCGGGCATTGTCGTATTGCTGGCGCGCCTTGGTGAGATCTTCGGCTGCAGCGGCGGCATCGCCCCGGTTGATCATCGCCTGCACAGCCGCTGGATTGAATCCATCCGACTTCTGGGCCAGAACGCGATCGCTGGATGCTGTCTCTTGAGCCACCACCGGCAGGCCAGCCAGGCCCAGGCTCGCCACCAGGGCCATGGCGGAGAGCAAGGAACGACAACCCATGGGGCAAAGAAGTTTGAAGATGCGGACTTTATAAGAAGTACAAAGGTCTGCCCACTGCTGCACGGGCCGCTTGTTCAGCCGTATGCATCGCGCGGGCGAGGTCCTGATTGAACCGCAAACCGGACTCCCGTCCACCCGTTGTTGGAACATTCATCGGCTCTCCGAAGCAAAGCGCTGCCCTGCTGAATGGCCGAGGTGGTCTCTGGCCGTAGCCGATGCCAACGGGGACCACGGGAACGCTCAGCCCCTGCCGCTCGGCCAGCTGCACCAGACGAACGAGCCCCTGATGCAGCCGGATCGGTCGATCCGTGCGTTGGATCTGCCCCTCAGGGAAGACCACCAGCTGCTGGCCAGCCGTCAGCAGATCAATGGCCAGCCGCAGGGTGGTCATCGATGGGCGCCGCTGATTCACCGGAAAACATCCGAGTCGCTGCAGGAACCAACCCTGAAGGCCACGCATCTCAGTGGTCGTCACCATGAAGCGGCAATCCCGACCGGTGACCCGTCGTCCCGCTGCCATTGGCAGCATCAGGGCATCCCAGCGGGCCCGGTGGGTGGGGGCCAGCACCACAGGGCCGCTGTGGGGCAGATGTTGCGGATTCAGAACCAATCGCTCGCGGAATTGCAGCTTCAGTGCGATGTCCTGAGTGACCAGCATCGCCAGAGGGGCCCAGCGAGGGTCGATGCCCACCTGCAGTGTGGATTCACGGTTCGCCAGGGCCGCTGACAACAGGCTGAAAGCGCATTTGAGCGGAGCGAACCTAAAGCCAAGTCCGCCCTGCATAGGATCGGCTTAGACAGACGTTGGTATGGCCAGCCTCGGGGTCAACATCGACCACATCGCCAACATCCGCCAGGCACGCCGGACGGTGGAACCGGATCCTGTGCCCTTCGCCATGCTCGCCGAACTCGGCGGTGCCGATGGCATCACGGTTCATCTGCGGGAGGATCGACGCCACATCCAGGACCGTGATGTGCAGCTGCTGCGTCAGACGGTGCGCTCCCGTCTGAATCTGGAGATGGCAGCGACGCAGGAGATGGTGGAGATCGCCCTGGCCGTTGGACCGGACATGGTCACCCTTGTGCCGGAAAAGCGTGAAGAGGTCACCACCGAGGGAGGGCTGGATGTGGCCGCGCAATTAAGCGTGCTGGCACCAATGGTGGAGCGGCTGCAGCAGCAAGGCATCCCCGTGAGCCTGTTCGTTGATGCTGAAACCAGCCAACTGGAGGCCTGCCGCAACAGCGGGGCCCGCTGGGTGGAACTGCACACCGGGACCTACGCCGATGCGTCCTGGGCGGACCAGCACGGTGAGCTGGCACGCATCACGGAGGGGGCTGCCACAGCACGCCATCTGGGCCTTCGCGTCAACGCAGGCCATGGACTCACTTATCAGAACGTGGAACCGATTGCTGCGATTCCTGGGATGGAGGAATTGAACATCGGTCACACGATCGTGGCCCGTGCGGTTGCCGTCGGTCTGCAACAAGCGGTGCGCGAGATGAAGGCCTTGATCCAGAATCCCCGCCTGGATCCCCTGTTCGGACACGCGCTCGGATGACTGCTTATCACTTCGCTGCTGCCAGCGAGCGGTTTCTGACCGTTGAAGAACCGTTGGAAGAAGTCCTGCGGGAACGTCGGCGCAACTACGAGGAGAACAGCAAAGCCATTGATTTCTGGTTGGTGCGTCAGCCCGCCTTTCTGGAAACCAACGAGCTGAGCGCCATCAACACCCAGCTGCCCAAACCGGCGGCGGCCGTAGTGTCAACCGATCCCACCTTCATCACCTTCCTGAAGTTGCGATTGGAGTACGTCCTCGAGGGAAGCTTCGAGGCTCCCTCCGCAGCGATTCCCGATGCCCTGGCCAGCACCGCCGCATGAATCGGCAATCACTTCCGGTGAGTCAGAGGATTGCCCTGCTGGTGCAGGCCCTCGACGGTGCTGAAAAAACCAACAAAGCCCTTGCCACCTGTGCTGATGGGGAGGCGATGGTTCAAATTCTGCTGGGTGCCTCCGCCAAGCTCGGCCTTGGTCTGACCCGGCGCGATCTGATGGAAACTCCGCCGATCCGGGACTGGATCTGGTTCAAGAGCAACGATCCCCTTGTGACGGTGGGGGATGCCAAGCCCCGTTACCGCCAGGAATCCGTCGACGACAAACCCCGTCGCAAATTCCTCGGTCTGTTCTGACAGCTCTAGAACTGTTGATCAGACTTCCAACGACTCACGCTGATCTCGTGCAAGCCCCGCCTCTGCGCCACTGGGTGATTGGAGACGTGCACGGATGCCATGCCTCCCTGCTTGCACTGTTGGCGGTGCTGCCTTGCCAGGACAATCTGGTGTTCTGTGGAGATGTGGTCAGCCGTTGTGGTCGTATCGAGGCCAGCATGCATCTGGTCTGGGATCTGGTCTGTTGTGGACGGGCGACCTGGTTACGGGGCAATCACGAACAGGCTCTGATCGATGCTCTTTCGAAGGATGGCGAGGGTTCACAACCAGCCCTGACCCGACAGTGGTGGCATCGACTTAACCAACTGCCGCTGCTGTATCGCGCTGACGGTTGGTGCGCGACCCATGCCGGCTTCAACAGTGCTGGTGAACCGGATCTGTCCATCCGCGAGCCGTTCTGGGATACCTATGACGGTCGCCATGGCCGCGTTGTGATTGGCCACACGCCGCGCCCTGCGGTGGAACGCCACCAGCGCATTGTTTTGATCGATACCGGAGCGGTGTACGGCGGCCTGCTCTCGGCCTACTGCCCGGAAACTGATGCGGTGGTGCAGGTGCAGGGCCCGCGCAGCCAGGAGCCGTTCCCACGACCCGTCGATCTGCAACGGGTCCCCGCCGTGATGAGTGGAGACCAGACCCGTTGCTGACGCTTTACCGCAGCAATCGGGCTGAATTCCTGGCCACCTTGCTGGCCCGTCAGTTGCTGGAGGAGCGACCGGACCCCTTCGAGACGGTGGAGGTGTTGGTGAACACCTGGCCCACCAGTCGCTGGCTTGGCGAGCAGCTCGCCACGGCCAATGGCATCAGTTCGTTGGTGCGCTTTCCCTTTCCGGGCAGTCGCTTGCGGCAGCTGGTGCGACGGGTGCTCGACCTTCCCGATCAGGAGCAGGACCCCTGGCGGGCCACCTCCCTGGTGTGGGCTGTGCTGGAGCAGATGCCGGCCCTGTTGGAGCAGCCCGTTGCCCGACCGCTGCGGGTCTGGTTGCAGCAACGTGATGGTGCAGACGCTTCGGGGCTGAGCCGGGATCGTTGGCAGCTGGCTCGCGCCATCGCCGATGCCTTTGACGACTACGCGCTATACCGGCCCGAAACCTTGTACAGCTGGATCCAGGGCCAGGGCAGCCGTGCTGCATCCGCAGAAACGGACTGGCAACCGTGGCTGGCCCGCCAGTTAGCGGCGTCTCTGCATCGCCAACCGTTCGGCTTGCAGGTGCAGTCCGCTGTGGAGCGGCTGCGGTCCGGCGCCGTGGACCCCCAGGTGCTGCCAAAGGTGATCCGTCTGTTCGGCATCAGTGCCCTGGCGCCGGTGCAGGTGGAACTGATCCAGGCCCTCTCCGGCAGCACCGACGTTCAGGTGTATCTGCTCACCCCCTGCCGCGATCTCTGGCAGCGCTGCGGTAGCCGCCGTGAGCAGCTGGGGGCAACCTGGACAGAGCCTCCCGATGGGGGCTGGTTCCAGCAGGCACCGCGATTGGAAGCCACGCTCGGACGGATGGGGGCTGAATTCCAGCAGCTGCTGGAGGGCAGTGGCGACAGTCAGCTGGGGGAGGTGCGCGAGGGGGATCTGTTTGCCGATCCCGTCCGCATTGCTGAGGGGGACGGTCGCTCCGCCACGTTGCTGGAGCAGTTGCAGCAGCAGCTGGTGGAACCGGGCTGCCGTGAATCCCTGGAACGAGATCTTGACGACCGCTCGTTGTTGTTCCAGGCCGCACCAGGGCCATGGCGAGAGGTGCAACTGGTGCGCGATCAGGTGTTGCAGTGGTTGGCGGCCGATCCAGAGCTTGAGCCTCGGGATGTGTTGGTGATGACCCCGCAGATCGACCGCTATGCCCCACTCCTGAGCTCCGTGTTCAACGACCGTGATGCGATTGGAGTGGATCTGCCCTGGCGTCTCACCGATCGCAGCCAGCAGAGCACCCCTGGCCTGACGATGGTGATGCTGGAGTTGCTGGACCTGGCGTCAGGTCGCCTGACCGCCACTGGGCTGGAACGGTTGTTGGCCAATCCCGCCCTGCAGACGCAACAGGGTCTCAGTGGCACTGAGGCGTCTGCCTTGACCCGCTGCCTGCAGCGCACGGGCTTCCGCTGGGGGCTCGATGCCCGTGAGCGGGGCGGTGATGAGACCCACAGTCTCAGTTGGTGTCTGGATCGTTGGTTGCTGGGTCTGGCGCTGCCGCAACGGGATGGCCTTGCACCCGGCGGGGCGGCCCCGTTTCATCAGGATCTCGATCCGCAGCGGCTGGTGCGCTGGTGGAGCGTTCTGGATCGGCTGGTGCGCTGGTTGCAGCAGCTGCGACGACCACGGACCTCGACGGCCTGGGTGGAGTTGCTGCAGGCCGTGCTGGAGGATCTCTTCGCTGACGGCGGCGCCTGGAGCTGGGAGCGTCAGGGTTGGTCTGCTGCCCTGGCGGAATGGCAGCAGCGGGCAGCCGCCTGCCCGCTTGAGCTCGAGGTGGCGGTGGCGGCTGAGGTGCTGGCGGAGGCCCTGTCGGTGGACAGTGGCCGCTTCGGGCATCGCAGTGGTGCGCTCACGGTGAGTGCGCTGGAGCCGATGCGGGCGATTCCTCACAAGGTGATCGTGTTGATGGGCCTCGACGACGGGGTGTTCCCCCGTGTGGACCAACGGCCTGGGTTCCATCTGTTGGAGCAGCGCCGCTGGCTGGGCGACCCGCGCGGGGGTGATCAGGACCGGTATGTGCTGCTGGAAGCGCTGATGTCCGCGCGGCGTCATCTGCTGATCAGTTGGTGCGGCCGCAATGAACACACTGGTGAGCCGCGGCCGGCTGCTGCTCCGGTGGAACAGTGGTTGCAGGACCTGACCCGGCAGCTGGGGGAAGAGGCCAGCGCGGGGCTGTGCATCGAGCCGGATCCCAACCCACTGGATCGCAGCAACTTTCAGGTTGCCGGCCATGGCCAGCCCCTCAGCTGTGATCGCCGCCAACTGGCGGCGCGACGCTGGCTGGACCAGCATCAGAGCCATGCTGCGAGGGCCGGCCTGGCTTGGCCGCTGCAGTGGAGTGCGCCGGACCCTGAGGTCACGATCGACCCACGCAGCGATGAGGAGCTGTTGCAGTGGCTGGTGGACCCGCAGTCAGCCTGGCTGCGCCAGCTGGGCCTCCATCCAGCAGAGCGGGTGGATCCCGTGGAGGATCTCGAGGCCTTGACGCTCAGCAGCCTGCTGCAGGCCCAGGTGTTGAATCAGGATCTGGAGGATCACCTGCTGGCGGCCGAGACGCCGGCATGGTGCGTGACGTTGGCGGGCCAGGGGGTGTTTCCCCCCGCAGCAGGGGCTGAGCTGGAGGAGGGAATCCTCAGCCATCGACTCCAGGCGTTGCAGCTGCAGCTGGATCGGCTCGGACGTTGCAGCCACCAGGGAACGCTGCTGATGGCCGGCGACATTCAGGTGGTGGTTCAGCCCGGTCGCTTCACCCCCCGTGGTCTGATGCGGAGCTGGCTGCAGCACCTAAGGCTCTGCGCAGACGATGCTGTCTTCGGCGGGAGCGCCGTCATCGCTCGGGCAGACAAAGGCGATGACGCCAAGACCCATGTGCGTTGGGGACGTCTCGAACCTGCAGAGGCCCAGGCACAGCTGCTGACGCTGCAGCGGTTGGCTCAGCAGGGGCAGCATCAGTGCTGGCCGGTTCCCCCCAGAAGCGGCTGGCTGTTGATGAGCAGGGAGCACAACAAGGCCGGCAGCGGCGTCGCCGTCTTTCAAGACAGCTGGATCCTGGAGCGGCAGGACCCCCAGCAGCGGCTGTGCTTCGGCGCTGAAGCTGAGGCGGACCAGCTGTTGCAGAGCCAGGGCTTCGAGCAGGCGTGTGCGTTGCTCTACGAACCGATTCTGAAGGCCTTGGTGCACTGAAGACAAGGCAGGTTCGCTGCCGAAACGGGCCAACGACCTGCCTTTCGCATCCACCGTATGGAGATGGTTTCAACCGCGCCGTGGTGGCGACCGCGTTCACTGACCCTGTCAGGAATTCTGCACAGACTTGTTCATTCGGGTTTCAGTTCATCGAACAGCTGCTGCACCCGGTGCTCAAGCTGAGCGATCGGATCGACGCCGTCCTCCTCACCGAGGTCTTTGACTATCCAGAAGCGGATTCTTTTCTCCCAGGCGGGGAACTGCTGCTGAACCATCGGGCGATGGGCCGCCTCATCAACAGCCACCACCACATCCGCAGCATCCAGGTCAGCTTCCGTGACCTGTTTTGGTGCGGCGAGGCTGGCTGGATCGACGGTCGCACCACGGTCCTGCAGGGCACTGATCGCCTCAGGCGCCATTGGACCGACGTTGCCACTGCTGGGATCCACCTTCAGCCCAGCAGAATCAACCTGCAGGCGTCCCGTTGCCTGGTTGATCTCGATCAGCTGCTGGAACAGCGCTTGCGAGAAACGACTACGGAAGTAGTTGCCGGTGCAGAGAAACAGGACGCGCACCGGGGGTCAGCCCCTGAAACTGTTGATCAGGGCAAAGCCGTACAACGCAACGATTGCGGCTCCCAACAATCCGATGGACGTGAGCTGGCGTGCCATGACGATGTGGTTCGGCACCCTTGTTGTGACCCAGCTCAAAAACAGTGTCAATTGCGTTGCCGGATCGATGTTGGATCGCTCGTCGATGACCATGGCCGGAGGGCAGCGCCATGCGCTTTGACCCCAATCGCTACCCCCTCGACCCCGGTCTGCGGCTGTTGGAGGCGAGCGCCGGCACCGGCAAGACCTTTTCCCTGGCGCATCTGACCTTGCGACTGATCAGCGAGGCCGCCATGCCCTTGCCCAGTCTCCTGGTGGTGACCTTCACGGATGCGGCGGCAGCGGAATTGCGCTCCCGCATCGGTCAGCGTCTGCAGGATGCGCTGGCAGGGCTTGAGGCCGTTGCACGCGGTGACGCCCTGCCGGAGGCGGATCCGGTGCTGCAGCAGTGGTGGCAGCAGGCCCCGCAAGGTCAGTCCCGGCGTGACTGGATCAGCCGTGTGCTGATGGCCCTCGAACAACTCGATGCCGCCGACATCACCACCATCCATGGCTTCTGCAGCCGCAGCCTGCGACGTCAGGCGATCAACAGTGGTGCGGCGATGCAGCAGCAGCTGGAGACCGATGCCACGGCACTCGTGCAGGAAGTGGTGCAAGAGCTCTGGCAACAGCAACTGTTTACCCTCCCCCTGCCGCAGTTGCAGGGATTGGTTCGGGCCGGCCTGACCGCCGATGGGCTGGCGGCTGCGCTGCTGCGTCTCGATGGTGATCCCCAGGCTCGGCTGCAGACGGATGGGGATGACTTCGATCCCAACCAGCCTCTGGGGGCGCAGCTGGAGGTTTCGCTTCAGCTGAGCTGGGAGCGTTTTGTGCAGTTTTGGACGCGTGATGGCGAGGATCTGGAGCAGTGCTTCCGGACAACGGCGACGCAGTGGAAGGCGATGGGGTGCAAACCATCGCCCTACAGCCCCAAACCAACCAGTGATCGTTGCTGTCAGATGGATCGCTGGGTCGCGGCCCAACACGACACCCCAGATCTCAGCACGATCCGTGCGCAACAGAAACTGCTGCACGACTACTTCCACCCAGGCGTCTGGTGCCGAACGGCGCGCAAGTGCGGCGAGCAGGAGCCATCCCTGGCCGCTCCTGAATTGCAACAGGCCATCGCCGATCTCTGGGATGGTCCGATCGAACGGGTGTGGCGCTATGCCCTGCAACGGGGATGGCAGCAGCTTCAGCGACGACGGCAGCGGAGCGGCACGGTCAGCTTTGCTGGCCTGCTGACGGCTATGGACCCAGGTGATGCTGAAGCCTCCTGGTTGGAGCCGTTGCAGCAGCGATATCGCGCCGTGATGGTGGATGAATTTCAGGACACCGATCCGGTGCAGTGGCGGCTGCTGCAACGAAGTTTCGGAGGTGGCTCGCACCTGCTGTTGCTGGTGGGGGATCCCAAGCAAGCGATCTATCGCTTCCGCGGTGGTGATCTGGACACCTACCGGCGGGCGCGTGGACTGGTGAGCCGGATCGACACGCTGGAGGACAACTACCGCACCACACCACCGTTGATGGCGGGGCTGAATGCCTTGATGACGCCGGGATTGCCGGAGTCAAGGCTGGAGGTTCCGGCGGTTCACGCCCGCACTGCACGGTCAGCGGCGGTTCTTCCCAAGGGACAGCAGCCCCTGCAGCTGCTGCAGTTCGAGCAGGACCTTCCGGCGGGGAAGACCGCCATTGAAGCGGCGATACCGCCAGCTGTTGCTGAGGTGGTGATGCAACTGCTGATCGAACAACCGGCACTGAGCCCCGATCAGCTCTGCATCCTCGTGAGCCGGCACGACCAGGCGGCTGATCTGCGGCGGGCCCTGGCGGAGCGAGGTGTGCCCACACGACTGGTGGCCCAGGGAGACGTGCTGGACAGCGACGCTGCCCTGGTGCTGCAGCGCTTGCTGGATGCCCTGGCGGCGCCGGCGGATGACCGTCGCCTGCGGCTGCTTGCCGCCTCTCCCTTGGTGGGGTGGAGTGCCGACCAACTGCGTTGTGAGGCCCAGGATCCGCAGCTCGATGCGCTGGCTCAGCGTTTACGCCAGGCGGCGGATCAGTTGCCGCGGCTGGGACTGCTGGGTTGCCTGTCGGGGCTGCTGGACGCTGAACGCACGGCTGGTCTGTCCGACGAGGGGCGGATGCTGGGGGATCTGCAGCAGGCAGCCCGGTTGGTGCAGGAGGAAATGCACCGTCAGGGCTTGGATCTGGCTGCTGCTGCCCTTTGGTTGCGGCGGCAACGGCTGCATCCCCCCAGTCCACTGCCACCGGCCCGCGAACCCCACAGCGACTTGGCGGAGAGCGCTGTGGCGGTGGTGACGGTTCACCGCAGCAAGGGGCTGGAATTTCCTCTGGTGATCTGCCCCTACCTCTGGGCTGGTGCCAAGGAGGCGCGTTACGTCACCGGCCCCCTGTGGCGCGATGGCGCGGCAGGGGGTTGGCGGATCGCCTTGAACCGCGATTGGGGCCTTGGCTGGACGGCCTGGCAGCGCAGCCATGCCGAACAGGTGGCGGAAGCCGAGCGGTTGGCTTATGTCGCCGTCACCCGCGCTCGCTCGCAGCTGCTGCTGCTCTGGGCCCGCTGCGCGCCGCAGCAGTCGGTGCTGCAGCACTGGCTGTTCGAAGGCGACGCGGAAACGCTGCGGGATCTGCCCCTCAGCCATCGGCCGCTGAAAGAGGTGGTTGGTCAGCAACGCTGGCGAGCGCCCCATCGCCAGGAGGCGTTGGCGATCGGAGCCACGCCACAGAGGATCGATCGCAGCTGGGGACGTTCCAGCTACTCCGCCTGGATCGCCGCGCCGGCGGCGGAAGCGGTGTTGGAGCAGGGTCGTGACCAGGATCCAGAGGCCGAGGAGGTCACAGCAGCAGGTCTTGAGGAGTGGCCGGATCGGGGGCCTTTGGCGGACTTCCCCCGGGGTGCTGCGGCCGGGGATTGCTTGCACCGCATGCTCGAGCAACTGCCCTTCCAGTGCTCCGGTGATTGGGGCCCTGTGATCGAGCAGGAACTGCATCGATCAGGGCTGTCCCTGGACTGGCGCGAGGCGGTGGAACAGGGGCTGCAGCAGGTGCTGGACACCCCGTTGGGGGGACCACTGGCGGCCCTGCCACTCAGCGCCTTAACGCCGGATCGCCGCTTGCATGAGCTCAGCTTTGATTTGCCGGTGCGTCACGCCCGCACGGATGACCTCGTCGAGGCGTTTCGACTGGATCCAGAGGCTCGCTTTGGCCGCGATTACATCGATCAGCTCAGCAGCCTGCAGGTGAACAGCCGCGGTTTTCTGACCGGATCGATTGACCTGGTGTTCAGCGATGCTGCCGATCCCCTGCAGGCTCGCTGGTGGGTGGCGGACTGGAAAAGCAACTGGATCGGTGAACGCGGCGAGCCCGGCTCCCCCAGCTGCTGCGGCCCACGCCACTACGACCAGGTGGCGATGGAGGAGCAGATGCGGCATCACCACTACCCCCTGCAGGCCCATCTGTATCTGGTGGCTCTGCACCGGCACCTGCAGTGGCGACTGCCCGGCTATGTGCCGGAGCGTCATCTCGGCGGTTATGTCTATGTCTTTCTGCGGGGAATGCCCGGTCTGAGCATTGGCAGCTCCGGAGAAACAGGGCCAGGACGCATCGTGGAGCCGGCACCATTGCGACGGGTCCTGGCCCTCGATCGGATGCTGCGGCAGGTGGCGGTATGAGCAGCAGCTGGTCTCCGGCCTTTGCCACAGCGGTCCACGCTGCCCTGGTGCGCCGTTGTCCGCCGGCTGAAGGGGGAGCTGCTCTGGCTGAGCTCAGCCAGGCCCTAGTGGATGCGCTGGAGCGGGGTGAGCTGGATCTGCCGCTCACGCCGGACCGGGTTGCGGTGGTTCAAGCCAGTGGCTGGTTGGAGGGTGACGACTCGCCGCTGCTGCAACGGGGCGAGCGGATCGGCTGGCGGCGCTGGCTGGAAGCCATGTATGGGGTGGTGGAGCAGCTGCTAGAGCGACAGCCGCCATCCCTGCCTACCCCTCAGGAGGCCCCAGAGCCCCCGAGCACGCTCAATCCCGAGCAACAGGCTGCGGTGTTGGCCATGGATGGTGCCGCCGTGGTGCTGCTCAGCGGTGGCCCGGGCACGGGCAAGACCAGCACGGTGGTGGAGCTGCTGCGGCGGGCGAGCCAGCGCCATCCCACAGTGCGCATCGGGTTGGCGGCACCCACCGGTAAAGCAGCGCGTCGGTTGGGGGATGCCGTTCGGCCTGGGTTGAACGAGCTGCCCTGTTTCACGCTGCATCGCTGGCTGGAGGCCGCCGGGGATGGGTTCCGTCGCCATCGTCAGCGACCGCTGGAGCTTGATCTGCTGGTGGTTGATGAGATGTCGATGGTGGATCTGGAGTTGATGAGCGCCCTGCTGGAGGCGTTGCCGGATGCGTGCCGGTTGTTGTTGGTCGGTGACCCGGCGCAGTTGCCTCCGGTGGGGAGTGGTGCGGTCTGGCAACGGTTGCAGGATCCCGCCGTGCGTGAGCGCTTTGGTTCTGCAGCAGTTCATCTGGTGCACACTTACCGCAACCGCGGTGCCTTGGCGGCGTTGGCCACGACCCTGCGTCAGCAGGGGATCGAGGCGTTCAGGCGGAATCTGGAGCAGCTGCCTGCAACGGCCAACGTTCAGCACCAGCGGGCCAGTCTGCGGCGGCTGCCGCCATCGGTGCGGGATGGCTGGCGGGACCGCCATCAGCGCCTCTCAGCCCTGGCGACGGGGTTGGTTGAGATGCCGGAGTCTGAGCTGAACGACGCCGCGGATCAGTTGCTGCTGGAACTGGAGAAGGATTTGCTGCTCTGCCCTCGCCGGCGTGGACCCTGGAGCCTTGAGGACGTGCACCGATCGCTCTTGGGTGGAGGGGGCTGGATGGCCCCGTTGCATTGGCCGGAGGGGGTACCGGTGATCTGTGGCGGCAATCAGCCGGAGCTGGGGCTCGCCAATGGCGATCTCGGCGTCAAGCTGGGAACCGGCGAGCAGAGTCGGGTGCTGTTCCGCGTGATGGCAGCGGATGGGCAGGCGCAGATCCGTCGGCTGCATCCAGCTCGGTTGACGTCCCTGGAGCCGGCTCTGGCGCTCACGATTCATCGGGCCCAGGGCAGCGAGGCTGACCGGGTCACCGTGCTGTGGCCACCGCTGCAGGAGGACAACATCGCCTACGACAGCTGTCTTCTCTACACAGCCATCACGAGGGCCCATGGCAGCCTGGATTTGATCACTGCTGTCGATCGCTGATGCGGGTTGAACGGCCCTGGGGCTGGTACGAAGACCTGCTGGCCGCTCCCGGTTACAAGGTGAAGCGACTGCTGATTCACCGTGGTCGGCAATTGTCACTCCAGCGTCACCGCCACCGCAGTGAGAGCTGGACGGTGGTCGCCGGAGATGGTGCCCTGCTGTGTGGTGAACGCTGGCTGGAGGCCGAGGCCGGCGTGATGCTCACCATTCCCTGTGGTGCATTGCATCGCGCCCGCAGTGACCAATCTGACCTGGTCATGCTCGAGGTCCAACACGGCAACGATTTGCGGGAAGACGACATCGAACGCCTGCAGGATGATTACGGACGGGTGATAAGTTGAAGACCAACCTTTGAAGCGTAGGCAACACAACCAGAGAGCGATTTTCAGTCGCCGGGAGGTTGTGAGCCTGATTTCAGAGATCAATCAGGCCAGGGCCTACAACCATGAATGACCAACAGCTCGGGGAGACCCCGTGCACCGTCGATCTGTCCGCATCTGCCCTGACTGAGCAGGCCACTGCAGAGCAGGCGTCTCCTGAAGTCTTCACCACAACGATCGACGCCCAGCAACCGGAATCGGGATTCGATGGGTTCGGATTCAGTGAGGCATTGCTGAAGACTCTGGCTGATAAGGGCTACAGCGAGCCTTCACCGATTCAGAAGGCGGCCTTCCCAGAATTGATGCTGGGGCGTGACCTGGTGGGCCAGGCCCAGACCGGCACCGGAAAAACGGCGGCCTTCGCGTTGCCGTTGCTCGAACGGCTCGCCAGTGGCCAGAAAACCCCGCAGGCCCTCGTGCTGGCACCCACCCGCGAACTGGCCATGCAGGTGGCTGATTCGTTCAAGGCCTATTCCGCTGGGCATCCGCACCTGAAGGTGCTGGCGATTTACGGGGGCACCGACTTCCGTTCTCAGATCAACACCCTGCGCCGAGGCGTGGATGTTGTGGTGGGAACACCGGGCCGGGTGATGGATCACATGCGGCAGGGCACCTTGGACACCTCCGGCCTACGCAGCCTGGTGCTGGATGAAGCCGATGAAATGCTGCGGATGGGCTTCATCGACGATGTCGAATGGATCCTGGAGCAACTGCCGCAGGAACGGCAGGTGGTGCTGTTCTCCGCGACCATGCCACCGGAGATCCGTCGGCTGTCGAAGCGCTATTTAAAGGATCCAGCCGAGGTCACGATCCGCACCAAGGATCAGGAAGGCAAACGGATTCGCCAGCGTTCGATCACCGTGCCGATGCCCCACAAGCTGGAGGCTCTGCAGCGGGTGCTCGATGCCTGCGGTGGTGAAGGGGTGATCATTTTCGCCCGCACCAAGGCCATCACCCTCACCGTGGCGGAGACGCTTGAGGCGGGCGGGCATCAGGTGGCCGTGCTCAACGGTGATGTGCCGCAGAACCAGCGTGAGCGGACGGTGGAACGGCTGCGCAGTGGCTCCGTTGACATCCTTGTGGCCACCGATGTGGCCGCTCGAGGCCTGGATGTGGATCGCATCGGGTTGGTGATCAACTACGACATGCCGTTCGATAGCGAGGCCTACGTCCATCGCATCGGCCGCACCGGCCGGGCCGGTCGCACGGGGGAGGCTGTGCTGTTTGTCACCCCGCGCGAGCGACGCTTCATCAACAACCTTGAGCGGGCAACCGGCCAGCCGATCGAGGCGATGGAGGTCCCAGGCAACTCCGCGATTAACCAGGGTCGACTCGATCGTTTGCACAAACGCCTCAGCGAAGCAGCCCACAACGAGCGGCCCTATGAGGAAGAAGCGGCGCTGCTGAAAGAGCTGTTGCAACGCATCGGCACGGAACTGGAGCTCAGCCCTGAGCAACTGGCCTACGCCGCCCTCAGCATGGCCATCGGCCCAGACCCTTTGCTGCGCCAGAAGGGCGACGACGAGTGGATTCACAACAACCAGCGCCGCGATCGTGATCGAGGCGGCGAACGGAGAGAGCGCCGCTCCGATCGTCCGGCCCGTGCCCCGGAGGAGAACATGCAGCGCTATCGAGTCGAGGTTGGGCACCGTGATCGCGTCAAGCCCGGCAACCTCGTCGGGGCCATCGCCGGAGAAACCGGTCTGCAGGGCCGTGCGATCGGCCGGATTCAGATTTTCGACAACCACAGCTTTGTGGATTTGCCTAAAGGCATGCCGGAGGATGTCTTTAACAGCTTGCGGCGGCTTCGGGTGATGAACCGGGAGCTGCAGATCACTCAGGCGTTGTGATCGCCGCCGTTGTCCTTGCCGTGATCGTCAAGGTGGCAACTGCCCCGGCCGCGGCTGAAGAGAACACCATCCGCCGCTTTTGCATGGCTGCCTTTGAAGCAGCCATGGCCAACGCTGGGTTGACCCCTCCTGAGGGGATGGGCACGTTCACCTGCGATTGTTTTCTCGAACAGGTGTCCCAAGGTGCGGATCTGAACGAGGCCCGTGAGACCTGTAAAACAGAGGCAGCCCGGCGGTTCCCGCTCGACTCCTGATCAGCAGACGCTCACATCGGGCATCAGCATCTCCAGATCCATTGGTGTTCGCTCCATCAGGGCAATGAGCTCCATTTGAACCTCAGGGAGGCTACTGGTCATAAGCGTTGTGAGCAGAGCGCAGCGATCGGTTGAACAGAGCTCACCGTCGTCCGTCCAGTGCAGTGCTTGCAGATGCAGTCCATCCATACCCCTCCTTTTGTTGTGATCTCATGACAATGGGCTGCCCCGGCTGTCCGTCGTGAACTCTTTCGATTTCCTTCCGCTTCCTGTGTTGTTTCGTGCGACTCCCCTGTAACGTCATCACGTTCAGGCTTGACCCCCGGCTTTCTCCGAGCTTCGGAACCGGTTCATGCACCCGAGCACATCCAACGGTTCCACGCTCCATGACCATCTACATCGGCAATCTCTCGTTCCAGGCGGAGCAGGAGCATCTGTTCGATCTCTTCAGTGAATACGGCGAAGTCAAGAACTGCAGCCTGCCCCTGGATCGAGAGACCGGACGCAAGCGCGGCTTCGCGTTTGTCGAGATGGTCAACGACGAAGACGAACAGAAAGCCATCGACGACCTTCAGGAGGTTGAGTGGATGGGCCGCATGATCCGCGTCAGCAAGGCCACGCCTCGTGAGCGTTCAGGCGGACCGCGCGGTGGTGGTGGCGGCGGTTATCGCGGCTGAGCGAACTTCAGAGCAGCGTTCCGACACGCTCAAGATCGATCTCCGGCAGGGGTCAGCGATGTGTGCTGATCCCTGTTGTTTTGTTTGTTGTGGTCCCGTTGTCAGGCCTTCAGGAGCTTCAGAACCATGACGGATCGAACCATCTTCACAAGGTCTTTCCCCCTGGTTCGGTTGCTGCGTCATCTGGCGCCCCAGCGCCGTCTTGTGATCACGGCGGTGATCTGTTCGCTGCTCAACAAGCTCTTTGACCTCGCTCCTCCGGCCTTGATCGGCTTGGCTGTGGATGTGGTGGTGCGTGGTCAGCAGTCCCTGCTGGCGAGATTCGGTATCCAGAGCGTCTCCCAACAGCTGTGGGTGCTGGCGCTGCTCACCTTTGTGATCTGGGCGGCGGAGTCCCTGTTCGAGTACTTGTACGACGTTCTCTGGCGCAACCTGGCCCAGACGACGCAACATCGCCTGCGGCTGGAGGCCTACGACCACCTCCAACAGCTGGAGTTGGCTTTTTTCGAGCAGGACAGCAGCGGCCGTCTGATGGCGGTGCTGAACGATGACATCAATCAGATGGAACGCTTTCTCGATCGCGGTGCCAACCAGATCCTGCAACTGATCACCACGGTGCTGGTCGTGGGCATCGGCATGGCCGTGGTGGCTCCTGAGGTGGCCCTGTTCGCCTATCTGCCGATCCCCGTCATCCTGCTGGGGTCGCTGCGGTTTCAACGGCAACTGGCCCCCCGTTATCGCGAGGTGCGAGCCCGCGCCGGTGATCTCGCCTCACGCCTGGCCAACAACCTCGGCGGCATGCTCACGATCAAGAGCTTCACCGCCGAGCCGCTGGAATTGCAACGGCTTGAAGCGGAAAGCCTTGCCTACCTGGAGAGCAACGGTCGGGCGATCCGCCTGTCGGCGGCCTTCATCCCACTGATCCGTTTTGCCATCCTCTTCGCCTTCGTGGCCATCCTGCTGGTGGGTGGTTTCCAGGCTCTAAATGGTCAGTTGGCTGTGGGCACCTACAGCGTTCTGGTGTTCATCACCCAGCGGCTGCTCTGGCCGCTCACGGCCCTCGGCCGCACGCTTGATGAGTACCAGCGGTCCATGGCCTCCACCCAGCGGGTGTTGGATCTGATCGACACCCCGGTCACGATCCGCAGCGGCCAAACCCCGCTGGACCGACGGCTGGTGCGTGGGGAGATTCGCTTTGAGCAGGTGGATTTCGCCTACCCGGGGCGGGCTTCTCTGTTGCAGGGCTTCGATCTGATGGTGCCGTCCGGGGCAACGGTTGGCATCGTTGGGTCCACTGGCTCCGGCAAGAGCACGGTGGTGAAACTCCTGCTGCGCCTCTATGAGCGTCAGGGGGGGCGAATCCTTCTGGACGGTCGTCCGATCGAACAGCTGCAGCTTCGGGATCTGCGGGGTGCGATCGCGCTGGTGAGTCAGGACGTCTACCTCTTTCACGGCAAGGTGGCTGAGAACATCGCCTATGGCGTTGCCAACCCTGATCCTTTGGCCATCGAGCAGGCTGCCCGTCTGGCGGAGGCCGCTGGTTTCATCGAAGCGCTGCCGGATCGCTACGACACCCTTGTTGGCGAGCGTGGCCAACGCCTCTCCGGTGGCCAGCGTCAGCGCATCGCTCTGGCCCGGGCGATCCTCAAGGACGCCCCGGTGCTGGTGCTGGATGAGGCCACGGCCGCCGTCGACAACGACACCGAAGCGGCGATTCAACGCTCACTGGACCAGATCACCCGAAACCGCACCACCGTGGTGATCGCCCATCGGCTGAGCACGGTGCGCCACGCCGATCGGATTGTGGTGATGGAGCAGGGACGGATTGTGGAACAGGGTCGCCATGACGAGCTGCTGGCCCACGGGGGTGTTTACGCCAATCTCTGGCAGGTGCAAGCCGGCGAACGGCTTATCGCTTCCTGAAGCAGGTGTTGTAGGAGGCGCATCGGCTGACCATGCTGGGGTCGCCAATCGGCCCGACTGTCATGGCCATGCAGGCCTCCATCGGCCAGGTGATGCATCACCCCCTCGGCGTGTTTTCGCTGCTGGTGGCGATCAGTGCGGCGGTGCCGCCCCTCATCCGCCGGATCGGTTTGCCCGACCTGGTGGGGCTGCTGGTTGCCGGCGTTGTGGTGGGACCGCACGCCCTCAACTGGGTGGACAGCGGCAGTGAAACGGTGCGGTTGCTCTCCGATCTGGGGGCGGTGTACCTGCTGTTCACCATGGGGCTGGAAATTGATCTGGAGGAGTTCAACCGGGTCAAACGCCGCTCCTTCATCTATGGCCTGCTGATTCTTCTGATCGGTGTCGGCACCGGCGTCAGCATCGGCCTGTTGGCTGGGTTCGCCTCCGTCTCCTGCCTGTTGCTGGGGGCCTTGATGGCCACCCACACGCCGCTGGGCTATCCGATCGTGCGCAGTTATGGCGCTCAGAAGGATGAATCGGTGGTGGTGAGTGTCGGCAGCACGATCTTCACCGACATCGTGGCGCTGCTGCTGCTGGCGGTGGGCCTGGGCCTCGGCCAAGGGGATCTCAGCGGTATGGGCCTGGGCCTGCTGCTGCTGAGGATCGGCCTGTTCGCTGTGCTGGTGGTGGTGGGTATCCGCTGGCTGGGGCGACGGCTGGTGCTGCGGGGCATCAATGACGAGAACCGCATGGTGCTGGCGGTGCTGGTGGCGCTGTTTCTGGCGTCCCTCGGGGCCGAGTTGGCGGGGGTGGAAAAAATTGTCGGTGCCTTCCTGGCCGGCCTGGCCGTGAATTCGGTCCTGCCGGAGGGGCGGGTGAAGGAGCAGGTGATCTTTGTGGGTGGTGTGCTGTTCATCCCGATCTTCTTCATCGATCTGGGTCTGCTGCTTGATGTGGGCAGCCTCGGGGCCAGCCTCAGCAATTACCAGTTCACCGGCCTGATGCTGGTGGGGGCCATCGGCGGCAAGGGTCTGGCCTCCTGGATCAGCGGCGCACTGTTCGGCTACCGCCGCCCGCAGATCCTGATGATGTGGTCACTGACCATGCCCAAGGTGGCAGCGACCCTGGCCACAGCCTTCATCGGCTTCCAGGCGGGGCTGCTCAATCAGACGGTGCTCAACGCTGTGCTGGCGGTGATGGTGGTGACGGCCACCCTCGGGCCGATCCTGACGGAGCGTTCGGTCACCCGTCTGAACGAGGCGCGTCAGGGCACGCTTCCCGCCAGCTTCGGGGAGGAGGTTTCCGCGTTGGAGGGGGTCAGCGAAGTGGTGCAACGGCCACTAAGGATCGTGGTGCCCGTGGCGAATCCCAGCAATGAGCAGGGGCTGATCACCATGGCCTCAAGATTGCTGCGGGGCTCGGCCGGTGGCGACGGTCTGTTGCTGCCCCTGGCGATGGTGAACCCAAGTTTGGAGGAGGTGCGCGGCGGTCTTAACCGTGCGGTGGCGGCGGCCCGCTCACGGTTGAGGGTGGCGGAGTCGATCGGAGCCGACCTGCAGGTGCCCACCCGCACGCTGTTGCGGCTGGATGAGGACGTGGCCGGTGGCATGAGCCGCACGGCGCTGGAACAGGCAGCGGATCTGCTGCTGATCGGTGCCGGCCGCCAGGACCAGCTGCGGGCCTGGTTGATGGGCGACATTGTTGATGGCGTGTGTAGAACGGCCCACTGCCCTGTGGTGGTGGTGAACCTTGGCCGTCAAGCCGATGCGGCGATGCATCGCATCCTGGTGCCGATCAAGGATCTCTCCGCCAGTGCCCGTGAACAGGTGGAATTGGCCTTGCGGGTGATCAACAGTGCGCCGGAGAACCAACGCACCCGGATCACGCTGCTGCACGTGCATGATCCCCGCTTCAGCGGATCGGATCGGTTGTGGATGGAGGAACAGTTGATTCGTTGGCGGCCGGCCGGGATCCCTGCTGATCGCTTCCATATCGTGATTGTGCGGGGGCCGGGTATCGATGGGTCCATTCATCGCCTCAGCCGCGACCACGATCTGGTGATCCTTCGCACCCAACGCCGGCGTGTCGCCGGACTGCCGATTCCCGGCAGCGATCGCACCAGCAAGTTGATCAGTCAGTTGCCCTGCGCGTCGATGGTGATCAGCGATCCGCTGGTCTGATCTGTCGCGTTGGAGGGGAACCCCCCAACGGTAGTGCGGTTAAGAACGCATCAAGACGGGATTAGCGTGACGGTATGGCCGCGCTGTTCTCCAATTTGCGCCATCGCCCGCTTTGGCAGGTGTGCGGCTTGGGCCTGGCCGTTGGATTGCTGGTGTCGGTTCCGTTGGCTCGGCGTCATCCCCTGGCCGGTTGGTGGGGCCTTGGCATCGGCGACGTGGTGGTGCTGGGGCAGGACGCTGGTGGCAGCAACACCGACACGATCTTCACGTTGAAGGTGAAGCCCGGCAGCACGCGCATCACACAGATTCCCCGCGATAGCTACATCAACCCTGATGGATTCGGGGCGATGAAGATCAATGGATTGCTGAGGCGCGGTGGACCAGAGGCGGTGGAGCGGGAGCTGACGCGGCTGATGAACCGGCCGGTGCGTCATCACGTGGTGGTGTCGCTTCAGACGTTGCCGTTGCTGGCCAATCTGGTGGGCGGCATTGAAGTCGACGTGCCCAAACGGCTGTACTACGTGGATCGCAGCCAGGATCTGGTGATTGACCTGCAGCCTGGGCGTCAGGTGTTGAGCAGCAAGGCGTTGGAGGGATTTCTACGTTGGCGTAACGACGGATATGGCGATTTCGGACGTCTGGAACGACAGCAACTGGGGTTGAAGGGTTTGGCAAATCGTTTGCGGCAGCCGCAGAATCTTTTGAAGCTGCCGCTGTTGCTGGGCGTCGTGCGCACGCAGGTGCAAACCGATCTCAACCCGGTTCAGATGGCTGGTCTTGCCGCGGGATTAATCAGCACTGATCTCGATGCGCATCGGTTGGAAGCGCGACCCTTCAGCCGCGGTGGCATCAGTTACCTTGAAACCACCTGGCCGAATTGATCAAACCAACAGGTTGAGCGAGCGCACCACCCGGCCGCAGAGGTCATTCACCTTCTCCCAGCGGTCTTCGTTGACGCTGGTGGCTAGGGTGTAGAGGCGCCCCCGGTCAACCACCACCGTCGCCAGTTCGTGGCGGTCGCGGTCTTCCAGGTGCACTGCATATTCAAGGTCGTAGAAGGTGTGACCATTCACCTCACGCTCCTGGGCTTCCACCAGCTCGGCGGTGCGTCCGCTGCCGGCGGTGGCGATCACCTCACGACGTAGCCGCTCTCCCACCGCAACAGCGCTGCCAAGTTCGCTGAGGTCGTTGTTCTCATCCACCTTGTTCACCATCAGACTCACGGTCTCATCGCTGTGGATCAGGTCGTGAAACACCACCCGCGGCCCATTGCTCACCTGCACCTGGGTCCAACCGGTGGGATAGAGGAAGGCGAAGCGGCCATCGGGGCTCTGATACGACTGCAGCCCTGCGGTTGGTCCAGCCGCACAGGCTCCCAGGGCCATCGCCAGGACCCCGCAGACGAGCAGGCGGGAGAGGGAGCGGAGCAGCTGCATCAAAACCGGAGCAGATCGATGCATTCTGCCTAGAGTCCGGGCCATAGGCGGCAGACCCCTGAGCGGCTTCACAAGACCGTTGGCCCGGCTGATCGATCAGTTCGAGCGGTTGCCAGGGATTGGCCCGCGCACGGCGCAACGGCTTGCCTTGCATTTGCTGAACCAGCCTGAGGAGCAGATCCGCCAGTTTGCTGATTCCCTGCTGGAGGCCCGCACCCAGGTGGGGCAATGCAAGACCTGCTTTCATCTGTCGGCCGATCCGGAATGCGAGATCTGCCGCAACCTGGAGCGCCGCAACGGTTTGATCTGTGTGGTGGCCGATTCCCGAGACCTGCTGGCCCTAGAGCGCACCCGTGAATTCCAAGGCAGATATCACGTTCTTGGTGGCTTGATCTCGCCGATGGATGGCATCGGCCCGGAGCTGCTCAATGTGACCCCGCTGGTGGCAAGGATTAACCAGGAAGACATCACGGAGGTGATCTTGGCGCTGACCCCCAGCGTGGAGGGGGACACCACCAGTCTTTACCTGGCTCGCTTGCTCAAGCCGTTTTGTTCCGTGAGCCGTATCGCCTACGGCCTGCCGATGGGCAGTGAGCTGGAGTATGCCGACGAGGTCACCCTGAGCAGGGCACTGGAAGGCCGGCGCCCGGTGGAATGACCTTTTAAGCTGTATCACCCGTCACTTTCTGTAGAAAGTGCGGCGTTGCAGGCAACATCGTCAGGATTCCGTGATGTTTGAATCGCCGGCGACATCGCTCCGGGCGGGTGCACCCTCCCAGGTTGCCGGCACCACCACCCCCAGCTGACGTCCGTCCCGCCAGAATTATGTGAAGGAGGTGTGGCATGAGCAAATACAGCACCATTGCCCCGACGGAACGACTGCCTGAATGGCTGCGGCGACCGATCGGCGATGCATCAGCTCTCGAGCGGGTGCAGGGAGTGGTCAAGCAGAACCGCTTACACACCATCTGCGAAGAGGGGCGCTGCCCCAACCGTGGTGAGTGTTACGCAGCTGGTACTGCCACGTTTTTGCTGGGTGGTTCCATCTGCACCCGCAGCTGTGCCTTCTGCCAAGTGGAGAAGGGCCAGGCACCCATGGCGGTGGATCCTGCTGAAGCGCAACGGGTGGCTGATGCGGTGGAGGCGATGCAGCTGCGTTATGTGGTGCTGACGGCCGTCGCCCGTGATGACCTGGCTGATCACGGTGCAGCCCTGTTCACCACAACGATGGAGGCGATCCGCGCCCGCAATCCGCTGATTGCCATCGAGGTGCTGACGCCGGATTTCTGGGGCGGCCATCCCGACCCACAACAGGCTGTTGCCGCGCAGCGTGAGCGGTTGGCCACCGTGCTCGCGGCTGAACCCGTGTGCTTCAACCACAACCTGGAAACCGTCCAACGCCTGCAAGGTGAGGTGCGGCGCGGTGCCACCTACAAACGATCCCTCGGGCTGCTGGCGGCGTGCCGGGGGCTGGCTCCAGCGATTCCCACCAAATCAGGGTTGATGCTGGGCCTTGGGGAAAGCCGTGAAGAGGTGATTGCTGCGATGCGGGATCTGCGGGACGTGGATTGTCAGCGCCTCACCCTCGGCCAGTACCTGCGTCCGTCCTTGGCTCACCTTCCAGTGGATCGCTACTGGACGCCGGAGGAGTTTGATGAGCTCGGTGCCGTGGCCCGCGATCTCGGGTTTGCCCAGGTGCGCAGTGGTCCGCTGGTGCGCAGCAGCTATCACGCTGCCGACTGACGCCAGCTCCGCAGGCTCCGCTCCAGCACCTGCTCCACCGAACCACTCATCAGCGCACCGGCGCCACCCCACACCAGTCGCAACGGCAGATCCCACAGGGCTGCTGCCACATCCCGCTCCAGCTGAAAGCCCCGTTGGCGGAAATAACGCACCAGCCTGCGGTGCTGGCGTTCGTCATCGCGGATCGCCAGCAGCCGGGCTCTGCGGCAGGGGGTTGCCTCCAGGGCCCAGGCCATGGTGGCGGCCCAGACCAGATCGCCCACCCCTGCAGGGCTTTGGGGAACCACCTGCATCGTGTCCAGCTGCAGGCCGTTGCTCGTTCCGTAGCCCCAGCCTTTCATCTCCCCCAGCAGATGCGCTGTGCCATTCGCCCCTGGGCAGGCCACCACCAACCTCAGGCTCCAGAGCCCCAGCGGACGGCCTACCTGCAGCCGCAGCAGCAGGCCCCGCTCGCGGGCTTGCAACTCGAGCCGCTCAAGGATGGACGGTGATGGTTCGGTGTTCATCGATGGCTCACGCGGCGCACGGCATGGAAAGGCAAGGGACCGTAGAGATGGGGGAAGAGTTCACCGGTGGGAATCGCGTCGGCCCGTAGGGGGGCAGACATCAGAGCCGGGTCGATCTCCAGCAACAGCACTTCACCGGCATCGGCATAGAAGCGGTCATAGGTTGCATCGAGCTGTTCGCGCCAGGAGCAGTGGATGAAGCCCACCTGCTCGAGCATCAGTCCGCGGGTGGAGACGCGGTACTCCCCATCGTTCTGGGCCTGACGCCAATCCGAGGCGAGGGCCAGATGAAATAAGGATTGATCCGTTGGAACAGCGATGGCGTCGGCCGGGAAAAGGTGCTGTTGACCGCCTGGATCCCAGGGATCGGCGCGCTGCATCAATCGCTCAAAAGCAGGCGCCTGCAGGAAGCGGTTCAGCCAACCGCGCAATGGCTCCAGCTCAGGGTCGGCATCGAATCCCTGAGGATCAGCGATCCACCACTGGCGCACGAACGGCCACAGGGCTGCATCGGCCAGGCCCATCCGTTCACCGGCCAGCCAGCCTGCTGCTCGGATGCGGTCATTCCATCCCTTGAGGATCGCCCGTCCCTCCTGTTGATGGGTTGATCGATCCGCCTCTGGATAACGGTCGCTGTACTTGAAACGGTCGAGGTGGTGTTTGAACGCACCGTCGTTCTGCTGCACCCACGGATCCAGATCACCTGCACCGAGACAGTCCCTGGGGTCCGCCTGGGCCAGGGCCCAATGCATCAGCTCGAGGCTTTCCTCGATCACGGTGCCGTCGGCCAGCACCAGCACCGGCACCGTGCCCTTGGCTGAGGCTTCCAGCATGGCGGCGGGTTTGGCACGCAATTCGATCTCGCGCCACTGCACCAGTAACCCCGCCTCCAACAGGGCCCAACGTGCCCGCATGGCGTAAGGGCATCGCCGGAAGCTGTAGAGGATCGGCAGCATGAGCTTGGCGTCGGAGTGTTGATGCGTTAGGGATGGGTGTGAACGGCCTGAATCGTGGATGCGAGCTCTGGTTCCCATTGGAATGCTCGCCTGGATGGTGGGTCTGTTTGTCGCCCATTACCAAATTCACGCCGGAGGCTGCGTCACCGAAGCGCGCTGGGCCTCTCAGAACGATGAGGTGTACGACCGTGAACTGGAGGTGAACTGATGGCTCGTAAGCGCATCTCCTTTCGCGATCCCGTCTGGTTGATCCCCATGGTGATCGTTGGCCTGGGCTGTTCCGTTCAAACGCTTCACATGCTGGAGCACACCCGTTATTGCAAAACGGATGCTGAGTGGAAGTCTCTCTACAACGAGAAGTCGTCGGACTCCCTAGGAGAGTCCGACGACTTCTGATCAGGCGTAGGGAGTGGAGGAGTGGTGCACCACAATCCGAACTGCCCCGTCTTCTCCCTTCTGGTACGTCCAGGTTTTGTCGACATAACCGACGTTGCCAGCTTCATCTTCGGTGTAAAGCCACCCCATTGAGGTCGCTGTATCACCGTCTAGGCGAATAACTGCATTTTCAGTCCAGGCGTCAGCCCAAGGTTGTCTCTCTCCTGTGGTGGAGTCGGGCTTGTTGCCAATGGCAAAGCCAAGGTCGTCGTAGTCATCATTGCCGCCAACGAAATATGAAATGGCTCCTGCACGATCTGTGCGGAAGGTGGTGTCCCCATAGGCCCAGGTAGGCTTGAAAGCGACGGGTCCATCCTGGTAGTCGTAAGCGCCGTCAATCACATCTCCAGCCAGGGTTTCGGCGGCATCAAAACCATCGTTTTTGTAGGTTTGGCTGATATCGACTAGGGCTTGGCTCCAGGTAGCTTGAGCATCAATCACTTCATCTCTTGTGATTTGGTTGGCGGGGTCAAAGCCCTGGGCCTTCACAATCTCGTTTTTAATCTTTTCAGGTGCATCAATGCTCTCGTAGGGGGACGAGGAGTGGTGCATCACAATACGCACAATTCCTGAGCTGTCTTTTTGATAGCCCCAAGTTTTATCCACATAGCTCACATTGCCGGATTCATCTTCTGTGTAGAGGAAGCCCTGCACGGTGGCGGTGTTGCCATCCAGTCGCATGACAGAGCGATCGAAACGTGCATTGGCCCAAGGGCTTCGCTCGCCTGTGATGGCATCAGGTTTGTTGCCGATGGCGAAACCAAGGTCGTCGTAGTCATCATTGCCGCCCACGAAATAGGAGATGGCACCGTCACGGTTGGTGCGAAAAGTGGTGTCTCCGCTAGCCCAGGTGGGCTTGAAAGCCACGGCACCGAGTTGATAGCCATAGGCACCGTCGATTACATCACTAGCTAAGGACTCAGCAGCTTCAAAGCCTTCGGTTTTGTAGGTCTGGCTGATGTCAACCAAGGCTCTAGTCCAGGCCTTGTGTGCCCGCTTGACATCTTTTTTGGTGATCACAGGGTCGTTCACGACCAACTCAGTGTCTAGAGTTGCGTAGTCGTTTGATCTCGGTTGTGCAGTGCCGAGTGGTTCAATACATTCGACAATGAGCGCTTGACACAGATCTTCTGAGAACATGATTATCAGTATAAGATGCGCTCTTTTTAGCGATTCCGCTAAAAAGAGCTTCTAACCCTAATCTTGTTTTCAGTTTCATTAGGTCTGATTCCTTGAATTGGCGCTTTGTTTGTTGTCCATCTGCCGTTGGCGCATGGCGAAGCGTTGGCGGTCGCTCTCCGAAAAACGGTCGATGCAATGCAGGCACTGCACCCCTTTGATGTAACTCGGCAAAGACCGCTGCTCGGGTGAAAGGGGCAGTCCGCAGGCATGGCAGAGGCTGTGCTCTCCGGGTTCCAGTTGGTGGTTGAGGGCCACCCGCTGATCGAACACGAAGCATTCCCCTCGCCAACGGCTCTCCTCCTCGGGGACCTGCTCGAGGTACTTGAGGATGCCGCCCCGCAGGTGATGCACCTCCCCGAACCCCTGGTGTTGCAGGTAACTGCTGGCTTTCTCGCAGCGGATGCCGCCGGTGCAGAATATGGCGATGCGCTTTGGTGCGGTCTCGTCAATGAGGGGGCGGAGCTTGGTTTCGGCCCAGTGAGGAAAGTCGCGGAAACTTTCGGTACCTGGATCGATGGCACCGTCAAAGCTGCCGATGGCGGTCTCGTAGTGGTTCCGGGTGTCGATCACCAGGGTGTCGGGGTCATCGACCAGGGCGTTCCAGTGCTCGGGATCCACATAGGTGCCGACGTTGGCTCGGGGATCCACGCCAGTCACCCCCATGGTCACGATTTCCTTCTTGCGCCGAGCCTTGAAACGGCGGAATACCGATCGCTCCGCCCAGCTGCGTTTCACCTCCAACCGTTCAAAGTAATGCTCGCCCAGCTTCAGCTGCTGCTGCAGGTGCTCAAGCAGGCCCTCGACCCCCTGCTCCGGACCACTGATCGTGCCATTGACGCCCTCCATGGCAACCAGTACCGAGCCGAGCACAGCCCCTTGATGGGCCTGGGGCGGTAAGGCGCTCAGCAAAGCCTCGCGCTGGTCGTCATCGAGGGGTGTGAAGGCGTAGAACGCCGCCACCAGCAAGCGACTCATGCCGTGGTCTAGCACTCCTGCCAGTTGGCCTGCACACCGGCATCAGCAAGCAACTGACGGTCGGCTTCAACGTCTGGATTGCCAGTGGTCAGCAGGGTGTCGCCGTAAAAGATCGAATCAGCGCCGGCCTGCAGGCAGAGGATCTGCGCTTCCCGGCTCATCGATTCACGGCCAGCGCTGAGTCGCACCCGGGCCCGTGGCATCAGGATTCTTGCGGTGGCCACCATCCGCACCAGGTCTAGCGGCTCAAACGGAGCCTGATCTTCGAGGGGGGTGCCCTCCACAGCCACCAGACCGTTCACAGGAACACTCTCCGGGTGCGGGTCCATCGAGGCCAGCACCTGCAGCATCGAGGCGCGATCCCGCAACGTCTCCCCCATACCGATGATGCCGCCGCAGCAGAGGGTGACACCCGCCTTGCGCACCCGTTGCAGGGTCTCGAGTCGCTCCTGATACGTTCGGGTGGAAATGATCCGGTCGTAGTGCTCGGGGCTGGTGTCGAGGTTGTGGTTGTAGGCGGTGAGGCCCGCTTCCGCCAGCCGTTCCGCCTGCTGATCGCTGAGCATTCCGGCGGTCACGCAGGCCTCCATGCCCAGGTCCCGCACGCCGCGCACCATCGACAACATCGCTTCGAAGGGAGCGCCATCGCGGATCTCTCGCCAGGCCCAGCCCATGCAGAAGCGATCGGCGCCAGCCTTTTTCGCCGCCCGGGCCCGTTGCAGCACCGGCTCCACCTGCATCTGGGCCTCGAAGGCCGTCACATCACTGCTGTTGTGGATCGATTGGGAGCAGTAGGCACAGTCCTCTTCGCAGCCGCCGGTCTTCACGCTGAGCAGGGAGGCCAGTTGCACCCGGTAGCCGGGGTTGGCGGTGCGGTGCACGGTTTGCGCTTGCCAGAGCAATTCCATCAGCGGAAGCTCCAGCAGCGCCTGGATTTCGGCGATGGTCCAGTCGTGGCGGATCGTGAGCGTCATGGTGTGAGTGGATCAAGGCCTCCGAAGCGGCGGGAGCGGCTTTGGAAATCCAGCAACGCCCGCTTCAGGGCCTCGGCATTGAAGTCAGGCCAGAACACATCGGTGACGTGGATCTCGGCATAGGCCAGTTGCCAGAGCAGAAAGTTGCTGATGCGGTGTTCGCCGCTGGTGCGAATCAACAGATCAGGATCCTGCTCTCCGGCGGTGAACAATTCCGCCGCCAGGCTGTTCTCATCAATGTCTTCGGGCACAAGATCGCCGTTGGCGGCTTGACGCGCCAGACGCTGCGCCGCTCGCACCAGCTCCCGCCGACCGCCGTAATTGGTGCAGACGTTGAAATGAATGCCGCCGTTGGCAGCGGTCCGCTCCGTGGCATCACCAATCAGCTCCTGCAGTTTCAGCGGTAGGGCGTCCAGGTCACCGAGAAAACGGATGCGGACCTGTTCGTCTTCAAGGGTGCGCAGCTCCTTCTGCAGCACCCGTTCGAACAGGGTCATGAGGAAATTCACCTCATCACCTGGCCGAGACCAGTTCTCGGTTGAGAAGGCGTAAGCGGTGAGGGCAGCGATGCCCCAGTCGCTGCAAAGACGAAGGGTTGACTTGAGCGCTTCCACCCCAGCGCGATGCCCCATTACCCGGGGTAGTCCCCTGGATTCAGCCCAGCGACCGTTGCCATCCATGATCACGGCCACGTGGGAGGGCAGCTGCTGGCTATCCAGCTCGGCAGGGCAGAGCCTGGATGGAGTGGTGTCGTGGCTGGTGGCCGGAGGTCGGCTCAAGACAGCGATTCAGCCGATGAGTTCACCACCGTACGTCGTGCTGGTGGCCTGGATTCGGCGCTGCTGAGCAGTTCCAGCAAGAGCTCCTCCAGCCTGGAACTGGTGATCGGTCGCTCGAGCTTGCCTTGATTGGAGAGCGACAAGGTGCCGGTTTCCTCAGAGACAACAATGCAGATACAGCGGTCAAACCGTTCGGTGATGCCGAGAGCCGCCAGGTGACGGGTTCCGTAGCGGCTGACGCTGTGGCGGGACAGCGGCAGGATCACGCCGGCTGCTTCGATGCGATTGCCACGCACAAGAACTGCTCCGTCGTGGAGCGGTGTGTCGGCGGCGAAGAGATTCAACAACAGTTCACGACTGAGTTGCGCACCGATGGCGACGCCGGGGTTGAGGAAGTCCTCCGGCCGAAGATCACTGCCCATATCTACCACGATCAGGGCTCCCCGACGCTGCTGTGAGAGGCGGCCGGCTGCCTCGGTGATCTGCGTCACGGTGCCGGCACTGCCCCGGAACTCCTTCTGGGGATTGCCGAGCAACACCGCCAGCCTGCCGGTGCCGAGCAGTTCCATCAGACGCCGTAACTCCCCCTGCCAGAGAATGGCCAATGACAGAGAGCAGGCCAGCACCAAAGCATCGACCAGTTTCGAGGTCAGCGGCAGATTGGCGTAGCGCTGAACGAACCAGGCCAGAGCAACCAGAAAAAGGTATCCCCTCAGGAGCCAAAGGGTTCGTGCCTCATTGACCCTGGAAAACAGCAGAAACCCAATGGCTGAGGCGAACAGAACGTCAAGAACCAGGCGCGGATCCACCACCGCCAGCACGTTCACCCAGCCAAAGTCTTACTGATCTCAAGGTAACGCCCGGAACCGCTCTGGCAGCACGTCGTAGCGCAGCAAATCATCCGGCTGCTCGCGCTTCTGAACAAGCTCCGAAGAGCCGCTCTGCACCACCACGGCAGCGGGCCGTGGAATTCGGTTGTAGTTGGAGCTCATCGATGAGTTGTAGGCACCGGTTGCGAACACGGCGACGATGTCTCCGCTGCGGGTGGTGGGGAGCGGTAAATCCTTCAGCAGAACATCACCGGATTCGCAGTGTTTGCCCACCAGGTTCACGGTCTCTTCCGCAGGGGCCAGCGGTCGGTCGGCCAGGCAGCAGGTGTAAAGCGACTGATAGGTGATCGGTCTGGGGTTGTCGCTCATGCCGCCGTCGATGGCGACGTAGGTGCGCACACCAGGAATGGTCTTGCGGGAACCCACGGCATACAGCGTCACTCCGGCGGTGGCCACCAGGGAACGGCCCGGCTCGCATAGCAACCGTGGTAACTCCAGTTGACGATCCCGGCAGGCGGCCGTGACGGCATCGGCCACCACCTTCACCCATTGCTCGATGGTTGGCGGATCATCCGAGGCCACGTAACGGATCCCGAGGCCGCCTCCAACATTGAGGTCCTTCACGGGATGCCCCAGGCTGCGGGCCAGCTTGAGGGCATCGGCCATCACCGCTGCCAGGTCCCGATGCGGCTCCAGTTCAAAGATCTGGGAGCCGATGTGGGCATGAAGTCCGGTGAGCTTCGCCCAGGGCTTGCCCACCAGCTGCCGCAGCACCGACTCCAGCAGGTCGGGGTCGAAGCCGAACTTGCTGTCCAGGTGGCCGGTTTGGATGTACTCGTGGGTGTGGCACTCGATGCCGGGGGTGAAGCGCAGCATCAGCCGGGCCGGTGCACCGCCGGCAGGCACCAGTTCCGCCAGGCGTTCCAGATCGTGCTGATTGTCAACGACGATCGTGACGTTGTTGTTGTAGGCGAGCAGGAGCTCCTCGTCGTTCTTGTTGTTGCCGTGCAGCACCATCCGCTCGCCGGGCATCCCCCCCTGGAAAGCCGTCAGCAATTCACCGGCGGAGACCGCATCGAGGCCGAGACCTTCGGAGGCGGCGATGCTGCTCATCAGCAGTGAGCTGTTGGCTTTGGAGGCGTAGATGGGCAGGGAGGGCCCGGGGTAATGCTGTTTCAGAGCGTCCCTGTAGGCACGACAGGTGCCGCGCACCGTGTCCTCATCCAGCACGTAAAGAGGTGTGCCGTAGCGCTGGGCAAGGTCGCTGAGCAGGCAACCCCCCACCATCAGCCGATCACGCTCGTCCAGACAGGTGGTGACTGGCGCCAGGTTGCGGTTGGGACTGGTCGTGTCCCGCTCTGCTTCGTAGGGCTTCTGGCTGGCGATGGCTTGGGTCACGACGGGCCGGCGAAGAGGGGCAATGTAGGAATCGGAGTGCCCCCGGCAGGTTCAGGGTGACTGTGATCGATCTCGATCCCCGCTGGTTGGCGGCGTGTCTCGTTCTGGACGAACGGGCGTTGAAGGGGTTCTGGAGTGCTCAGCAGTGGCGTTCCGAACTGGAGGATCCCCTTCGCCTCTGCCTTGGGTTGGCGCGGGACGAGGAAGGCTTGTCCGGAGTGGCCTGCGGCTGGTTGGTCGTGGATGAGCTGCACATCACGGTGTTGGCGGTGGATCCCGACGAGCGCCAACGGGGCCATGGCCGTCGTCTTCTCACGGCGCTGTTGCAACGGGCACGCCAGGACGGTGCCGCTCACGCCACCCTCGAGGTTCGCAGCGACAACATCGCCGCACTCTCTCTGTATCACCGCGTTGGTTTCAAAACCGCCGGTCGTCGGGAGAGGTACTACCGAGACGGTTCCGATGCCCTGATCCAGTGGCGCCGGTTGTCCACCGAGGAGTAGCTCCGGTCGGCCTTCGGTGTTGTTCGGTTTCCCGTCCCTGAGAGACAAAAAAGATCGAAATCTTTTTGATCTTGTTGTTAATTTGTGGGCGCGACAGGCCAGTTGACGACTGGAAAGTGACCGAACCAACCGAACACTCGCATCGGCCTCAGAGTCCTGATAGCTTGGACACACTTATGCATCGGCCTCGCGATGTTCGAACGCTTTACCGAGAAGGCCATCAAGGTGATCATGCTGGCCCAGGAAGAGGCTCGGCGACTTGGTCACAACTTTGTGGGCACCGAGCAGATCCTTCTGGGTCTGATCGGAGAGGGCACGGGTGTTGCCGCCAAGGTTCTGAAATCAATGGGTGTCAACCTCAAGGATGCCCGGGTTGAAGTGGAGAAGATCATCGGCCGGGGGTCTGGCTTTGTGGCCGTTGAGATCCCCTTCACGCCAAGGGCGAAGCGGGTGCTCGAGCTCTCCCTGGAAGAAGCCAGACAGTTGGGGCACAACTACATCGGTACCGAGCATCTGCTGCTCGGCTTGATCCGGGAAGGTGAAGGCGTTGCGGCCCGTGTGCTCGAGAATCTGGGTGTTGATCTGGCCAAGGTCAGAACCCAGGTCATTCGCATGTTGGGTGAAACCGCCGAAGTGTCCGGCGGTGGCGGTGGTGGTGGAGCAAAAGGTTCCACCAAAACGCCAACCCTGGATGAATTCGGCAGCAACCTCACCCAGATGGCCAACGAGGCCAAGCTCGACCCCGTGGTGGGTCGCCACAATGAAATTGAACGGGTCATTCAGATCCTGGGTCGCCGCACCAAGAACAATCCGGTGTTGATCGGCGAGCCGGGTGTGGGCAAGACGGCCATCGCCGAAGGTCTTGCTCAGCGCATCCAGCAGGGTGAAATTCCGGACATCCTGGAAGACAAGCGCGTCCTCACCCTTGACATTGGTCTGCTCGTCGCGGGGACCAAATACCGCGGTGAGTTTGAGGAGCGCCTCAAGAAAATCATGGAAGAGATCAAGTCGGCCGGGAACGTGATCCTGGTGATCGACGAGGTCCACACCTTGATTGGTGCCGGTGCCGCTGAAGGCGCCATCGATGCGGCCAACATTCTCAAGCCGGCTCTTGCCAGGGGTGAGCTGCAGTGCATCGGTGCCACAACCCTGGATGAGTACCGCAAGCACATCGAGCGGGATGCTGCGCTGGAACGGCGCTTCCAGCCCGTCAACGTCGGTGAGCCCTCCATCGATGACACCATCGAAATCCTGCGGGGCCTGCGCGAGCGCTACGAGCAGCACCACCGCCTCAAGATCACCGACGATGCTTTGGTTGCTGCGGCAACCCTCGGTGATCGCTATATCTCAGACCGCTTCCTCCCCGATAAGGCGATCGACCTGATCGATGAGGCCGGTTCACGGGTTCGGCTGCTCAATTCCAAGCTTCCACCCGAGGCCAAGGAAGTTGACAAGGAGTTGCGCGGCGTCCAGAAACAGAAAGAAGACGCCGTACGCGATCAGGACTTCACCAAGGCCGGTGAACTGCGTGAAAAGGAAGTTGAGCTACGCGATCAGATCCGCTCTCTGTTGCAAGCCAACCGCACCGATGCCACTACCGATACCGAAGCGTCCGCTGAGACGAACGATGCGCCTGCGGCAGAGTCCGCTGAGTCCTCGCCCATGGTGAATGAGGAGGACATTGCCCAGATCGTTGCCTCCTGGACCGGCGTGCCGGTGCAGAAGCTCACGGAGAGCGAATCGGTGAAGCTGCTGAACATGGAGGAGACGCTGCATCAGCGTCTGATCGGTCAGGACGAAGCGGTCAAGGCGGTGTCCAAAGCCATCCGTCGGGCCCGTGTCGGTCTAAAGAACCCGAACCGTCCCATCGCCAGCTTCATCTTCTCCGGCCCAACCGGTGTCGGTAAGACCGAGCTCACCAAGGCTCTGGCCACCTATTTCTTCGGCAGTGAGGAGGCGATGATCCGCCTCGACATGTCGGAGTTCATGGAGCGCCACACTGTCAGCAAGCTGATCGGTTCGCCTCCGGGCTATGTCGGCTTCAACGAAGGTGGTCAGCTCACGGAAGCTGTGCGACGCCGTCCTTACACCGTGGTTCTGTTCGATGAAATCGAAAAAGCCCACCCAGATGTGTTCAACCTGCTGCTGCAGCTCCTTGAAGATGGCCGTCTGACCGATTCCAAGGGCCGCACGGTCGACTTCAAAAATACCCTGGTGATCATGACCTCGAACATCGGTTCGAAGGTGATCGAGAAGGGTGGCGGTGGCCTCGGTTTCGAGTTCTCCGGTGAGAGTGCCGAGGAGTCTCAATACACCCGCATCCGCTCCCTCGTGAATGAGGAGCTGAAGCAGTACTTCCGCCCTGAATTCCTCAACCGACTCGACGAGATCATCGTGTTCCGTCAGCTCAGTCGCGACGAGGTGAAGGAGATCGCCGAAATCATGCTGAAGGAAGTCTTCGGCCGGATGGGCGAGAAAGGCATCACCCTCACCGTGTCCGATGCGTTCAAGGAGCGGTTGGTCGAAGAGGGATACAACCCGGCCTATGGAGCCCGCCCCCTGCGTCGCGCTGTGATGCGGTTGCTGGAGGATTCCCTGGCTGAGGAAGTGCTCTCCGGCCGGATCAAGGATGGTGACCATGCCGAGGTGGATGTCGACGACGACAAGAAAGTTGTCGTCCGCCACAAAGGTCTGGCTAAGAGCTCTCCCCAACTGGCAGGTGCAGCTGTCTGATGGTTGTGTCCATCTCCTCCCACGCCATCGCCCCGGCGGTGGTGCTGCGGGGGGAGGGTGCCTGGGCAGAGGCGCTGTCCAAGATCAGTGCCCTTTGTGCCCGCCCTCTCCTGTTGGGTCGCAGTCAGGCCACGTCAAGCCTGCGGTCAGCCCTTGCTACGGATCTCCTTCAGAGCGGTCTTGCGCCGCAACCAGCTGAGCTCAGCCACGACTGTTGCGAGGAGGATCTACAGCGTCTGGCCTGTGAGGCAGCCGAATGTGATGCCGTTCTTGCCGCCGGTGGTGGAAAGGTTCTTGATGCCGGCAAGTTGCTCGCCCATCGCCTTCAGCTGCCCTGCATCACGGTGCCGTTAAGTGCTGCCACCTGCGCGGGTTGGACAGCTCTCTCCAATCTTTATTCAATGCACGGAGCCTTTCAGGGTGATGTGGCCCTGACGCGCTGCCCTGAGCTGCTGGTGTTTGACCATGGCCTGGTTCGCCAGGCTCCTGCGCGCACCCTGGCCAGCGGCATCGCCGATGCCCTGGCGAAGTGGTACGAAGCATCGGTCAGCAGTGGCAACAGCAGCGATGGGCTGGTGCAGCAGGCCGTTCAGATGGCCCGTGTCCTGCGGGATCAGTTGATGATTGATGGTCCCCTGGCCCTGCAGGATCCCCACAGTGCGGCCTGGGCCCGCACGGCCGAGGCCTGTGCACTCACCGCCGGTGTGATGGGCGGCTTGGGGGGTGCCCGCTGCAGAACCGTTGCAGCACACGCCGTGCACAACGCTCTCACCCAACTGCAGGCCTGTCACGCCGTGTTGCATGGCGAAAAGGTGGGCTTCGGAATCCTGGTGCAGCTCCGCCTGGAAGAACGCCTGGGAGGCAACCGCCTGGCCGGCCAGGCCCATCGCCAGCTGCTTCACCTGCTGCGGCAGTTGCAGCTTCCGGTGAGCCTGCAGGATCTTGGCTTGTCAAACGCCAGTCTCACTGATCTGCAACAAGTGTGTGCCTTTGCCTGCCGTGAAGGATCAGACCTGCACCACCTTCCATTTGCGGTGACACCGGGGGCGTTGCTTGAGGCATTGGTTGGAGCCGCCGAACCCAGTCCCGTCGCGCCTTGAAATCCCTTCTTGATGGTTTGATCCCCGGGCTGTTGGACCCGCAGGCCAGGGACCTGGCGATGCATGTGCAGTGGTGGCCTTTGCAGGGTCTGGGCCTTGAGACTCCCTTCCCGGTGGCTGTAGTTGGTCAGGGGCCTCCGCTGCTGATGCTGCATGGTTTTGACAGCAGCTTTCTGGAATTTCGTCGTCTTGCGCCGCTGTTGACCGATCGCTTTCAGCTGTTCATCCCGGATCTGTTCGGCTTTGGCTTTTCACCGCGTCCGCCGCAGGCGGCCTACGGCCCTGATGCTGTCCTTCGGCACCTCGATGCACTGGTTGCGCATCTCGATGCCGATGGGGCCATCGGTGTGATCGGAGCCTCGATGGGTGGTGCGGTGGCGGTGGAGCTGGCCCGACGTCAGCCGGAGAGAATTCATCAGTTGCTGTTGTTGGCGCCTGCTGGACTGACGGGCCGGCCCATGCCGGTCCCACCCCTGCTTGATCGGCTTGGTGCCTGGTTTCTTGGTCGCCCTGGGGTGCGTCGCGGGCTTTGCCGCCAGGCCTTTGCTGATCCGGATGGGCAGGTGGGCCCGCCGGAGGAACAGATCGCATCGCTGCATCTGCAATGTCCGGGGTGGGCTGAGGCCCTGGCAGCGTTTGCCCGCAGCGGTGGCTTCGCCGGTTGTGGCGAGCCGTTGCCACCGCAGCCCCTGTACGTGATCTGGGGAGCTGATGATCGGATCCTGCGTGCACCGCTCAAGCTGGCGGCCGAAAGCTTGCTGCAGCACCCAGCCGAAACCTTTGAGGCCTGCGGTCATCTCCCCCACATCGATCAGCCGCAACAGGTTGCTGACCGCTGCCTGGAGCTGCTGGGTTGATGAGCGATCCACTGCTGCAGCTGATCTCCACCGGTCTGGGGCTCTGGATCCGCAGCCGCTGTGATCAGGTGGGGGATCTTGACCTCACCTTGCAGGGGTCATCTCTGGGGCTGATGCGCGGTCAGCTGCAGGGTGCGGTTCTGTCGGCACGGGATGTGTGCTTTGAGGGGTTGCCACTGCACCATGCCGAGATCAGCAGCGGACCGATTCAGCTGGATCTCACCTGGTTGCGTCCAGGCCGGATGTTGGCTCTGAAGGAGCCTTTCCAGGTGAGCGGCACGGTGTCGATGCCAGGTCAGCCGCTTGGCGATGCGTTGTTGTCTGAGCGTTGGCGTGAACTCGGCGATTGGATTGCTGAGCAACTGATGGGCCTGAAGCCCCTGGGTCAGCTGCGGATCGAGAACGACGAACTGGAGTTGGTGGCATCAGTCGCCGCACAACGGGATCCGATCCGGAAGCGCTTCCGCCTGCGAGCCGAGGCGGGCACGGTTGTTCTGTCGGCCTCAGATTCCCCGGAGACCCGAGCCGTGTTGCCCATGGATCCGGCGATCACCGTCACCGATGCGACGCTGGGGGCTGGATTGCTGACTTTCGAGGGGAACGCAATCGTAACGCCTGAGTGACAATGTCTTAGCTAAATCGTGCTAGCTGACATTGATCAGTGGCTTCGCCAGGGTCAGCAGCGCGTACAGCACGGCCGGGGTGAACAGGTAGCTATCAATGCGATCAAGGATTCCTCCATGGCCTGGCAGCACGTCACCGGAGTCTTTCAGTCCGGCATCGCGTTTCATCATCGATTCAGTCAGATCTCCCACCAGGGCAATCAGGGCCACCAGTGCGCCGACGGCCACCCCTGGCAATCCCCCAAGCGGCCATCCCATCACTCGCGCGCAGAGCAGGCCGACGGCCATGGCGCATCCGAATCCCCCGAGGGCACCTTCCACTGTTTTGGACGGCGAGATCGGGGACAAGGGCGTCCTGCCGTAGCGCTTGCCGAATGCCCATGAACCGATATCGCTCGCCACGATCATAAGGCAGGCCGAGAGGGTGATGGCCAGACCGCTGCTGCAAAGCCAGGCTGTTCCTGGAGCCAGGGCCGGATCGGAGAGGTTGCGCAGGGCCAGCCAGTGGCTGGGCAGAAACCCCAGATAAAACAGCCCGAAAATCGATGCGGCGATGTCGGCAATCGATCCGGTAACCGGCTGCAGCAGCAACCAGGCACAGATGGCGGCACCGGCCAGGGGCAGCACCGCCCCCGACAGCGCCTCGGGCCATCCGCTTTGAACCGCTGCCCACTGGGTGGTGAGCAGCAGTAGCTGACAGGCCACCAGCGTTGTTTTGGTGGCCGGGCGGATTCCTTTGAACTGAGCCATGCGGAAGAACTCCAGCAGACCCAGATGCACGATCACGCCGACGCCGAGGGTGAGCCACCAGCCCCCCAGCAGAACCACCACTGCGCCGAAGCCGCCGATGGCGATGCCACTGCGCAATCGTTTGCGCAGGCTGTTGGCGGCTCGCAATGACGGGTTGGAGGAAGACAAGACCTCGCTAATCACACTGGCTGGAGGACCTGCAGGCTCAGGCTAGACAATGGCCTCAGGGGAGGATCTCGAGGCGCACGGGGACTTCGCCGGCCCGCATCATCCGCAGCTCACTCGCCGCGCCATGGGCCAGGTCGATCACCCGGTGATCCCGGAACGGTCCTCGGTCATTGATCCGCACCACCACGCTGCGGTTGTTGTCGAGGTTGGTGACGCGCACCCGGGTGCCGAAGGGCAGGGTCCGGTGCGCTGCGGTGAAGGTGCCTTTGCGCAGTCGTTCACCACTGGCTGTCTGGCGGCCATAGAAGCCGGGGCCGTACCAACTGGCAGCACCGTTCACCACCCGCAGCAGCCGAGGCGTCGCCCTTGGTTGTTGGGGGGATGGGGCCCACTCCTCGTCGTGAACGTCCTCAACAGCGAACTCCTCTGCGCTGGGGCTGCCCCAGGCCTGAGCAGGCGTCAGCAACAGGATCAGAGCCAGGGGAAGCATGCCAAGTCCGTGGCTGGACCGATTCAAGCGATCTCGGTCAGCACGGCAAGGCGTGATGGGATCTGATCACCCCAGAGCTGCCGTTGCTCCAGCAGCCATTGCAGCCGTGCTCCATCCAGCCGTTCCCCTGGCACTAACAAGGGAATGCCGGGGGGGTAAGGACAGAGCAGATCGGCAGCAATCGTTCCCTCCGCCTGTTCCAGGGCGCAGAGGCGGCGGGGTGCCCGCCAGGCTTCAGCGAGGGGGACCTCCGGTTGCGCCACCAGCGGTAGTGGGGGTGGAAGCAGGGGCGGCTGAGGAGCGCGGCCGGGATGGGCGTTCAGCAGTTGCTTCCAGGCACGGCGCAAGGTCCGGCGTAGGCCTCGCTGGTAGGCAAGTCCCAGGCAGAAGGTGAGTGTTGCCGGCTCCGGCAGCTCCGCCACCAACCCCCGTGGCAGAAGCCAGTCGTCGGCGTCCAGGCCGCTGATGCCGGCACGGCCCGAGTGCAGCACCAGCCGCAGCGGGTCGTCGGTGGTCAGCAGCGGCAGGCCATCGCGGCGCAGCTGGTCCCGCAGTGTTCGGGCCTGTACCAGTCGTTGGCGCAGTTGCCGGCGACCAGCGCTGCTGCGCCAGTGGTGCAGCGCGGCTTCACAGGAGGCCAGAAGTAGTGCACTGGGGCTGGTGGTCTGCAGCCAGCCCAGGCTGCGCTGCAGCGCAGCGATGTCCACGCGCTCCCCCTGCTGCCAGAGCACGGCGGTCTGAGCCAGTCCCGTCGCTGACTTCTGCAGGGAATGCACCACCAGATCAGCCCCCCCCTGCAGCGCACTTGGGGGCAGCTCTGGATCCACGTCTGCAGCGAAATGACTGCCATGGGCCTCATCCACCAGCACGGGCCAGCCCCGCTGCTGCAGGCTTCGGATCAACGGTGCAGGGTCCAGCCCATAGCCCTGATAAGTGGGATGCACCAGCACTGCCGCGCTGATCGGTGGATGCTCCGCAGGAAGGGCCGCAAGAACGCTCTCGAGCCACGGTGCATCTGCGGGAGCAGGGTGGCCGCGGTCTGGCTGGTAGGGCAGATCGAACAGCAGTGGCGTGAGCTGGCCAAGCAGGCAGGCCTGAATCAGACAGCGGTGCGCATTGCGAGGCATCAACACCGCCTCCCCGGGGCGGCTGATGCCCAGCAGGGCCGCCTGCAGCAATCCTGTGGCTCCGTTGACGCCGTACCAGCAGCGGTTGACCCCCATCGCATCCGCTGCAGCACGTTGGCTGTCGGCCACGGCTCCGTCGTTCTCCAGTGGCCCCCCCAGCGCCGGTAGTTCCGGCAGGTCCCAGAGGCCGGCGGGTCGTTGCAGCAACCGCCGCATCGCCGGAGGGAGGGCTGAGCCCCGTCCATGGGCCGGCAGAAACAGCGGGCGACCGACGTCTCGATGCAACAGCGGCAGCAGGGCCATGGGATCCAGTGGGATCTCCTTAGAGTCTGGTGCTGTTCTGGGCGCTGGCGATGCGATACGACCCCGGCCGCGATCTACGCTGGCTGCTGCTGCGACCATGGATCGCCATTCCCCGCCTGATCCAGGTGTTGTGGTCCCTGGGGGGTCTCGTGCTGGTGCTGCTGCTGCAGGGGGGCAGCTCGGACTCAGCTGTGCAGCAACGGCTGGCCCGCCGCATCCTCAACACCCTCACCGGATTGGGGCCCTGTTTCATCAAGGTGGGGCAGGCCCTGTCCACTCGTCCTGACCTCGTCCGCCGGGACTGGCTTGAAGAGCTGACACGACTTCAGGACGACCTTCCCGCCTTCCCCCATGCCCTGGCACTGGAGCGCATTGAACAGGAGCTCGGTGCATCGGCCCATGAGCTGTTCGACGCGTTCCCGGATGCTCCGATCGCGGCCGCCAGCCTTGGACAGGTCTACAAAGCCCGTCTGGAAGGGAATGCCTGGGTTGCCGTGAAGGTACAGCGCCCCAACCTCACCTTCATCCTACGCCGCGATCTGGTGCTGATCCGTCTGCTGGGTGTCATCACAGCTCCGCTGCTGCCGCTCAATCTCGGTTTCGGTCTCGGCGACATCATCGATGAGTTCGGTCGCAGCCTGTTTGAAGAGATTGACTACGTCCAGGAAGCCGACAACGCCGAACGCTTCGCCAGCCTCTTCGCCGACAACGACGCGGTTTACGTTCCGCGGGTGGAGCGGATGCTCAGCTCCACCCGGGTGCTCACCACCACCTGGATCGATGGCGTCAAGATGCGCGACAGCGACGAGCTGCAGGCGCTGCAACTCGACCCTGCCGCACTGATTCGCACCGGGGTGATTTGCGGCCTGCAACAACTGCTGGAATTCGGGTACTTCCATGCCGACCCGCATCCCGGCAACCTCTTCGCACTGCAGGGCCGCAGCGGCGACCTGGGCCATGTCGGCTATGTCGACTTTGGAATGATGGATTCGATCAGCGACAGCGACCGGCTCACCCTCACCGGAGCCGTGGTGCATCTGATCAACCGCGACTTTGCCGGGTTGGCTGAGGATTTTCAGTCGCTCGGCTTCCTCAGCCCCAGCGCGGATCTCACCCCGATCGTGCCGGCCCTGGAGGAGGTGCTCGGCGGCAGCCTTGGGGACTCCGTCGGCTCGTTCAACTTCAAGGCGATCACCGATCGCTTTTCAGAGCTGATGTTCGACTATCCCTTCCGGGTCCCGGCACGCTTCGCTCTGATCATCCGGGCGGTGGTCAGTCAGGAGGGGCTGGCGCTGCGTTTGGATCCGAACTTCCGCATCATTGCTGTCGCCTATCCCTACGTGGCACGACGGCTGCTGGCGGGGGACACCCGTGAGATGCGCGACAAACTGCTGGAGGTGATCTTCGATGCGGACGGGCGTCTGTCCCTTGATCGGCTGGAAAACCTTCTTGCTGTGGTCGGTCAGGATGCACCAGCACCTGGAAAAGAACTGCTGCCCGTTGCTGGTGCAGGCCTGCGCTTGTTGCTCAGTCGCGATGGTGCCGATCTACGCAAACGACTGCTGCTCACCCTGATCCGCGATAACCGGTTGCACACCGATGACGTGCAGGCGCTGATGGGACTGATGGCCCGCACCTTCGGTCCAGCCCGGATTGCCGGTGGCCTGTTGCAACGCCTCAATCCTCTGGCGGCTGCCTGATCAGTTGCCGCTAGGGTCGCGACTTTCAAGCCATCTGAGGCGTCGATGCCCGAGGAAATCACCGCTGAACAGCTAGAGATGCTGTTGCAGATGGCCGTGCTGCCCCAGCCTCCTTACCTGATGGCTGGTGTGGGGCTGTTGATGGGTGTGTTGTGCGGGTTGACCTTTGGCCGTCAGGTGCAGGACAAGCTCGATGGCTGGAAGCAGGATCGTCTTCCGCTTCTGCCTCTGGCCACAGCGGAGATCAGCCTCAGCTTCACCGGCATCCTGATAGGGATCACCCTGTTCATCGGCTGCTGCCTGCAGATCTTCGGCTTCGCCGCCGGTGCGGCGCTCCTGGTGGCGTTGTTGCTGTCGCTGCTGACGGGTGGTGCTCTCTTCGCTCAGCTGGAGCGATTGATGCTGCAGGTGGAAAGCGGCAACTTCAAGGCCGTTGATTTCGACAACTTCGACGAGTTCTTCTGACCGGACGTTCTGGGTGAATGACTCGACCAAGGCCGTCCTGAGGGCCAGACTGCAGGAGTCTCGACACCTTCCGGCGTGACCACAATGCCCGCTGCCGTGGCCACCAGCAGATTGCTTGTAGTTGAGGATGACGACAGCATCCGTGAAACCGTTGGTGAAGCCCTCCGCGCCGAGGGTTACGACGTTCTCACCTGTGGCGACGGGGCCGAAGCCCTCAGCTTGCTCACCAATGAACCTGCGCAGCAGGTGGATCTGCTGGTTCTCGACCTGATGCTGCCCGGCCTGGGGGGGTTGGATCTCTGCCGTGAATTGCGGCGCTTCAACAACAACACCCCGATCCTGGTGATCAGTGCGCGGGACAGTGAAACGGATCGGGTGCTCGGTCTTGAGGTGGGGGCTGATGACTATCTGGTGAAGCCGTTCGGCCTCAGAGAGTTGGTGGCCCGCTGCCGGGCCCTGCTGCGGCGCGCTCAGCATGCCCCCTCGGTGCTTCCCGAGGTTTACAGCCACGCCAATCTCTGCCTTTACATCAATGAGTGCCGGGTCACCCGTGATGGAAACGACCTCAATCTCTCCCCCAAGGAGTACAAGATCCTGGAGCTGTTCCTTCAGCACCCGAAGCGGGTCTGGAGTCGCGATCAGCTGCTCGAAAAAATCTGGGGATTGGATTTTGTCGGTGACACCAAAACCGTGGACGTTCATATCCGCTGGTTGCGGGAGAAGATCGAGGAGCAACCCTCCTCACCTGAATTGATCCGCACGGTGCGCGGCTTCGGCTATCGCTTCGGCTGAGCAGCTGGTGCTTGTTTCCCTTCTGATCGGGTTCGGCGTCGGCGCCGCGACAATGTCGGTCATCCAGCGTCGACGGCTGCGGCGGGCGCGGATTGCTGAAGACGAGGACTGTCCCGGTTTTCCCCCAGGGGTGCTCAACGCCCCTCAACTGTTGGCCTGGATTGATGCCGCGACCCAGGGCTGGTTGATCCTGTCGCCGGATCTGTCCATCGCCTACATCAACGCCCGGGCCGAGCGGTTGCTGCACATATCCAGGAATCTCCTGGTGCGTGGCATGCCGATGGATCATGTGCTGTCGATTCCTCAGCTCGAAGAGGCGATCATCAGCACCCGCTATCAGCAACGGCCTCAACGCAGCGAGTGGGAGCAGTTGGGGGAGCCCCTGGAAGGCTTCGTGCTGCCGGGATCCGATGAATGGCTTCTGGTGCTGATTCAGAGCCGTCAATCACTGGAGGCACAGCAACAGCAGCAGGAGCGCTGGGTCAGCGATGTGGCCCACGAGCTCAAGACACCGCTGACGGCCCTGATGTTGGTCAGCGATCGGCTTGAGATGGCCGTGGACGGCGCTGACACCGTGCTGGTGCAGCGCCTGCAGCGCGAGCTGCGTCGGCTGCAGCTGATGGTGGAGGACCTGCTCGAGCTGTCTCGCCTTGAAAACAGCCTGCCCCAGGAGAGCAGCAGCTACACCGCCATCACCCTGGAAGATCTGGTGGACAGTGCCTGGACCAGCATTCGCCCTTTGGCGGAGGAACGCGAGGTGACGCTGGATCTGGATCGAACCGAAACAGGGCCGATGATGGGTGATCAGCGGCGCCTGCACCGGGCGGTGCTCAATCTGCTGGACAACGCCCTGCGGTATTCCCCTAAAGGTTCCAGCGTCGATGTCTCCATTGTTCCCAGTGGTGGCTGGTGGTTGCTCAGCATCCGCGATCACGGCCCCGGACTGAGCGACTCCGACCTTGGCGGCATGTTTCAGCGTTTCTACCGCGGTGATCCATCTCGGGCCCGATCCGCCCGCAGCGGCAGCGGCCTGGGCCTCGCGATCGTGCAACAGATTGCCGTGAATCACGGAGGCCGCGTTGAAGCGCGCAACCATCCGAATGGCGGAACCTGCATGGAATTGGTGCTGCCCAAGAGTCTGAGCGCGTGACCCGGCAGCGGCTGCAGAAACTGATCGCCGCAGCTGGACTGTGCTCGCGGCGGACCGCTGAAGCCTGGATCGAGGCAGGCCGGGTAAATGTGGACGGCCAGGTCGCAAGCCTTGGCGATCAGGCGGACCCTGACAGCCAGGTCATCCAGGTTGATGGCAGGCCGTTGTGTCCCCGTCGGGAGCCCACTGTGCTGCTGATCAACAAGCCACCTGGTGTGATCAGCACCTGCCGCGACCCCCGCGGGCGGTCCACGGTTCTGGATCTGCTGCCGCGGCAGCTGCGCCAGGGACTCCACCCGGTTGGGCGTCTGGATGCCGATAGCCGAGGCGCTCTCCTGTTGACGGACCAGGGTGAGCTGACGTTGCGGTTGACCCATCCCCGCTTTGACCATGCCAAGACCTATCGGGTCTGGGTGGACGGGACGCCGCTGAACACCAGCCTGCAGCGCTGGCGGCAAGGGGTCTCGCTGGACGGCACACGCACAAGATCGGCCGAGGTTCGCGTGCTGCAGCGTCGCTCCGAACGCACACTGCTCGAGGTTGTTCTGCTGGAGGGCCGCAACCGTCAGATTCGCCGGGTTGCGGACCTGCTGGGCCATCCGGTTCTCGATTTGCAGCGGGTGGCCATCGCCGGTCTGCGCCTGGGGCCGCTGCCGGAAGGTCGCTGGCGCCATCTGAGCAGGGGAGAATGGCAGCAATTGCTTGACCAGGGCGAGCCCAACGGACCATGCGCCTGACGTTCCAACGCCCCTGGCGGCGTCGCTCCCGTTCCTCCCAGGAGGTGGCTCCTGATGGGCTCACGCGCGAGGAACAGCTGCGTGAGCTGGGTCAGCTGCTGACGCAACGTCGTGAGGCTGAAGGGTTGACTTTGCGGGGGCTGGCCCAGGAGACCCGGATCACCACTCCGGTGATTGAGGCTCTCGAGCGCGGCTGGTCCGATCGCCTGCCGGAGCGTGCATACCTGGCGTCGATGCTGCCGCAGCTGGAGCGTCGGCTGGCGTTGACGCCGGGGGTGCTGCAGCCGGTTCTACCGCCTGCTGTGATCCGCCAGCGTCAGGTGAATCTGACGCAGCGCCGCTTCACGCTGGGCAGCATTGATGTATTCACCACCTGGCAGGGAGGTGTTGTTTATGCGGTGTTGATCGGCATCAGCCTGCTGATGATCAACCGGCAGCAGCAGAACCTCGCCCTGCGCAACAGCCAGAGTCTTGAGCCGGTGCGCGCTGACCTGAGCGGCCTGGATCAGGCCACATCTCTGCCCTCCAACGACCCTGATCTCAAAGCCCTGCGGCCGCTGGATCTGGCCCGCCAACGGCAGCCACTGGACTGGTTGAACGCTGCCGGTGGACCGCCACTGCCCCGCCCAGGCGTGCTCAGCCTCAAGTTGACGCAGCCGCGTCAGCTTCAATTGGCCAGCGGCGGCGGTGACCGACTGCAGCTGCAACTCGAGGCCGGCACGGCAACCCTGCAGTTGCTGGCACCAGTGCAGGTGGTGATCAAACCGCCGCCGGAGAAGGCTGATCAGTTGCTATGGAATGGTCAGGTTCTCACAGGCGACAAGAGCCGACCTGGCACCTACCGGGTCGAAGCCACCAGGGCGGCAGCTCCCGCTCCACTGCGGCCCCAGACAGCTCCCCGTTCTCCGTAACCCTTCAGGGCTCCATTCAGATCCTCGTCGAACCGCGGCAACCGCCAGCTCCAGTTGCCTTCGCTGGTCCCTGGAGTGTTGAAGCGGGCGCTGTCGTCCAGATGCAGCAGATCCTGCAGCGGAGCCATCACCAGTTCCGCTGGGGTGGCAAAGGCCATATCGAACAGATGCCAGGCCGGAGCCTCAACAGGCCCGTTGACCCGACTGGCGATGCGCTGCTTACTCGCATCATCGAGTTTGTTCCACCAGCCCAGAGTGGTGGGGTTATCATGGGTACCAGTGTAAACCACCCAGCTGCTGCCTTGGATGTTTTCGGGCAGATAGGGGTTGTCCTGCATGCCATCGAAGGCGAACTGCAGCACCTTCATCCCCGGCAGCCGGAAGCCATCCCTGAGGGCTTCCACATCGGGAGTGATCACCCCAAGGTCTTCAGCGATCAAGGGCAGGGCACCGCCACCATCCCGCTGCAGCTTGCTCAGCAGGGACCGACCGGGAGAAGGCTGCCAGCTGCCGTTCTGCGCTGTGGTGTCGCCGCCTGGCACGGCCCAGTAGCCGGCAAGGGCGCGGAAGTGGTCGAGCCGAAGCAGATCCGCCAATTGCCGCTGCCGGGCGATGCGATGCCTCCACCAACCGAAGCGGGTGAGTCGGTGACGGCCCCAGCGGTACACCGGGGATCCCCACAGCTGTCCCGTCTCGGAAAAGTAATCGGGGGGAACACCGCTTTGGGTGGTGAGTTCGCCGTTCTCCTTGATGGTGAACAGGGCGCGGTGGCTCCAGACATCGGCACTGTCGGCGCTCACATAAAAGGGCAGATCGCCGAAGACCAGCACCCCGCGCTCCTTTGCCAGCGTTCGGATGGCCTGCCATTGGCGGTCCAGGTGCCACTGGACCAACTTCACCTGCAGCAACGCCTCGCCGTGGCCGTCGCACCAGCGTTGAAGCGCTCTCTCCCGATGCGTCGCCAGGGGTGCGGGCCAGCTCCACCAGGCGTCCTGGTGTTGATCATGCAGAACGCTGTAACGGGCGTGGTCCTCCAGCCAGGCCTGTACTTCGCACCAGGAGCGGAAGGCTTCCTGGCGCTCCTGGTTCTGACTGGGCCAGCGGCTCAACAGGGCCGTGGCCAGCGCCTGACTGCGTTGGTTGGCCAGCGCAAAATCCACCCTGTCAACGCCTTCAGAGGCGGCGTCGGCGCCGGGGAGCGTTTCCTGGTCCTCGCCGCTGATGAACCCTTCCGCCGTCAGATCCGCTGCATCCAGCAGCCAGGGGTTCAGCGCAAAACAGGAAGGTGAGCTGTACGGGGAGCCGGTGGGATCCGGAGGTGCCAGCGGCAGGATCTGCCAGACCCCGATGTTGTTGTCCGCCAGTTGATGAACCCAGCGGCGGCAGGGTTCGCCGAAGCTGCCGCAGACCGGGCTGCCGGGGAGCGCGGTGGGATGGAGCAGAACCCCTGTGCTGCGAGGACGCGGTGCTGTGGGCTGATCCATCGGATCTCCGATCTCACCAAAAGGATGGCCGCTTCAGAACAAGGCGGCATCCCCCAGGTCCTGACACGCCATGCCATCGCGCACCACCCGTTCAAAGAACTGTTCGAGGGTGTCGTTTCCATAGGAGGGGGTGGCATCGGCGTCATAGCACTGATGCTCGGGATCCCACACCAACATGGACTCAGCGGCGTAGTACCGCCCGATGCGTCCGAATTCGGCGGTGTCCTGAAGTCCGGGGAACAGTCGGGACAGTCCCTCCAGCAGAGCGATTGGACCGTCCATCAGGGCAATGGGGACCGAGAGCATGCGCGGAGGGCGCCCCAAGGCGCGGAACAGCATTTCTCCCTGTTGTTTGGCGCTGAGGGCTGGCCCTGGCCCGCCGATGGGCAGCACCTGATTGCGTTTGTCCTCATCCCGCAGGCAATCGGCCATGAAGCGGGCCAGGTCGGCTTCGCTGATCGGTTTGCAGCTGGCCAGTTCGCCGCCTCCGAACATCACATAGGGCCCCCCTTTGCGACAGCTTTCCACCTGCCCACCCAGACTTTTGAAGAAGGCGGTGGGCCGAACAATCGAATGGGTCATCTCCCCATCGGCCTGCAGTTCCGCTTCAAAGGCCAGTTTCGCCTTCTGGAATTCCAGCAGCGGTTTCTGCACGCAGATCGCCGAGAGCAGCACGTAGTGGGCCACACCAGCCCGTCGTCCCTCCCGGTAGGTGTTGAGGGTGGCCTGGTGGTCAATCGCCCAGGAGTCTTTTCGGCCTCCGGTGCGGGACGCCAGACAGGAGACCACCACATCCGTGGGTTGGTTGAAGGCCTCGGCAGCAAGGGAGGCGGGGTCGGTGACGTCGCCAAAGCGGACCTCAGCGCCCTTGAGGTCGTTGATCACCTGCTCCTGGCTCTGGCGCCCCCCGATGCCACTGCGTTCGCGGGCAAAGGCGACCACCTGATAGCCCCGCTCCACCAGCTCGCGCACCACAAAGCGACCGATGTAGCCGGTGGCTCCGAACACCACCACCCGCACCTGTTCAGGCGGTCGGCTGCGGAAGTCATGACGCAGAGCCATGGTGCTCGGGACTGGACAACTGGGCGAAACTAGGCGCCGTAGCCCGCCTGGGGACGATGACGCCCACCCAACCGAAGCGGTTGATGCCCTGGTTGGGTCGTCATCCACTGCGGACCGTTCTGCGACTCGCCGCTGCTGTGGTGGGCCTTGGTGCCACCGGTTGGCTGCTCAGCACGGTTTGGCCAGAGCCAGACCAGGTGGCCCGAACGGAGTCTCTCCCCGCCGACAACCCCACCAATCTGGCGCCCTTGCCTCTGGGACCAGTGACGCTGTTGGTGGTGGGTATAGACGCGGATCAGACCAACGATCCCGTGAACAATGCGGCGCCGCGGGGACGGGCCAACGCCGATGCCGTGATGGTGGTGCAGGTCGACGCCCAACAGCCGCTGCGGGTGCTGCAGGTTCCGATCGAACTGGCCCTCCAGCTCCCCGGCCAGACGACGCCCATCAGGCTCGGTAGCCTCTGGCAAACAGGTGGTGTTGCCCTGCTGAGCGATGCGATCCGGGAACTGGTCGGTCTGCCGGCTGATCAACCGGACCGCTACGTGGTGGTTCCTCGGCGGGTGCTGCGCTCCCTCGTGGACGGCCTCGGGGATCTCGATGTGATCCTGAATGCCTCGTTCCAACGGACGGACAAGGCACAGAACTACACCGTCAATCTTCAGGCCGGCCGCCAGAGCCTCAACGGTGCTCAGGCTGAGCAGCTGGCGCGCTACCTCAAGGACCCTCTTGATGATCCCAACCGTCGCCTGCGGCAGCAGTCGCTGATCCGAGCCGTGGTGGAGCAGTTCAAAGGACCAGGGGTGATGGGCAAAATCCCTGGGTTGGTGGATGCAGCCGCCAGTGCTGTGGAGACCAACCTCTCCAAACCAGAGATGCTCAGCCTTGCGGCGGCTGTTCTGTCCAGTCCGTTGTCGGTGAAAGTTCAACAGCTGCCGTTGGCCAAGCGGGCCGGGAAGCAGGTGCTGCGTCAGATCAAGGCCGGTGAGCCCCAGCCCCTGTGGCCGCGGCTGTGATGCTGCGTCGGCTCAGCTCCTGCACCAGATGATCGAGGGCAAGTTCCCGTTCAGGAACGCCGGCTGCAGGAATCCAGCCCATCCAGGGCAGACCATCCCGTCGGCGTTGCAGTCGGTTCCACTGTGATCCGATCTGGACCAGTCCGATGAGAGGCGCACCGAGTTGATGGCAGAGAGCGGCATAGGCCGCGGCTGCGCCAGCAACGCCACCTCCGGCCTCGCCCGCCACCATCAGCAGAATCGGTTGGCGCCAGTCGGCCAGGGCGTCAAGCCAGCAGCCCCCCTCCGGTCGTTGTCGCGCCGCATCTCCGCAGAAACGGATTAAGCCTTGCTGAGCCGATGGTCTCGACAGCGTTTGCTGCGGCGATTCGCCTTCGCTGATGTGGCTCAGCTCCAGTCCCCAGCGTTCTGCCAGGGCTGTGCAGGCCTCGCGCATCAACAGCTCCGGCAGGGGGCCTGCACCCACCAACAGCGGAACACCTGTGGACATGGGGGTCCTGCTCACCACTACCATCGGATTACAGCAAACTTCGTCCCGCGGGCGCCGTGACCAGTTTTCTGACCGCAGCCCGCGCTGAACAGGAAAAGCTCACACCGGACACACGCCGGTTGCGCTTGTTCAGCGGCACCTCCAATCCTGGGCTGGCCAGGGAGATCGCCGCGTACCTCGGAGTTCCCGATGGCCCGCGGGTGTGCAAACGCTTCGCCGATGGCGAGCTCTATGTGCAGATCCAGGAGTCCATCCGGGGCTGCGATGTGTTTTTGATCCAGCCCACCTGCGCTCCGGTGAACGATCACCTGATGGAGCTGCTGATCATGGTGGATGCCTGCCGTCGGGCATCAGCACGCCAGATCACGGCAGTGGTGCCGTATTACGGCTATGCCCGCGCCGACCGCAAGACGGCGGGGCGTGAATCAATCACCGCCAAGCTCACCGCCAACCTGTTGGTGAAATCCGGTGTGGATCGGGTCCTGGCGATGGATCTGCACTCAGCTCAGATTCAGGGTTACTTCGACATCCCCTGTGATCACATCTATGGCTCACCGGTGCTGGTGGATTACCTCTCCACGCAGAACCTCGGCGACATTGTGGTGGTGTCACCGGATGTGGGCGGTGTGGCCCGGGCCAGGGCCTTTGCCAAACAGATGAACGATGCGCCGTTGGCGATCATCGACAAGCGCCGCACGGGCCACAATCTGGCCGAAAGCCTCACGGTGATCGGCGACGTCTCCGGCCGTACGGCGATCCTGATCGACGACATGATCGACACCGGTGGCACCATCTGCGCCGGGGCCAGGCTGCTGCGGCAGCAGGGGGCAAAACGGGTGATCGCCTCTGCCACCCATGCGGTTTTTTCACCCCCGGCCAGTGAACGCCTCTCGGCCGATGGACTGTTCGAGCAGGTGGTCGTGACCAACAGCATTCCGATCCAGCAGGAGCGAACCTTCCCTCAGCTTCAAGTGCTCTCCGTTGCCAACATGCTGGGCGAGGCCATCTGGCGCATACACGAGGAGAGTTCCGTCAGTTCGATGTTCCGTTAGAGCATCCGGCCTGGTTCTGGGGCTGCTGCTGGCGTCGCCGGCTCTGGCGGAGTCGCGGCTTGAGCGGCTGCTGCCGCGACGCACAACCATGGGGGTGTGGCTGACCAACAGCCCCAGCAAGCTTTACTACAGCCGTGAGCGGATCAGGGCTGCATTGGATCAACTGCAGCAGGCCGGGTTCAATCGCGTGGTGCCCAATGTATGGAGCCGCGGCACTACGTTTCACCAAAGCCGCTTCGCACCGGTTGAGCCATCGCTCGAGAAGGCAGGTGTGGAGGTGGATCCGATCTGCACGTTGGCGGAGGAGGGCCGCAAGCGAGGCATCAAGGTGATGCCCTGGTTTGAGTACGGCCTGATGGAACCGGCCGACGCCGCCGTTGTCCAAGAGCATCCCGAGTGGGTGTTGGCCAAAGCCGATGGTCAGCGCTGGATGGCGATGCATGGGGACCACCGCATGGCCTGGCTCAACCCGGCGCATCCGGAGGTGCGAGAACGGTTCATTGGCCTGGTCGTGGAGACGTTGAAGCGCTGTCCGATGGATGGTCTGCAGCTGGATGACCACTTCGCCTGGCCGGTGCAGTTCGGCTACGACCGTTACACCGTTGAGCTCTACCGGCAGCAGACCGGATCAGCACCCCCGCGTGACCACTCCAACCGGATGTGGATGAGCTGGCGTCGCCGTCAGCTCATGGCGTTGCTGCGGGACTTGCGGGAGCGATTGAAGCAGGAGGATCTTTCCACAACGATCAGCCTGTCGCCGGGACCGTTTCGGCAGGCCTACAACCTTTGGCTTCAGGACTGGGAACTGTGGGCGCTGGGGGAGTTGATCGACGAGTTGGTTGTGCAGAACTACGCCTATTCCGTGAACGGGTTTGCCCGCGATCTCGACCAACCGGCGTTGCGCAAGGCCCGCGACTGGCGGATCCCAACCCAGATCGGAATCCTGGCGGGGTTCGGACGACGCACCACGTCCATGGGCGATCTGGAGCAGAAGGTTCGCCTGGCCCGTGAACGCGGTTACGGCGTGATCTTCTTTTACTGGGAGGGCCTCTGGGGTCGGCATGTGCCGGAGACCAACCGCCAGCAACGCTTCGATTCCTTCCGGCTGCTGGGGTGTGAGGACTGAGCCTTGACGGAGATCGAGCTCAACCGACTGCGCGCCAAGTTGCGGCGCCTGGTTTTCACCGAGGAGGCGATTGATCGCACTTTGCGCCGATTTCAGAGGGATCTGGAGACCTTTGCGTCCGCCAGCCGGATCATCGAGGGCCTTGAGCGTGAGAAACCGGAACAGCAGGTGCTGCAAGCCCTGGCCTGTGGCCTGATCGCGGCTGTGTTGGGGGGGTGGTTCGCCACTGTTAGCTAGCTGATGCGTTGGTGCTGATGGCGATCAGGGGCGTTTGAACAGCAGCAACCCCACACAGAGCACGCCAATCAAAGGGCCAGGGGGGAGATCCGCAGCAACCGCGAGCATCATGCCGCCGCCACAGAGCAGCAGGCCTGTTCCTGCAGAGCGCAACATCAGCCCCCGCAAGCTCAGGCAGCGATCCACGTGCACCAGCACCGGAGCACAGAGCAGGGCGATCACCAGCACGATGCCCACAGCTGTGATGGCGCTGATCACCACGAGGGCAGTGATCACGATGGCAGTAAAACGAATTCTGGACACCGGCCTTTTGGCCGCGACGGCTCCATCGGGATCGACGCCGAGGAACACCAGATCTCTGTAAGACAGGCTCAGAAGCACCAGCAGCGCGACGGTTGCCACGGCGGTGCGAATCAGGTCTGCTTCGTTGGCGGCCAGAAGGTCGCCGAACAGCAGTGTTTCCAGATCAACCCGCGCCTGCAGCAAGGGCACCATCAGCACGCCAAGGGCGGTGAATCCGGCCAGAACAGTGTTCATGGCACCTTCTTCCCGGCCTTTGAAGCGTTGGTTGAGTTGTTCCGCCAACAGCGCCCCGAGCAGTCCGCTGATCAGGCCGCCGATGGTTGGATCGAGTTCGAAGGCCAGCGCGAGGATCAGGCCGGGCAAGACCGAATGGGCCATCAGATTGGCCAGCAGGATGCGCCGCTGGGTGATCAGCAGTGAGCCGGTCGCTGGGCAAATCAGCCCGATCAGCAGGGCCAGGATCAGCGGCGTCAGCCACCAGAGGTCGAGCTCAGCCACAGCAATGGCTCCCCATCAGGCAGGCCATGTCGTTGAGCTGGTCGCGCACCTCAGCGGGGGATCCCGCAGCAAGCACCTTGCGATCAAGAACGACGACACGGTCGTAGCTGTCGAGGGCGCTGCCCCAGTCGTGGCTGCTCACCAGAAGGGTCTGACCGGAGTTGGCCTGTTGGCGCAACACCCCGAGAAGGTGCTCACGGCTGGGGGGATCGATGGCACTGCAGGGTTCATCAAGCAACAGGACGTCGCTCTGCTGCATCAAGGCTCTGGCCAGCAGCACCCGTTGCTGTTGGCCGCCGGAGAGCTGATTGAGACGCCGCCCCCGCATCTCCCCCATTCCAACCCGCTCCAGCAGGGTCTCGGCCGTTGTTGTGCCCTGGCTGTTGTTTCGTCCCTGGCTGTTGGGTTGTCCAAGCCTGACCATATCCTTCACGGTGATGGGAAAGGTCCAGTCGATGGCTGCCCTCTGGGGCATCAGGCCAATGCTGCCGCCGCATTCAAAGGTTCCTCCCGAAGGTTGGAGGCGGCCATGCAACAGATGCAGAAGCGTTGATTTGCCAGCGCCATTGGGGCCCACCAGTGCCGTCAGCGTGCCGGGCTGGAGCTCCAGGTCGACACGCTCCAGTGTTGATTTTGGGCCGTGGCTATAGCTGAGATCCCTGGCTGCGAGATGCCCCTTGATGGACGAATGAGGTTCTGTCACAGCTGCGGTGGGTTCACTTCATCATGCGGTCGCGATTGGGTTGCGCCAACCCGTTGAACTGTAAAAATGATAATCATTCTCATTCGAGTGTCATGGCGCGTCCTGCGCTTTCGGTCAAGGGTCTGGCGGTCGCCCTGGGCATTGTCTCGGGTTGTTCAGTCTCGGCGCAGGCGGCCCAGCCAAGCGTTGTGGCTGTGGATGGAACCCTGTGTGACATCACCCGAACGGTGGTGGGAGCGGCGGCGAAGGTCACCTGCCTGATCCCGCCGGGTGGTGATCCCCACGGCTATCGCCTCAAGCCCAGCGACCGGAAGGCCATCGCAACGTCGGCAGCAGTGGTTCACATCGGCTTTGGTCTCACCCCTGCAGCCGATGAGATCACCAGTCCTGGGTCTGTCGTGGCCGTTGGCGAACAGGCATTGCCGAATTACACGGGAAGCGACCCCCATGTCTGGCATGACCCGGCCAACTCGGCCGCCATGGTGTCGGCACTGAGCTCTGCTCTGATTCCTGTCCTGCCCGCATCGGAAACAGAAGGTTTTAAAGAACGCGCGACGGTAGCCATTGCTGTGTTTAACGACCTCAGCCGTTGGGGAGCCATTCAGTTTGAAAAGCTGCCTCAACCGCAGCGGGTGATCGTCACCGATCACAAGACCTACAGCCACTTGGCCGATCGCTACGGGGTGGATGAAATTGCCATGCTTGATAGCTACACCACTGGGGGTGTGCTGCGTCCCTCCAGCCTGCGCAGGATCAGCAAGGAGATCAAAGCTTCAGGCGCAAAGGTGATTTTCACGCCGTCGATTCCTCCGAGCAAAACGCTGCGCAGGATCAGCAGATCAACCGGATTGCCAATTGCGCCCACACCACTAGTTGGTGAGGGAACAGCTGCCGGAGAAACAGCGATCTCCACGGCGACGATCAACATCTGCACGATGGTGCAAGGGCAGGGCGGGACCTGTGATAAGGCCTCTGCTGAGGCCCTGAATGATCGTTGGCAGGCCATTCGTTAATGCCTGCTTGACGTGCAGACGTCCAAGCATCCTCAATCTTTTCTCCTCTCCCTCAACATTTTCTCTCCCGTGTTCGTCTTCTCAACCAAGCCACGTCTCAGATTCCTGCTTTTAGCCCTGCTTCTGCTCCCTTGCACTGCAGCCCGGCCTGTCATGGCCCATGGATCCCATGGGGGAGGAGATGAGGAACTTGAGGCTGGTGAGTTTGATTTCACTCCTCTGATTACCATCGAAGGGCATGGTGGGTTTGAAACCAACTTGGATGATAACCCCAAGCATTACGCCATTGATGGATTGTTTGGTGGCGTGTTCCAGTGGGGCTTGGGCAACGGCGGAAGTCTCACGATTGAAGCCGCTGTGGGACCTTCAGTGGTGTGGGGTGAGGCTGAACATTTTTACGGGAAGGTGCATGTTGATGATGATCATGGCCATAGGGATGAGGACCATCACGACCACGACGAGCATGCTGATAATGACCACGACGAGCATGCTGAGGATGATCATCACGACCACGACGAGCATGCTGATAATGACCACGACGAGCATGCTGAGGATGATCATCATGAGCACGCAGAGCATGCCCACGATGAACACGGGCATGGTGATCCTGAGCTGAAACGAACGGACGTTCGTGGTTTCCTTAGTGTGCGCTATGCACCCAATGATCGCCTCAGCCTCACGGTGGATTGGATGCCCTATTACGTCACCGAGGATCAAGGTGACGATATCCAGGGTTTAAAGAATGAGTTAGGTGCTAAAGTGGTTTGGGCGCTTGGTGATGGTGACGTTGACTTCGCTTTGGGTGATGGTCTTGAGAGCATTCTCGAGGGCATTTTCCTCTCCGTGATGCACCGTCAGGGTTGGGAATCCGATGGCACCTGGATGGGCAACTACACCGATCCCCGCCTGGGCGTTGGCTTCAACATTGACCAGATCAATGTCATCATCGATGCCGGGCCTCGTTTCTACACACCTGGCAGCTATTCAGGTTTGAGTCAGCGGACTGACTTTGCCGGTGAAGTGGAAGTCTCTATCCCCGTTGGCGATGCCGTTCTGTTCGCCCATTGGAAGCCGACCTACAGCCCGGATGATGCTCCTGGCTGGGGTGAGGGATGGCAGCACCACCTCGGCACGGGGGTGACCTTCAGCTTCTGATCAGCCCGCCGGCAGCCAGCGGGCCTCCTTGATCGGTTCGTCCATCACTTCCCTCAATCGGAGAGTGTCGGCCTCAATCAGGGCGGCTCGCCCGCCCTTCAGATCGGGTTGGGTCAACGTCATCAACAGATCGTTGCCAACGGAGTTGTGCTCCACCCCTGTTCCTGGCCTCAGGGTCCAGGGGGCCAGATTTCGCCGTTGAAGGACTGTGCCTTCGCTGTTGAACTGCACCATTTCATGCTGGCTGCGTTGGCCCTGCCAGATCCCCAACACCGCCCAGATCCGATCGCCGGAGCCATTGCAGCTCACCGCCAGCACGGCCTGGTCTCCGAGGTGGAGTTGTCGCGGGGCCAGGCCAGGGATCACCAGTTCGATGGAGCGGCGGTAGTCCGGCCAATGGCGGATCAGCACCGCTCGGCCTGACGTGGCGCAGAAGGCCCCAAGCTCACGGCTGCCCGGCAGCACTTGGGGAGCCTTGCCGTTGTCCTTGAGCGGCTGGATGCTGATGCCGTCGTAGCCCGGCACCACCAGGCCGCCGCCGGCTGGCAGCAACTGCACCGGTCCGGAGGAGGGCAGCTCCAGCATCTGTCGCTCGCCATTGGCCAGCAGCAGCTCAAGGGTTTCACTGCCCGGTTTCAATCCGCCGGTCTGCACCAGCAGATCGCCATTGAGGTTGCTGCTGATGTGTCCAAACAGCAGATCGCCCTCACTCAGTGGTTCCAGAACGCCTTGGGCGGGTACTCCCAGCTGCTGTTTCGATAGGGCAATGTTGCGAGGGGTGAGCCGTTTGCGCCAGATCGTCTCCTTTCCATTGCCGTTACTGCTCACCATGGCGACACCGCTGCCGTTGCCGAGGGGAACCAGGCTCTGCAGTGAGGCCCAGACAGGGCTGAGGGGATGCCACTGGCCTTGCCGGTCCTGCAGCTGCAGCTGCTCACCGCCCTCCACATGCCGCGTCACCAGCAACCACGGGCGTGGATCCCACCATCGCGTCTGAGGCGTCATCGGTTGCATGCGCTGGTCACGGCCCGCCATCGTCAGTGCGATGGGGGCATCGATGGGCGTTATCCCTCCGAGGATCAACCGCAGTCGGTTGCCTTGGCCTAGCCAGCGATGGGGTAGTGCAGGGTCAAGGCTGCTTTCCGCCGCCAGGTTGTTGCGGTGCATCGCGCGGCTGAAGCTCAGGTCCACCGCCGCTCGGCCAGACTGCAGCGGCTGTGGTTCGACGCCAAGCAGCCGCGGGGCCCGTCGCAGCAGCAGCTGTTGCTGGAGGACCACGGTCGCAGCAGCCAACAGCAGCAGCAGCGTCAGCCTGCGCGTCATGGCTCCAGCGGTCGCTCGGGGCGGGGGATGGGCTTGATCACAGTCGGCACCACCACAGCGGTGGGTTCACCATTGCGCGGGGCGACCGTCATCCGGCCCTGAATCGCCAACCACTGGTTGGCTTTTGGTTCGGCATCTGCTGGCCAGGCCACCGCCAGTCCAGCTGGGGTGGCATCGGCCAGGCAACAGCGCACGGTGAGCCTGGCGATCAACGGCGGCCCCTCGGGTTGCCGCCACACGAAGCCGCTGATGTTGACGGGATTTCCGTCCACCAGCTGCGGGTCGGGCTGGCTGCGCAGCAGTCGCACCCATTCCGTGAGGCTGCGCTGCTCCGGCGGCAACACGAAGGCGAGCTCTGCTGGCTCCGGCAGACCCTGGGGGCGGTTGCTCGCCAGATCACTGAAGGAGGGGTTCGGGGGGATCAGCAACACCAGACAACCGAGTACTGCGCTGATCAGCCATGGCCAGCGCGTGGCCTCGCGGCGGCGGCGATGTCGGATCACCAGCAGGAGTCCTGCTGCGAGCAAAACGGCTCCAGAGGCACCGACCAGGCTGTGAAACACCCCACGCAGCAACAGATCCAGGTGGCCGCTCAGCACGCTCCAGATCACCATCCATCCCCACAGGATCAGCAGCAATCCGCGACTCATGCCATCCCCCGGATCACAGCTGCCACAGGTTGACCCATTGGCCGATCAACAGCACCCCCAGGCTGGCTGCGGCGGCGGTGATCGCGATGGCGCGGGGCCGCATCAGCACGGTGAACAATCCCGCCAATTTGAGGTCAACAACTGGTCCAAGCAACAGGAAGGCCAGTAGTGCCCCCGGCGTTACCTGCGCCGCGAAACCGAGGGCAAGGAAGGCATCCACGCTCGAGCACACCGACACCACCACCGCCAGCAGCATCAACGCCAGGATTGATCCTGTCGGTGCCCCGCCGATCGCCAGCAGCCAGCTGCGCGGCAACCAGGTCTGCACGGTGGCGGCGATGACGCAGCCGAGCACCAACAGAGCCAGCAGATCCAGGAATTCGCGACTGCTTTGATCCAGCACATCCCGCAGTAATGGGCGCTGCGGCCGTTGGCCCGTGCTGGCTGGCAGCGGTGCGCCGATCAACCCGCTGCCCCGTTGCAGCAGGTCGAGTTTGCGCAGCGGTTGACTGAGGCGCCGTTCGCTCAACAACGCCGTTTCCAGCAGCTGTGCTTCAGGCAGTTGTGCCAGGAGCAAGCTCAGCAGGATGGCCAGAAGGAAAGCCCCCAGGGGTCTGGCGATCAGCAGCCAGGGTTGATCGGGAAAGGCCGCCCAGGTGCTCGCCAGCACGATTGGATTCAGCACCGGTGCTGCAAACAGGAATCCAAAGCCGGTGCCTAAGGGTGCGCCACTGGCGAGCAGGCGGCGGGCGACCGGCACATTGCCGCATTCACAGGCCGGCAGGGCGAACCCCATCAGTGCGCCGGTGATCGGGGCAAGCACTGGGTGACGGGGCAAGCGGCTGATCCAGGCCCCCTGGGGCACCAGCCAACGGGCCAGGCCTGCGATCACCACCCCCAGCAGCAGAAACGGAATCGCCTCCAGGAGCAATCCTTGAAAGATCGCCCAGGCGGTGGCCACTCGTTCCACGTTCTGGCAGTTGCACCAAAAGGGATTCTCACAGTTTTACCAGCCATGGCGATAGCGGAGTGTGCGACGTTGAAGGCTGGTGCGGGAGCACGCGGTGGCGTTAGGGAGGGTGTTGTCAGGGCTGGTGTTGCTCTCGACCCTTGGGGCGGCTGCTCATGCCCAGACCCTCGACCAACGCTTTTTCCAGGTGCAGCTGCTGCTGGATCAGATCCAGCTGGCGGCATCGACAGGAGACGCCGCTGGGGTGTGCGCATTGTCCCGCCGCGCCAACGACCGCTTGCTCGACATTCTTCCGGCGCTGCAGCGGCAGCGCCCTGGGCTTGATCACGCGGCTCTCCAGGACCGGATTCTTCTGGGGTTCAGCCGCTGTGATCGGTAGGTCCACTCATTGCTGAGCGTTGATCCGCGATCCAGGTTGTTGTCAGTGAATGCACAGCGATGGGATTGATCCAGACCCTTCAGAGCCGTCTGCTGCGCTATGAATCCACTGCGCTACGGGATCGACAGGCCCATTTCAGCGCTGCACGCAATCTGGCGCGGGCCCAGTTTCTTCTGGGGGAGGCTGAACTCAGTCAGCGGTTGTGGCAGGACGTCGCCGATCGGGGGCTGGATGTCGAGCGGATCGAATAGCTGATGTACGGCTGCTGGTTTCAGGACGATCCAGACGCCATGGCTGAGGCCGATGCGGCGTATCTGAGCCGGACTGCACCGCCCGAATCCCCCGGCATCTTCGAGCACTGTTAATGGCTTTGCCGGTGGGTTTTGAGCTGCGGTGAACATCCTGCTGCTGCGTCCAGGGGACAACTGGCTTGATGCGAGCACGGTGCAGATCACTGATCACAGGGCTGATCACCTCCGTCAAGTGTTGCGATCAGCCGTGGGGGAGTCGATCCGGGTCGGCGTTGTGGGGGGTCAGCGGGGTGATGCACGGATCGAAGCGATCGATGCCACCGGCGTGACCCTGAGGGTGGCCCTCGGCGAACCGCCCCCGCCACGGCACCGATTTGACATCGTGCTGGCTCTGCCGCGCCCGAAGATGCTGCGCCGGATCCTGCGCACCGTGGCGGAATACGGGGTCTGCAACCTCCACCTGATCAACACTGCCCGGGTGGAGAAGAGCTTCTGGCAAACCCCGCTTCTGTCGACTGACAAGGTGGAGGAGGCCCTGATGGCAGGGATGGAACGAGCCCAAGACACCGTAGCGCCGGTGGTCCATCAGCACCGGTTGTTTCGCCCGTTTGTGGAGGATCAACTGTCGACGATCTGCGCCGGTCGCCCCTGCTGGCTGGCGGAGATGGGATCAGCCCTGGCCCTTTCAGCGACCCCCGCCGTACCGGCGGTGGTGATGATCGGTCCGGAGGGGGGCTTTGTTCCCTTCGAATTGGAGTTGGCCAAGGTGGTGATCGCGCAGCCGGTGCATCTGGGCACTCGGGTGCTCAGCGTGGATACGGCATTGACGGCCGCATTGGCGCTGGGTTGGGGATGATGGATGGCAACGTCAACACTGCATCGATGGGTGAGATGAACGACCAGGCCGGACTGGAGGCATTGGTGGCAGATCTGGGCAGCGGCAATGTGATCGATGCCGAGCTGCTGGAGGGTTGTTCGGTGGAGGCCCATGAGCTGGATGAGATGGGACCTGAGGAGGCGGCCCAGGTCGCTGCCCACTGTTTTGCCACCTTGTTTGGCCACACCGTGGAGTCCGCACAAGGCAGCGAGGCCGATGCGGATGCAGGCCGCTGGGCCGGAACGCTGGACGGCTTTGGGTTTGTGATCCGCCGGGATGACCTGGGGGATTTGGTGTTGGACTTCAGCGGGCCGGCGTCCTGATCAGCAGCAAGAGTCCGGAGATGGTCACCACGACGGTGAGCCCCCCGAGGATCACCGAATAGATCGGCTGCAGGTTGATCGGCCCGAAGTCTCCGGTGTGGATCTTCAGCAGCCAAAAGGCATCGATGTCCTGCTCCAGCAGCAGGCTGTAAAGGGAACCGGTTCCAGCCGTCAGCAGCAGCGGTGCTGCAGCGATCGGCACCAGCCTGCGGTGCAGGCGTCGAGCCTGGCGCTGTTGATTGCGGTTGGGCTGCCTCGTCATTGCTTGCGCATCTGCTGATGCAATTCCCTTTCATCGGAGCAGGGCATCCAACGACCGTTGTTCTGGTGAACCGTGGAGCAACCGATCTCCACCGCGCGGCTCATGGCCTCGGCTTGGCTGTCGTACATCCCCTTGCGATGGGCCTGAGCCCAACCGCTGTGGAGAAGGGATGTGCCAAGGAGTGCGAAGAGAGCGAAACGATGCATCGAACCGGACCCTGGATCAACGGCCTTCGCAATGTTGAAAGGCCTTGAGCTCGTTCATTCTGCCGGGCCCCTGCTGGCTGCCGGGATTGATGGCATCACGCATCTGGATCTGCGCATCGACGCAACGGTTGAAGCGCTGATGTCTGACCGCCTGAGGAATGAGCAGCATGGCCATGGTGAACAGGCTCAAGCTGCTGACGGCAGCCAGCACGGGGTAGGCGTGGGCTCGCACCATCTCCCGGGCGGAGAGGGTCTTGTCGTTGTGGTCGGTCATGACCTGGCACCTTGCTTGGTCATTCTGGAGTGATGTCGATGGAGCCTTGCGTGGCCGGTAGCTTGTGGAGCCGATCCGAGCCCAGGGCCACACGCCACTTGGTGAGCCAATCCCGTTCTGCGAATCCAGCTGACCAGCGCTGGGGTTTCTGGCCGCTGCTGCCGCTCACTTTTTAGTTGTAGGAACCAGTCTGAGGTGCTTGTCCCTGAGTTGTCCCTCATTTTTTGTGCAACTGGGCTGGATTGTGGGCAAGTGAGGGGTGTGTTTATTGGTTTGAGGGTTGGTTGCTGAAGCAGGTTTGTGTTTTGTGTTGTCAGATCAGATGAGATCGGGCTGATAGTTGATGAGATCGTCGCGATTGATGTTGAGGAGCGTGGTTTTGATGTTTTGGTCTGAGTCTTTGAGCACGAGCAGGTCGGCGGCCAGGGCGGCAGCGGGCTGATGCACCCGGTAATGCTGATCACTGCTGCTACCGAAGCTGCCGATCAAAACAATGCGCATGGTGCTCAGCTACGGGTGGCGTTGATCACTGTTTGCAGTGGTGCAGGCCAGCCGGTTTCGATTGGGCTTGAGCCGTTGGACCTCTCGTTGGGCGTGTCTAATGACGGCGTCAACAGCCTCGATGTCGCAACCCAGCGCAAGGATGGTGCTGGCTTGAGTCGGGATGCGCTCAAGGGGGGGGCAGTGCGTGAAGGCACTTCTCGCGGCTCAAAGACACTCTGATGCCAATCAGCAGAAGCGCCTGCCCGCGATCCATTCCTCATCAGAATCACTGCATCGACAGTGAGCGTTGTAGCTGGAGCAGGTTTGAATCCTGCCGATCAACGCTAATGATTCTCGGCGTTGCTTCTGATTAATAGTGTTCGCTAATAGATAGCTTGAGATTCTTGTGCCTGATGTGTTTCTGTTGTTCTGTGTGTCTGTTCAAATCATGATAAAGCTCGACAGGATGGCCTTCTATGAGTTTGCGACTCTCTTGAGCTGAAAAGGAAACTAAGGGTTGTACAGCAAAGTATGCTTTTCTTGGGCGCAAGTTGATATTTTGGATTCAAACAAATAATGCCTTTCAGCTTTTCCACTCTCTGTGAATCTTATAACAAATGCCAAGCACGGCTTTGCGGGCAGCCAGTGGCTTCGGCAAAAACAAGCATTACCAATACCGTTTCTTCTAGCTTTGTAAGGAGAAATGGCCAACACATGTCTTCAGGCTGGATATCGATGCCACGTGATCGGCAGCCTGAGGTCATGGACCAACCTGGTCTCGATCCTGCTGAGCATGTCCGAGCCCTTCAAGGTCTTCGACGGATTAATGCCATCAGTCGTTGTGTACCAGGCCTTTTGCGTTATTTAGAGAAGCTCGCTAGCGAAAGTCCCACGACTCAGTTGAGCGTGTTGGAGCTGGCTTGCGGAGGTGGTGATACGGCAATTGAGCTTGATGCGCTCGCTCGAAGACGTCACCTCAACATCTCGTTTCAAGCTTGTGACCTGAACCCTGAAGCTGTGCGGATCGCGCGCCGCAATGTTGCCAGATCAGAAAGTGGTGTTGGTGTGTTTGTTGAGGATGCTCTTGAACCGTCTGGATCCAAGCAATTTGATGTGGTGTATTGCACACTTTTTGTTCACCATCTCGATCCACCCGATGTGGTGCGACTACTCAAAGGGATGGCAGCTAGGGCTCGTCGACTTGTGATTGTTGACGATCTGATTAGGAGCCGTCTTGGGTATTCCTTGGCTTGGATGGGTACGCGACTGCTGAGCCGATCTTGGGTGGTTCATCACGATGGACCTGTGTCAGTCAAGGGGGCTTACACCCCCACGGAGATTTTGGATCTCGCCTCTCGAGCCGGTTTGCGTGACTGTGTTCTGGAACGGAGCTGGCCAGAGCGCTACCGGCTCTGCTGGACACCCCACTGACATGCGAAGCAATTGGGATGTCATCGTGATTGGGGCAGGAGTTGCCGGAGGCTTGGCAGCCTTCGATTGTGCAAATCGCGGCCTGCGAGTTCTGGTGGTTGAGAAACGGTCCTTCCCCCGCTGGAAGGTGTGTGGTTGCTGCTTTAACGCCAATTCTCTGGCATCACTGAGTGCCACAGGCCTCCCGAACCTCATGCACGATCAAGGTGCTGTGCCTCTCGATCAACTTCGTCTTGGTTGGGGTGGTAAGTCGCTCAAGCTTGGTTTGCCAGGCGGTTTGGCTTTGTCAAGGGAGCGCTTTGATCAGGCTTTGGTCAACGCCGCTGAGGGTGCTGGCGCAACATTGCGCTTTCGAACCAGTGCCGTGCTTGAGGAGATGACTCCTGAAGGTCGAATGGTGCGGTTACGTCCTCCCAGTGGTGCTCCAGTGGAACGTATCAGTGGCCGTGTCGTACTGGTCGCAGCCGGCTTAGAGCACCAGGTGATTTCTCCATCTCATGCGGCCAGTTCCAAAAGCACCCCGGAATCGAGGCTTGGTGCGGGTTGCCTCATCGCCGATGACGACGGAACTTACGAGTCTGGGACCATTCATATGGCCATTGGCCAGCATGGCTACGTCGGCTTGGTTCGCCGTGAAGATGGTGCTCTGAACTTGGCTGCTGCTTTCGACCGCGCTGTGGTCAAGTCTTCCGGCGGTGTGGCGCGTGCGGCACAACTTGTTCTGACTCAAGCCGGCTTCGCCTTGCCTCGATCTTTGGAGTCGTCTCGCTGGCAATTAACCCCCGCACTGACCCGTCGTGCCGGTGCGTTTGCAGGGCATCGCTTTTTGTTGCTCGGCGATGCGACAGGTTACGTGGAGCCTTTTACCGGTGAGGGAATGGCCTGGGCTCTTGCTGCGGGTGCGTCGGTTGCTCCCTTTGTTGAGGAAGCTCAGGGGGAATGGACAGTGGATCTGGAGCGGCGTTGGCGAAGAAGGCTGGTGGATCTGACGATCAGTCGTCAGCGCGTGTGCAGTGTGTTGTCGACTGTGTTGAGACAACCGCTCACCACAACCGCATTGTTCAGCCTCGGGTCTCAATGGCCTGCTGTACCGCAACGCATTATCAGCAGCCTCAATCGCGTGCATCCCCTAATGGCGAGGTCTTAATCCATGCCTCTCATCCTTCACGGAATGGGTACGGCAGTACCAACTCAGCGATTGAGCCAGGCAGAAGCGGTGCAAGTGGCGCATCGCATCAATGCAGAAAGTCCTGAGCATTCAAGGCTGATGTCGCGCATCTATCAGAAAACCAAGGTTCTCACCCGTGGAAGTGTGCTCCTCGAGAATGATGGTCTCAATGGCACGAGCACGACCAAGGATCGTCTCAGTTTCTACGGCTCAGAAAGCCCTGGGACGGCACGACGGATGCATGCTTATAACACTCACGCCGGTGGGTTGTCTCTTGAGGCTGCTACGAAGGCGCTATCTGATGGTGATATCTCATCAGGGGCGATCACCCACCTCATCACGGTCAGTTGTACTGGGTTTCATTCACCTGGTATTGACCTTTTCTTGATTGAAAAGCTTGATCTATCGCCGAGTGTTCAGAGGACACACATCGGATTCATGGGATGCCACGCTGCGCTGAATGGCTTGCGTGTTGCCCATGCCTTCGCGGAAATGGATCCAAAGGCGGTTGTTTTGGTTTGTGCTGTTGAGCTTTGTAGCCTCCATATGGCTTATGGCTGGCACCCAGAGAAGGTCGTTGCCAATGCTTTGTTTGCTGATGGGGCGGCTGCTGTTGTCGCCTCCTCGGATCCTTCCCTTTCTGATCAATCCTTGGTCTTGCGCCGCAGTGGCTCAACAGTGATTCCTGATAGTGCAGATCTGATGCAATGGGAGATTGGCGACCATGGTTTTGCGATGGGGTTGTCTCCCCTTGTTCCGGAAACGGTTGGTGCTGCCTTGTTGCCTTGGTTGCGAGATTGGCTCAAGGATCAGTCGATTGATCTTGAGGCGGTGACGAGCTGGGCTGTGCATCCTGGCGGACCCAGAATTCTCTCCACCTGTGCAGAGGTTTTGTCGTTGGACCCAGGCCTACTGCACGAATCCAGAGGCATACTTCAGGATCACGGCAACATGTCATCCGCAACGATCCTGTTCATTCTTGATCGATTGCGTCGGCGGTCAACTACTGGTCCTTGTCTTGCACTGGCCTTTGGCCCTGGGCTGAGTGCTGAGGTTGCACTTTTTGATTTTGAATAACAGTCAATATTCGTTTTGCCTGTTTCACTGCCTGGGGAATTATCATCGCATCTGTACATATCTCTGATCGGATGATGTTGCTCGGCGATGTCACACTTGGGTGTCCCCAGAGGCGTCAGTGGCGTGAATCTTTTCAGTGATTTTGCTCTGCCTTGCCCCTTTCCTTCGACAGAATCACTGCATCGATGGGGAGTGTGGTGGCTGGAGCTGGTGTGAATCCTGCTCATCAGCGCTGGGGTTTCTGGCCGCTGCTGCCACTCGGTTTCATGTTGCAAGAATAGGTCGAAGCTGCTTGTCCTTGAGTCGTCTCTGGAATTTTGTGCAACTGGGCAGGATGGGGTGCAACGACAACCATCTCCTTACCTGAAAAATTCCTCCGGATTGAAAACGTGAATCTCGGGAAGCAGCAGAGTTTCTTGCATGGACTGAGAAGGAAGCCGCGTTAAAGCATTTCAGGACGCAATCTGCTGGGCCGATAAGAGATCAGGAAGGCCTGTTGGCCGGCAGCCTCTGATTTCACGGCAGTGATCAGGTCTTCACCGGTGTTCCAGACCCAGACCTGGTCGTTATGGCTGTCGTGGTCGAGGCTGGTGCTTAGCGGTGGCCCATGTTGAGCGCGCAGGCCTGCAAGCACCTCTGTCATGTCATCAATGGCGAACTCGTAAGCCAGCTTCGTCAGCCCTTGTTCTGGGTCGACTTCAAACGTGGCCTGTGAAACGGGGAGTCGATCCAGAAACACATCTCTCTTGATGTAGCAACCGTCCTGCTCTTCGTTCAGGGCTTGGCCTTGACCCAGATGGATCGCCACTTGCTCGAACGGCATGCCCCATGCCAGCCCTTCGACGCAGGCGTCCACCCTGCCAGCGCTGCAGAACAAAAGCAGCCCTACTTACGCCGTGATCAGAAGGTTCTGGAGTTGGTGCAGCACCTTCATGCGGCGATCAATCACTGTTCAGATTTTGTTGGTTCGTAGGGCCGTTGCCTACTGCCTTTTGAGGACAAGCCCCTTAACAAGTTCAATGTTGTGACGCCGCAGTTTGAGCAGTCTTGAAGCCCTTTAGCCCAGTTGAGGCTCGCCAGGCATCTAGGTGCACCTAAGCGAGGGTCTTCCTGGTCAGTTTCCCTATACCCCCCGCCAGTTGTCCCAGGGTGGGGTTTTTGAGTGCCTGACTGGGATTTACCCTGGGACAACCCATTTTTTTCAGAGGAGTTGTCCCAGGGTAGATGGGTACACCTATCTGTCTCAGAAGCGCCTGGGACATTTTCCGTCAATTCAGCCGATTGTCCCAGGGTTGTCCCAGGGTTGTCCCAGGCCTACTTCCCTTGCAACGACTGGATTTAACCCTACCTGGGACAAAAATAATTCTCTGTCTCCCCGCGAGGCAGTCACGGCCCAATAAACCAAATTTCCGAGCCTTGTCCCGGTCGGTTCGGAATCGATCAAACCCTTCGCCTTAAGCCGCTGGAGCGATTTCCTGACCGCCGCGTCCACTTTCGGCCTACGGTTAGTGACTCCACCTCCTCGCGCCTCAGAGGCCCTTCTGCACGCAATAGAGCCCGCTCCTCTTGTGCGCTTCGATGTTTTGCAGATGTTGACCCGAGGGTTTAGCGCTGTTCAACATCTTTGGATCCCTGCAGGTGGCTTTCTGTTTGTTTAATAATTGATCTTGTTATGATGATTGCATCGATTTTTTGCATTGCTTGTGCTTCGAGTTGAGGTTGATGTTTAACTAATGTTGATTACCTCTTCCCTTGAAGCTTATTTGATACGGCCTTAACTGTAGAAAGCAAATGACCTCACCTGTGATTGACGATTTTTGTGTGGAAGATCTAAATGATGGGATCTATTCACTTAAGACTACCGAAATGTCTTCTGCTTGCTCAGTTGATAATGTGTCTGAGCTCGAGGAACTGGTGAGTCGAGAGTATAAGAATATTTGTTCTACATTGTGTTTAGATGACGATGGCGATCGACTCTTGCTGAAAGCTAAATGCTTAGCGCATGTTCAATTGCTTGGAGCTTTTTTTCATAATTACCAAAAATATTTATACAAGTCTTATGATCACGAGATGGCAAAGCATTTGTATGCTGATTGGTCTCGTCTAGGTATAGCATTTAACGTAATTGCAAATGTTCAGAATTCCAGGTTGGGTGATGGTTGAGCCTACATTGTTTAGTATGTATGTATAAATGTTGGAATTACTCGATGACCGCTTTTGTTATGACATGATCAGCAGCAACGCTGGTCTGTTTCTCCCGGTACGGAGTGGCACAGGCTTAAGAATTTCTTTGCGTGGGGTTTCGTTTTTTGCCTCTTTGCGCTTTCAGTAGTTGCTAATAATATTCAGCTCTAGCAATTCAATGGCATCGACGTCTAAATCATGGATGCGTACCCGTGAACTTGCTGAATATCTCGGTATCCATAGGAATACGTTGGGTCGGATGATACGAGATGGTGTCTTGAGGGACGGATGCCATCGTTGCAAAATTAATCCCTTGTCTCCTCGAGGAGAACATATTTGGGATAGAGATGCTGTTTTGATTGCCTTGAAAAGGCTCTAGTAAGCAATATTCGTTCCGTAGGTACGTTTTAGGGATGGTCTCTTTGGGGAGTCGTTGCTGCAGTGGTCCCAAAGTGGCTTACACAGCCACTTGTGGGGTTGATGCTCACTGTTGTTTGTTTCAGGTGTTTAGTTCTCCCCGAGCAATTCTTCTGTAAGTTGCAAGAACAATGGCTTTGGATGATTGATCTTTGCCATCACTTGTCTTGCCTTGGCAATATGAATTGTCGGCCAATGTGTCAAAGTCTATCTGCATAGCATGTAAGTTTTTGCAAACCTCCTCAGGCGTTATGCCTAGATGATCTCGCATGGCGTGGAGCTTCGAGCAGTTGACTAAAATTTCTTCTTTACTTGTTTCTGTAAATCTTTCACGATATTGCTTTGATCCCCCTCCATAGCCCATTAATGCTCCTCCGGCCATAAGTACAACGTATCCACCTGTCATTCCCATTCCGCCTGCGGCAAGTGAGCCTCCTCCCAGGAACGCGAGTCCTGCTGATGTTGCTGCGGCTCCTGTAAGTCCCATCATTCCGCCGATCATCCCAGCGGCATAAGGAGCTACCAGAAGAAGTGCAAGAGCACCAGCCCCAACCCAGATCCACGTGTAATTTTCTCCGTTGACTGTCTTTACGATCTTCTTTGTGCATGCTTCATAGTCATCCCGCATGCTTTTAAGCGTGACTGCCGAAAATGTACGCAAAACTGGAAGGTTGCATATGTATTTACAGTAATTATTGAAGTCAATATCGTCCGTTCTTAGTTTTTGGTATCGGGTGTCTCCCTCTGTGAATTCATGGAAAGGTGCCCATGTAGCTGCCTCAACGCAAAAAGCTGCTGTTTTGGTGTTATGTAAGTTTGCCTCGTTTAGAGCTTCGTGAAGTTTATCCTCATTAATCAGTTCGCCTAGTTCGAGAAGATCGCAGGTGGTTCTTTTCCATTGTTCGCACCAATCTGCCTTGAGTTTCCTGTAGCGATCTTGGTCTACTATGTCTGATGAATCTCTGAAAATATTTTTTAGAGATTGGCGGTTCGGAAGGATGCTTTCCTTTGATGATGCCTTTAGAGCCCAGTACTTGACGGATGCCAGGAGCCGAACTTCTGATTGATCGAAGGCAAAGCTGTCAGATGCAGGAGAGATCGCGTTCATGCCTCTGCCGAATTTCTTCTATTTACTTTAGGTTTGCGTTTTCCTTCTGTTGAATTTCTTCTATTTACTTTAGGTTTGCGTTTTCCTTCTGTCGATCAATTGATATCTTTTTGCTTTTGAATTGGTCTTGTAGGAATTAATGGTATTGGCTTATCTTAGCTTGAGCAAGCAAGTGTTCAAGCTTTTTTTGAATATCTCTGACACGTGCGTCAATTTCTTTTGAGAAATTCTGCTTGGTAGTTTCCTGAAGGACCCTTGCTGAATTAGTCGCTTGCTTCTGTTTTTTCCTATCCGAAGACTTCTCGGATGATTTCGTTAGAGCGAAAACGGTGATGGTCGGAATATGTCTTGCGGAGCATGTCTTCAGAGGTTGAGAGAAGGCTAGCGATCTGGAGAACGTCTAGTTGTTTCACTTCTAAAAGCCGTCTCGCTGCGTTATGCCGAAGAGTTCTAAGTCCGATCAGCTCTCGATCTTTCTTCAAGCCACGTTCTTCTGATAGTTCTCGCCAGATCCAACCGTGGATTGACGCAAGCTCTTGTTCGGTTTTTCTCTGTTGATCTTGACTGGGTTTTTCATCCCATGGGCTTGCCGCGTCTCTTAGGCGTTGTGGAGGTGTGTTGAGTCGCTTGACGCCGATGGCCTCCAAAAGTTGCTTCCATGACGGGGATAGTTTGGATTGTCGATTCCTGCCGCGTTTGCTGTCTCGACAATCCACATAGACCCCAACGCCTACTTCCAGACTTCCTGGAGACGTCCATAACAGCCTGGAGGCCATCACCATGGCTCCACGCGCACCTGTGATAGCGACCCAAGATGTCAGCCAGGCAGCAGCGTGAGCTAAGTCGGATTCCGGAGCTCTATCCCAGAGGTTCAGGATCACTCGCTGGATCTCTGCCGGGTCTACGGGTTTTCCCTGTCCAGCCTGTGGAGCTTGGTAGCCGTAGTCCAGGCCAGGATTGAGTTGCTTCCCGTCAGTGGCAATCCCATACAGCAAGCATGCGGACGAGATCGCGTCTCTGCGGCTCCGCGCTTCGGCTGGCCAGCTTTGGATCCAACGCAGAAGGTCATCTCTGCTGGTGGCCCTGCAGTTGTTCTCTGAAAGCCACTGAACACAGGACTTCAGCCATTTCACCCGTCGCGCAGCGTGCTTCTCAGAGTTCCCTGAGTGTTCGATTCGTCCTAAGGCTTGTCGTTGGTAAACCCCCAGCGAGCTGCCAACGGGTCCGCCCGCATTCCTTTGGAGGTTGTTGTCGAATTCGGCGAGTGCCGTATCAACAGCCGTTGAGATCACGACGTCACCGTCTTGGTATGACGCGTTTAACTTCAGCCACTTCTGGTCACCGCTTCCTTCAGGCCTGGTGTTGAAGGTCAGGTAGATCAACTCCTCTCCACTGGGCCTTGTCTTGCGCCGCAGTGACAGCCCGAAGCGATCAGAGTGCTTGGTGCGGAGATACTTGGCTAGGCCCTTCAGCCTTGCGCTGTTGCGGCGAAGCCCAGTGGCTGCTGTCATTCAGGGACAGAGTGGCTTGCACGCCTAACCTATCCCTGATTTGTCCCTAAAGCCACTCGCACAAGGTTGTGCCCAGTTGCACAGCTTGAGACCACGAGAGAGTTGAATCCAGTCATGGCAGGAGATCTGAGTGCAACTGAGGGCATCTCGCGAGATGATCAGGGCTGGCCGTGGTGGCCGCTGCTGCCGCTCTATCCCTATGGCCGCCGCCACACGCTGTTCAGTGAGTTGATCCCTGGCCAGCTCTGGAGTCTGGAGCAGCTGCAGGGGGTGTATTACGTGGCTGTTCCGGTGCGGCTCACCGTTGCCAAGGTGCCCGGTGGCTTGATGTTGGTGAACCCATTGCCGCCGACCGGTGAGGTTCGCCAAGCCATTGCCAGGCTGGAACAGCAGCATGGGCCCGTGCGCACGATCGTGCTGCCCACCGCCTCTGGTCTGGAGCACAAGCTTCCCCTGGGACCCCTGGCTCGGGCGTTCCCCAAGGCTGATGTCTGGGTCTGCCCCGGGCAGTGGAGCTTCCCGGTTCAGTTGCCTCTGGCCTGGTTGGGCGTTCCGGCACGCCGCACGCATGTGTTGTTAGACGATGGCGTCCCCCATGGCGATGTTTGTGAGTGGTTGTCGTTGGGACCCCTCGACCTTGGCGTCGGTCGCTTCCAGGAGATCTCCTGTTTTCATAGTCCGTCAGGCGCTCTGCTGGTCACCGATGCCCTGGTGGGCATCAGTGTTGAGCCGCCTTCGCTGTTTGATCTCGACCCCACGGCGCTGTTGTTCCACGCCCGCGAGCGGGGTGATCAGCTTTTGCACGACACGCCCGAGGCGCGTCGACGTGGTTGGGCGCGGCTGGTGCTGTTTGCCTCCTACCTGCGGCCGGAACCGTTGGAGGTGCCAACCCTCAAGGAGGTGTTTCGCCATGCCTTTCGCCCCGGTCTGCGATCGGCCAAAGCCCACTTCGGGCTCTATCCCTTTCGGTGGAAGCCGGGTTGGGAGGCCGCCGCTGCTGAGTTGATGGGGGAAGCGGAGCCCAAAATTCAGGTGGCGCCGGTGTTGGAGCGGTTGGTGTTACCCCGTGCCAAGAAATCTCTGCTCGATTGGTTGGAGCAGCTGGGTCAATGGAGCGATCTGCGCTGGCTGGTGTCAGCCCACTACAGCGCTCCCATCGGTTTCACGACAGGAACGTTGGATTCACTTGTTCGGGATCTGACCGAACGCCCCTGGGCACCCAGCACCAGCAACTGGGAGTTTCTTGGATCGATTGATCAACGCTTGCTGGATCTCGGCGTAGTGCCTGAGCAACCTCGTCTCAGAGGTTGAGTTCGTCGTCCGGCTCGATGGCCATCTGCTCATCAGCGAACAAGGTCTCTTCCAGCTCCTTGCGCTGCTCCATCTGACGCAGGAAGTAGCCCGTCATCATTGCTGAAGCAAGCATGTTTGCCAGGTTGTCGCGGTTGGCTGTGACCTTCACTTCGAAGTGTTCACCGGGGAGCATTCCCAGCAACCCTTGGACGTTGTGGCGAATGATGTCCTGGATGTCGTTGCTGGCGGACTTCGCGACACGCTGCAAGGTGTCCGGTGTTTGCTCCTGCAGGTACTGGATCAGGCTGTTCCCCGCTTGACCGTCGTTGCTGTCAGTGGTCAGGAACTCGGGGTTGAACATCCGTTGTGATCTACATCACGGACCTGAACATAACGCAAGCACCCGTGATCAACTGCCATCAGCAGGGGCGGGGATCCGTAAGGGACCGAACTGCTGCAACGGCCAGTAGCGCCAGATCGCTGTTCCGATCACGTTGCGCTCCGGCAACGGTCCCCACAGATGGGAATCCAGGCTGGCGTTGCGGTTGTCACCCATCACCCACAGCTGATCTTCGGGCACCTGAATTGGTGCCATGACGTAGTCCATGGATTCGCTGATCCAGGGCTCTTTGATCTCCTCACCATTGCGGCGCAGAACGCCGTTCTCCACCATCAACTGATCACCGGGCAAGCCCACCACCCGTTTGATCAAGGCCGCGTTGGGGTCGTATCCAGCAGCCACCAGCTGCTGCGGCGGTGCAAACACCACCACATCCCCGCGCTGCAGGTGCCGGTGCAGGCGTCGGGTCAGCCGAGGTCGGATCTTCTCCACCAGGATCCGGTCCTGCAGCTGCAGGGTGGGCAGCATCGACCCCGATGGAATCCAGCGCGGTTCCACCACCACCCAGCGCAGTAACAGCGCCAGCAGTGCCCAGACGATCAGGTTCCGCCAGAACCCTTTGGAGCTCTCCTGGGCGGGGGGTGTGGTGGATGGGGGCGTCATTGACCCAAGATCGCACCAGCCAGAACCACTGCACTGACCACTGCCCGCGCCAATCTGCAGGCGGCCCTGACGCTGCTGGACGGTCTGCGTCAGCAGGGCATGACGCGGCTGGTGCTGTGTCCGGGCAGCCGCTCCGGTCCATTGGCGGCTGCTGCCGGGCTGTTGGCAGCCCGAGGTGATCTGGCGTTGACCACGGCCATCGATGAACGGTCGGCGGCCTTCCTCGCCCTGGGCATGGCCACCTCCCGTGGTCGTGCTGTGGCGGTGGTCACCACCTCCGGCACAGCCGTCGCCAACCTGCTGCCGGCAGCCGTTGAAGCCGACCGTTCCACCCAGCCGCTGCTGCTGCTCACCGCTGATCGCCCCGCCCGGTTGAAAAATTGCGGTGCCAATCAGACCGTGAATCAGGAGCAGTTTCTGCAGTCGGTCTGCCGTTGGCTGGGCCATGGAGCCCCGGAGGGACTGGCCAGCCAGCCGCCTCAAGCGCTTTTCGATCTTGCCCATGAGGCTTGGCGGCACTGCCACGGCCGCCCCCCTGGACCGGTGCAGCTCAACCTTCCGTTTGAGGAACCGTTGCATGGGTCCCCGGAGGATCAGCAGTCGGTGCAGGTGTCCGGCCTGCAGCGCTCGGCGCCAGCACCATCAAGTGATTCAACGCTGGGGGCAGCCCCTCAGCTCAATCCCAACCAAGCGGGCGTCGTGGTGGCCGGCCCCTGGCGTGGATTGGCTCCAGCCTTGCCGGCGTATCAGCAGGCTCTGCGGCAGTGGTTGGCCCGTAGCGGTTGGCCTTTGTTAGCGGATCCACTGGCCGCCATCCCCGCCGAGTGTCCTGGGCAGCTGGATGGCTGGGAGCTTCAGCTTGATCGCCTGCAGCTGGCGCCAGGCAGCCCCGTGCTGCGTCTGGGGCCACTGCCCGCCAGTCGGCGGCTGGAGGCATGGCTGCAGCGGCAGACGGGGCCGCAACTGCTGATCAGTGAGGGGGAACCCCGTGGTCTCGACCCGCTGGGGCTTGCAGATCAATGGAGTGGCGGGCTGGCGGCCTGGTGGGCGGAGCAGAACCAGGACTCCACAGTCGCATCGACACCGGAGCCAGTGATGCCTCAGTCCGGGATGGCGGCTTTGCTGCGGCAGCGGTTGCCACTGCAGGGAGCCGTGAACGAACCGGCCCTGGCCCATTGGTTGTCGCTGTTGCTGCCGCCGCAGTTGCCGGTGATGCTGGCGGCCAGTTCCCCCGTCCGGGATTGGCTGATCTGGGGCGGAATCAAGGCTCAAAACCGCCGCTGCTTCAGCTTCCGCGGAGCATCCGGCATCGATGGAACGCTCTCGTTGGCCATGGGACTGGCCATGGAGCAGGGCCCCCTGGTGCTGGTGACAGGCGATCTGGCCCTGCTGCACGACAGCAATGGCTGGTTGCATGGCGCCCAAGGCAGCCCGCCGCTCCTGGTGCTGCTGATCGACAACCAGGGCGGCGGCATCTTCCAGCAGCTGCCGGTTGAGTCGAAGCAGTTCGATCGCCTCTTCGCCATGCCCCAGCGGGTCAACCCACTGGCCCTGGCGGCTGCCCACGGCATCGACGGGCGACAGGTGGCCTGCCTGGAGGATCTGCCTAAGGCCCTCGAGTGGGGGCTGGCTCAGGGACGGCCTGCTCTGTTGCGGCTGGCGACGGACCGTGAGGCGGATGCCCGCTTGCGAACCCAGCTGCGCTCCGCTGCGCAGAATGCAGAACCTCTGCTCTGAAGCTGATGGCCGAGTTGCGGCAGGTGCTCCCCGGTGACCCCGCAGCGGCGTGGACAGCCTGGGGGACTTACACCGACATCTTCGTGGACCGCTGCAGCGAGGGCATCGCCCGGGTGGCGATCAACCGCCCCGCCAAGCGCAATGCCTTTCGGCCTCAGACCGTGGTGGAGCTCTGCGATGCCTTCAGCCGCATCCGAGACGACCGCTCGATCGGTGTAGTGCTGTTCACCGGGGTGGGCCCCGCCGCCGATGGTGGCTTCGCCTTCTGTTCAGGCGGTGATCAGAGCGTGCGCGTTGACGGCGGATACGCGGGCGATGACGGCCTGCCGCGGCTCAATGTGCTCGATCTGCAACGGATCATCCGCAGCCTGCCCAAGGTGGTGATCGCCCTGGTGGCGGGCTACGCCATGGGGGGCGGTCAGGTGTTGCACCTGCTCTGCGACCTCAGCCTGGCCGCGGACAACGCTGTCTTCGGGCAGACCGGCCCGAAGGTGGGCAGCTTCGATGGTGGTTTCGGAGCCGGCTACCTGGCCCGGGTGGTGGGACAGCGCAAGGCGCGCGAGATCTGGTTCCTCTGTCGCCGATACGGCGCCGACGAGGCCCTGCGGATGGGGTTGGTCAATGCTGTGGTTCCCCTCGATCAACTGGAGGCGGAAGGGGTGCGCTGGGCCCGGGAGGTGTTGCAGCACAGCCCGACCGCGATCCGTTGCCTGAAGGCAGCGTTCAATGCGGAAACCGATGGCTTGGCCGGCATCCAGGAGCTGGCCGGCAATGCCACGCATCTCTTTTACCGAACCGACGAAGCGCTCGAGGGCCGCAATGCCTTCCTGGAGAAACGGCCCCCTGACTTCTCTGAAACCGGCTGGTTACCTTGAGCGCATGCTTCCGGTCACCCTCCCAGAACCACTGCCCCTGCTGCAGGCGGCCTCGATGGATTCGCTGATGGAAGCCCTGGCGTCGCTGCCGGAAGAACTGCGTGAGCAGAAGGATCGGCACATCGTTCTCTTGCGGGGGCGGCGTCGTCTGCTGCTGCTCGAGAACGGCAACCTGAGCCTCGCCTTCCCCGTAGCCACTGGCATGCCTGGTTGGGAGACCCCCACCGGCAACTTCGCGGTGTTTCAGAAGATCGATCAACCCGTCTGGGTGCACCCCGTCACCGGTGAGCGGCTGGAGGAGCAGGGACCAGACAACCCCCTGGGCAGCCATTGGATCGCCTTTCAACGCGATTGCCTCGGCCGCGATGCCCATGACGGCGATCGCTGGATCAAGATCAAGGGCTGCACCACGACCGGCTTTCACGGCACCCCCCACCGCTGGACCGTGGGCCGGGCCATCTCCCATGGCTGTGTGCGCCTCTACGACGAGGATGTGCGCAGGCTTTATGGGCAGGTGAAGCTCGGTACCCAGGTGACCGTGCTGCCCTGAGCCGGCAGATCGACGAATTCCCCTTAAAGTCGCCGCGCCAACGCCGATTTCATCCATGCGCATCCTCTTCGCTGCCGCGGAATGCGCCCCGATGATCAAGGTCGGTGGCATGGGGGATGTGGTGGGATCGCTGCCCCCGGCTCTGGCCAAGCTTGGCCACGACGTGCGGCTGATCATGCCCGGCTACTCCAAGCTCTGGACCAAGCTGACGATCTCGGGCGAACCCATCTGGCGCGCCCAGACGATGGGTACGGAATTCGCGGTTTACGAGACGAAGCATCCCGGCAATGGGATGACGATTTATCTGGTGGGACATCCGGTGTTCGATCCCGAGCGGATCTATGGCGGTGAAGATGAGGACTGGCGCTTCACCTTCTTTGCCAGTGCCGCCGCTGAATTCGCCTGGAATGTCTGGAAGCCGAATGTTCTTCACTGCCACGACTGGCACACCGGCATGATTCCGGTCTGGATGCACCAAGACCCGGAGATCAGCACGGTCTTCACCATCCACAACCTCAAGTACCAGGGCCCCTGGCGTTGGAAGCTGGATCGCATCACCTGGTGCCCCTGGTACATGCAGGGAGATCACACCATGGCGGCGGCACTGCTGTACGCCGACCGGGTCAACGCCGTCTCCCCCACCTACGCCGAAGAAATCCGTACGGCGGAGTACGGCGAAAAGCTGGATGGTTTGCTCAATTTCGTCTCCGGCAAGCTGCGCGGCATCCTCAATGGCATTGACCTCGAGGCCTGGAACCCCCAGACCGATCGGGCTCTGCCGGCCACCTTCAGCGCCGACGACCTCTCCGGTAAAGCGGTCTGCAAGCGGGTGTTGCAGGAGCGCATGGGTCTTGAGGTGCGTGACGACGCCTTTGTCCTCGGCATGGTCAGCCGACTCGTCGATCAGAAGGGCGTTGACCTGCTTCTGCAGGTGGCGGACCGTTTGCTCGCCTACACCGACACGCAGATCGTGGTGCTCGGCACCGGTGACCGTGGCCTGGAATCTGGCCTGTGGCAGCTGGCCTCCCGCCATGCCGGCCGTTGCGCCGTCTTCCTCACCTACGACGACGACCTCTCCCGACTGATCTATGCCGGCAGTGACGCCTTCCTGATGCCCAGTCGCTTCGAGCCTTGCGGCATCAGCCAGCTGTACGCCATGCGTTATGGCTCCGTTCCTGTGGTGCGCAAGGTGGGCGGACTGGTGGACACCGTTCCTCCCCATAGTCCAGCCGATGCCAGCGGGACTGGCTTCTGCTTCGATCGCTTCGAACCTGTCGACTTCTACACCGCATTGGTGCGTGCCTGGGAGGCCTACCGCCATCGCGGCAGCTGGCAGGAGTTGCAGAAGCGCGGCATGCAGCAGGATTACAGCTGGGACCGTTCGGCCATCGATTACGACGTCATGTACCGCGATGTCTGCGGTCTGAAGGAACCCACCCCTGACGCCGCAATGGTGGAACAGTTCTCCCAGGGACAGGCTGCGGATCCCTCTCGCCCAGAGGATGATGCGATCACTGCAGCTCCCGAGGCGGTCACCGCGCCGTCCGGCCCCAGCCGCAACCCCCTCAATCGTCTCTTCGGCCGCAGGGCCGGCTGATCTTGCCCAATCTCCCGGCGCCCTACGTCAGCCCCTGGAAAGAGCTCGCCCGCAACCTGCGGGCTCTCTGGGCTGATCTGGGCCTGCGAGGCCAGGAGCTCTGGCGACGCAACCGGGAGGGGGATCTTTCGGTACCGGGGTTCTGGCCCAACAACCTGCTGCCCTGGTTCTGGCCTGCGGTTCTGGCCCTGGTGCTGGCCGCACTTGTGTCAGCTGGGGTTCTGCTGATGCCGCCGCCGCCGGAAGCGGTCAATCCCTCGCCACCGCCCCCGGTTGCCATCCGCGAACTTCCGGCCCCCGATCCAATCCCGGAAGAGGAGCCGGTGGTGATCATCCCTGAGCCAGAGCCGCCACCACCGCTGCGCATCGATCCGCTGCTGGAGCTGTTTCTGGATGGTTCAGCGCCCGAAGATCTGCTGCTGGCGGCCCAGCCCGATGGCGTGAACAACCGCCTTGAGCTGCGCCTTGCCGAGAGCTGGTGGGATCTGCCGGAAGCCCGCCGCCAGGAACTGGCGATGGAGTGGCAGGCCCGTTGCGCCGATCTGGGCTACGGCGAGCTGCGGCTGCTGGCGCGCGACGATCAGTTGATCGGGCGGTCAGCCCGGGTCGGCAGCGGCATGATCCTGTTCAACAATGTGGCGCCGGCATGACCCTGCGGATCCAGCAGCTCATTGATCTCTGGGGGGAACCGGAGGGGGCTGTGGTGAACCCGGATCAACCCGTTGGGACGGTCTGCACCGACAGCCGCCATCTGAAGGCCGGCGATTTCTTTGTTCCCCTGGTGGGGGAACGCTTCGATGGTCATCGCTTTCTCGAGCAGTTGCCGGCGTTGGGGGGGCAGGGGGCTGTGGTGTCGCTGGACTGGACAGCGCCGCTTCCTTTCGGATTGCTGCACTGGCGAGTGGATGACACCCTGGCGGCCTACCAACAGATGGCGTTGTTGCACCGCCGTCAGCTCGGCCTGCCCCTGGTGGCCGTGACCGGTTCCGCCGGCAAGACCACAACACGGGAGTTGATTCGGGCTGTGCTGGCGCCGCTGGGGGCGATTCAAGCCAGTGACGGCAACAACAACAACGACATCGGCGTGCCCCTCACCGTGTTGGGAGCGGGTTCGGACCATGCCGCTCTGGTGATTGAGATGGGCATGCGCGGACCGGGAGAGATCGCCCGCTTGTCCCGCTGCACTGAACCGGATGTGGCTGTGATCACCAACATCGGCACCGCCCACATCGGGCGGCTGGGCAGTCGCGAGGCCATCGCCACCGCCAAGTGCGAGATCACGGCTGCCCTTCATCCGCAGGGGGTGGTGGTCATCCCCGCCGGCGACCCATTGCTGGAGCAGGCTCTCGCTGCTGTCTGGCAGGGGCGGGTGCTGCGGGTGCGATTGGAGGATGACCCGGACATCACTGCTGACCTGATCGGCGCCGTTCGGAACGATCGTCTCCTACTGGATGAGGCTTCTGTCCCTCTGCCGCTGGATGGTCGTCACAACGCCCGCAATCTGCTGCTGGCTCTGGCGGTGGGCTCCCATCTGGGGGTTGATCCAGCCAGCGCTGCGCAGTTGCAGGTCAACATCCCCGGCGGCCGCAATCGACGTTTGCAGCAGGGGGGACTCACGCTGCTGGATGAGACCTACAACGCCTCGCCCGAGGCGGTGCTGGCGGCTCTCGACCTTCTCGCTGATCAGCCGGGCCGGCGTTTCGCGGTGCTGGGCACCATGTTGGAGCTGGGAGATCGCAGCATTGAGCTCCATCAGCAGGTGGCCGCAAGGGCCGCTGCACTGAAGCTGGATGGGGTGGTGCTGGTGGATGGCGGAGACGAAGGCCAGGCCATGGCCAACGTTGCTTCCGGCCTGGATCGTCTGGCTCTGGTCGCAATGCCTGAGGCAGCAGCTGCCCCCCTGGGCCAGTGGCTACAGGCCGGTGATGTGGTGCTGCTCAAGGCCAGCCGCGGTGTCGCCCTGGAACGGTTGATCCCCTTGCTGCCGTCGGTTTAGGCCGGACGGTCTGCCCAGCCCTCCTTGCTCAACTGCTTCGCGCGGCCGATGGCCAGGGCGCCATCAGGCACATCCTTGGTGATTGTCGATCCTGCACCAACCGTCACCTTGGATCCCAGGGTCACAGGGGCCACCAGCACCGAATTGGCGCCGGTCTTGCTCCCATCGCCGATCACCGTGCGGTGCTTACGCACACCGTCGTAATTGGCGGTGATCGTGCCGGCTCCCACGTTGACGTTCTCACCGAGGCTGGCGTCGCCGATGTAGCTGAGGTGGTTGATCTTGCTGCCGGCACCCACCTGGCTTTTCTTCACCTCCACAAAGTTGCCGATGCGGCAACCATCGGCGATGTCGGCCGCCGGACGCAGATGAGCAAAAGGTCCGATAGCAACGCCATTGCCCACCGTGGCCTCCCGGACAATGGAATGCAGCACGGAAACGTCGTTGCCGAGCTCGGCATTGTCCAGCAGGCTGCCGGGTCCCAGGCGGCAGTTGTCGCCGATGCGGCAGCTACCGCGCAGATGGGTTTGCGGTTCGATCACCACATCGCGACCGAAGCGGCAGTCTTCACTGAGGGTGCAGCTGCCGGGGTCGACGAAGGTGACGCCCTCCGCCATCCAGTGGTCGCGCAGGCGCTGCTGCAGGACGGCTTCACATTGGGCGAGTTGCTTGCGGTTGTTGATGCCGTTCACCTCATCGGGATCGGCGACTTCCACGTGCATGGCCAGCGGCAGCATCGCCACGGTGTCCGTCAGGTAGAGCTCCCCCTGGTCGTTGTCGGTGCTCAGCTTGGGCAGGACCTCCGCCAGCGCCTGCCAGTTGAAGCAATAGATGCCGGCGTTGGTGAGGTTGTTGCTGCGCTGCTCCTCGGAGCAGTCGCGATGCTCAACGATGGCGCTCACCTTCCCATCGGCATCGACAAACACCCGGCCATAGCCCGTCGGGTCCTCCAGGCGTGCCGTCAGCAGCGTGACATCGGCTCCGCTCTGTCGGTGGCCATTCGCAAGGGATTCAATCGTTTCCGCCCGGAGCAGGGGCACGTCGCCATTGAGCACCAGCAATTCACCCTCAAATCTCTGCAGCACCGGCAGCAGCTGTTGCACGGCATGGCCGGTGCCGTTCTGGGGTTGCTGCAGCACGAATTCGAGTCCGCCGATGGCTGCTAGCTGCTCCTCTACCCGTTCGGCCTGATGCCCCACGATCAGCAGGCGACGTTCCGGCTGAAGGTTGGCGGCACTGGCGAGCACCCGTTCCACGAGGGTGGCACCGGCCAGGGGCTGCAGCACCTTGGGCAGCGCGCTTTTCATCCGGGTGCCTTTTCCAGCGGCCAGAACGGCGACGGCAAGCATCTCGGCCATGAACAAACCGGCCGGAATCTACTGGGATTGGAGGGCAGCGTCCCCTCGCCAGCGTCGCTGCCAGGCATTGGTGGGTTCTAGGTCGCAAGCCTGTTGTTCAAGAACCCGTTTCTCGAGGATCTCGCTGGAGCTGGCCTCACCATCGGGATCGCGGAAGGGAACGGCGGCGCGGGTGAACAGATGCTCCATCTCCATCGGGCTGAGGGGACGCCAGCCAGGACCTTCCGCTGTGCATGAGCCGCCCGGTTGCACCGCCATCGTTCCGCTGCTCCAGCCGACCCGTTCCCCCGGGGCCGGCAGCAGTGAGTACAGCTGCAACCCGGCCCGTTGAAGACTGGCCCGCACCGCCGCCGACCGGCAGTAGGTGAGCAGCCGTCCCCCCGGCACCAAGCGTGCGGAGAGTCCAGCGAGGAATTCCTCGGTCCATAGCTCGGGGCAGCGTTGGGGTGAAAACGCGTCCTGCAGGATCAGGTCGAACCTCTGCTGGTCCGGAATCCGCGCGAGCGCGGTTCTTGCATCTCCCCAGAGCTGATATCCGACATGCGGAGGATCGCTCCAGCCATCATTGGCCTGGATCCCCTCCAGTCGCTCCAGAACATCTGCTCTCCACAGGTCCCGGAATGTCGGTTGCTCGAGGGCCAGATCCAGCGGTCGCCGGTCCAATTCCAGGCCCCACCACTGCACGGCAGGGGCTGGCTCGGGCAGGTCTTCCAGAATCACCGCTGTGTTGTAGCCAAGGCCAACGCAAACATCGAGGATCCTGAGACGATCGGCAGCACAGAAGCGGTTCAGCTCAGCCGGTCTCGAGAACTTCGCCCGTGCTTCGTTCAGCGCGCCAGCTGAATTGTGGAACGCCTCTGCGAACCGCTCGCTTTTCAGGCTGAAACTGCCATCGGCCGTGGGGTATATCCGCAGGCCATCGGCATCAGCAGCGGAGCCGGTCAAGGTCGTCCCAGAAGCTGGGGTAACTCACGGCTGCAGCATCGCTGCGCTGCAGGGTCGAATCGCCAGACGCCAGCAATGAGGCCACCGCCAGGCTCATCGCCACCCGGTGGTCGGTTTCGCTGTCCAGAGCAGCGCCCGTCAACGGGCGTCCGCCGCGGATGGTCATGCCGTCCTCGTGCTCCTCGATCTCAGCACCCATGGCCTTGAGCTGGCGTGCCATCACCGCAAGGCGATCGGTTTCCTTCACCCGCAGCTCCGAGGCGCCGCTGATCCTGCTTTCGCCATCGCAGAAGCAAGCGGCGACGCTGAGGATCGGAACCTCATCCACGAGGCGGGGCATGATTTCTTCGCCGATAGAAAACGGTTTTAACGGTCCATGGGTGATCTTCAGGTCGCCCACCGGTTCACCGGCCACATCGCGACGGTTCAGCACCTCAATCTGAGCATTCATCTGCTCGAGCACCTCGAGAATGCCTGTTCGGGTGGGATTGAGGCCGACGTTCTCAATGGTGAGGTCCGCGCCAGGCACCAGGGCACCGGCCACCAGCCAGAAGGCTGCTGAGCTGATGTCTCCCGGGACGACCACCTGTTGGCCCTTCAGGGTGTTGCCGGGGCGAACGGTGATGTGACGCCCCATCTCGCCCCCCACCTCCAGATCAGCACCAAAGGCCCGCAGCATCCGCTCGCTGTGGTCACGGGACTGGGCCGGTTCGATCACGGTGGTGGTTCCGTCGGCCGTAATGGCCGCCAGCAGCAGGGCTGACTTCACCTGAGCACTGGCCACAGGCGTTCCGATCACCGTGCCACGCAGGCTTTGGCCCTGCACCGCCAACGGAGCGAGGTTGCCGCTCTCACGGCCCCGAACAACTGCCCCCATCGAGGCCAGTGGCTGACCCACCCGTCGCATCGGCCGGCGACGCAGGGAGGCATCACCATCCAGCACGAAGTGACGGCCGGCCCGTCCAGCCAGCAACCCCAGCATCAGGCGCATGGTGGTGCCGGAGTTGCCGCAATCGAGAATTTCAGCGGGTTCCTGAAGCCCGTCCAGGCCCACCCCCTCAACGGTGACGAGGCCGCCGGCCTCGATCGGGCTGATCCGCACACCCATTGCCCGCAGGCAAGCGGCGGTGCTGATGGGGTCTTCCGCCGGCAGCAGACCGTCGATGGTGGTGGTGCCCTCCGCGATGGCACCGAACAGCAGGGAGCGGTGGGAGATCGACTTGTCCCCCGGCACCTTCATATGACCCGACAGCGACCCGCCGGCCTTGAGTTCACGGGCAGGGTGATAAGGGCCGTTGGCGCTCAAGACTGATCCGTCGTTGGGCCCGATCCTATGGGCTGGTCTTCAGGCCCTGGATCAAGCGATCGAGGGCATAGCCGAACAGGCTCGGATCCGGTTCGTCCTGGCCCAGTCCATCCAGTCCGAGTTCGGACCAGCGCGCGGACACCCGTTCCTCCAGGTCGGCCGGACGGCTGAGCGGTTCCCCCCAGTCATGGTTTTTCTCCGGACCCACCTTCGTGGTGGCGTCGATGGCCAGACGGCCGCCCAGTCCAAGTTGCTCGCTGGCGAAATCGAGGCTGTCGAAGGGGGTGTCCGCCAAGGTGAACAAATCCCGCTGAGGATCAACCTGTGCTGCGATTGCCCACACCACCTGGCGCGGGTCCCGCACATTGATGTGCTTGTCCACCACCACCACGAACTTGGTGTACGTGAACTGGGGCAGGGCACTCCAGAAAGCCATCGCTGCGCGTTTGGCCTGGCCCGGATACGCCTTGTCGATCGAGATCACCGCCAGCTTGTAGCTGAGGGCTTCCATCGGCAGGAAGAAGTCCGTGATTTCCGGAATCTGCTGACGCAGGATCGGGGTGTAGATGCGGTTCAGGGCGATGGCCAACATCGCCTCTTCCTTGGGTGGACGCCCACTGAAGGTGGTGAGGAACACCGGATCCCGTCGCTGCGTCATGCAGTGGAAGCGCACCAGTGGTGAGTCCTCCACTCCGCCGTAGAAGCCCATGTGGTCGCCGAAGGGGCCGTCGGGCAGCACCTCGCCTGGGGTGATGGTTCCCTCCAGGACCACTTCACTGTGGCTGGGCACTTGCAGATCCAGGGTCTTGCAGGGGCTGAGACGCACCCCTTCTCCGGCGTAGATCCCTGCAAACAACCATTCACTCAGCTGCACGGGAATCGGGGTGGCGGCGGCCATCACCAGCAGCGGGTGCACGCCGATGGCAACAGCCACCTCAAGCTTCTTGCCAATCGCTGCAGCCTTGCGCAGATGGCGGGCACCGCCCCGCACGCTGAGCCAATGCACGGTCATGGTTTTCACCGACTGCCTCTGCAGCCGGTAGACCCCCACATTCGGCACGCCGGTTTCCGGGTCTTTGGTGATCACAAGCCCCAGGGTGATCACCCCACCCGCGTCCCCTGGCCAGGGGCGGATCAAGGGGATGTTGTCGAGGTTGACCGCGTCACCTTTGAAGATCTGCTGCCGGCAGGGGGGTGTCAGATCACGGTCGGGTTTGGCCTTCACCAGATCCCAGAACACTCGGGCGAACTGCTTGGTTTCGCTGAGTCCCTTCGGGGGGCGTGGTTGCTGCAGGAGGGCCAGCCTCGAGCCAAGGTCCTCCAGCTGCTCGACTCGTTCGAGACCCATGCTCCAGACCACCCGTTCCACGGTGCCGAGGGTGTTCACCGCCACCGGCATCGACGACCCGATCACTTTCTCGAACAGCAGGGCGGGTCCCCCCTGGGAGAGCACGCGGTCTGCAATGGCCGCCAGTTCAAGATCGGGGTCCACCGGTGCTGTGATCCGTTTGAGTTGTCCGCGCTGATCCAGCACTTGCAGAAAACCGCGCAGGTCGCGGGTGGCCGGGCCAGATCGGAACAGGGCCATGGAGGCGACGAGGAGATCACGGTCGATCTCGGTACTGTGTCGCACGCCGATGATGAGCGTGGCCATGCAGATCTTCTATTTCCACGTTCCGGCGGAGATGCCGGCGGATGCCAGCCCTGATGCAGCGGTGGTGATCGATGTGCTGCGCGCCACCACCACCATCGCCTGGGCTCTGCACCACGGAGCGGAAGCGGTGCAGGCCTTCGCTGATCTGGAGGATCTGCGGGCGGCGGCCGAGGCCTGGCCTGCCGACCAGCGACTGCTGCTGGGCGAGCGCGGGGGGCAGACCCTGGCGGGCTTTGACCTGGGAAATTCCCCCGTGGCTGTTGTACCCGCAACCGTGTCCGGCAAACGCCTGTTCATGAGCACCACCAACGGCACCCGTGCCCTGGATCGGGTGCGTCAGGTGCCTTTGTTGGTGACAGCTGCTCTGCCGAACCGTGAAGCGGTGGCCCAGCGTCTGTTGAAGGAATCACCTGAAACCGTGGCCATTTTGGGCAGCGGTTGGGAAGGGACGTACTCCCTCGAGGATTCCCTTGCTGCGGGTGCTCTGGCGGCGCGCCTGCAGGAGCTGAGTCAAGCGGTGACGCTCGCCAACGATGAAGCCACAGCAGCTACGGCCCTGTGGCAGCAGTGGCGTCATGATCCCGAAGCCTGTCTGCGTACGGCCAGCCACGGGCAACGGCTGATCCGGCTCGGTGACCATGACGACGACTTCCGCTGCTGTGCCGGCCTGGACCAGTTGAGTGTCGTTCCAACGCAACAGTCGCCGGGAGTGCTACGAGCGATCTGAACGCCTCTAAAGTCCGACTCATTCTCCAGATCCCGTGAACGACTTCCTGGCGGCTGCCGTGCAGCTCACGAGCAGCCAGGACCCGGAAATCAATTTCAATGCCGCCGAGGAGCAGATCGATCTGGCGGCTCGACGTGGTGCGGATCTGGTGGGTTTGCCTGAGAACTTCGCCTTCATGGGCGAGGACAGTCGCCGCCTGGAGCTGGCGTCTGACCTGGCCGAACGCTGCAGCCGCTTTCTGGTGACGATGGCGCGGCGCTACCAGGTGGTGCTGCTGGGCGGAGGATTCCCTGCGCCGGTGGGTGATGGCTCGAGGACGTTGAACCGGGCAGAACTGGTGGACCGGGATGGCCAGCTGTTGGCCCGCTACGACAAGATCCACCTCTTCGACGTTGACCTTCCCGACGGCAACACCTATCGCGAGTCGGCAACCGTGAATGCCGGCCAGGAGCTGCCGCCTGTGGTGGATGTTCCGGGTCTGTGCAAGGTGGGTCTGTCCATCTGTTACGACGTTCGCTTCCCTGAGCTGTATCGACACCTCGTGGGGGCTGGAGCCGATCTGCTGATGATTCCAGCCGCTTTCACCGCCTTTACCGGCAAGGACCACTGGCAAGTGCTGCTTCAGGCCCGAGCCATCGAAAACACCGCCTACGTGCTGGCTCCGGCGCAGACCGGCCTGCACTACGGGCGTCGCCACAGCCATGGTCACGCCATGGTGATTGATCCTTGGGGCACGGTGTTGGCCGATGCGGGTGTGTTGCCTGGGGCTGCGATTGCACCCGTCAACACGGCCCATCAGGGACATGTTCGGGATCAGATGCCGAGCCTGCGCCACCGCCGGCCGGCATTGTTCTGACGTCGATGTTGAGGGCGACGCCCCGCCGATGGCGCTGCTTTGCGGCAGTGGCATTGCAGCTCTGTTTGATGCTGCCCTCGCTGCCGGCTCAGGCGGCCAGTGCTCTGGCGGCCTGGGCGCTCACTGAGAACGGCACGCTGCAGTTGCGCACCAGCCGCAATGCAAGGCTTCAGGCCTTTTTTCAGGACGCCAGCGACGGCCGCGGCACCCGCGTCTGGGTCGATTTTCCCGGTGAACTTCGCTTTCCCCGTCGGCTGACGGGCCGCGGCGCGGTCAAGGAGATCCGACTGGGCAAGCCACGGCCTGGGGCCACGCGTTTGGTGGTGGAGTTCCGTCCCGGTGTGAAACTGGATCCCAGTCAGTTGAAACTGAGGGGGACGGCCCCCGATCGCTGGGAGCTGAACTTCACCGGTCTGCCCACCCGTGGGCTCGATGATTTGGGCGAAGGGGATCTCTCGGGCCGCGCCACGGCCTGGCGACCTCCTGGCCGCTTCGCCCCAAGCCGTACGCCGGTGGATCCCTCAGGACTCCCCACCGTGACCCGCGGCCGCTACACAATCGTCATCGACCCTGGCCACGGCGGACCGGATCCAGGCGCAGTCGGCATCGGCGGACTGCGGGAGACCGATGTGGTGCTGGATGTGTCTCTGCAGGTGGCCGCTCTGTTGCGAGCCCGCGGCGTCGACGTGTTGCTGACGCGCACCGGAGATGTGGATGTTGATCTGCCGCCGCGGGTTTCCCTGGCGAATCGCTCCTCCGCCACCGCCTTCATCAGCATCCATGCCAACGCCCTCAGCATGCGGCGCCAGGACGTCAATGGGATTGAAACCTTTTTCTACTCGGACCCTCGATCCGGCCGGTTAGCCGGCTATTTGCAGCAGCAGATTATGGATGTGTCGCCTGGAACGCCCAACCGCGGTGTGCGCCGCGGCCGCTTCTTTGTGATCCGGCGGACGGTGATGCCGGCCGCATTGGTGGAGATGGGTTTTGTTACCGGAGCCATCGATGCCCCCCGACTCGCCAGGGCCGATCACCGGCGTCGCTTGGCCCTGGCCCTGGCCACGGGGATTCTTAATTACCTCCGCCAGGAGGTGCGATGAGTCCGCGGCTTGGCTTTTTCGACAGCGGTGTCGGGGGATTGACCGTGCTTCGGCGGGTGCTGGAACGCCATGGTTCGGTGTCGTGTGTGTATCTCGGCGATACAGAAAGGGTCCCCTACGGCAACCGACCTCCGGCGGAGATTCGTCGCATTGCCGCTGAAGTGGTCGGCTGGTTGCGGGATCAGCAGGTGTCGACGGTGGTGATGGCCTGCAACACCACCAATGCCCTGGCGCGGGACGTGGCTGAGGGGCAGGCGGGTGGCCCGGTGATCGGGCTAATCGGTGCCGCGGCGGCCATGGTGGAAACCCGGCGGGTGGGAGTGCTGGCGACACCAGCCACGGTGGCCTCGGCGGCCTACAGCGCCAGCATCGAAGCCCTCCATCCCGGAGCTCTTGTCGTGGAGCAGGCTTGTCCGGCTTTCGTTCCCTTGATTGAGGCCGGTGACTGCAGCAGTGACGAACTGAGACAGGTGGCCAAGGCTTATCTCGATCCCCTGTTGGCGGCCTCCGTGGAAACGATTGTGCTCGGCTGCACCCACTACCCATTGCTGATTCCTTTGTTGAAGCAGTTGCTGCCGGATGCCATTCAGTTGATTGACCCTGCTCTCGGAGTGGCCCGTCAGTTGGATGCCGTTCTCGGTGTTCCCCGGTCAACACCCGGCGACACCCTTGAGCTTGGGCAATGCCGCTTTTGCGTCACTGCGGATCCTGACGGTTTTGCCAACCGCGCCACTCCCTGGCTTGGGGCCCGCCCTGAGGTTCATTTGCAACGGCTGCAGAGCTGAGGCCATCACCACTAGGATCGCGGCGCCGAGAGGTTTCATGATCACCGTCACCGAGCTGCTGCAACCGGTCGAAACCGATCTCGAAACTCTGCTCGGAGATCTGCGCAGCCTGATTGGCGCCGGACATCCAATTCTTCAGGCCGCTGCCGAGCATCTCTTCAGCGCCGGTGGCAAAAGGCTTCGCCCCGGCATTGTTCTTTTGCTGTCCCGCGCACTTTCCGCTGACGGCCAGCTAACACCAAGGCATCGACGCTTGGCCGAGATCACCGAGATGATCCATACGGCCTCGCTCGTTCACGATGATGTGGTCGATGAGGCGTCCACCCGTCGTGGTGTGGACACCGTCCATAGCCGCTTTGATGCGCGTGTTGCCGTTCTGGCCGGTGATTTTCTCTTTGCGCAGGCCAGCTGGCATCTCGCCAACCTCGATGACCTTGAGGTGGTGAAGCTGCTCAGCCGCGTGATCATGGATCTGGCGGATGGTGAGGTGAAGCAGGGTCTCTTCCGTTTCGACACCGCGCAGAGCTTCGAGACTTACCTCGAAAAGAGCTATTGCAAAACCGCCTCGTTGATCGCCAACAGTGCACGGGCCGCAGGGGTTCTCAGTGGTTGTTCCGCATCTGAGCTGGATGGGCTGTACTGCTTCGGCCGTCAGCTGGGGCTGGCGTTCCAAGTGGTGGACGACATCCTCGATTTCACCGGCAGTGATCAGCAGCTCGGCAAGCCCGCTGCCAGCGACCTGGCCAGCGGCTATCTGACGGCCCCCACCTTTTACGCCATGGAGGAGCACCCAGGCCTGCAGGCCTTGATTGCCCGTGAGTTTGCAGAGCCAGGGGACCTTGACCAGGCCCTGGAGATGGTGCGCTCCTCCCGCGCCATTCCTCGTACCAGGGAATTGGCGGAAACCTTCGCTCGGGAATCCCGTGACGCCATTGCCTGGATGACCGACTCCCCCTGCAAGCGGGCCCTGCTGGAGCTTCCTGACTTTGTGCTCAGCCGTCTGTACTGACCAACATGTCCAGAACGACACCAAGACTGTTGATGTGCCTTGGATTCACATCCATTGCTTGGGTTAGTCCATGTTCATTCAGCACCCAGACGTGGCACCCGGCTGACAGCGCAGCCGCTGTGCCTGCCTGAGAATCCTCCAGGGCCCAACAGGTCTTGGGATCAAAGCCAAGCCGTGACGCGGCCAGAAGGAATGGTGCAGGGTCCGGCTTGCCGGCTTCGAGCTCTGGATCGTCTCCGTGGACCCTGAGTTGGATCCGCTTCAGCCAGGGATGGGGTGCGGCTTTAAAGCTCACGGCTTCAAGGCTGCTGCTGGTGACCAAGGCCATCTGAATTCCTCGGTGATCGCAGTGCTCCACCAGCTCTTGAGCGAAGGGCATGGCCTTGGCGTTGGGAAGCAGCGCCCTCACGATCGGCTGCTGAACTGCCAGCAAGTCGTCTGATTCCACAGGACGCGGCAGCCAGCTGCTCACCAGGGCGGCGCAGTCGAGACGACGACGCCCCTTGAGTTGCAGCAACTGGTCGTTGCTGAGCTGCGCTCCGAAGTGTCTGGCGGCTTCGGACCAGCCTCGGCTGTGCAAGGGCTCCGTGTCGAGCAGCAATCCATCCAGATCGAACAGGCAGGCTGCGGGAAGAGCTGGCACGCCATCCGGGAGCTCGGCAGGTTCCAGTCAAACGCGCCGTGGTTTCACCCTCTGTCCGACGGATTGATACGGGTCATGGAATGCTCGATCAACTCCTCCTTACCCTTGCAACAACAGTCTTTAGCCCGTCTGCTGTGACCGAGTCCAATACGTCGATCGAAAGTGTCCTGCAGGAGCAGCGGGTGTTTCAGCCGCCGGCGGAGATGGAGGGTGCAGCACGCATCGGCAGTCTGGAGACTTACCGCGCCATGGCGGAGGCGGCGACCACGGATCCCGATGGGTTCTGGGGGGAGGCAGCCCGTCGTGAGCTGCATTGGTTCGAGCCGTTCCACACGGTTCTCGATTGGTCGCAACCTCCCTTCGCCCGCTGGTTTGAAGGGGGCACCACCAACCTTTCGTACAACTGCCTCGACCGACATCTCGAGGGGGCCAAGGCTGAGAAGACCGCGCTGATCTGGGAAGGGGAGCCCGGAGACGTGCGCCGTTTCACCTATCGCGAGCTCCATGCCGAGGTGTGCAAAGCCGCCAACGCCCTGAAGGCCATGGGCATCGGCAAAGGCGATCTGGTCGCCCTGTACATGCCGATGATTCCAGAGGCCGCCATTGCGATGCTCGCCTGCGCTCGCGTCGGTGCCCCCCATTCCGTTGTGTTTGGTGGTTTCTCTGCCGAGGCCTTGCGCGACCGCCTCAAGGACGGTGAGGCGAAGGCCGTGATCACGGCGGATGGGGGATTCAGAAAGGACAAGCCTGTTTCCCTCAAACCTGCCGTTGATGCCGCTCTAGCGGAGGGCGCCTGTCCTTCGGTGACTGGCGTGCTCGTGGTGCAGCGCACCAAGCAGCCCGTGGAGATGGTTGCCGGCCGTGATCAGTGGTGGCACGACCTCGTGGATACCCAGGGCAGCGATTGCCCTGCGGAGCCTATGGCCAGTGAAGATCGACTGTTCGTGCTCTACACCTCAGGCTCAACCGGCAAACCCAAGGGTGTGGTGCACACCACTGCCGGTTACAACCTCTGGGCCCATCTCACCTTCCAGTGGATTTTCGACATCCGCGATAACGACATCTACTGGTGCACAGCGGATGTTGGTTGGATCACCGGCCACAGCTACATCGTGTACGGCCCGCTGTCCAACGCTGCTACCACAGTGATGTACGAGGGCGCGCCGCGCCCCTCCAAACCCGGTGCGTTCTGGGAGTTGATCCAGAAGCACGGCATCACGATCTTCTACACCGCGCCGACGGCGATTCGAGCCTTCATGAAGAGTGGCCGCCAGGTGCCGGATCAATTCGACATGAGCAGCCTCCGTCTGCTTGGCACCGTTGGTGAACCGATCAATCCGGAGGCTTGGATGTGGTATCGCGACGTGATTGGCGGCAACCGCTGTCCGATTGTCGATACCTGGTGGCAGACCGAAACCGGTGGCGTGATGATCAGTCCGCTGCCTGGAGCTACTCCCACGAAACCGGGATCCGCCACGCTGCCGCTGCCGGGCATTCAGGCCGACATCGTTGATGCGGAAGGCAACAGCTGCGGGCCCGATGAAGGTGGGTATCTTGCCGTGCGGGCCCCCTGGCCCGGGATGATGCGGACGGTGCATGGCAACCCTCAGCGCTTTCGTGAGAGCTACTGGGAGCACATCCGTCCTGCCGACGGTTCGTACCTCTATTTCGCTGGGGATGGCGCCCGACGTGATGCCGATGGATATTTCTGGGTGATGGGCCGGGTGGATGACGTGATCAACGTCTCCGGTCACCGCCTCGGCACGATGGAAATTGAGTCCGCTCTGGTGAGCCATCCCGCGGTGGCGGAAGCTGCCGTGGTAGGGCGTCCCGATGACCTCAAAGGCGAGGGCATCGTGGCGTTCGTCACTCTTGAGTCGGGGCGTGCGTCGTCGGATGATCTGATCAAGCAGCTCAGGGCCCATGTGGGCACGGAGATCGGACCGATCGCCCGGCCTGATGAGATTCGTTGTAGTGATGCACTGCCCAAGACCCGCAGTGGCAAGATCATGCGCCGGATCCTGCGGGCGTTGGCTGCCGGTCAGGAGGTCAGCGGCGACACCAGCACCCTGGAGGATCGTTCGGTCCTCGATCGGCTGCGGGCATGAGTCAGCTGGACCAGCTGCTAATCACCTCGGTCAACTGACGGATGACACCGACTCGTTTCGGGTCATCCGCCCAGTCGCCAAGGATGCTGCGCCTCAACCCCGCACTGGCTGGGGTGAGGTGGTCGCCTGGTAGCTGCAACACCTCGGTGCGGTTCTGCGGTCGTTGCTCAAGGGCCTGCAGCAAGGCATCGCTCTGATCCAGTTGATCGCGGCCGAACCGCACCAGCAAGTTGCGTTCCTGCTGGTAGTGCCGGCTGATCAGCCGAAGGGTCTCCCCAGGTGACGGACTGAACTCTGTTTCAACCCCCAGCCGTGGGGCGATCTCCCCGAGCAGGGGGATCGATCGATCCGCCTGAAAATTGTTGAAACTGAGAGCCACCAAACCTCGGCTGTTCCTCCCCCCGTCCGGAGCCAGCAGCTGCAATTTGCAACCGAGGCTGTGACCGAGCCGCAGCGGCATCGGCAACGGGCCGTAACGCTCCTCGAGCTGTTTGCGTGCGGTCCGAAACTCGGACCAGGCCTCCCGGGCCTGGCTTTGATGATCAAACCCCGGCACATAGGCCCAGGCGTTGACCACCAGGCCGTTGTTGCTGAGATCTTCGAGCATTCGACGGTAACTCACCTGGGGCGTGGCAGCCAGGTAGCTCCCACCGATGAAATCCACCTGGCCGACGGGCCGTGATGGTCTCAGTTGCCAGATCTTTCCTTGTTGACGCCAATCCATCTGTGATCAGCCCTGGAGGGAGGCGATCACCCGTTCCGCTTCTCGCACGTGGGCAGGACCATCCAGAAGGTTGCTGAAGATGTGCCGGATGACCCCTCCACCATCCACCACATAGGTCACCCGACCGGGCATCAGCCCGAGGGCCTTGGGAACCCCAAGGCTGCGGCGAAGACTGTTGTTCCGATCGACCAGCAGGGGGAAGTTCAGTCCATGGCGTGTCGCGAAGCGGCGGTGGCTGATGGCGTCATCACCACTGATGCCCCAGACCTCGGCTCCGAGTTCCTGAAAGGCGGCACTGCTGTCGCGAAAGCTGCAGGCCTGAATTGTGCACCCTGGCGTGTCGTCCTTGGGGTAGAAGAACAGCACCAGCCAGCGGCCACGCACCATCTCGGGAGTCCGCTGCTCGCCATCCTGATCATCCAGACAGAAGCCGGGCAGGGAGTCGCCGACGCCAAGGGCCATTGGCTTGATTTATCAGCAAAGACCCTAAGCAGAGAACCACTTGCACCGAGCGAGACAATCGACTTGGGGATTGGGAGCGTGCAAATGGCTGATCAGTTGACCTTGTTGGAGGCGGTGCCGGAGCAGTGTCCTGAGCCGGAGGCTCCGGCAGGTCCTGCCACGCTTCTGATCATTGACACCGAGACCACAGGGCTGGATCCGGAGAAGGATCGTTGCCTCGAAGTCGGGGCGATTTTGTTTGATGTGTCGGCACGATCCGTTCTGGCGCAGCAGTCCTTTCTGTTGCCGGTGGAATCCAATGCGGCGGAACCGATCAACCGGATCCCCGCGTCGGTCACACGGTTGCCTCAGCCCTGGACTGGTGCACTGCGCTGGTTGGATGAACTCCTCTCCGCCTCGGACGTGCTGGTGGCCCACAACGCTGCCTTCGATCGTCAGTGGTTTGGTCGGGATCCCTTGCCTGCCGTCAGCCATCCATGGCTTTGTTCGATGGAGGACTTGCGCTGGCCTGCCGATCGCCAGCTGCGTTCACGGCCTTCCGTGCGGGATCTCGCTCTGGCTTATGGCGTTCCGGTCTGGTCAGCCCATCGGGCATTGACCGATTGCATCTATCTGGCGGAGGTGTTCGCCCGTTGCGACGATCTGGAGACGATGCTGCTGCACGGCCTTGAGCCCCGCCAGTTAATGCGGGCCAGGGTGTCCTACGACGACCGCCATCTCGCACGGGATGCTGGATTCCGCTGGAACGATCCTGTGAAAGGGGCCTGGACTCGCCGCCTGAGCCAACGGGAGGTCAAGAGCCTCGATTTTCCTGTTGAGGTCGTTGAACCTGGTCCGGAACGCCGCGCTGCCTGAGCCGGGACGTCTGGTACAGATGCTCTTTTGCTTCAGCACTCCGAAGCGACTGGGGTGGTTTGGTTTGTTTGGCTGTCTCCACAGCAGGGTGAAGCCATGGCCATTTTCATCCACCGTCGTCGTCATCCCATCCAGAACCGCTTGCGGCAGTGGCAGCAGGTGCGCACCTGGGCTCGGCTGATCCGGGAGGCCGAAGCGCTCTGGCATGTGAACGTTCGTGCGTTGCGGCGCATGGGTGCTGAGGAACTCTCGCAGTTGCTGGAAGAAGTGCCTCCGGCTCAACGTCGCCGCATCAATCGTTGGTTGGATGGTTATTGCGTGTCCACACGATTGCGACGGGAGTAAACCGACTTGACCCGAATCAAGCGCCTTGATTCGTCAATGACATGAACGAGAACCAGCACGAGGCTTGGAGATTGAACTTTCCTTAACCTGGTCCTAACGACGGATTCGTTTTAAGTTGGCTACTCCTAGGACGCCAACTTCCCCATTAGGCCTCCCATGAGCTTCGCTAAGAAGGCTCTTCTCGTCTCTTCCGTGCTTGCCCTTGGGGCTGGCATGTCCGCCTCCGCCGCAGAAAAACTGAACGGTGCTGGCGCTTCTTTCCCCGCCAAGATCTACCAGCGTTGGTTCGCTGATCTGGCCAAGTCCGGTGGCCCTCAGGTCAACTACCAGGCTGTCGGTTCCGGCTCCGGCCGTAAGGCTTTCATAGACCAGACCGTGAACTTCGGTGCATCGGATGATCCGATGAAGAAGAAGGACATGGCCAAGGTCAAGCGCGGCGTGGTCCAGATCCCCATGGTTGGCGGCACCATCGCCTTCGGCTACAACAAGCCCGGTTGTGATCTGAAGCTCACCCAGGAGCAGGCCGTCATGGTCGCCATGGGTCAGATCCGTAACTGGCAAGACCTCGGCTGCCAGCCTGGCACCATCACCTGGGTGCACCGTTCCGATGGCTCCGGCACCACCAAGGCCTTCACTAACTCCATGCAGGCCTTCTCCTCCAAGTGGACCCTGGGCACCGGTAAGTCCGTCAAGTGGCCTGCAGGCGTTGGCGCCAAGGGCAACTCCGGTGTTGCCGGTGTTATCCAGAACCGTATGGGTGCCATCGGTTACGTCAACCAGTCCTACATCAAGGGCAAGGTCGTTGCTGCTTCTCTGCAGAACAAGTCCGGTGAGTACCTGAAGCCCTCCGTGACTGCTGGTGCCCGCGCCCTGAACGGCATTCAGCTGGACAAGGACCTGGCTGGCAAGAACCCCAACCCCACCGCCAAGGGTGCTTATCCCATCGCAACCCTGACCTGGGTTCTGGCGTACAAGACCGGCAACGGCAAGGACGCCAAGGTTGTTCAGGAAGCCTTCAATTACATGCTGGGCGATGCTGCTCAGGACAAGGCTCCTTCCCTGGGCTTCGTGCCCCTGAAGGGCGACATCCTGGCCAAGGCCAAGGCTGCTGTGAACAAGATCGGCGAGTGATGACTGGCTGAGCCGTCGGTTGATCCGACGGTTTTGAACAGTTTCGAGGGGGCCCAAGGGCCCCCTTTTTTTATTCTTTTCTCACTCTTGGACAAAAGTTAGGCGGGTCTTAACCGAATCACATCCCGCCCTTTGCCTGGGACGCATGTTGCGCTCCATACAGTTCGGATGTATCCGCGGAACATCTCAATGGTTGCGATTCCCTCCCGTGAACTCTCCCCAAGACGTGACGGTTTCAGGGAATTGCTGGAAACCAACTACCAGAAACGCAACCTTGTTCATCTGACGGCGGGCAGTGTTGTCCCGTTGCTGAAGAACAGCATCTGGCTTGTTATGCGCGGCATGGTCAAGCTTGGTGCCGTATCTGTGCATGGCGATGAGTTGCTGCTTGGGCTTGCCGGACCGAACGAGCCTTTTGGTGAACCACTGAGCACGGTGGAGGCCTATGAAGCGGTGGCACTGAGTGACTGTGACCTTCTCTGCTTGAGCACCAGTGAGGTGGAGCAGGCACCCCAACTCGCTCTGGCGATGATGGATGCCATTGGTGCTCGTTACCGGCAGGCCGAGTACATGTTGGCTCTGCTCGGTCTGCGCCGCGTGGAGGAGCGGGTGCGCGGTTTTCTGGAAATGTTGGCCCAGGACTATGGCCAACCCTGTGACGACGGCTTGCGACTCAATCTGCGGCTGACCCATCAGGAGATGGCCAGTGCTCTGAGCACCACCCGCGTCACGGTGACCCGGGTGATCGGTCTGCTGCGTGATGAGGGCTGGTTGAAGATCGATGCCCAGCGGCACCTGGTGATCGCCCACCTGCCACGTCGCTGATTCCTGAGGATTCAGGGCATTAAAAAGCCGGCACAGAAGTGCCGGCTTGTGACCTATCGCAGTGCGACGCGGTCGGGGTTTGGACGGTTGGATCGGAGCGGCGGGATTTGAACCCACGACCCCCACTACCCCAAAGTGGTGCGCTACCAAGCTGCGCTACGCCCCGTCAGATGCAAATTATCACAGGGCATTCCGCCGCCTGAGTCGTTTCAGCATGCGAGTGGTCAGCTGATCTCTTGACTGGTTCCCGTACTGCAGAAGGCGCATCTCAGAGGCCATCTGACGCATCTCCTTGAGGTTCATGGCCGCGAGCCTCAGCTCTGGAAGCGTCCTCCAGGCCCGTGCTCGCATCGGCAGGGTGTTCGGTCCACCGGCCTGGCCGATGTTGATCGTGCCATCGGCCAGCCACTCAGGGATCAGCACCATCAAGACGGCGATGAGTCCGTAAAGCTCCACCAGCCCCCGTGGGAGTGGATGAAGCCGGCGTCGATCCGTCGGGTCCGGCGGAGCGCTCACAGCGATCCTCGGTGGAGGTAATGCCCACACCTTGCCACTGACCATTGGCGCATCCAAAGCGCGGTGGTCAGATTTGCAATGACCTCGATGCTGGTGATGGTGGAGTCTCGCGCCAGATCAGTTCAGGACCGCGGCTGGCCTCTGGGGTGCGGGTTGAAAAGACCAAACCGATCACCAGCAGCACCGTCAAACCGATCGCGATCAGAACCTGCCGTTCTGTCATCTCAATCGAGGCGGATCGGGGCATTGTCGCTGCGCAGCACACAGTGGTTGATGCTCCAGTCGTAGGCCGCCCAGACCGTTGATGGAAGGCGGTAATTGTTCCCGTCGAAGTCACCCAGAACGGTCTGAGTTGGCATGGCGGAGCAGTAGGGACGACTGCCGGGTTTGGCGAGGTATTGCTGGTGATAAGGCTCAGCGAAGGTAAACGCCTGATCCGCCAGGATCTCCGTGGTGATCGGTCCATACCCCCGTTCATTCAGGGCGTCCTGATACGCGGTTCTGCTGGCCTGGGCCAGGCTCATCTGCTGATCTGTCGTGGTGTAGATCGCTGAGCGGTACTGGGTTCCTGTGTCGTTGCCCTGGCGGTTCCCCTGGGTGGAGTCATGGCATTCCCAGAACAGTTTCAGCAGATCACTGAAATCCACGGCTGGGGTGCTCCAGACCACCCGCACCACTTCGGTGTGGCCGGTTGTCCCTGTGCAGACCTCTTGATACGTCGGGTTGGATCGCTGACCACCGGCGTAACCCACGGCCGTGGTCACCACACCCGGAAGACGCCAGAACCCCTTCTCAGCGCCCCAGAAACATCCGCAGGCAAAAAGTGCTTCCTCCTGATCACTCATCAATGGTGCCCGCAGCGGGGTGCCAAGCACGGCATGCATCTCCTCTGTCGAGGACTCACCACCGCGTTGGGTCAGCCAGGAGGGGAGCATGAATGATCAGAGAGTCCATGTAACCCTAGGCAGGCTGATCGGTGCTCTGAACGGGTTCCAGCTGAATGTGGTTCAGCAGGGTGGTGACGAATGCGAACAGAAGAAAGGGAAGGCTCAGCACCAGAATCAGACCGACGCCCACGAGCGCGAAAATCGGCCGTGATGAGCCCATCAGGGCCAGTCCTGCCGCAAGGCTCACGAAGATCACGGCCATCCAGGCCAGCACCTGGCCGTAGATGTCGCCGAAGGTGAGCGTGCAGCGCATCGCCAGAGGTGAGCTGCTGGTCATGGAAAGCTCCTGCGTTCAACCAGCTAAGCCGCTCAAAGCGGTGTTGTCCGTCTCTGCTTCCAACTTCTTCAGGAAGCCATTCCCTCGAGTTGTTCGGCAGCCTGTTGGCGTTCCCACAGTCTTCGATAAACCCCGGCCGTGGCGATCAAGGCGTTGTGGTGGCCCTGTTGCACGATCCGCCCGTTTTCCATCACCAAGACCCGGTCGCAGGCTGCAGCGGCCGAGAGTTGGTGGCTGATCATCACAATGGTGCGTCCCTCCTGGGATCGAATCGAGTTCAGGATGGCGGCGGCGGTGTTGTTGTCCACGCTGGCCAAGGCATCGTCCAGAACCAGCACCGGAGCGGAGACCAGCAGGGCGCGCCCCAGGGCAGTGCGTTGACGTTGCCCGCCGCTGAGCGTGATGCCCCGTTCGCCGACGATGGTGCTGAATCCATTCGGGAACCCTTTGACGTCATCCGACAGTCGGGCGCGTTCGGCCGCTTGCTTGACCAGGTCATCTCCTGCCCTGGGTTCGCCGTAACGAAGGTTGTCGGCGAGGGTGCTGGTGAACAGAAATCCCTCCTGGGGAACCATGGCCACCTCGCCTCGCAAATCCTTCAGGGGCAGGCGGTTGATGTCCACGCCATCCAGGAACAATTGGCCGTCCGGAACGGGCACCATCCGACCGAAGGCACGGGCCAGGGTTGTTTTGCCGCAGCCCACAGCACCGACCACGGCCACCAGTTCGCCAGGTTCAATGCAGAAATCAAGACCATTCAGGGTCTCGCGCTCGGCTCCGTCGTAACGGATGTGCAAGCCGCGAGCTTCGAGTCGTCCGCTCCTAGGTTGATCTGCCGTGATCGGATCGTTGCCATCACGAATGGCAGGTTGCCGCTGGAGCAGCTCCTCCACCCGTTCCAGACTCACCTGACCGGTCTGGAACGTGTTGAGCGTGAAGCCCAACAATGCAGTGGGAAAAACCAGCTGCTGCACATAGAAGACCAGGGCGACAAGCCCTCCGGTCGTGAGGCTGCCGTCACTGAGCTTGCCGCTGCCCAGGGCCAGCAGCAACAACAGGGAGATGGAGGAAAGACCCTCCAAAAGGGGGAAGAGGGTGCTTCGAGTCCGTGCCAGACGGATGGCACTGTTTCGGTAACTGCGGTTGCGCTGGGAAAACGCCTGCTGCTCCGATGCTTCCTGGCCGTAGATCTTGATCGCTCCGATACCGGAGAGGTCCTCCTGGATTAGATCGCTCAACCCGGACAGGTCCTCCTGTTGACGGCGTTGCTGCTTCATCATCCGGCCGCCGAACAGGCGCACCACCGTCAGCATCACCGGATAGGGACCAATAGCAGCCAGGGTCAGCCATGGATCAATCGTCAACATTGCCGGCAGCGTCAGGCTGTAGGCCAGCAGGGTGTTGGTCAGGCTGAGAATGGCGAAGCCCAGCAGGCGGCGGATGTTCTCCACATCGCTGGTGGCCCTGTTGATCACATCACCACTGCCCGTGGTCTGCACCCAGGCCGGTTCCTGCCGGAGCATGTGGTCAAACAGGCTCTGGCGGAGTTCGACCTCCACCTGGCGGCCGACACCGAACACAAGCTGCCGTGACAGCAACCGCACGGCACCCATGGTGGTGGCCAGCAGCACGATCAAGGCGGCCTGGCTCAGGACGCGGTCATAGGCGAAGCCGACCTGCAACTCATCGATGACCCGGCGCACCTCCATCGGGATCGTGACGCTGAGGACGTTGACCACCACCAGGGCGATCGCGCCGAAGATGACGGTTTTGCGATGGGGGCGGAGGTAACGGCCGATCAGGTCCAGGCGCATGGCCGCCATGCGGTTTCCGATCAGGGCACGTCAACCTAGGTGGGTGTGGTTCTCCACGGATGTCTGATTCCCCGTCCGAGTCAACCCAGAGTCATCCCCTCCATGGGACCGACCGCGATTTGATCGATCGTCTGCTGGCCTGTGAAGCGCCGGGTGACGGTGAACTGACGGAACTGGCGCGTCTGCTGATTCGCTACGACGGCTTCCCCGGTGCTGAGGATCTGCAGCAGGACTTGCAGCGGTTGCTGACCCTGTGGTCACTCAGCCGGGACGAGCTCAACCATCAGGTGCGTGCGCTGTGGGCCAAGGGCTACCGCCCCGGTGCCGCAGCCACTGACGCTGTGGGCTCAGGCTTCGACACCAGTGAGACCAGCGACGGCTGAATCTGGTCAGCTCAGCACTTCGTGGGGATAGTGGGTGCCCATGGGCCCATTCCGCTGCATGTCACCTGCCTCTCCCTCATGGTCCGGTCTGCTGGAGCTGCTGTTGTGCGGTGAAAGCCTGTCCGCTGCACAGGCGACGGACCTGATGCAGGCCTGGCTGTCCGAGTCCCTGACCCCTGTTCAGACCGGTGCCTTTCTGGCCGGTCTCCGGGCCAAGGGGATGGAGGCCGAGGAGCTGGCGGCGATGGCGACGGTGCTGCGTGAGGCTTGTCCATTGCCCTGTGCCCGCCCCGATCGGTTTTTAGTGGACACCTGCGGCACGGGCGGCGATGGTGCCGACACCTTCAATATCTCCACCGCCGTTGCCTTCACCGCTGCGGCTTGCGGCGTGGAGGTGGCGAAACACGGCAACCGCAGTGCCAGTGGCAAGGTCGGTTCCGCCGATGTGCTGGAGGGGCTGGGCCTGAACCTCAAAGCACCGTTGCAATCGGTCGTCGACGCGATTCCTGCCGCCGGCGTCACATTTTTATACGCTCCGGCCTGGCATCACGCTCTGGTGAACCTGGCGCCCTTGCGACGCAGCCTCGGTGTGCGCACGGTGTTCAATCTGCTTGGCCCGCTGGTCAATCCGTTGAAACCACAGGCACAGGTGCTGGGGGTCGCGCATAAGGATCTTCTGGATCCCATGGCTGGAGCCCTGCAACGTCTTGGATTGGAGCGAGCCGTGGTCGTCCACGGCGCCGGAGGGCTGGATGAGGCGTCGCTGGCAGGTCCCAATGAGCTGCGCTTCATCGAAGCTGGCGCCATCCGCACGCTTCAGCTCTCTCCTGACGAACTCGGATTGGCAACGGCGGATCTCGAGGCGTTGAAAGGCGGTGACCTGGATTGCAACCAGACAATCCTTCAGCAGGTGCTCCAGGGCCGTGGGGAACCAGCCCAGCGGGATGTGGTTGCGCTGAATACAGCCCTGGTGCTGTGGGCCGCTGGGATCGACACAAATCTGTCCTCTGCCGCGGCCCGCGCCGCCGAAGCCCTGGATCAAGGCCTTCCCTGGACCCGTCTGGAGACCCTGCGCCAGCACCTGGCCACCTGAAATGGACAATGAAGGGTGATGACCGTGAGCTTTTCGGCCTGATGCCCCACCCTTCGTCACGTCAGGCTCTTCTCGTGCTGGCCGATGGCACGGTTCTCACGGGTGACGCGTTCGGGCACTGCGGCTCCGTGGTGGGTGAGGTCGTGTTCAACACCGGAATGACCGGATACCAGGAGGTCCTGACCGACCCGTCCTATGCCGGGCAGCTGGTCACCTTCACCTACCCCGAACTGGGCAACACCGGCGTGAATGGGGATGATCAGGAGGCCGACCATCCCCATGCCAGGGGAGTGATCGCTCGCCAGCTCGCCCCATGTGCCAGCAACTGGCGCTGTTCGGAATCCCTGAACGACTGGATGGAACGCCATGGCCTGGTGGGCATCTGCGGTGTCGACACCCGTGCCTTGGTGCGTCGACTTCGAGAAGGCGGAGCCATCAATGGTGTTATCAGCAGCGATGGACGTTCGCCCGCTGATCTGCTGGCCGAGGTCCGTCGAGCCCCGAGCATGGAGGGTCTCAATTTGGCCAGCGAGGTCAGCACTACCGAGCCCTACGAATGGTCGTCGCCATGCCGTGTCGGTTTCGATCAGCGGCTGAAACAGAATCCCGACCTCCCTTACCGCGTGGTTGCCATTGACTTCGGCATCAAGCGGGCGATCCTCGACCGTCTGGTCGCCCATGGCTGTGCGGTCACCGTTCTGCCCTCGGATGCCGATCTGGACACTGTGCTGTCCCATCAGCCGGAGGGGGTCTTCCTCTCCAATGGCCCTGGCGATCCAGCTGCGGTGGACAGCGGCATCGACCTGGCCCGATCCCTGCTGGAGCGGGCCAATCTGCCGTTGTTCGGGATCTGCCTCGGCCATCAGATTCTTGGCCTTGCCTTGGGAGGGAAGACCTTCAAGCTCGGCTACGGCCACCGTGGTCTGAACCATCCCTGCGGCACGAGCGGTCAGGTGGAGATCACCAGCCAGAACCACGGCTTTGCCCTGTCCGCTGACTCACTGCCAGAGCCGATGGTTGAGGTCACCCATCTCAATCTCAACGACCGCACCGTTGCAGCGTTTCAGCATCGCCATCAACCGGTGTTTGGCATCCAGTACCACCCGGAGGCCAGCCCTGGACCCCACGACGCCGATCACCATTTCGGTCGCTTCGTTGCGTTGATGGCGGATCGTCGGAACGTCGGTGGTTGACAACCGTCAGCATCACTACACTTCGTGGCGTGATTGCGTGGGGAGACTGGACCCATCAGTGAACTGCAGCGACTGACGGTCTCTCTGCGTGGAGGCTTCGAACAACAGAACGGCTGTCTGGTGTTTCATTTCACCGGTCAGTTGGACGCCTACTCCGAGAAGCAGTTCATGGAGTACGTCGTCGACGTGCTGAAGGCCAGCAAACTCCCTGCTGTGATTGACCTCAGCAAGATCGATTTTCTGGACTCATCCGGATTGGGTGCCCTTGTTCAGCTCGCCAAGCAGTGCACGGATGCCAAGCGCGCGTTTTCCCTTGTGGGGAACTCCCGTGTGATGCAGACGGTGAAACTTGTGCGTCTGGAAGAGTTTCTGCATCTGGCCCAGGATTTGCCTTCGGCCCTCTGCAACCTGGCGGCTTGAGCGAGTGGATCCGGGGGCAGACCGCCGGCGGTAGTGCTGGTGACCTCGGTCCGCTTCAGTTGGCGTGGTTGGGTGATGCGGTCTGGGAATTGCACCAACGTTTGCGCTTCTGCCGCTCACCAGGTCGTGCCGATGTGCTGCACCGCGCCGTTGTTGCCAAGGTCTGTGCCGAGGCACAGGCCGAGGCCCTTGGCCAGCTTGATCCTTTCTTGAACGAGCAGGAGCGCGATTTGGTGCGTCGTGGCCGCAATCGGGCCGGTCGCGGACCCAAGCGCTCCGATGCGGCTTTGTATGGACTCGCCACAGGGTTTGAGACAATGGTGGGCTGGCTGTATTTGAACGACCCAGCGCGCCTGGCGGAGCTTCTCGATCACCTGGATCAGGCCGGCACCCTCTCAACATCCTCAACACCTCGCCCATGAGCCCTCGCTTTGAACGCCGTCCCGGCGGTTCGTCCAGGACTGGACGACCGGGGCGCAGCGACCGACTTCGTCCTGATACCGACGCTGAGGCTGATGCCGGCCGCCGCGAGTGGAACCGAGAGGCGCCGGTCCGCCAGGGGCGCATGGACGACCGTCGCCGGGGTCGCTCCGATGAAGAGCAGCGCGCCCGTCCTGATCGGGGCGACCGTGGAGGCCGTGGACGTTTCATGGCAGACCGGCGTCCTGAGCGCCCCGCGCGTCGGGAGGGGCGTCGGGACGATCAACGCCCTTACAGCGATCGTCGTGATCCCCCCCGTGACGACCGTTCCGATGGACGTTCCGATGGGCGTCGCATGGATCGTCGTTTTGATCGTCGGGATGAAGCACAGGGGGACCGGCGGGGTGACCGGCGTCCGTCCTTTCAACGGGAGCGCTCGCGGCTTCCATTCAGGGATCGTGCTCCGCGCAAGCCTGAGGGGGAGGCGGCTGCTGCCACGCCGCCAGCTGATGATCTGGTCTGGGGTCGTCATTCAGCACTCGCGGCCCTGGAAGCCGGTCGACCGATCCATCGCATCTGGTGCACCCCGGAGATGCGCAGTGCCGCCAAGTTTCTGCAACTGCTTCGCGATGCCAAGGCTTCCGGTGTGCTGGTGGAGGAGGTCACCTGGGCCCGTCTGGGCCAGATCGCCGGAGGCTCAGTGCACCAGGGCATTGCCCTGCAGACAGCGGCAGCTGAAACAATCGATCTGGAGAGCCTGATTGAAGGCTGCTCCGATCTGGGGGAACCGCCGTTGCTGCTGGCCCTCGATGGCGTCACGGATCCCCACAACCTCGGTGCTGTGGTCCGTTCGGCTGAGGCCATGGGAGCCCATGGCGTGGTGTTGCCCCAACGACGCAGTGCCGGTCTGACGGGGTCGGCGGCGAAGGTGGCTGCTGGCGCCCTTGAACACCTCCCGGTGGCGCGGGTGGTCAACCTCAACCGCTCTCTCGAGAAGCTCAAGGATGCCGGCTATCGGGTGATTGGCCTGGCAGGTGAGGGCGATGTGACCCTGCCTGATGTGGATCTGAGTGGGCCGCTGGTGCTGGTGACCGGTTCGGAGGATCAGGGGTTATCCCTGCTGACACGCCGCCACTGCGACCAGTTGGTACGGATTCCGCTGCGGGGCGTCACGCCAAGCCTGAATGCATCTGTGGCAACGGCGCTGTGCGTGTACGAGGTGGCCCGTCGCAACTGGATGAAGGACATTCATGGTCAGGCTCCGTCGCCGCCGATTCAGCGGGCGCGGATGGCCGGTCAGCGCGAGGACGGCACGCCAGCACCACAGGTTGAAACGACGCAGCCTGAGGAGCGCATCGAACTGGACCTTGAACGACGAGATCTCGATGCAGGACGCGAGTTTGATCAGAGCATCCAGCTTTCTCCCTGAGTTGACCGTGTTATTTGGCCTGGTCGGTGCAAAATGCCCCTACAACACATGAGCTCCATGAGCCCTTTGATCCGGCCGCTGCGCAGCCTCGCCAATGGTGTCGGAATTGCTTGGTGGGCCCGTGTTGAGACCACCGGGCCCGATGTGACGTACTGGTTCGGTCCTTTCCTGACCCGTAAGGGACTGGAAGCTGAGCTCGCCACCTTTCTTGAGGATGTGGGTTCAGAGCAGCCCCAGTCCATTCGTCACACCCTGCTGCGCACCCGTCGCAGCGAACCATTGACCATCGCTGCCGAGGGGTGATCCCGCGGCTGATAGCGTCGCTCCTGCAACAGATCGCAGTTTCATGACGATCAGCGCGTGGCGTCAGCGACTGCAGGCTGGTGAAGTCTCATCCAGAGAGCTGGTGGATGAGCATCTGCAGCGTTTGGAGCGGTCAGAGCCGTCGCTCAACGCCTTTGTGGAGGTCACAGCTGAACGGGCCCGCGCTGACGCCGATCGTGTTGATCAGGCCCGTGCTGCCGGTGAGGACCTCGGTCCGCTGGCGGGTCTGCCGCTGGCGATCAAGGACAACCTCTGCACCCGCGGTGTCCGCACCACCTGCTCGAGCCGCATGCTTGAACAGTTCGTGCCACCTTACGAGTCCACAGTGACGGATCGGCTCTGGGGCGCTGGAGCGGTGTTGGTGGGCAAAACCAATCTCGATGAATTTGCCATGGGCGGTTCCACCGAGACATCGGCCTTTGGTGCCACCAAAAACCCATGGAACATCGAGCACGTTCCCGGTGGCAGCTCCGGTGGTAGTGCTGCGGCCGTGGCATCGGGCAGTTGTCTTGCCTCCCTGGGCTCAGACACCGGTGGTTCGATCCGCCAGCCGGCATCGTTCTGTGGTGTTGTGGGCTTGAAACCCACCTACGGCAGGGTCAGTCGCTGGGGACTGGTCGCTTTTGCCAGTTCCCTGGATCAGGTCGGTCCCTTTGCCGGCTGTGTGGCGGATGCGGCTGAGCTGCTTCAGGTGATTGCCGGTCACGACCAACGTGATTCCACCTGTTTGACAGCGGATGTTCCCGATTACAGCGCTGGTCTGGCTGCATCGATCAAGGGGCTGAGGGTCGGTGTGATCCGGGAATGCTTTAAAGCGGAAGGACTGGACGCTGAGGTCAAGGCTTCGGTGCAGGCATCTGCAGCCCAACTGGAGGCCCTCGGTGCCGAACTGGTGGATGTGAGCTGTCCACGCTTCAACGACGGCATCGCCACTTACTACGTCATCGCTCCGTCGGAGGCCTCGGCCAACCTGGCGCGTTACGACGGTGTGAAGTACGGCTTCCGTGCTGAGGACGCCGAGAGCCTGGCGTCAATGACGGCCCGAAGCCGTGCAGAAGGTTTTGGCGCGGAAGTGCAGCGGCGGATCCTGATCGGGACTTATGCCCTTTCGGCCGGTTATGTGGACGCCTACTACCGCAAGGCCCAGCAGGTTCGCACGCTGATTCGACGCGATTTCGATGCTGCGTTCCAGAAGGTGGATGTTCTCCTGACCCCTACGGCGCCGTCGCCGGCGTTCAAGGCGGGTGCCCATGCCGATGACCCGCTGGCGATGTATCTGGCAGACCTGCTCACGATTCCGGTGAACCTGGCAGGTCTCCCGGCGATCAGTGTTCCCTGTGGATTCAGTACTGCTGGCTTGCCGATCGGGATGCAGCTGATCGGCAATGTGCTCGACGAGGCGCGTCTGCTGCAGGTGGCTCACCAGTACGAACAGGCTGCTGATGTGTTCGCGCAACGCCCTGAGGCCTCTTTGGTCCCCTGACCCACCACATCTGGTGCCCCAGTCATTGGTCGCACGCTTGATCTTGCGTTAGGTCCTAGGCTGGGACTATGGCATTCGTTCCGCTCCACAACCACAGCGATTACAGCCTGCTGGATGGCGCATCGCAGCTTCCGGCCATGGTGGAGCGCGCCAAGGAACTGGGCATGCCTGCCATTGCCCTGACGGATCACGGGGTGATGTATGGCGCCATCGAGCTGCTGAAACTATGCAAGGGCTCCGATCTCAAGCCGATCATCGGCAATGAGATGTATGTGATCAATGGATCCATCGATGATCCTCAGCCGAAGAAAGAGAAGCGCTACCACCTGGTTGTTCTTGCCAAGAATGCAGTCGGCTACCGCAACCTGGTGAAGCTGACGAGCATCAGCCATCTGCGGGGAATGCGGGGGCGGGGAATTTTCTCGCGCGCCTGCATTGATAAGCATCTTCTCAAGAGGTACAGGGAAGGATTGATCATCTCCACCGCCTGTCTCGGTGGAGAATTGCCGCAGGCGATCCTGCGGGGCCGGCCGGATGTTGCCCGCAATGTGGCCCGTTGGTATCAGGAGGTTTTCGGGGAAGATTTCTATCTCGAAATTCAGGATCATGGCTCTCCTGAAGACAGGATTGTCAACGTTGAACTGGTGCGCATTGCCCAGGAACTCGGCATCCAATTGGTGGCCACCAACGATGCTCATTACCTGAGCAAGCAGGATGTGGAGGCGCACGATGCCTTGCTTTGCGTGCTCACGGGCAAACTCATCAGCGACGAGAAACGACTTCGTTACACCGGCACGGAATACATCAAGACCGAAGAGGAGATGAACCGACTCTTCGTGGATCATCTTGAGCCTGATGTTGTGCGTCAAGCCATCGCCAACACCGTGGCTGTTGCCGAGAAAGTTGAGGACTACGACATCCTCGGCCACTACCAGATGCCTCGCTTTCCCATTCCTGAGGGACATACTGCGGTGACCTACCTGCGAGAGGTCACAGAGCGAGGTTTGCGGGAGAGACTCGAGCTGTCCTCCGATGCATCCATTCCGGAGAACTACGCCGAGCGGATGGCCCATGAGCTCAAAATCATGGAACAGATGGGTTTCCCCACCTACTTCCTTGTGGTGTGGGATTACATCCGTTTCGCGCGTGAACAAAAGATTCCAGTGGGGCCCGGCCGAGGTTCGGCGGCGGGATCCCTTGTGGCTTATGCCCTTGGCATTACCAACATTGATCCGGTGACCAACGGATTGTTGTTTGAACGTTTCCTCAATCCGGAACGCAAATCCATGCCGGATATTGATACCGACTTCTGCATTGAACGCCGTGGTGAAGTGATTGATTACGTCACGGAACGCTATGGCGACGACAAAGTGGCCCAGATCATCACCTTCAACAGGATGACGTCCAAGGCGGTGCTGAAGGATGTGGCCAGGGTGTTGGACATTCCCTACGGCGATGCCGACCGGCTGGCGAAATTGATTCCTGTTGTCCGTGGAAAGCCCGCCAAATTGAAGGCCATGATTGGTGAGGAGTCACCAACGCCGGAATTTCGTGAGAAATACGAATCCGACCCTGTTGTTAAGCGCTGGGTGGATATGGCCATGCGCATCGAGGGAACCAATAAAACCTTTGGTGTGCATGCAGCGGGTGTGGTGATTGCTGCTGATCCATTGGATGAATTGGTGCCATTGCAGCGCAACAACGATGGTCAGGTGATCACGCAGTACTTCATGGAAGACGTGGAATCCATGGGTCTGTTGAAGATGGACTTTCTGGGCCTCAAGAATCTCACGATGATTGATAAAACCCTGGAATTGGTGGAAGTCAGCAGCGGAACGCGGCTGGATCCCGACAAGCTCCCGGCTGAGGATGCCGACACCTTCGCATTGTTGGCCCGTGGGGATCTGGAAGGCATCTTCCAGCTGGAGTCCAGTGGCATGCGACAGATCGTCCGTGATCTGAAGCCGTCTTCCCTGGAGGACATTTCATCAATCCTGGCGCTGTATCGACCTGGTCCTTTGGATGCCGGCCTGATTCCCAAATTCATCAACCGCAAACATGGCCGCGAAGCCATTGACTTCGCCCACACGATTCTGGAACCAATTCTGAGTGAAACCTACGGAATCATGGTCTACCAGGAGCAGATCATGCGCATTGCCCAGGACCTCGCCGGTTATTCCCTCGGCCAGGCAGATCTGCTCCGGCGGGCGATGGGCAAGAAAAAAGTGGCGGAGATGCAGAAACATCGCGGCATCTTCGTGAAGGGTGCTGCCGAGCGGGGTGTGGACGAGGCGGTCTCGGATGAACTGTTTGATCAGATGGTGTTGTTCGCTGAATACTGTTTCAACAAGAGCCATTCCACGGCCTATGGCGCCGTCACCTATCAAACGGCCTATCTGAAAGCGCATTACCCCGTCGCTTACATGGCCGCCCTGCTCACGGTGAATGCCGGCGCAGCCGACAAGGTGCAGCGTTACATCGCCAATTGCAATGCCATGGGCATCGAGGTGATGCCACCGGACGTCAATGCCTCCCGCACAGATTTCACTCCGAACGGCGATCGCATCCTCTTCGGTTTGTCCGCTGTTCGAAACCTTGGTGATGGGGCCATCCGTCAGTTGATTCGTTCACGGGATATCGATGGCCCGTTCCGTTCTCTCCCGGATCTTTGTGATCGGATCCCTTCCTCGGTGCTCAACCGCCGCGGACTGGAATCTCTGATTCACTGCGGTGCCTTGGATTCCATGGATCCAGCCGCCAACCGAGCCCAGTTGATGGCTGATCTCGATCTTCTCCTCGACTGGGCTTCGTCGAGGGCCAAGGACCGTGACAGTGGCCAGGGCAACCTGTTTGACCTGATGGCAGCTCCGAACGATGAGGACGGCGCCTCTGATCTCAGCCTCGCTCCCAAGGCCGCTCCGGTGGCGGATTACGGCCCAGCCGAGAAGCTCAAGTTGGAAAAAGAGTTATTTGGATTTTATCTGTCTGACCATCCGCTCAAGCAACTCACTCCCAGTGCTCGACTCCTCGCACCCATCGGCCTGGGGGCGCTTGAGGAGCAACCGGACAAAGCCAAGGTCAGTGCCGTCACGATGATCACTGAGTTGCGTCAGGTCACCACCCGCAAGGGGGACCGAATGGCGATCCTTCAGCTGGAGGATCTCTCGGGCAGTTGCGAAGCCGTGGTGTTTCCCAAGAGTTATGCCCGACTGGCGGACCATCTGATGACAGAGGCGCGTCTTCTCGTCTGGGCAGGCGTCGATCGCCGGGATGATCGCGTGCAGTTGATCATTGATGACTGCCGGGTCATTGACGACCTCGCTGTTCTTCTCGTCGAACTCTCCTCTCAGCAGGCCAGCGACATCGCCATCCAACACAAGTTGAGGGAGTGCTTGACGCAATATCGACCTGAGCGTGAGGAACTTGGCGTCAAGGTGCCCGTTATTGCAGCGGTTCGCGAGGGTCAATCAGTTCGCTATGTCCGGCTGGGTTCTCAGTTCTGCGTCAAGGACGCGGAAGCTGCGCTGCAAGCCCTGAAGACGCAGGCCTTCACGGCCCGTCATTCAGAGCCCATGGTGCTGGGTTGATCAGTCGGACTTGTTCTGTTGTTTCTGAGCTTTGATCGACTGGCGCATCCGTTGAACGTTGGGTTTGAGATTCTCCATACCAAGCAGCGAACCGGGCTGTTGATCCCAGCTGGAGCTCAGCACCCCAAAACTCAGCCCCACCAGCCCGAGTAGAAAAAAGAAGCCGGAACCCGCCAAAGTCAGCCCGGGCGCGATGTCAGCGATACCCTTGGTGATGAGCAGATAGCTGCCAACAAAAACGCCCATGCCGGCAACAGTCGGCAAACCTGTGAACACCGCCACACGACGAGCCATCCTGTCAGCGACATAACGGGGAATGGCCTCCTGGCGGATGGCTGGGTCGTTTCCGTCGCCTTTGGAACCACCCTTTTTGGAACCCTTGGGCTCAAAGGGCAGTGACTGACGGTCCTCAGGCATGGTGCGCTCGATCAGCCGCGGATGCCCAGTTTGGCGATGATCTCGGTGTACCGCTGCTCGCTCTTGTTACGCATGTAGCTCAGCAGGCGCTTACGCCGACCAATCATCTTCAGCAACCCCTGGCGCGAGGAGAAGTCGTGGATGTTGTTCTGGAGGTGGCTGCTGAGACGGTTGATCCGCTCGCTCAGCATGGCGACCTGGACCTCCGCGGAACCGGTGTCGGTGCCGTGGGTTTGGTGAGTGTTGATCAGCTGTTGCTTCTCGGTGGTATCAAGCGACATGCGCGGGGTGCAGCCCTGTCAGTGCAAACAACCACCTTACCCGGTCATGGTCCCAAAAAAGACATAAGCTTGATGCAAGCCCTCAGCCAGGCGTCATCGTCATCACCGTCCTGGGGACCTCCGATGCTGCTCAGTCGTTGCAGCGCGCTTTGGATCTCATGGGTTTCGTAGCCGAGGGTCTCCAGTGTTGCGATGAGGTCAGGAGGAACAGAATCCACCTGATTGAGATCTGGATCGATGGAACCATCGCTGTCCACCAGCCGAGTGCGTAGCTCCAGAGCAAGACGTTCAGCGGTTCGTTTGCCCACTCCTTTTGCTCTGCAGAGGGTGTTGATGTCGGAGTGGACCAGAGCCCTTACAAGTTCGTTTGGCTTACAGGCATCGAGTAAGGACAATCCGGCCTGAGGCCCCACACCGCTCACTTGGATCAGCTCCCTGAACAGGTCCCGTTCAGCCACTTGCAGAAATCCGAACAGTTGAAGGCTGTCAGCACTGACCACTTGATGAATCCAGAATTCATGGACTTTTCCAGTTGACAGAGTTTGCCAGTCCCGTTGAACGAGATAAACCTCGTAGCCGATGCCGCCACAACCAATCAGAACAAGGTTGCGTGACCTGCGTTGGTCCCGATGCTGGATCTCACCCTTCAGCCAGCCAATCATTGCTTGAACTCAATCAATGGATCGTAAACGTGTCGAATCGGGTTTTAATTGAGCTTCAGGTTAACAAGTGCTTGCTGAAGCTTGACGCTTGAAGGCCAAGACCTAAAATGGGAGAACGGCTCCACCATGATGGAATTAACTCCTGAAAAAATAAGACTTATTCCGATGGTCGCCTTGATCATCATTGGCTGTTTCGGATTGTTGAATTCAAAATCGATTCTGCGCTCACTTTTTTCCCTCGACGTCATTGACACTGCGACAATCAGCATTTTTGTTTTGATCGCCGCCTCTGGCGGAGCGCAAACTCCGATTGTTGCAGAGAGTCGCTACAGCCAGTATTCGGATCCTTACCCACAAGCAATTATTCTGACTGCCATTGTGATTGGTTTTGCAACGCAGGCTTTGCTCTGTGCGATTGCTTTGCGTTTGGGGCGTCAATCCCCAATGCTTCGCTATAGGAACCTAGAGAAGTGATGGATTCTCAAATTCTTTTGCCGGCTTTGATTTTTTTGCCTGCAGCGCTGGGTTTTTTGGGATGTGTTCTTCCCAGAATTGTTTTCCCAGTAAGTGTGGCGATGCTTCTTGCGTATGCCTTCCTGTCTCAAAACCTGATCGGTTCCGGAGTCTCTTACGTCTTCACTTTGGTTGGTGAAGGAGGTATTCAATTCTCTATTGATTTGTATACGTTTCCGCTCGTCTTCGGAAGCTCGATCACACTATTAATCTGCTTTGGTCTTTTTTATCGGCGATTCTCTCACTACTTTTATCAAGTCTGCTTGGTTCTTTTCACTGCATTGTTGATTGCCTTCAGCACAGTTGATCTCGTTAGCATGTTTATTGCTCTCGAATTGGTTGGGTTCGCTGCATTTTTATTGATTGCCGATCGTAGTGATAAAAAATCACTTTTCCATGCTTTTCAGTACTTGATAGGCGGAGGCCTTGCAATGCTGATCTACCTCATTGGTGTTGTGCAGGCTTTTACATACACAGGGTCTTTTTTGTTGACTGATCTTGTTCGAGCCCCTGAAACGGCTTTGTGTTTGATCGTTGCGGGGCTTCTCACAAAATCAGGAGTCTTTTTGTGTGGTTTGTGGGTCCCAAACATCTATTCACACGCTAACTGTCAATCCTCTGCTGTTCTGTCGGGTTGTGTGACCTGTGCCGGCATTGCTCCGATTGCACGCATGAGTCAGATTCTGATTCCGATCGGTGACTCAATGGTTGTTATCGGTGTCGTCAGTGCTGTTGTGGCGGCAATTTATGCGGTTTTTGAACGAGAGAGTGGTCGTGCTTTGGGGTGGAGCTCTGTTTCACAACTTGGAATTGCAATACTTTCACCCACATATGCTTGTGCATATGCCATGCAACATGGAATTTGCAAAGCACTTCTCTTCTCAACTCTTCACACCAAAGATCGCTCTAAACTGAGTGACGACAGCGTCAGCCACTTACACAATCAATTGGAGAATGTCCCATCTCTTCCAGTGGAGGAGTTCATCCGTGTGATTGTGTTTGTTGTCGCAAGTCTTTCGATCATGGGCTTTCCATATTTAAGCGGTTTCATTACCAAGAATTGGGTTAAAACAGATTTACCCTATGAAGCTAAGATCATTTACACAACGGCTGCTTTATTAACATCAACCGTTTATGCTCGCTTGATTTTTGATAGAGTTTCTAATTTTATTGACCATCAACAGCCTCAGACTGTTTTGGCACTTAGACGAATTAGCCTTAACATAATTGATGTGCTGTCGACTCCCAGGCTATGGATCTTGTTGGTATCAATAATTTCTCTTATATACTTTTCTTTTGTTGATACTACTTTATATTCAACCCCATCAATTCGCTCAGCAATTGTTTCAGCCATTCTTGGTGGGATTCTGTTTATATCAGTGGTCGGAATTCAAGCCGACGAATTTGTAAAGCCTATCACTCGCACACTTGATCTCGTTGGTGCACCGTTCCTTGTTGCAGCCTTGCTACTTGCCAACCTTCTATACCTAAAAATCTGATGACCAATTTTATTCGACTTTCTATTCTGTTGCTTTTCCGACTTTTATGTTGGTGTCTAGTGACCTCAAGCTTTGAATCAAGTAATATCATTTTTGGCCTCGTTGTTTGCGTATTGATCCCATTTGGTGATTTTCGTAAACTTCAACTCAAGGCTTTAATTCCTGAGCTCTTGCTGACATTGCGTCTTCCATTTGATATGCTGAAAGAAAGTATTCAATTGATTCTGATTCAACATCCCATTGATCTATTTGTTCATGAGAAGGTTAGTTCTAGAACACGAAATGGTTCTAGATTTGCCGAGTTCTTGGATTTATTTCGAATCACTTTTACCCCAATGTCTCTTGTTTTACGCAGGATTGACATTGATCAGTGGAGAGTCCATCTAGTTGGTTCGTCACAATCGGATTATGATCAGAATGTGAGGGATACGTTATGAAAAATATTGATCTCGTACCCCTCGAGATTATTGAATACAGCATCATTTATATGATGCTGTTGATCAGTATGATTCCAGTTGTTGCTATTTCAAGGACGACTAATACTCCTGAAAGAATAGCTTATGCTTCAAGTTTTGGCAGTAAACTTGCTTTTATTGTTATTGCAGCAGGTATCTTCAGAGGTGATTGGATGATTGGTTGTATTGGTGCCTTCATTCTTATTGTTGGTGATGCTGGCATGTTGATTCTTTCTCTTTTGGAGTTGAAAATCTAAATGTTAAATCTACTTTCATTCGCAATTCTTTTTATCGGCTTAATTTTTTGGCTATGGGGCACATTGCCTATTGTTAATCGAGAACATTCAATATTTTATAAGCTACATACTCTTACAGTTTCAGATAGTGTTGGTTCACTCCTAATTCTTCTGGCCTTGTTGATTCGTGCTCCGCAATATTGGCCTATTTTTTTAGTAACGGCAATCTCTTTATCACTTTGGAATACTGTTTTTAGTTACATTATTGGTAACATCTCTAATCGTTAATGATGATTGATTTTCTAAGTACAGCTCTGCTCCTTCCGTTCGAGCTTCTACTTCCCATACTTGGCATCCTTCTAATTCAATCACAATCTCCAATAAACAGTTTAATTTATAGATCATTTTTGGGTAGCATTGCTGCTTTGATTTATGCATTAATTGGTGCACCTGACGTTGCACTCACCGAAGTTATGGTAGGGACTCTACTGTCCTCGCTGATTTATATTGTTACAATACGCTCTTGCTATACAATTGTAATTATCGTCGATACAAATAATCCTCCGCACAAAAATATAAAAGATTGCTTGAAGTTAATTTTTGACGAACTGCATTTAAAAATTGAATACCAGTCAGAGGTCTTCACAGATTCTTGCGCAGATAATTTGGTTTTTCTTTCTTCAGCCAAGTCATCAGGTTCACCTCATGCATTGATTCACAATTCCACCTGTTTCTTTGAAGTCCAATCTTTACTCGATGATGTCACTCTGACAGACTCTAGTAAATTTCTGGAAGATAAAATTACTCTTTGTTTATTACCTTCTCGACCATGACTTCGAGCAAAACACCAAGACAATTTACGCTTTCTTCAGAAGTAGCAAAGTCAACTGTCTATCTCGTAGCAATCACAGCCGTGATGCTGATGATCTTATTCACGCGAGACGATTCAGTTGCGCGAGACACAGAGCAGATTGTTGAATATCTTTCACAATATACGCAGATTCCAAACGCAGTGACTTCTGTCATTTTGGGTACAAGACTTTTTGATACGATTGGAGAAGTGACCGTATTTACAATTGCAGGTCTTGGAGTAAAAATCCTACTTCATGCAGAAGATTCAGAGGAAAAATTTGTTGGTATTAATGATCAAGTTATCCGAGTACTGCTCGATTTCGCTGCATTACTAAGCTGCTTTCTAGCGATTGATCTTGCAGTCAAAGGTCATTTAACTCCTGGAGGTGGCTTTGCCTCAGGAGTTGCTGGTGCAACATCGATTACTATTTTGATGATTACTGGACGAATTCAAAAGGTTGAGGCGTTTTACTTTGGTAGTAATTCTCCTGCTCTTGAAAAAGTAGCCGTTATTGTTTTTATGCTGGTTGCACTCGCAACTTTTAGCTCTTTCTTACTTCCACAGTCTGTCTTCGCCACAGTTCCACCTACAATTTATATTCCACTATTGAATATCGTTGCAGCCCTCAAAGTTACTATCGGCTCATGGTCTATTCTTCGCCTATTTATTGTGAAGAGAGGTGTCCTTTAACGATGTCATATCGAGAGACTGATGATTGGTACTTCGGTGACTATAGCGGTCGTCTTCCAGGCCGATCTTATTCACTGCTTTTGAATAGCGTCATTATTACCCTCTTTGCTCAAATTGCATTGACGACTGAGCCAACATTTGACACTCCATCAGGTCAAATATTTTTACGCTTTACTCTCAATATTATTGAACTTTTCTTCATTAGTGACTATATCGGCAAACTTGCCAACTCATGGGCTCAAATGGATTACTCTCTAAAGGGCCTTGTTTATAGCGCACTTTCGAGATATGCCTTGGTCGATTTATGCGTAGTCTTGATTCTGCTTACCGATCTGTTTTCTAATGACTCTTTTGTTGTCATTGGTGTTTATGTCTTCAAAGCGCTAATATCTATTTATTTTTCAAGTTTTAGGCTGGTTTTGATGAGAGTTAGGTTCATTATTTTTGATTCCCCTGCATACACCTTCTTCCCGCTTGTTTTATTGTCGATTGTGACATATGTGATGGCATTTTGCATTTATCTTCTTGAAAGATCTAATGACTCTGCGCATTTTGGATCCATTGTACGAGCTTTTTGGTTTTCTATTGTCACGATGACCACGATTGGGTATGGTGATGTTACACCTACAACATCTCTTGGGAAAGTCCTTGCGATCATGTTTGGTATTGTTGGCATTGTTTGCGTCGCGTTGTTAACAGCTAACATTCTTGAGGCTAATGCTAAGTTTAACGAGATTGAGTCAAGTGGAAAAATCTAGTCCTTCCATTGCGCTTAATAATCAATATGGTGTTTCTATGCATTCACTCAATCATATATTAGATGTTGGAACTCCGTTTGTAATTTTTGAGGCCTATGTGTCTTCCTATCATAAATTTATCGACTTTATAAAATTTGGTTGGGGAAGTGCTTTGATAGATCCTGAGTTTGAGTCGAAGAAGGAAATCTGTGAACGATTTGGGATTAAGCCTCTACTTGGTGGCACTTTTTTTGAGTATATGATTCATCATCATGGCTTTGCGGGCTTTGTGAAAAAAATTGAACAATATGGACTGCAATATGTTGAACTTAGTCGAGGCACAATTGATATTGATGACTCGTTGTATGCGTCCTATATTAAGCAACTTTCTTCAGACTATTACGTTATGAGTGAAGTGGGGAGGAAATCCTCAGACCCCTCCCAGGCCCTTGCTCCATCACAATGGCTTGCCCATTGTGAGCTCTCATCAGATGCAGGGGCTTCCTTAGTGGTACTTGAATCACGTGAGTCGGGTCGCTCGGGATATGTTTCTACTGGTGGCGATGTCAACGCGGTCATGCTTGATTCCATAAGCAATTCACTTCCCATCAACTCTCTACTGTTTGAGGCACCAATCAAGTCTGTTCAGACCTTTTTGATTAAACGTTATGGTGCATCGGTCAACCTGGGTAATCTTTCACTGGTTGATCTCTTAGCAGTTCAGTCACTACGTCTTGGGTTGCGTTCAGACACGCTGCTTGAATCCAAAGCAATATTTTAATATTTTTCTTTTTGACGTCAGCTAGCAGATTGTCAATAGGCTTATTCTCGCCTATCATTATAATGACCATTTCCTAGCTCTATTGATGTCGCCTAAATGGCCAAAAGCATTCGTAAGGCATCTAATTGCTTTCACCTTGACCGTAGCATTATTGCAGGCATTGCCGGCTTTGGCTGCTGAAAATAGTTTCATAAATTCGATTCAACAACGTGGATATTTAAAAGTCGGATTGCCACCATACAATACGCCTCCCGCATACTATATCGATAAAAAAACAGAAAAACTGCAAGGATATGATGTAGAGCTGGCCCGCGAACTTGCTGACAAGCTTGGCGTTGATCTTCAATTTGATAGAGAATCAAAAAGCTTTAATTCACTTGTAGAGCGTGTTGGTGCTGACGATTTTGATCTAGCGATCGGCAAGCTGGGTCTCACTTATAATCGATTATTTGACGCATTTCCTGTCCAGTATTTGAGCTTCCGTCATGCTCTCCTCGCAGATCGAAAGTTTATTTCTAGTCTAGGAGTCGATCCGGAAGATGATGGTTTTGGCGATGCGTTGAAAACTTCAAATATCCGCATTGGTTCTATTGAAAACTCAACTTGGGAAACTGAGGCGAAAGTTAACTTCCCAAACTGTAAATTTGTTGGCTACAAAAACTGGGAGGATGCTCAGAAGGCTTTGTTGGCTGTTGACCCCAAAACCAAAAAATCAGCTATCGATGCAATTTATCGTGATGCCACTGAGATCAAGCCAATTGTTTATAAAGATCCTGATTTATCGCTTAAATACGTCCCTGTTCTTTTTGACGATATTATTGATCGAAAATCTATTTATCTTTCCGAGAAGGGCTACATAGGATTTTCGGACTTTCTTGATGTCTTTATTCGTCGAGAGTGGGGTGAGGTCAAGTCTGACGAACGCATCCTCAATGAATATCAAGCTTATTACCAGCCAGTATCTTGATCATTATGCAGACATCTCAGGATTCCATGTCATTTCTTGATCGGGTGTTCTCGATTCTCCCGGCACTTCGAAAACCTCGCAATTTCTTCCTTTATATACTTCCGTTTTCAATTGTTTTCGGAAGAGTTATACCAACACAGCTTGCTTCTGGTTTAAATGACGTTGGATTGGCAATGGTTCAACTCATTGCTTTCCCGGCGATTCCGCTTGTGTTGTCTGCCGTCATGATTTCAATTGCTAATATTTTTAATGAAGACAATCGGTCGGCTCAGCGCCGGTTGCGCTTCTCCAGTCGTTTTGTGATTTCCTTGACGCTGACGATTCTCCTCGCATCTTTGCTGGCACTTCTTCTTTCTATCTATCAGGCGCCTGGAGTTTTGTCACCGGATGGAAAACTATCAATTGGTCGTTTCATGCTTGATACGACTGATATTCGCGTAGGGGGAGATGTCGCAGCTTCATCAATCTCTAGCGACTTCTGGATCGCAAAAATTGTTCCCAGCAATATTCTGGCTGATGCATCTGCTGGTCAGACACTGAGAGTAATAAGTGGATCGGTTTTGGCTGGTTTGGCTATGTCCAGGTTGAATCCTGGTCTAACCCAACCACTGCTTTCGCTTCTTCGCAGTGTTAACACTACGTCAGTGCAGGTTTTAAGCATTGTGCTAAATCTTGCTCCTCTTGTTCTTATCTGTCTGATCTCTGGCGCTGTTTCTACTATCAACGCTGAGATTGTTGTTGCGCTTTTAAACTTTACAATCTGTGTTTTCCTGACGGCAATTGCCTCTCTTGGTATCTCAAGGCTTGTTTTTCGTCGTTTCACATCTACGCGTGAGCGAGCGACGACTGATGCAAATCCTGTGGACTCTGTCTTTCTTCTCAGTCTTTCCACTGGCAGCAGTATGACGGCATATCCACTGATGTTTGAGACCCTCAAGGGGATGGGGCGTGATGAATCCGAAGTTGAAGCATCAGCTTCTCTCAGCCTGTTAATCGCTCGTTTGGGTAATGTTACTTACAACGTCATCGCGATTGTCTTTGCTCTCAATCTTTACGATGTGGGTCTTACACCTGTGCGTTTTTTGGAGGTCATTTTCCTTGGCGCTTTTACAGGGATTTCGGCTGCTGGGTTGACTGGTGTTGCCACTGTTCCGACGATTGCTGTCGCGCTCTCTTATTTCCAAGTACCGATCCCGCCTGTTTTAGTTCTTCTCTTAGCGATTGATCCGATTCTTACGTTGCCGCGTGCTGCTACAACCGGTGTTTTGGCGATCGCGATTTCAGTGATTTCCTCAGCCAAGTCCAGCAACTCAGAGCTGTCTGATGTCTCATCCAGTTCCTCCCTTGGTCTGCTCAGCCAGCAGGGTGATGTTGCCTCACTAGAAGGTGGTTGATGCAACCGATTCAGTCCCTATCTCGGATGATACGCCAGCTCTTGACTGTTGTGTCAGGGCTCTTGATCGTCGTAACCCTGTCGTCCTGCACCCTTCGCAATGAGCCGCCCCGCGCCATTGTCATTGAGGCCTTGCAGTCACAGATCCAGACGACCCAGGTCTCCATTGCACAAAGTCTTGACTTGCAACCTGTGGCCTCTGCTCCTGCCGTCAGCCGGGTTCGCGTCGACCATCAAGAGGTCCTCAAGGTGGAGGGCGAGCGTTTCGTGCATTTAGAAGGCAGTTTTGACTGGCAGTTACCTCGGGACAGCGTCCGTGTGGACAGTGCCTTTGATCTCTACCTCCAGCGCGGGTCGCACGGAGAAGGGTGGAGTCTTGCCAGGCCTGCAGTAAGCAATGGTGGCGAAGCCCAGCGTTGGCTGCTCTACCCCCTCGGCTTGCCCACGAGCTGATCTGATCAGGCCTGACGGCTGGAGAGGCTGATAAAGGATGCACCCAGCACAAGCGCTGCACCACCACATGTGAATGCCGTAATTGATTCGTTGAACCAGATCCACCCCCAGCTAGCAGCGAACAACACCTGGACGTAATTCAGCGACGTCGCCCTCGCCGCTGGCAGACAGCTCAGCCCCTTGGTCACCCAGATCTGGCCGAGTTGAGTCAGCACACCGACTCCGAGCAACCAGATCCAATCCACCGCTGAAGGCCAGACCCCGATGTGCAGAACCATCGGCAGCGTGAGGGGAATCGAGACCACAGGGAAATAGAGAATGATCACCAAGGGGTGTTCCTTGGCCGATAAGCGTCGGACGCATACATATGCCAGAGCTGTAAATAAAGCTCCGCCCAGGGCTGTCAGCCCTGGGCGTAACGCCAGCCCGTTCTGGCCTGCGCCCAGCCATTCCGGTTGGATCACAAACACCACCCCGAGCAAGCCCAGCAGCACGGCCAAGCCAATGCGACGGCGCAGCCGTTCCCCCAGCAATAGCCAGGCCGCCGCTGCAGTGAATGTTGGGTAGGTGTACTGCAGGACCGTGGCTGATGCCAGCGGTAATGCAGTGATCGCCTCGAAGAAGCACAGCAGGGCAACGCTTCCACAGATGCCGCGTAGCAGCAGCAGGCGTCGGTTGTTCCCCAGGGGTTTGATCCCTCCAACCGCCATGGCTGTTCCCGTCAGGGCAATGCTCACAACGGATCGAACCAGCACGATCTCGCTGACGGGAATTCGTCCTCCCAGTTGTTTGACGCACACCGTCATCAGGCTGAAGGCAAGAGAGCTCAGAACCAGGGCCCTCGCTCCCTGCATCTCCTGGCGCTGCCACCAGGTCGACGTCTGTTCATCCATGGTTGCGCTGGTGCTCCTGATGGGTGGACGCCGACCTGCGACTTCGCAGAATGGGTCCATGGTCAATGCCCGCCTTCATCCCCGCACCATCGACGCCGTCAAGGAGCGGGCGGACATCGTCGATGTGGTGGGCGACCACGTCGTTCTGAAAAAGAAAGGACGGGAGTTTGTCGGCATCTGTCCGTTTCACGACGACAGCAAGCCGTCGATGACGGTGTCTCCCGCCAAGCAGTTCTACTACTGCTTCTCCTGTGGTGCGGGCGGAAACTCCATCAAGTTCCTGATGGAGTTTCAGCGGCAGAGTTTCAGCGATGTAGTGCTGGATCTGGCCCGCCGTTATCAGGTGCCGGTCGAGACCGTTGATGGTCCTCAGCAGGAGCGGTTGAAGCAGCAACTCTCCCGGCGGGAGAAGCTTCAGCGGGCCCTGGCCTTGGCTGCCGGTTGGTTTCGCAGCCAGTTGCGCAGCCCGACGGGTGAGCAGGCCCTGGCGTACCTCACGGAAGTTCGTGGCCTGACACTCGCCACCCAGGAGACATTCGGTCTCGGTTACGCCCCGGACCAATGGGACGGCCTTTTAAAGCATCTGCAGCAGGTGGAAGGCCTTTCGGCTGAGCTGTTGGAGGCAGCTGGACTGGTGGTCCCCCGCAAGGGTGGCCATGGCTTCTACGACCGTTTTCGCCGTCGGGTGATGGTTCCGATTCACGACCGTCAGGGACGGGTGATTGGCTTCGGTGGCCGGAGCTTGGATGGCAGCGAGCCCAAATACCTGAACTCTCCAGAGACGGAGGTGTTCGAGAAAGGCAAGCATCTGTTCGGCCTCGACAAGGCCACCAACACCATCCGCAAGCAGGACCGTGCCGTGGTGGTGGAGGGTTACTTCGATGTCATCGCCCTGCACGCGGCAGGGATCACCAATGCGGTGGCGTCCCTGGGCACCGCCCTCAGCAGCCAGCAGATCACCCAGCTCTGTCGCGTCACCGACGGCAAGCGGATCGTTCTCAACTTTGACGCGGACGGCGCTGGGGTTCGTGCGGCTAACCGCGCCATCGGTGAAGTGGAGCAGCTCGCCTTGCAGGGGCAACTGGAGCTGCGGGTGCTGCATCTGCCTTCCGGCAAAGATCCAGATGAGTTCCTCAAGGACCATGGCGCCGGGGATTACCGGGCTCTGCTCGATCAGGCGCCCCTCTGGCTGGACTGGCAGATCGAACAGGCCCTCGCTGATCGAGACCTTGCCAAGGCGGATCAGTTCCAGCAGGCGGTCTCGGCCTTGGTGGCTCTGCTCGGAAAGTTGCCTCAGTCGGCGGTGCGCACCCATTACCTGCAACGGGTCGCTGAACGGCTCAGCGGCGGTCAAGGTCGATTGGCACTGCAGCTGGAGGACGACCTGCGCCAGCAGGTGAAGGGCCAGCGTTGGCATGGTCGATCCAGCCGGCATGACCAGCCGGGCGACACCAGTCAGCGGGAGCGCTGTGAGGCTGATCTGCTGCGCCTTTATCTGCATGCCCCCCGCCACAGGGGCACGATCCGCCAGGAGTTGCGCCAGCGGGAACTGGAGGACTTTGCGATCCCCCATCACCGTCTGCTCTGGGCCTCTCTGACGGAACTTGAGGAGACCAACCTCGGCGTGGGCCGCCTGGAATCGATCAGCCGTGGTGAAGATGATGGTGACGGCCTAGATGGGCTGGACCTGCCCCGTCTGCTGACGGACCAGCTGCTGCTGGAGAACAGCCCTCTGTTGTCACGGCTGACGCCATTGCTCGAACCGGGTGAACTGGAGCGTGTCGCCCTGGCCGAACCGCTCGAGCAGTTGCGTGGGCTCGCGGCATTGCTGGAGCGTCAGAAGAGCTTCAAGCGCTGCCGCCACCTGCTGGAAGCCTGGGGTGGGCAGCGTCTGCAGACCTTGGAAGCCTGCATTTCCGTGTTGGTGCAAGACAACCAGGCGGATCAGCAGGGTGTGGACATGGAAGGCCGCATCGAGCAACTGTTCGAGGAGCTCAACCGCGATGCGTTGCACTACCAGGAGCTGTATTACAGCGAGAGGAAGCACATTCAGCATCTCGATCAGCAACGCCGCGGCGGCTTCCAGACCGTTGATGTCCTGTCCGCCTGAACCCCGCGGGCGGATGATGGATTCCCGTGCTGTCTTGGTGATGGGCCTGTTCGAGCGCTATCTCTCCCTGTGGATCGCTCTGGCGATTGCGGTGGGTGTGCTTCTGGGGGGCGTTTTTCCTGATCTGGCGAGCTGGATCGCCTCATTGGAGGTGGCCCGCATCAACGTTCCGATCGCCGTTCTGATCTGGGGAATGATCGTTCCGATGATGCTGGCCGTGGATTTCTCCGCCATCGGTGGCATCCGCCAGCAACCGCGGGGTCTGCTGGTCACTGTGGCCGTGAACTGGTTGATCAAGCCCCTCACGATGACGGCCCTGGCCTTGTTGTTCATCCGTGGGGTGTTCGCGGCCTGGATCCCGGAAGCGATGGGTCAGGAGTATGTGGCCGGGATGATTCTGCTGGGGGTGGCCCCTTGCACCGCGATGGTGTTCGTGTGGAGTCGCCTCAGTGATGGGGATCCCAACTACACCCTGGTGCAGGTGGCGGTGAACGACCTGATCATGGTGTTTGCCTTTGCCCCGATTGCAGCGTTATTGCTTGGGGTGAGTGACGTGCTGGTGCCGTGGGACACGATGATCACGGCGGTGGGGCTGTTCGTGGTGGTGCCGTTGGCGACGGGATGGTTGATGCAGGTGTTTTTGAAGTCCCCTGGTCGGATTGCGCGGTTGGAGGCCCAGCTCAAGCCCCTAGCGATCACGGCTCTGATCGCCACGGTGCTGCTGCTGTTCATGGTGCAGGCCCAGGCGATCCTGTCCAATCCCCTGGCAATCGTGCTGATCGCGATCCCGCTCATCCTGCAGACCTATCTGATTTTCTGGCTCACGGCGCAGTGGATGCGCCTCTGGGGGCAACCACGCACGGTCGCGGCCCCTGGCGCGATGATCGGCGCCTCCAATTTCTTTGAGCTAGCGGTGGCTGTGGCCATCAGCCTGTTCGGCTTGAATTCCGGCGCTGCCCTCGCCACTGTGGTGGGAGTGCTGGTGGAAGTGCCGGTGATGCTGTCGCTGGTGGCGATCGCCAACCGCAACCAACGTCTGTTCCCCGCTTGAGATGTCTGAATTCTTCGAAGCGATCTGGCACGGTGAGGGCATCGGCGACGGTGCTGATCTGGAGGAAGCTCTCCAGGCCTATGCCGTGGTGAAACCGGAGGACGGCGACTGGGTGGAGGCTTGTGCTGCTGACGGGGCTGATCCGGTGGTCGAGCGCTTCCCCTCCTTCGACGCCTATCTGGATAACGCCGATCCGCTCGAGACCATCGCTGTGTCGCCGCAGATGATTGCCGAGGCGATTGCGCTGTTGCCGGTTTGATGTCCGACGCTCAGCTTGATTTTGCGGCCTTGACGCCCGTCAACCATCTCTGGCCGGCCTTCGTTGAGCGTCTTGGCACCGACAAGGCCCAGCGGGCCGTGCGGCAAGCCCTTGATCTTCAGGGCATGCGTGGCCATGACGGCACCTTGCCGGTGCTGTTCGTTGAGACCGGCGGCCTGGCACTGGCCAGCACCGATCTGGTGCGGGAACAGACGGGACTCAATGCCCATGGTGATCGGATGGTGCTGCTGCTTAGCACCCTCGACCAGGTGATCCAGTTGTTGCAGCAGGCTTAGAGGACGGCGGCCGGGGCATCGGTCAGTCGATGCCGTTCAGCCTGCAGAGCGGTCTGCGGGAATCGCGCCTTGGCCTGCGGTTGTTCCGTCGGCGTTTCCATGGTTCCTGCGCTGATCTGTTGGCCCACCAGCACCGCCAGTGCACTGATGATCAAGGTGATCGCTTTCTCTTTCCCCATGCCTTGGTTTGGCTCTTGATCAAGGTTGTCGTCCGCGTCGTTGTCCCATCCTTGGCATTCCCCTGAATCGGCTGAACGCTGTCTGAGAGCGCATCTCAGCGATCGGCGTGCACCACCGGTACATCACTCAGTCGGGTGGTGGCAGTCCGTCCCAGCCGCTCCCGTCGCATCATCCAGCTCGGATGCAACCCGCAGGCTGCCCACTGCACCGTGCCTCGGCCATAGCGGCGATTGAGCTGATCAATGGTGCGCATCAGCCCTTCCCGTCGTTGTTGCTGTGCCTCACTCAGCGGCACCAGAAGATGGGACTGGAGCAGCTCGGTTCCCTGCAGGTGCTGCATCAGCACCCCCGCTTTCGCCAGCTGTCGGTGTGGTCGGAAGATGCGGTCCACCAGGGGGAGCGCTGCTTCCAGCAGAACGGTGGTGTCGTTGCTGGGCAGATCCAGTCGGATGCTGGCGGCCTGGCTGTAAAACGCGGGGATGAAGGGGCTGGTGCGGGTGTACACCGTGAGGGCGGCAGCCCGTTGGTGCTGCTTGCGCAGTTTTTCCGCGGCGCGCACCACATAGGTGGCGACGGCCTGCCGCAGTTCCTCCAGGGTCGTGATCGGCCGGCTGAAGCTGCGGCTCACGCAGGTTTCCTGTTTGGGGGACGGTGCCAGCGCCAGCGGCAGGCAGGCATGGCCGCGCAGTTCCCGCTGCAGCCGCAACCCCACCACACCGCACTTCGCCCGCAGTTCACCGCTGGGCATGTCCCGCAGCAGGCGGGCGTTGTTCACCCCCCGCAGCCGGCACCAGCGCGCCAGTTTGCGGCCGATGCCCCAGACGTCCTCGATTGCGATGGTCTCGAGCCAGGCGTCGGGATCCGCGCAGTGGCCCAGATCGAAGATGCCGGCATGGGCGGGGACTTGCTTGGCCAGGCGATTGGCCAGTTTCGCCTGGCTTTTGCTGGCCCCCAGGCCGATGGCGATCGGCAGCCCCAGGTCCTGGCGGACCCGGGCTCGCAGGGATCGGCCCCAGGTCTGCAGGTCACCATCCTTCGGACGACGGACGCGCCCGAAGGCTTCGTCGATGGAATAGACCTCGAGCTCTTCGCAGTGAATCTCCAGCAGGCTCATCATCCGCTGGCTCATGTCGGCGTACAGGGCGTAGTTCGAACTGCGCACCACCACGTTCTGGCGTTCCAGCTCCTGACGCGCCTTGAAATAGGGGGTCCCCATTGCAATGCCGAGGGCCCTGGCTTCTGCACTGCGGGCCACGATGCAGCCGTCGTTGTTGGAGAGCACGACGACGGGTTTGCCGATCAGGCTGGGGTCAAGGCTCTGTTCGCAGGAGGCGTAGAAGTTGTTGCCGTCGATCAGGGCGGTGGCAAGGCCCATGTCAGAGCGGATGGATCACGTGGATGGCCACCCCCCAGATCTGCACGTCACCGCATCGATGCAGCTCCAGGGGTGGGTAAGCGGGATTGGCGGCCTCCAAGCGCAGGCGGCCATGGTGCTGGACCAGGCGTTTGAGGGTGAATTCCCCGTCCAGTACCGCCACCACCACCCGACCCGGCCGTGGATCCAGGCTGCGATCCACCACCAGCAGATCACCGTCGTGGATGCCGGCTCCGAGCATGGATTCGCCGCTGACGCGCAGAAAGAATGTGCTGGTGGGATGGCGGATCAGCTGGTCGTTGAGGTCGATCCCCACCTCCACGTAGTCATCGGCCGGCGAGGGGAAGCCGGCGGCCACCCGTTCGCCGGCCAGGGGAAGACTCAGGCGGGTTCGCCGGGGCTGCAGCGGAAGTGGCTGGTGGCGGACGTCCATCACGGGCAAGCAAGCCTGCTTGAATAGTACTGATGTATTGGTCGCAGTGTGCTCGCTCCGGTGAGGATGGTGTCTCTGGATTGGGATTGGATGGCTGACTCGCCGTATCTGGTCGCGCTGGCGTTGATCGATCAAGGGGGGCGTCGGGCATTGCCGCTGGCGGGGAAGTCCCAGGCTCTGGTGGCGGCCGAGGGCGATGCCCCGGATCAGCTCGGCAAGGAGCTGGCCCTGGATCTGCTGCTGCGGGTGTGGCAGCGCAGTGATGACGGCCCTCTGCAGAGGGCAGCGGCTGCAGACAGCCTGCTGCTGGTGGAGTTGCCGATGGAACGACTGCCGGAGGACTTGCCGCAGATCAAGGCCGACTGGCTCAGCAGCGGCGACACAACTGCCTGCCTGGAGGCTCTGCAGCGGATCTGCTCGAGGGCCTGGCGACTGTCCAGCGAGAAGTTCAAGCCGGTGGCGCTGACGCCGGTGTGGTGAGGGGTTCCTGAGCCCAGATGTTCACGGCCACGGAGTAACGCTCTCCTTCCAGAGGATTGATCCGGTGCAGCAGTCCAGGGGAGAACAGCACCAGGCGGTTGCGCACCGGGGGGATCGAGATCACCGAGCGGAACTGAGGCAACGGACCGCTGTGCCCTGAGGTGATGGGGGTGTTGTCGGCCAACAGCAGCTCGCCACCGGCGCAGCTGACGTGGGGATAGAAGACCGTCGACAACAGCGGCAGCAGATAAGCCCCGCTGCGGCGCCCTTCAACTTCATCCTTGTCGATGTGCCAGTCGAGATCGTTGTTGACGTTGCACCACTACTCCACGCCAGCACCCTTGCCACAGAACGGGCTGGAGACAGGCAGCAGATGCTCGTCGAGGTAACGCTCCATCAGCTGTCGCTGCTCGAGGGCATGGATCGAGCGCGAACTGTCGTCGTCAGCACGCCAGCTGAACAGGGCGTCACCGGGATGGGTCTGCTTGAGCTCGCCATGAACCACGCAGAGCTGGCGCAGCGCCTCCAGCAGATCCGCCGGCAGCAGGTTGTCGACCACGTGCAACATCAGTCTCAGGCGCGGTGGTAAGGGCTCCCTTGCAGGATCGCCTGGGCGCGGAACAACTGCTCGATCAGCATCAAACGAGCCAGCTCATGGGGGAAGGTCATCGGCGACAGGCTCAATTGCCAGTGGGCACGGCCCTTGAGTTCGTTGGTCAATCCGTCAGCACCACCGATCACGAAGGCGAGCCGTTGGTTGCCGAGCTGGTCAAGGCGCCGGGCGAAGGGGATGGACCCAACAGCATCGCCCTCTTCCATCAGTGCGATCAGGTGCTCATTCGGTCGTAGCGATGAGCGGATGGACTCCGCTTCCTTGTCCGGTGTGCTGTCTCGAATCTCGATGATCTCCAGCCCGGGAAGCCGTTTGCGGTAGAGCTCGATGCCGTCCTTGATCCAACTGCGGCGGACTTTGCCCACGGCAAGGATGCGGCAGCGGGAGGGATTCAAGGGGTGTCTTCGTCGTCCTCCAGCAGCAACTGGCCAAAGGCCACGTAGAGACTTTCCTCTTCACTCCCGGGTGTGACCTTGGAGGGTTTGGGGCGTGTGTTCTTTCCTTTGCCGGAGTTTGTCTTCGGCAGTGGCGGAAGCTCCTGGGCCGAGCTTGGCGGGGGGCTTTCGGTTGATGGCCGGGGGGTGCGCTTGGCCTCCAGTTGTTTCAGCCGCGCCATGAGGTGTTCCGGAACCGTCCCGTCCTCACTGACCTTCATCAGTTCGCGGAACAGTTCCTCGGGGTTGTCCTCGGTTTCAACCTTGTGGCGCACCTGCTGTGCCTTCGGGCTCACGGGCGGTTTCGGTTCCGGCAACGCTTGGGGAAGCGTCCGGCCGAGCTCGCGCAGGCGGTCCAGGCTGCGGGGGTCGAAACTCATCGGATCAACCGCAGCCGAGGCTGTCCCGGGTGGACCGGCCCGTGACCGGATTTGTGCCGTTCGCAACGGCACACAGGCTCTTGAGTTGATCGCCCCGCATCGGGACGTCGGTGAAATCGGCGCCGCTGATGGTCACATCCACGAAGCGGGTGTTGAAGGCGAAGGCTCCTTCCAGAACGGCGTTGGAGAGATTGGTGCCCGTCATCACCGCTGCATCCAGGGTGGCTTCCCGCAGGTCCGTTCCACTCAGATCTGCGTCCTGAAGCTTGGCGCCATAGAGCGATGCGCCCCTCAGGTCTGATCCGGACAGGTTGGCTTCCCGCAGGTTGCTGAGGTTGAACGTGGCGCCGCGGAGATCCTTCCCGGAGTAGTCCGAGCCGATCAGTACTTGTTTGGCCACGTCCATGGCAGCACTGACCTGTGCCGGACCAGCCAGGACGAGCAGCAGACCAAGAGCAGCTGCCGCAACCAGGGACAACAGGCGGGAACCCATCCGATAAACCACTGACTCCGAAACCTTAATGGGCTCGAGCAGAGGGGAATCCTTCGAAACTGTGTGAATCGCATTCCGATGAAAATGCAGCCCCCCGGCGCCCAGGCGGAAACCCTGGTGTCCTCGCTTCTGCAACGGCAGGGTTGGCAGCTGCTGGATCGCAACTGGAGCTGTCGCTGGGGCGAACTTGATCTTGTCCTGCACAAGAACGAGCAACTGCTTGTGGTGGAAGTCAAGGGGCGCCGTTCATTGGCCTGGGGGCCACGGTCTGTGGATCCAACAAAGCGGCGCCGGCTGGGGCGGGCGATCCGTTGCTGGCGTGCTGAGCATCCGATGCAGGCGGACTGGTTGCTTCAGGTGGCCGTCGCCGTGGTGCCGTTGCCACCGGCCCAGGGAGCCCCACGTTGGTACAGGCTGGATCGGTTGTGCTGATCCAGCGCTGATCCGTGGATTGGCTCAAGCGAGCCATCGGGTGACCACTGTGCCGTCATAAATGTGCCCTGAGGCTTCAACAGTTGGCTTGGTTTCTGGATTGCTGAAGATGTCGTAGAGGACATTTTCAGGGCCTTGAAACATGACGGTCGCACGTCCGGGATCGTCTTTGCAGACTCCGATATAGAAGGTTTTGACGCCCATTTCTGCAAACATTGCTTGCTGCTCAGGAGCATTCATCCATGCGCGGTATTCATCAAACGTGTTGCTGAGCTTGAAATCCAGAACTGTTGTTTCGATCATCGCTCTAACAAAAGAAGATTCATTTCATCAGAGGTCTTCCGCACGTGATGTGTTTCGTCGCACAGGTCGCTGAGGACGTTGACCTCTGATCAGATGGTTTCCTCGCGGCCAGCTTTGATCTGCTCTCTGGCTGAAAGAAGTCCAACGGCAAGCAACACCAGAAGTCCAGCGTTGATGCCGATGAAGAACATGGTGTCCATGACAAAGAAGCAGCTCGTCCCTTGATAAGGAGATGCGGCAAGACAGCCCATCCGTCAAAAGACTCACCCAGTTAGGGGAGAGCGTTGCCCTGTTCGATCCCTCAATTGAGGGAGCTGGTCTGCATTGCGACACGCTGGTAGGAGATCGACCGTCCGCTGGCGCAACTTCGACAGTTCAACCATGGGTTTTCAAGGTCACCAGGCCCGCAAGCGCTTTGGCCAGCATTGGTTAAAGGATCAGACGGTGCTGGATCGCATCGTGGCAGCCGCTGACCTGCAGCAATCGGATCGCGTGTTGGAGGTGGGACCGGGGCGTGGTGCTCTCACGGAACGGTTGCTGTCCTCCCCGGCAGCGGCAGTTCAGGCCGTGGAATTGGATCGCGATCTGGTGGATGGCCTGCGGGAACGCTTTGCCGCAGATCCGCGGTTCAGCCTGCGTCAGGGGGATGTGCTGGAGCTGCCGCTGCAACTGGAGGGCGGCGTTGCAGCCAGCAAAGTGGTGGCCAATATTCCGTACAACATCACAGGCCCGCTGTTGGATCGACTGGTGGGTCGACTCGATCGCCCTGTCGAGCCCCCTTATCAGCGTCTAGTGCTGTTGGTGCAGAAGGAGGTGGCTGAGCGCATCCGGGCTCGCCCGGGCGATAGCAGCTTCAGTGCCTTGAGTGTTCGGATGCAGTTGCTGGCCCGTTGTACGACGGTCTGCCCTGTACCCCCACGCTGCTTTCAGCCACCGCCGAAGGTGCAGTCGGAGGTGATTCAGATCGATCCTCTGCCGGCTGATCAGCGGTTGCCTTCTGACATCGCCCGTCAGGTGGAATCGTTGCTCAGGCAAGCCTTCCTGGCCCGTCGCAAGATGTTGCGCAACACCCTGGCATCACTTGCTCCGGAGCCACAGCTGCAGGCGCTGGCCGCCGCTGCAGGGTTTCAGCTGCTACAACGGCCCCAGGAGTTGGCTCCGCAGGTCTGGGTTGCCCTGGCCAGGGGCTTGAATCAGGGCATTGATGCGGCCTCCGCTGATGGGCACGATCACGGTGACGGCTCCGGCCAAGGTGAACCTTCACCTGGAGGTGCTCGGGATCAGACCTGACGGTTTTCATGAGCTGGCGATGGTGATGCAGAGCATCGATCTCGCCGATCGCCTCAGCTTTCAAACCACGGCCGATGCCGCACTGACGCTCAGCTGTGACGATCCGTCCCTCAGCCTTGGTGAGGACAACCTGGTGATCAGGGCCGCTCAGTTGCTGCGTAGCCGCTCCGGTTTCAGTGAATTGGGTGCTGCCATCCACCTGGAGAAACGCATTCCCATCGGTGCCGGCCTCGCCGGAGGGTCCAGTGATGGTGCCGCCGCTCTGGTGGGACTGAATACGCTCTGGGGTCTGGGCCACAGCCGTTCAGACCTGGAGCGGTTTGCAGCTGAACTCGGTTCCGACATGCCCTTCTGCGTGGCGGGGGGCAGTCAGCTCTGTTTCGGTCGCGGCGAGCTGCTGGAGCCGTTGCCGGCTGTGCAGGAGTTCCTGGCGGTGCTGCTGGTGAAGGATCCACGCGTGAGTGTGTCGACTCCGTGGGCCTATCGCCTCTGCCGGGAGTTGCAGGGTGATCGCTACCTGCAGGGAGAGGACGCCTTCGAGCAACGCCGACAGGTCTTGCGAGACATGGCCTGGACCCAACCGATCCGTGCGGCGGAGCCGCCACCATTGCGAAACGATCTGCAGGCGGTTGTGGAGCCTGAGACCCCAGCGGTTCAGGCGGCGCTTCGCTTGCTGTCCACCCTTGAAGGCACACTTGCCGTCGCCATGAGCGGATCGGGCCCCAGTTGTTTTGCACTGTTTGCAGATCCAACCAGCTGTGCGGCGGCCCAGGCCACGCTTGAACAGCAACTTGCTGCGGAGGGATTGCAAAGCTGGTGCTGCAATTTGCGACCGGACGGCGTGAGGATCGACGCATGAGCTCCTCCGACCCCAAGACAACTTCTCCAGCGGAGCAACCCCGTAAGGGACCCCTGAGTTTTTTGTCCGGTGCCGTCACCGCAGGTCTGCTTGCCTGGCTGGCATTGGGGCTCAGCCGAAGGATGGTGGTGTACTTCGCCGTTCATCCGCCCCACTACAGCTCACCGATCGCCCAGAACATTGCGGTGTCGCTCAAGACGCTGCTGGTGGGGCTGTCCTTTCTGGCCACCTTCAGCACGGCGTTTGTGGCGCTGGGGCTCACGCTGGTGTTTCTTCGCAGTGTCTTCACAGGTCCTTCGAACGACCCTGCCTAGCGTCGAATCGACAGACCTCTGTTGATGACTCCCCACGACCTCGGGCAACTGGCGCTGCTGCTGTCTCCAGCGATGCTTCTGTCCGTGTTGCTGCTATTCACCTTCGCCGCCGGCGGTTGAGGCCACCCAGGCTGAGATAGCTTGGCCGCTCACCCCGGAATGGCCGGGATCGCAGCGACGCCGTGGCAGGAACCCTTCTCTTCAACGCCCTGCGGGAAGCCATCGACGAGGAGATGGCCCGCGACCCTTACGTCTGCGTGATGGGTGAGGACGTCGGTCACTACGGCGGCAGCTACAAGGTCACCAAGGATCTCTGCGAGAAGTACGGCGATCTGCGGGTGCTGGATACCCCGATTGCGGAGAACGGCTTCACCGGTATGGCGGTCGGTGCGGCCATGACCGGCCTGCGGCCGATCGTGGAAGGCATGAACATGGGCTTTTTGCTGCTCGCCTTCAACCAGATCTCCAACAACATGGGGATGTTGAGGTACACCAGCGGAGGCAATTTCACGATCCCCACGGTGGTGCGCGGCCCCGGTGGTGTGGGCCGTCAGCTTGGAGCAGAGCACAGCCAGCGCCTGGAGGCCTATTTCCACGCGGTTCCTGGCATCAAGATCGTGGCTTGCAGCACGCCGACCAACGCCAAGGGTTTGATGAAGGCAGCTATCCGGGACAACAACCCGGTTCTGTTCTTCGAGCATGTGCTGCTCTACAACCTCAGCGAGGAACTCCCTGAGGGTGAGTTCACCTGTGTCCTCGATCAGGCGGATCTCGTGCAGGAAGGCAGCGACGTGACGATCCTCACGTACTCCCGCATGCGTCACCACTGCCTAAAGGCGGTGGAACAACTGGAGGCCGATGGCATCAGCGTGGAGCTGATTGATCTGATCAGTCTCAAACCCTTCGACATGGAGACCATCGGTCGGTCCATCCGCAAGACCCATCGGGTGATCGTTGTGGAGGAGTGCATGAAGACCGGTGGCATCGGTGCCGAGTTGATCGCCCTGATCACCGAGCAGTGCTTCGATGAACTCGATGCCCGCCCTGTGCGGCTCTCCAGTCAGGACATCCCCACGCCCTACAACGGCTCCCTTGAGAATCTGACCATCATTCAGCCCCATCAGATCGTCGAAGCTGCCCAACAGATGGTCCATCAAGGGGTTTGATTTGATGGCGCGCTATCAGGGCTGGTTCGCCTTTGTTCTTGCCCTGGCCATTGCGGCGGGGATGTTTCTGATTCGGACTCCGCTGCAGCTTGGGCTTGATCTGCGCGGGGGTAGTCAACTCACGGTGCAGGTGCAACCGGCAGGGGACGTGAAGGTTGTTGGCGATCGCGAAATGGAGGCCGTCAAGGCGGTGCTGGATCGGCGCGTGAATGGTTTGGGGGTAGCGGAATCCACCCTTCAGACCGTCGGCACCGACCAGCTGGTGTTGCAGCTTCCCGGTGAACAGGACCCCACAGCGGCAGCACGCGTCCTTGGCGACACGGCTCTGCTGGAGTTCCGTGCCCAGCGCGAGGGAACAGAAGCTGAGTTTCGAAGCTTGCGACAGCTTCAATCCCAGGCCCGGGCCATCCTCCAGCTGCGAAAGGACCAACGCCGTCGCGGGGAGACACCGGATGAACTCAACCTGGAAGATCTCAAGGATGTGCAGGAGTCGCTGGGGTTGAACGCTGATGGTGCCAGTGACGACGAGTTGCTTCAGGCCCTCCTGGATCAAGCGGACGACGAACTGCTGACGCTGTTGAACCCTGCACAACTGACGGGCAAGCAATTGGTGACCGCCGGTCGTCAGCCACTGCAGAACAACCCCAACAGCTGGGAAGTGACGCTGAATTTCGATGCCGAGGGAGCGGAAGCGTTCGCCGACCTGACCCAATCGATCGCGGGTTCCGATCGACTGCTGGCCATCACGCTGGACAACAAACTGATCAGTGCGGCCAGTGTGGGGCCCCAGTTCAAGAGCGCTGGTATCTCCGGCGGCGCTGCAACCATCAGTGGAAATTTCGACGCTGAGACGGCCCGTGAGCTGGAGGTGAAACTCCGTGGAGGCTCCCTTCCCCTTCCCGTGGAGGTGGTGGAAGTGCGCACTATCGGACCGACACTCGGTGCTGAAAACATTCGGCGCAGCTTGATGGCTGCTTTGTCCGGTCTCGCCCTGGTGGCGGTGTTCATGGTGGTGGCTTACCGGTTGCCGGGGGCTGTGGCCGTGGCGGCTTTGAGCCTGTACGCCCTGTTCAACCTGTCGGTGTACGCCCTGATCCCCGTAACGCTCACCTTGCCTGGGATTGCTGGATTCATCCTGTCCATCGGCATGGCGGTAGATGCCAACGTGCTGATCTTTGAGCGAATTAAGGACGAGTTGCGTCGCGGCAACACCCTGATCCGCTCGATCGACACTGGTTTCTCCGAAGCCTTCAGTTCGATCCTTGATGGTCACCTCACCACGTTGATCAGCTGCGCGGCACTCTTCTTTCTCGGCACCGGCCTGGTGAAGGGATTTGCGGCAACCCTTGGCATCGGTGTCTTGCTGAGTCTGTTCACCGCGCTCACCTGCACACGCACGCTGCTGCGCTTCCTGATGGGCTACGCCGGCCTGCGTCGACCCACGTATTTCATTGCCCAGGGCCAACGTCCCTCCACGATCCCTTGATCGATGGCCATGTCCACGCCTAACACCACTGTGGTTCTGCGCCTGCCGTTGAGCGCCTCCCGAGGTCGGGTCTGGTTGGTCTCGGGGCTGACGATGCTGGTGGCCTTGGGCGGGCTGATCAGCTGCTGGCTGAATCCAGACATTGCTGCACCGCTGCGTCCGGGGCTTGATTTCACCGGGGGAACGCAGATCCAGTTGGAGCGCGACTGCGGCGAGAGCTGCAGGGATCTGAAGTCCATTGCAGTCTCCAGCATCGTTCAGTCGTTGTCGCTGCCGGTCGAGGAGGACGACCCCGTCCCCAATCTCCGTTCGGCACGGGTGCAATTGCTCGACGGAGGCCAGTCGCTAGTGCAGCGTGTGCCCACGCTGACGGCTGCTCAGGGTCAGGCCCTGATTGCTGCTGTTGAACCGATTGCCGGCCCCTTCGTGGCCGGTGGACAGTCCGTCGACACAATCGGTCCGAGTTTGGGGCGTCAATTGCTGCGCAGCACGCTGATCTCCCTTGTGGTGGCGTTCAGCGGAATCGCCCTCTACATCTCTTTCCGCTACGACGGCCGCTATGCCTTCCTGGCGCTGGTGGCTCTTGCCCACGATGTCCTCATTGTTTCTGGCGTCTTCGCCTGGCTGGGGCTGTTGATGCAGCTGGAGGTCGACAGCCTTTTTGCAGTGGCTCTCCTCACCATTGCCGGTTATTCCGTGAACGACACGGTGGTCGTGTTTGATCGGATTCGGGAGCGGGCCCGTGATGGTGCAGGCCTTGGGCTGTCCGAGCAGGTGGATCAGGCGGTGTCGGCAACCCTCACCCGCACCCTGTACACCAGCGGGACAACATTGCTGCCACTTCTCGCGCTGATCTTCTTCGGTGGCGCCACTTTGTACTGGTTTGCCATCGCTCTGGCCTTGGGGGTGGTGGTGGGCAGCTGGTCCAGCATTGCGCTGGCTCCTTCGTTGCTCACGCTGTGGGAGCCCCGTGCCGAAGTCTGAACGTCACCTACCGCAGGTCGTTCGGCGATCAGCGCGTTGGTGGCCTTTGTTGCTTGTGTTGCTGGCGTTGGCAGATCTAAAAACCGATATCCTGCTGCTGCTGGACCACTTCACCCTCACCAGTCTGCTGTTTGCCGTTCGTCATCACGTCCTGGCAGTCGCTGTGCTGATGGGATCACCGTCGCTCTGGCGTCGTTATGCCTGAGCGGTCCTCACGCCGAATTCACTCCAGATTGACGACCAGATGCGTCGTTTGACGTCATCATTCCAATGGCCGTCGGACGCATTGGATGCCCACCAGGATTCGAACAGCTCTTCCGCTTCCTCGTAGAGAAGGTCTGGGTCAAGGTTTTCGCGAACAAGTTGCAGCACAGCCTGTCTCAGCTCCTCGTAGCGGCTGAAGTTGAAGATCACATCCAAGGCAGGCTGTCCAGGCAGACAAGCTCCACCGTATGGGACCGCGGCTCGGCAGAACTCGGCAACAGATCCCGACCAATTCGGTTAGCGTCTCAGTACTGTCTTATCTGGCTCATGCTGCAAGCTCTGATGTCGCTGGTTCTTGCAGCCGTCATGTGGGTTCAGGTCCCTCAGTGGGAGAGCGATTGGTCGCAATGTTCCGTCGATGTGCCCGACGTTGATTGTCATTGGTACGTTGTTGCGCCCGACAACACCTTTGGTGAGGGTTTCAGTTGGTCAAATGCACCTTGGTTCAGTGCTGAGGGGCTGTTGGATATCGGCAACCTTAAAAACACCATGGGCAACATTCACGAAGAGGCTGCGGCGCACGTTTGATCTCCACAGCTTTGATGATGTTGGGTTTTGGTACAAGCAATCAATCAAGCAAATAAGTCCTGTAGCTCATATCGACGTGCACGACGGCATTGTTCTGAATCCAATGGGGATTCATCCTTTTTGGTGACCGTCAAGGAACAAGCCAGCGCACGAAACGGCCGATGAACACCATCGTCAATCATGGTGCCAATCGAACAGCCATTCGAGAGATGAACAGTCATGGATGAATCAGTCATTGCTGATGGTCTACGCAAGCCCCAACCAGACCTGTGGGACGGTTCTCCGAACTCAACTCGTGAGATGGCTGAGCACTGCGCCGAGCCGCATCCCCGACTTCTGGTAACCGGCGATGGCAAGTGCCACGACCGAAAAATTCAGTACCAGGAAGGCTGTGACCAGCTTGATGTCGTCTTTCATGGCAATAATTTGGTCGATTGTCGGCATGTTCGTGGCCGAAGTGTTCGATCGGCGACTCGCAGGTAAGGTCAGCAGCAGATCGTTGTGGGCCGCTTGGATGGCCATAGGAATCACGGCAAGCACATCAGGTCGTTAAAGTTTTGTAACTACCTAATTAATGTTTGTGCTTGGAGTCCTTTTCCCGTTGATTTACGCGGCACTGTTCATCGGATTGTTGCTCCAGGCTTTTCGCATTATGAGAGTGTCGTCTAACGTTTCGAAGTCGTTCAAATCAGACCGAACAGGCCTACGCACGGTGCATCCTGAATTGTTGGATGACAACGGCAATGTCACCGATGAGGAGCTTTGGTCGGTTCGCTTTCAGGACGTGAAGCAGGAAGACTGGGCTCCTGATGCAGGCTGAGACAGGGAAAATGCTTCAATGTCGTTGAGGCTTCTGCCGCTGACCGCGGAGCCGAGGGAGACATCGGTCGCGCCGACGCTTCCCGAGCGATTCGACTCCGCATCTCAAGCCTGACGGACGATTCTGGCGCAAGCTGCAAACTACGGATTCTTTCTTGTTAGTGGAAGACGACATGAAGGCGCAAAAACAGTCCCTACGGAGTCTTTAAAAGCAGTAAAGACTGGTTTCTGCCAGCTCCCGAGTCGCTCTCTCGGTGCTGCTGCGACGACCACCCGGTTGCAGGACGGTGCGTTGCAGGCCCTCTTTTTAGGTTGATGCCCCAGGCCGCGTACGCGATATTCCAGGGTTTTTTGGGATCAAGGATTTCTTCCATAACGTCTCCTAAACCTGTGTTCAGGACAACAGACGTCTTGGCGAGTGACATCCCAAAGCCAACGTCGTCGTCGGCCGTGACCACGACCAGCGGTCCATCGTCTGGCATCGCGTAGCAGTCAGACTCAGAAAATTTGTGCTGTCTTTTTACCTATTAAGGCTTTTGGGCTGCGCCTTATAGGGACGGCTTAGCGCAGGAAGCCACTAGCCCCCTCCATTGCTGACGGGGCAGTGCCGCACGACCCATCACTGCTGCATCTCCTCGCAGTGCTATCAGTCGATCTTGCAGGGGCTGAAGGAGCTACTCAGTCAAAACTGGTCTGACGCTGAATCGTGAAGGCGATACGACATCACCCACACAGCACTGCAGAGAAAGGACCCATATTTGTGACGCAGACGTGACAGATCCGATCCATGCCCGCTACTAACCCATTGGAAAAACCATTTCAATCCTGATCGTCGACGGCGTGGGCGATTGCTGGCAGAAATACGTTGCTGCTGTTCTGAGGCGCATCCCAAAGAAGCATGCGCTTGTTGATCCACCTCAGATGTAAACCTTTCGTCCGCTGCCGTTGATGCGGTAACGACCGCCTTTGGGACCAATGTGAATGGAGTTATCCACTCCAGTATTTCTAGGGAGATGGATGGGTTTCTTGATTCTCGCAGCTTCGATCTCCTGTGGGCAGATCACAGCCTTGGCTCGAACGCTGTTGAGTTGGGCTGCGAGCTTTTCCAGAAGCGTGGTCATTGACCTGATCAATGAGTCGGATGTGTTCATCATCCAGAGACGTCAATCAGTGTTGATGCCTAGGAGTGCTCCCAGGTCTGTCGCGCATTCCGAAGCAGCTGGTGCTTGCTGCTGATCAGGATTGATCGAACAACCGTTGAAGAGCGTTCCGCTTGCCTTGAAGCGTGTTGGCTCGCATCGGTTTGCCAATCGGCTTGGGCTGTCTAGGGCGGTTGAGGAAAACCTTGCTGAGCCACCAAACCTGCAGACCGAGAAACAGCAGGGCAACGAGACCCAACTCCAACGCTCCTTGCATTAGTAGTGCTTCCGACGATTCTCGATGGCGTCGCGCTTGAAGCACTCCAACTCTTCTGGCGTATGCAGTGGCATCTTTCGCGTCTTCCCGAAGAGTCGTTGAAGGAGCAGCAGAAAGCCTTTCTTCATTGCAGTCAGGCGCGGGATGACCAACGATCCATCACCTGCTGCACCACCACCCGCTGCATCAAGACCTGCAGCACGACAACGAGAGGAAGAGCCAGCAGGACTCCTGGCAGTCCCAGCAGGGCACCGAGGCTCAGCTGCGCCATCAGGGCCACCGTCGGCAGAAGATTCATCGTTTTCCGCAGCAGCAGTGGCGTGAGCAGAAAGGCCTCAAGGTTCTGCAAGATCAACCGATACACCAGCACAGACACCACAAGCTGTGGTGATTGCAGAAGGGCCAGGCCCGTGGGCAGCAAGGTCGCTGCCGTCGGTCCGATCGTGGGAACAAAGGTCAGAAGTCCGCACACCAGAGCGCTGAGAAGCGCCAAGGGCGCCTTGAGCAAAAGCAACCCTCCCCAGGTGAGCAGAAACACCGTTGTGGCGGACAGGGTCATTCCGGTGAGCCAACCGCCAAGTGCCTGGCGGCTTTCATTCAGAAGCAGTGCCATCTGCTCCCGTGCCGGACGTGGGGTGATGGCCACCACCATGCCGCGATGGGAGGAGGGATCCAGGGCCAGCAGGATGGCCAGCAGGACCATCAACAGCACCTGGATCAGCGAGTTCGCTGCTCCTCCCGCCACTCCCAGCAACTGACGCCCCACCGATTGCAGATTTTCAGGACTCACACCAGGACCGAAGGCCTGATTCAGCGCGGCGAATCGGGGATCGTCCCCCAGCCATCCAGACAGCTTGTTGACCAGCTCCGGCAGATCCTTCCCCAGTTGTTGGGTCTGGGTGATCAGTTCCGGCAGCAGCAGCTGGCCAATGATCAGACCTGCCAGCAGCAGACCCGCCAGTACGACGAGCAAGGCCTGGGGCCGGGCCAGACGGCTGCGGTCCTGGAGCTGATGGATCAGCACATCCAGGGCAACGGCCACAACCACGGCTCCGAACAGCACCAGCAACACCCAGCGCAGCTGCCAGATCAGCAGGGCCAGAACAACAAAGGTCAGGCTCAGCAGAGCTGATTGCGCGGTCATGGGCGCATCCTCACGGTTGTCCAGCGGTTGAGGACATCGTTGATTAACACCTCTCCAATCAACACCTGCAGCACCACGGCAAGGGGCAGGGCCATCAACAAGCCGAGGGGGCCAAATACCACCGTGAACAACACTTGGGCAGCCAGGGTGAGGCCCGGCAAAAGCTTCACCTGATGGTGCATCACCGACGGGGTGATCACATAGCTCTCCAGGTTCTGGATCACCACATAAGCCCCAAGGACCGCGGCCGCTTTCCAGGGGGCGTCCAGCAGAGCCACCGCCATGGGAAACACTGTGCTCATGGTGGGGCCGACATTGGGAATCACGTTCAGCACACCGGCCAGCAAGGCATTGGCCAGGACAAGCTTGACCCCGAGAAGCCAGAGTGCGATCCCGCAGAGCAAAAACACAGCAAGGGAGCTGATGCCCACACCCACCATCCAGCTGTTGAGCGCTTCTCCGCAGAGCGTGAGGATCTGGTTGGCCCGGCGGCGATAGAACGAGGGCACGAGCAAAATTCCCACCTGCCGATAGGGCTGCGGTTGAACGGCCACCATCAGTGCGGCTGCAACCACGAACAGAAGACTCAAGCCCGCGCTTCCCAAATTTCCGGCCAGTCCGAGCAGTCCGATCAGGCCGCTGCCCACCCCCGAGGCCAGCGTTGAAGTGTCGGGCAGGATCGGTTGGTTCTGCAGCCCCAGCTGTTCGAGGTCTGGCATGGCATCGACGCCGTACAGCGCATCGCTGACTTGATCAAGACCACTCAGACCGAGCTGCAGCAGTGCTCGGGCCGCTTGGGGGAGCTTTTGAAGCAGCAGGGCGAACTCATCAATGAACGGTGGCACCAACACCGCCATCAGCACAGTGAAAAGGAGTCCAAGTCCGCTCAGGCTGGCCAGCAGCGCCACGGGCCGACGTATGGGGAAGCGCCGTTGCAGTGCATCCACCAGGCTGCAAAGGGCAAGCGCCAGCACGATGGCGGCAAACAACAGCAGCAACCATTGACGCAGGTTCCACAGGATGAGACTTGCAGCAATCAGTGCTGCAAGGGACAGTGCCTGGGGAAAGCTCAAGCCTCAGCGTTTGCGTCTCCGTCAGTTTGATCGGAATTCTGATTTTGGGAATAGCCCAGACCGTTGGCTTCGGCGTAGCGCTGGGCGAAGCGCATAAACCGCTCGAAGTCCTGTACGGATTTCCATGAGTAAACGGCTTCAAGGGCACTTGCTGTGCCGTTTACGAATTTGCCGTTGATTTCTCTGGTGACCATCTCCCCTTCTTCATCCACCATCCACATTCCGGTGATGTCGCCCATCGTTTCAGGAGCAATCGCCGCGGGCTGTTCGAAGCGAAAGGTTGCTTGACCGGTGACCCCATCACGGCTGCGGGTCAGACGGATATCGGGGACGACGGGCTCGTCGATGCCGCGGAAAAACTGAATCGACGCCTTAGCCATGGCCGTCCTTTCGGGAAGCGGGATCCTAAACGGTTTCAGTCAGTGCTCCAGTTGCCAGCAGATGATCTGATGCCTGCTCAATGCTGAGTCCACTGATGTCCACGCTTCGGCGCTGTGGTGACCGTTCGAGTTCGTGGTCGTAGCACCGGTCGTAGTAGGCCAGGGTGGCTCTGCAGGCCGTGGCCCAATCCCCTTCAGCGATGGCCTTCAGGGCCTGGGTCGTCCGCTGAGGACCCAGACGCCGGCTGATGCGCTGGGTTGCCTCGGCCAGTACATCCATGCCCTGGTGGCCGTACACCCCCACCAATTGGTTCACCCGTTCGCTCAGGCTGCGTTGAATCTCGAGAACAGGAGCTTTCTGCATCTGATCGAACAGGGCCTTTGGGATTCGGCAGCGTCCCACCTGAATGCTCTCGGCTTCCAGCCAGATGGCTTCAGCCCTGGCCAGTCGATGCTGATCAAGGCATTCCGCCAGGTGGTTCTCGTAGTGCTCTGTGGAGGGTTGTGGCGGCAGACCCAGTCCTCCGAAACTGCTACCTCTGTGATGGGCCAGCCCCTCAAGATCCACGATCGCGATTCCGCGTTGCTGCAGGGCCAAGAGGAGATCCGTTTTGCCGGTTCCGGTGCGGCCTCCCATCAACCGCAGCGGCCATGGCCGCTCGAATTGCACCTGAGCCCAGCGGCGATAGGCCTTGTAACCGCCGATCAGAAGCGTTGGCGTCAGATCAATCTGACTAGCCAACCAAGCCATGCTGGCGGAGCGCATGCCACCTCTCCAGCAGTAAAGCCTCGGAGTCCCAAGGTCCCTCAGACGTTCCAGCTCTCCAGCCAGCGCCGAAAGTTTTGGACCTGTGATCGATAGTCCGAGATGGATGGCAGGCAACCGTCCCTGCTGCTTGTAACTGGTGCCGACCTCGGCCCGTTCTGCATCGCTGAACAGCGGAAGATTGATGGCTCCAGGCCAGTGCCCCTTGTCGAACTCCGATGGGCTGCGCACATCCACCAGCGGACCGCGCTGTTGCCGCAGCTGATCGATCGTGAGGTGCCGGGCGTCTCTCATGCCTGACATAGTGGGCCAACGCCGCGCCAGTCAGGGCCGGTTGCTACTCATGCTCTCCGGTTCAACACCCACCACGACGTCAACGCCTGAACAGCTGATCGACCGGCTGGCGAATGGGAGTCCCCGCCAGCGTCGTTCCCTGATCAAGTCCCTGGAATCAAGGTCGGCCGACCTGGTCAGCCTTGGCTCAGATGTCCTTGCCCCGTTTGATCGGAAGGGTGCCGACTGGGCTCCGGGCTGGATCCTTCAAGTGATCAGGCGGCATCAGCCTGACCACCTTGCTGAACTGTTGTCGTCCACGCCTGAAGGATGGCTGAGCGTGGCATCTGCGTTTGGTTTCGACTACAGCCCGTTGCAGCAAGCCCTGCTTGGTGAGGACTTCGAAACAGCCGATCGGACCACCAGTTCCGTCTTGCGTCAGCTGGCTGGTCCTGCGGCGGAAGCGAGAGGTTATGTCTATTTCAGTGAGGTTCCAGCCATGGCCGGGCTCGATCTGGTGAGCCTGGATCGGTTGTGGACGGTGTATTCACAGGGGCGCTTCGGTTTTTCCATGCAGGCCAGATTGTTGGCGGGATTGGACGGGCGTTATGACCGGCTCTGGCCTCGGATCGGTTGGAAACTGGACGGTACCTGGACCCGCTATCCAGGGTCCTTCACCTGGACGATTGAGGCACCTGAAGGGCACATGCCCCTGATCAACCAACTGCGGGGGGTTCGCCTCATGGATGCGTTGCTCAATCATCCCGATCTCGTGACGCATCGAGGCTCAACGGGCCTGTCCTGATCGCTGAGAACCGGTAAGTTCAGAACAGAGCTGAAGCCGCCTGGTCTTGATCCTGCAGCAGGCTTCCTCCAGTGCATCCATGGGTTCTGCGGCAAAGTCCCAGCGACAGTTTCGCTGGGCTGATTTTGTTTTGCCTTCTACCTTGCAGTTGTCTCCATTGTTGGAGCTGCTGATCGAGCCCGTGGGTTGTTTGATGACCTGCCAGCGGGTCGAACTGGGGCTGCATGAGGCGCTGGTGAATGCTGTGCGCCACGGCAATGAGGAGGATCCAGGCAAACGGCTGCGGGTGCGGCGCATCACAACGCCGAACTGGTTGGTGTGGCAAGTGCAGGATGAGGGCAGCGGCTTACCGCCGAATGCCCGTGCTGCCACGCTGCCTGAGCAACCTGAAGCCCTCAGTGGACGGGGCCTCTTCCTGATCCACCAGTGTTTCGATGACGTGCGCTGGAGCCGTCGGGGCAATCGTCTGCAACTTGCCTGTCGGCGGCCGCTCAATGATGCGGACAGCCCGGATCTTTCAGCTCTCCACTGATCCAGCCCAGGGCTTGCTCCGTCAGTGCCTTGACGTCGTCTCGCTCACCTTCACTGAGCAGTTTCACCAATGCAGCGCTGAGCAGTTCAGCGCCCCGTCGATCCCAGCGGCTCTTCAGGCGATGCCAGCTGCGATCGTCAATGCTGAGCATGGCGTGCAGGTTGCGGCTACTGGTCAGGGCCTGATCGGGCCAATCCGATTGGTGTCGGTCCATGGGACTACCGCATTGTCTGTCTAGTTTCGTGGAAGCCGACATCCCTTGGATGGCACAGCAACCACGACCCCTGGGCTGGCTCCATGCCAGCAGCCAGTTGTTGCAAGTGGGACGTGTGCAGTCTCTGGCGGTGAAAAGTGCCGGAGGTGTTGCCGCAAGGCGCGGTCAACAGCGTCTGGAGATGGGACACCGATTGCTCGCGTTGAAGATCGACGGATGGACGATGACCCCTGAATCTGGTCTGAGGTTCTGGCGGGGACTGCGCTGGGGAGGAACAGGGTTCGGTCTTGCCTGGCTACTGAACCGCTGATTGCCGTGATGCTGCTGAATATTCAGGCCGCAACCTTAGAAGAATCCTGGCCAACGACCACGAGAGAAACCAAGGTCTCGCTGGAGCTGGTTTGAGGTGAGGACGTCGATCGATCCGTGGGTTGCTGGAGTTCCTGACCACGCAGCCAAGCGTGATGGAGAGCCCGACGACGACGATCTTCGGAGAGAACCAAGCGATCGGCAGCGCTTTGGGGACTTTCCCCAGGAAGCACGGCTGTGCGCAGCCGAATCCCAAAACCATTGGCTTCGACTTGAACATGACCTTCCATCAGAACAACTTGGAAGGTCCAGCCCTGGAGCCAGCGGAGTCGGAAGGGATTGGTCATGGGTGTCCCCTTCGGCAACTAGTACACCCTATGGCCCTGGCGCCGTCATGCAAGGGAGGGTGTCAGCGAATGCATTCAGGTGGATGGCTGAGCGGGTTTTCTGGAACTCCAGACCCGTGTCATGAAGTGGGTTTCAGCGGTCACGGCCTCGAAACCGGCCTTGGTCAGACGAGCATCAATGTCGTCCGCGATGTAGTCGCGGTAGTACGGCTCATGGAAAACGCGGCGGAAATTGTCCATCGCCACGTGGAATTGCGGTGAATCAGCCAGCTGAACGGAATCAGCAAGAACGAAAACACCACCGGGTTCGAGCACCCGCCAGGCTTCGTTGATCACGTTCTGGCGGGCCTCAGCAGGCAGCTCGTGCAGGAGGTAGACACAGGTGGCTCCCTGCAGCCCTTCATCAGCGAAGGGAAGTGTTTCCCCATTGGCACGAATCAGCTGCACCAAGGGAGATTGCCCATTGTTGAGCCAGCGGTTCGCCTGGCGAAGGTAGGCCTCAGAAAGGTCGGCCCCGATGAGTTCGGCATGGGGAAGGGCACCACGGATCTGGTGGAGGGTTCGACCCGTTCCGGTGGCTATGTCGAGCACCCGCAGAGACGACGGACTGCGATCGGAAAAATGCTTGAGGCCCCTTTTCAACGGTGCCAGCACCCGGCGCCGCATCGCATCAGCGGTTCCATTGAACAGAATTTCGACCTGGAGGTCGTAAAGACCTGCGGAGTGGTCGCTGAGATATCCATCTGTTTGATGATGGAAATTCTGCAGGTAGTAGTCGGGAAACAGGCTGCGATCGGTGTTCTTGGGGAGATCGCAAATGTTGCGTTCCTTACGGCGATTCCAGGTGGACGGCAGGTCAAGCCAGACAAGGGGATAGCGGCTGGCCCAGTCCAGCCAGGGAGCATCAAACAACTGGGATTCTGGATAGGTGCCCTGCTGCGCTTCATCCCAGTCGCGATCCTCCAGCTGAGCCATGGAGCTGCGCAGGTCCTTCAGCAGATCAGGGGGAACGCTCTCGGTGCTGGGAACGGCGTCGGGGGCCAGCAGCTCCATCAGCTTGGTGCTCAGCTCCTTGTGGGCCAGACCTGCGATTCCCTTGCCCTGTTGCAGGGTCTTGTAGGCCAGCTTGCTGAAGGGCGTGGTCGCCATTCCATCGATGCACTAAGCAGTTATTCCAGCGAATGTGTCGCGAAACCGCGTCACCCTTGATCCACAAAAAAACCCGCCTCCGTGGAGGCGGGCCGATCAACACCCAATTTTTGGATCAGGCGTCGTAGTACATCGCGAACTCGTGGGGATGAGGGCGCTGACGCAGTTGCTGGACTTCTTCGTATTTGAGATCGATCCAGTTGTCGATGAAATCGTCGCTGAAGACGCCGCCAGCAGTGAGGAAGCCACGATCGGCATTGAGAGCTTCCAGGGCACCATTCAGGGATGGGGGCACCGTGGCGATCTTGGCCAGCTCTTCAGCAGGCAGTTCAAACAGATCACGGTCTTCACCATCGCCGGGATCGATCTGGTTTTTGATGCCATCTAGGCCCGCCATCACCATGGCGCTGAAGGCCAGATAAGGATTGGCCAGGGCATCACCGGAACGGAATTCGAGGCGCTTGGCCTTGGGGCTGGGGCCGGTGAGAGGGATACGAACCGCAGCTGAGCGGTTGCCTTCGGAGTACACGAGGTTCACCGGTGCTTCAAAACCAGGCACCAGGCGCTTGTAGCTGTTGGTGGTGGGGTTGGTGAAGGCCAGGAATGCCGGAGCATGCTTCAGGATTCCACCGATGTACCAACGCGCGGTCTGCGACAGATTGGCGTAAGTGCCTTCACCGAAGAACAGCGGCTGGCCACCCTTCCACAGGCTCTGGTGTACGTGCATGCCGGAGCCGTTGTCGTTGAAGACCGGCTTGGGCATGAAGGTGGCTGTCTTGCCGTACTTCTTCGCCACGTTGCGCACGACGTACTTGTACGTCATGACGTTGTCCGCGGCCTGGATCAGTTCGGCGAATTTCATGCCGAGCTCGTGCTGTCCGGCACCGGCCACCTCGTGGTGGTGTTTTTCGGTGGGGATCCCCAGCTGGCCCATCAACAGGAGCATCTCTGAGCGGATGTCCTGAGCGGTGTCGTTGGGGGCGACGGGGAAATACCCCTCTTTCAGCTGAATTTTGTAGGCCAGGTTTCCACCCTCTTCCAGGCGCCCGGTGTTCCAGGGAGCTTCGATGGTGTCAACGCTGTAGAACGCCCCGCCTTCGCTGGAGTTGTAGCGAACGTCGTCGAAGAGAAAGAACTCGGGCTCTGGCCCGAAGAAGGCCGTGTCGGCCAGGCCGGTGGAGCTCAGGTGGTTCAGAGCTCGTTGGGCCAGGGCACGGGGACAGCGGTCGTAGGCCTCACCACTGCGCGGCTCCTTAATGGAGCAGATCATGCTCAGGGTTTTGTGGCGGTAGAACGGATCGATCCAGGCGGTGCTGGCATCGGGAACCATTGCCATGTCGGAGGCGTTGATCGATTTCCAGCCGCGGATGGAGGAACCGTCAAAAGCCAGTCCTTCGGTAAAGGAGTCCTCCTCCAGCAGATCGGTGCACACCGTCAGGTGTTGCCACTTGCCATGGAGATCGGTGAACTTCAGGTCGATCAGCTCAATGCCTTCGTCCTTGATCTGTCGAAGGACGTCCTGAGGGGTTTTGGCCATGGAGCTTGAACCGAAAAGGAGTGATAAAGACGACCGTAAGGAGCCGTTATGCCCTGTTTTGTATCAATGCGCACATTTTTTAATGTGCTTTCGTTCGTTCAGGCACGTGTTGTCACTCTCGTAACCGTTTCTGTCAACTTCCCTGAATCACAGGCCTGAAGCGGGTTCTCAGCCTTGAAGCAGTGTTACCTTCAGCCAGGATTGTCTGGAGACTCCAGAGCATGCGCGACGCCATCGGTGGACTGATCGGCCGTTACGACCAACTGGGACGGTATCTGGACCGCTCGGCGATCGACAGCATCGAAACGTACCTCGATGAATCGTCCCTGCGGATTCAGGCCGTGGAGCTGATCAACCGGGAAGCGGCTGAAATCGTGCGCGAGGCGAGTCAGCGGTTGTTCCGTGATGAGCCGGAACTCCTCCTCCCGGGTGGGAATGCTTACACCACCCGACGCCTTGCGGCCTGCCTGCGGGATATGGACTATTTCCTTCGTTATGCCAGTTACGCACTGGTTGCGGCAGACAGCACAATTTTGAACGAAAGGGTGCTCAACGGTCTGGACGACACTTACAAAAGTTTGGGCGTGCCCACAGGGCCAACGGTTCGCAGCATCGTCCTTTTGGGTGAGGTGATCGTTGAGCGCCTTCAGGCCGCAGGGGTTGAGTCAGCTCGTCTGGCGGTTGTTGCTGCACCGTTTGATCACATGGCCCGTGGTCTTGCTGAAACGAATGTTCGGCAGCGCTGAGCACGGCGTGCTTTATCCGTTGCAATCGGCCTGAAAAGGCTCCATAGCGGAGACTCGACTGCGTAGGCTCCCACCATTGATTGACCATCCAGGCCTTGGCGGTGACGAATTCCTTGCTCCCAGTCAAAGACGCGCACCGCCAAGCCTTCAACGCCATTAACACGCCCGATCGCCTGTTGCTGGGGCCCGGTCCCTCCAATGCCCATCCGACGGTTCTTGAGGCCCTCTCCCGAACACCGATCGGACACCTTGATCCGCTTTACGTGGATTTGATGGGTGAAGTTCAGGAGTTGTTGCGTTACGCCTGGCAGACCGACAACCGACTGACCCTTCCGATGAGTGGCACCGGTAGTGCTGCCATGGAAGCCACCCTGGCTAACACCGTTGAACCCGGTGACACCGTGCTGGTGGCTGTCAAGGGATATTTCGGTTTGAGGCTCGCCGATATGGCGGGTCGCTATCGAGCCACGGTGAAAACCATTGAGAAGCCTTGGGGCGAGTGGTTCTCCCTCGATGAGCTGGAAGCAGCGCTGATTGATCACAAACCGGCGATCCTTGCCCTTGTGCACGCCGAAACGTCAACCGGCGTTTGCCAGCCCATGGACGGTGTTGGTGATCTTTGCCGCAAGCACGATTGCTTGCTTCTGCTGGATACGGTGACTTCCCTTGGAGGCGTTCCTCTCTATATCGATGAGTGGAAGGTTGATCTGGCCTACAGCTGCAGTCAGAAAGGTCTCAGTTGCCCCCCCGGACTTGGACCCTTCACGATGGGCCCAAGGGCCGAGGAAAAAATGGCCTCTCGCAGCGGCAAAGTGCCGAACTGGTATCTCGATGTATCCCTACTGAATCAGTACTGGGGCAGTGATCGTGTTTACCACCACACGGCGCCTGTGAACATGAATTTCGGCATGCGTGAGGCCCTGCGTCTGTTGGCAGAGGAAGGTTTGGACCAGGCCTGGGCGCGCCACCGTCGCAATGCTGAGCGTCTCTGGAGTGGTCTTGAGCGTCAGGGGCTTTCCATGCATGTTCCTGAGGAACGTCGACTCCCCACCCTCACCACTGTTCGGATTCCAGATGGTGTTGATGGCAAAGCTTTCAGTCAGCACCTGCTCAACACCCATGGCATTGAAGTCGGTGGTGGACTCGGCTCCCTGGCGGGCAAGATCTGGCGCATTGGTCTGATGGGATACAACTCCACCCCTGAGAACGTGGACCGGCTGCTCAACCTGTTTGAGACCGAGCTTCCCCGTTTCAGCGGTTCCGTCGCCGCCGCTGCCTGAACCAGATCTCCAGCTGTTCAGCCGCTCTTTCCTGCATCAGTGGTCCCACCACACGCATGTGGTGGTGAGCACTGGAGTCGTCCGCCAGGTTGATGCAGCCCCCAAACCCGCCGCGTTTCCTGTCGGTAGCTCCAAAGACCACGGTTCCCATCCGTGCCTGCACCAGAGCCCCAGCGCACATCGGACACGGCTCGAGGGTGACCAGAAGGGTGCAGGGATTGAAGCGCCAGTCACCACGGATGGTGGCGGCCTGACTCAGGGCCACCAATTCCGCATGGCCGAGGGGGTCCTGGCAGCGCTCACGTCGGTTGCGTCCATGGCCGATGCACCGCCCTTGCTCGTCAAGGATGACGGCCGCAACTGGCACTTCGCCTCTGTCTCCATTGACGGAGGCTCGCGCCAGCAGCACCTCCATCCACTCTTTCCAGAGCTGTTGTTCCTCCACCCCCTCCGTTGCCCCTCACTTTGAGCACCTTCCCACGAGACGCGAGGATCAACGCAGTTCCACCGCAGCCGGTGCACGCCTCCACCGATCTCCGGCCCCACCTGCACCGCTTGGACCCCTTCGCTTCCCCTGATCAAGCGGATCCGGTGCTGCGGGACTTCCTTCATCGGGCCAGTGATCTGCTCTGTGACTGGATCGGTACGGCGTCCAAAGGGGTGCCCTTGCCGACCGTGCGCCCGCAGCCGGCCGTCGCCCCCACCGCGGCAGGCCTCGGCATGGACCGGTTGCTCAAGGATCTACAGCTGGTGATGGAAGGTGCCTATCAGCCGTCCCATCCCGGAGCTCTGGCCCATCTCGATCCACCGCCGCTCACGGCATCGATCGCCGCCGACCTGATCTGTGCCGGGCTGAACAACAACCTGCTGGCGGAGGAACTGTCCCCAGGGCTCACCGACCTCGAACAGCAGCTCTGCAGTTGGTTCTGTCAGCAACTGGGACTGCCGGAGCAAAGCGGCGGTGTTCTCGCCAGCGGCGGCACCCTCAGCAACCTGATGGGGTTGGTGGTGGCCCGTACCCATGCGGGAGTTCGTGATGGCGTCGTGCTCTGCAGCCGTGACGCCCACGTTTCGCTTCAGAAGGCAGCCACTGTGATGGGGTTGCCGGATGAGGCTCTCCAGCAACTTCCGGTGGACAGCAATGGCGGCCTGGACCTGGCGGCTTTGGATGCAGCCCTTTCAGCACTGCGGCGCGATGGCCGATGCTGCCTGGCGGTTGTGGCGACGGCAGGCACCACTGTGCGAGGTGCGGTGGATCCGCTGGATGCGATTGCCCGCCTTTGCCGCCGTGAGGGGGTCTGGCTGCATGTGGACGCCGCAATAGGTGGCGTTTTTGCCCTCTGGGAGCCCTTGGCGCCCTTGATGCAGGGGCTGCATCAGGCGGACTCGATCACGCTCAATCCGCAGAAGCTGCTGGGGATCACCAAAACCTCGTCCATGCTCCTGTTACGGGACCGCTCCAAGCTGCGGGATGCCTTTTCCACCGGGCTGCCGTACATGGAGTCGCCCTGCAGTAATGATCATGGTGGCGAAGTGGGCCTGCAAGGGACCCGGCCGGCAGAGGTGCTCAAGCTCTGGCTGGGTCTGCGCCAGCTCGGCATCGAGGGCATTGGTGCTGTCCTCGAGTCCGCCCTCGAGCGAAAAGCAATGTTGAAACGGCTATTGGCCGATGATCGCCTGCTGGTGCTGGATGGCGGCCTTCATCTGTTGGCCCTGCGCCCCCGGCAAGAGGATCCCTCTGGGTCCGCTAGTTGGACCGAGCAGACCCGCCAGCTTCTGATGCGCGAAGGATTTCTCCTGTCCCGCCCCAGCTACGACGGCCATCACTGGCTGAAGGTGGTTCTGGGTAATCCCCACACCACCCTTTCTCACCTGCAGCAATTGGCTGGGCTGATCAGCCAGCAGCTGACCCATTGATCCCACAGAATCCAGTTACTTTGTGGGTGTTGCCCATGGGTGGAAGTGAGCAGCGTCCTCGCTGGGTGGCCATTGTCACCGGGGCGATCTCCATCGCCATCGCCGTGGTGTATCTCCTGCTGATCACCGTGCTGGACGCTCGTGGTCCAATGCTTCCCCCCCCTCCCGAGGCCCTGGGTGTGGTGGAAGGCTCGCTGCCGCCCTCCGCTGCAATGGTTCCACTACCTGGCGCATCGCTGTTGCGAGAAATCGCTTGAGCGAGGCCTCCCGTTTGTTCAGCTCGAAGGCTTCCTGCACCACCGCCTGAAGGCCCTCATCGCCCCAGTCCTGGTCCTGTTCGAAGAATCGGATGAAACTGGATCCGGCGATGCGGGTAAGCCAGGCCGTGACCACCCCCTGGACGCCACGGCCGATCACCAGCGTTGGGAGTGACACGCTCAGTGCTGGGCTGATCAGGCTCAGGGCACCTTTGACGATGCCGAGCCCCGCCAGGGTGCGTCCCACGGACACCGCCAGCTCTCTGGCGCGCTCCTTGGTCATGTCGATGCCATAGACAGCGGCGATCTCCAGCACCATCTGGCCGTTCACGGCGGCTGTGCTCAGCAGATCGACCCCAGGCAGGGGCGTGGCGGCCACGATGCCGGCACCGATCCAGCTGTAGCGATCAACGCAGCGCTTCGCTTCCCGTCGCCGCTGGCTGTTGAGCAGGTCCCGTCCCCGTTGGTCCAGCTGTCGGCACTGCAGAAGAATGTTGTCGGCAATCAGTTCCTCCCCGTCCGCATGCAGAACGGTCGCAAGCCGCTGCAGCAGTTCATTGACGTCTGGAGCCGGTTGCAACGGACGTCCACCCGGTCGCGGAATCGTTTGCGGTGCAGCGCTGCAGGCCACCACGTCTGCGGCGGGCAAGAGCCCTTCGCATCGGCTGCGCAGCAACTGCAATAAACGCCGCTCCTCCTCGGCACCCCGCAGATCCCGTTTGTTCAACACCAGCAGCAAACGTTTGCCCAGCCCTGCTAAGGACCGCAGCACCGTCATCTCCGAGCTGCGCAGGTCACCATCGACAACCACCAGCAGCAGGTCGGCTCGAACCGCCTGCTGGCGTGCGCGTTCTTCACGATTCAGTCCACCGTCCCCCGCCTCAAGAATCCCCGGTGTGTCCACCAGGCGCAGACCCCGTTCCAGTCCTTTGAGTCGCAGTCGATAACTGGGCGTGCTGCGGGTGGAGCCCATCGCGGCGGCCACATCGCCCACCATGTCCTGCAGCAGTGCGCGGATCAGCGAGGTTTTGCCGCTCGATCCGGTGCCGAACACCACCACCACAAGATCGCCGCGGGCAAGGTCCTGCTCCACCCGTTCTCGTTCCTGGCGCAGGCTTTCCCGCACCACACTGTCCTCCAGCCGCTCGAGTAGACGGTCAATGCTGATCAGGCTCCGGCCGGCGGCATCACGTCGGGTTGCGGGTGGCTCCTCAGGGGCGTCAGCGCCTTTCGTGGTGGATCGGTGTCGAATCTGACGCCACCACGGCAGTCCCACCTGCACCACCAAGGCTGCAATCAGCGCCAATCCCAACAGCAGCAGCGGTGTGATCAGCCAGGCGGGCAAAAAATAACTGAGGTCCCAGAGAAGGGTTCGGATGGCCTGCAGCAGGCCACCCAACACGATCAGCGCGGCCAGAGCAGCGGCCAATCCCAGCAGCAGTCGGTGGCGTTTTGGGATCACAACGTTGCATCGCTGCCCCGGCTGCTGGCCGGGATGGGGTGAAGCGGATCAGCCATGGCGTGATGACGTCCTGCTGCTCCAGAGATCAACAAGAAAACAGAGGACCGCCAGGTTGATGGCGATATCAGCTGGATTGAAGATCGGGAAGTTGATCGGCACAAGGGCGAGAAAGTCGATCACATGCCCGAGACGCCAGCGATCAATGCCGTTTCCCAGGGTGCCCCCAAGCAGGAACGCCACCGCCATCCCCTGCCAGAACGGAGGCGTGCGATGCCTCACCACCCAAATCAACAGACCCGTCGTCACCGCCAGACTCAGAAATCCCAGCCATTGGACCGACCCTCGGAACAGACTGAAGGCTGCTCCGGTGTTAAGCACCAGCTGGCCATTGATCAATCCGGGCAGCAGTGGAACGATGCGTCCATCTGCCAGCTGGGATGCGGCCAGCAGTTTCGTTGCCTGATCAACCAGGACCACCAGGCCACTGACCCCCAACAGAGGGGCTCGTCGCAGGATTGAGCCCGTCATTCCCTGATCACCAGACACCAGCGCACGATGACGGCCACCACGGCCGTCGCAGCGCAGAGAGCAAGTTGTGCGGGCAAGGGCCCAATTCCGTAGCCCATCACCAGATCAGGCAACGCTCGCTCCCAGCGTCCCAGAAGTGCACCAAGGCACAGATTGACCAGACCACAGAACTGCAGTGTCACCAACCCCGCCACGGCAGCCGCGGCCTGGGCTGTGAGATCCCCCATGCCCTGCTGCTGGGACAGCCGACCCGTCAACCAGGCGGCGGGGATGAAACCGGCGAGGTACCCGAAGCCAGGCTCCAGAACGTAGGTGAGCCCACCGCCGCTGTGGAACACCGGAAGGTCCAGCAGCCCAAGGCTGAGGTAGGCCACAGCGGCAATCATCCCGGCACGGGGGCCACTGACGAGCGCGCAGAGCAGGAGCGCCGGCACCTGCCAGGTCGCCGGCAAATCCATCAGTCCCAACGGGGCTGATGGAATTAACAGTGCTGAGGGCAGCAGGCCGCCGATCAAGATCATCAGCACACCGGCCAGGGCTCCACTCCACGTGGCGAGAGCTTTCACGCCGGTCGATCAACTGAGCGCATCCTGCTTGAGAATGCAGGTCCTGCCCAGATCCCATGACCGTCTCCATCGGCGATCGTCTGCGTCTGACCGCTTCTCAGACCTATCTCAAAACCGCTGACCCGATGCCGATGCTGCGCCCGCCGGACCTGGTGTCGGTGGGAGAAATCGGGGAAGTTGTGGCACTTCATCCCCTTGAGACCGTCGCTGTGCGCTTCCGGCGGGGGGCGTTTCTGATTCCCCTCAGTCAACTGGAACCAGTCGCTGCTGAGGATTGAAGCTGGCTCCAGTGGTCTTCCAGCCTCTTGAGGGCGTCCGCTGGACCGCAAAGGCTGAGGTGGGGAGTCTGAAGCCAGCGCTGGGCTGCTTCCATCAGCTCCTGAGGCTGCAGTGACTCCATGCGTTCAAGAGAACGGTGGTCATGGTCATCGCTCAGGCCGAGGCCACGTCGATGTGCCGCCCGTTCCGCCCGCTGGGAACAGGTCTGGCGGCCATGGGCCACCTGTCCTCGGAATTTGGCTCGGGCCAGGGTGAGGTCCGCCTCGCTGAGGAGTTGGCTGCTCAACTCCTGCCAGCTTTGGTGCAACAGCGACAAGGTCAGTTCAGCCCGTTCGGCGCTGCTGGAGGCGTGCAGTACGAACGGTGCAGCTCCTGCCCGCGCTGGGTGATGCGCTCCCACGTCGTAGGCCACACCATGGTCTTCCCGCAGACGACGGAACAGCAGGCTCGACATGCCTGAGCCCAGATGGCACTGCAGCAGCCGCAGAGCCAGGTCATCCGGATGCCCATACGCACAGCAGGGTTGCCCCAGCATCAGCACCACCTGCTCGGTGTCGATGGACTGCATCACCAGGTCGCCGTCGCCATTGGGCGTCCAGTGCATCGGTGGAGGGGGTGGTGCATCTGTCGTGTCCTGCCACCCCTCGCCCGTCCGCTTCAGCAGCGTGTCGTCCAGGGATGACGGCCAGGTTCCGCTGATGGCCAGCACGGAGCGTCCCGTCGTCAGCTGTCTGGCCAGGGTCTGCAGAGCGGTCTCATCCATTCGTTGCAGGTCGTCGCTCACTCCGAGCGGGTCATGGCCGTAACCCGTGCTGCCGTAAATCAGCTGCCGCCATTGATCGATCGCCAGGTGGAAGGGGTCCTCCCGCTGTCGCTGCAGCGCCTGCAGGCTCAAGGACCGCTCCAGTTCCAGCTGTTCCGTCGCCAGATGGGGTTCTGTCACCATCCAGTCGAGCAAGGGCATCAGCTCCTGGGCGTCTTCGGTGGTGCAGCGCAGACTGATCAGCAACCCGTCTTCATGGGCGTCACTGCGCAAGCCGGCGCCTCGCCCCTCCACCAAATCAGCTAGCTGACGATGGTCGAATGGTCCGCAGCCACGGCTGAGGGTTGCCGCTAGCAGCTGATGGGCACCACGCTGGCAGACGCCGTCCGTGGCACTGCCCCAGGGCAGAAGCAATTTCGCCGCCATCACGCCGGGGGTGGCGATCCGATCAACGATCAGGTCCGGGATGGCCATCAGCGTTGCCCCGCCGGAGTAGCGATCAGGCTGCAGGCCTGACTGGGCTGCAGCAATGGCATCAGGTCCTCAGACAACCGCTCTTCAGTCCAGGCCTGCAGATGCTGCAGCGGTTGCAGCAGCTCCTGCGGACGGTTCCACAGCATCTGGCTGGCGGCCTGGGCTGCCACCTGACCGACCGATTCCAGGCTATAGCGCAGCCCATTGCCTACGAGTTGGCGTCCTCGAGCCAGCTCTTCAGCTGTAAACGGTGCCGCCTGGTTCAGCTGCTCGTGCACCGTTGCTTCCACCTGCTCCAGATCCTCGGGCTCACAGCTGATCTCAAGGGTCATCAGGCATCCCTGTTCCAGAACACTGAGATCCATGTCCACGCTTTCCGCAATGCGAAGCTCCTCGCGCAGCTGGGCGACGAGGCGGCTGCGTCGCCCTTCCCCCAGCAGTGTCGTGGCGAGATCGGCACCCATCACCCAGGCCTGATCGTGGGCGGTGGATCCGCTCCAGAGCATCAGCAGGCGCGCTGATTCCAGGCGTGCCAGCTCCATGGTGTGACGTCCTGGCTGCAGCCTCAGCCCCCTGGGCTCCACTTGATTGATGGCGTCGGCTGACGGTTGTGGGTCCGGCGGCAGTTGCGCTAGGGCCGAGCTCTCGACCGTCGCCCTCAGCTCCCTCGCTCTCGGTCCACTGATGGCCAGACAGCAATGGTGGCCTCGGTAGCGGCGCTGATGGAACGTGCGCATGGCTTCAGGGTCCATGGCCAATAGGCTGGAACGTTCCCCGAGGATGGGGCGTCCATAGGGGTGGTCCAGGCAACCCTGCTTCAGCAGTTGCTGCAGGACCAGCTCATCCGGTTGATCGGCGTACTGGGCCATCTCCTCCAGCACCACCTCCCGCTCCAGGCGGAATGACTCCTGCTCCAGGGCAGGGTGCAAAACCAGATCCAGCAACAGATCAAGGGCCTGCTGGCTCGTCTCGGGCGGGATCAGAACGTGGAAATGCACGTCATCAAAGCCGGTGGCGGCATTGCTGCTGCCGCCAAGGGCCTCGATGGCCAGATCAAAGGCACCAGCCTCAAGCCGCTCACTGCCCTTGAACACCATGTGTTCCAGGAAGTGCGCCATCCCTTCCTCTCCAGCAGCCTCCGTGAAGCTTCCGGCTCGACACCAGAGGTCAAGGCAGGTGAGCGGAGCTTCGGGCATCTCGGCTGCCACGCAGCGCACACCGTTAGGGAGGGTCCAATGGTCCAGTGCAGGACCGTGCAACAGGCTGGTCAGAACTGCGTGGCAAAGTTCCATTCTGTTCCCCCCGGCTTGATGCAGTCCCCGCCGTCTGAGTCTTCATCGACGGTTGCTCCCCTGATTCCCTCCCTTGCCGAGACGATCCGGGGTGCCTGGATCGGCTTACCAGAGCTGAAACCGCTCGACGCCGACTCCGATTTCTCAAGTATTGAGGGGCAACTGGAGGGGGATGACCTGCTCATTCGCAACGAGCTGCTGTGCTGCCGCGGTATGCGCAAGATCCACCTGGAACTGGCGCGGCTTGGTCGGGGTCTGCAGATTCTCCACTGCGTCTGGTTCCCGGACCCCCGCTTCGATCTGCCGATCTTCGGTGCCGACATCGTGGCCGGTCCCGCAGGGGTATCCGCTGCAATTGTTGATCTGTCTCCGGTGTCCGGAGCCTTGCCGTCGGGCATTGAAACGGCCCTGGCGGGCACTCCCAGGCCGAATTTTCGCCAGGTGCGCGATCTGCCGGGGTGGGGCACGATTTTTTCCCCCCATGTCTGTTTCATCCGTCCGGATGCTGCTGAGGAGGAGGTGCTGTTCCGCTCACGGGTGAAGGAGGTGCTGACCATCCTGCGAACGGCTGTGCTCCAGACAGCCTGCGAACCAGCGACAGCGGCTTCTACGATCCGCCGGTATGAGGGACAACTGAGCTATTGCCTCCAGCAGAAGCGCAACGACAAGACCCGCAGGGTGCTGGAGAAAGCCTTCGACGCCTCCTGGGCCGATCGCTACATCGAAGAACTGCTGTTCGACGATCCCTTGCCTCCAAGTTGACCCGACTCTGGAGTCATTCCGGTTCGGTCGGGCTGGTCTGTTTGGTGTTCGTGCTGATCGGCTGTGGTGGCAATCAGACGACGAAGGCCCCATCGGAGAATTTAGCTTCTGTTGCAAGCGAAGCCGTTGCCCGTCCTGAAGCGGTCGCGGCCCTGGGGCAGCTTGAGCCCGCTGGAAATGTGCGTAGCCTGGCCGCTCCAACCGCCGGCGTTGCCGGAACACCAAGGATCGAACAGCTGCTGGTTGATGAAGGGGCTGTGATTCGCCGGGGACAGGTGCTTGCCCGCTTCGACACCAAAGCCGGTCTGGAGGCAGACCTGGCCGCTGTTGAGGCCGACCTGGCGAGTCTCGAAGACGAGATTGCCCTTCAAAAGGTTGAGGTGTCGCGGTATGCGCGCGGGGCCAATTGGGGTGCTGTTTCGCTGGTTCAACGCGAATCCAGCCGGGAAGATCTGGTTCGTCTCGAGGGTGAACAGGCACAGGCCCTGGCCCGGCGTCAGGGCTTGCTGGTGGATTTAGAGGAGAGTGAGCTGGTCTCTCCCCTGGACGGCCTTGTCCTGGAGATCCATGCGCGAGAGGGCGAACGGCCGGGCAGTGATGGGGTGATGGATATCGGCGCCAGCCAGAGGATGCAGGCTCGGATCGAGGTTTACGAATCTGATATCGCGCAGATCAACCTGGATCAGCAGGTGCAGTTGACCAGCGAGAACGGTGGCTTCAGTGGTCAGCTCAGCGGTCGTGTCATCCAGATCAGTCCACGGGTGCAACAGCGCGATGTGCTGTCCACCGATCCCACCGGTGATGCCGATGCCCGGGTGGTGGAAGTGCTGGTGGCTCTCGACGACGCCGATGTCCGCCGAGTGATCCTTTTGGCTGGTTTGAAGGTCATCGCCCGGTTCGAGCCATGAAGACCCTCTGGCAGGGACGTCGAATTCCCCTGTCCTGGCTGTTGCTGTCCCGTCAGCCCGTTCGCCTTCTGGTGGCTCTGGCTGGGATCAGCTTTGCCGGGATCCTGATGTTCATGCAGCTGGGGTTTCGCGATGGACTGTTTGACGCCAGCGTCACGGTGCACCGTCTGTTCGATGCCGATCTGGTGCTGATCAGTCCCCGCTCCGCCAGTTCCGTGCGGATGGCGGGCTTCCCCAGGCGCCGATTGGTCCAGACCCTGGCCGATCCCGCCGTTGAAGGGGTCAGCCCTGTCCACTGGGGCCTGATGCTGTGGCGTAATCCGGAAACCCGTCTCAACCGAGCGATTCTGGCGCTGGGGTTCAATCCGGATGATTCCTTTTTTGTCGATCCCAGCCTGTCTGAAAAAACCGAAGTCCTCAAACAGAAAGGCAGGATCCTGTTTGATCAGCTGTCACGGCCGGAATTCGGTCCCATCGCTGAGTGGTATCAGGACGGTCGCACCGTTGAAACGGAAATCGCCGGCAATCGCATCCGCGTCGAAGGTCTGGTGAGTCTCGGTACCAGTTTCGGGGCCGACGGCAACCTGCTCACCAGTACAGAGACTTTTCTGGATCTCTCCCCACAGAAATCGCGCGGGGCCATTGAAGTCGGTCTGATCCGTCTGCGTCCGGGGGCGGATCCACAGGATGTTGTGCAAAGGCTGGAGTCAAGGCTTCCCGACGACGTCAAAGTCCTCACCAAACAGGGATTCATTGACTTCGAGAAGAACTACTGGAAGAGCGGCACATCCATCGGATTCATTTTCACCCTCGGAGCCGCTATGGGCTTTGTGGTGGGCTGCGTGATCGTTTACCAGGTTCTCTACACCGATGTCAGTGACCATCTCCCGGAATACGCCACCTTGATGGCCATGGGCTACCGCCTCAGCCACCTGCTTGGCGTTGTGGTTCGCGAGGGGTTTTATCTGGCTGTCATGGGCTATATCCCGGCCTACCTCGCTGGTGAGGGTCTGTACTGGTTTGTGCGTGATGCAACGCGTCTTCCGGTGGGCATGGACGCATCAAGGGCCCTCACCGTCGGCGGCATGATCCTGGTGATGTGCATGCTGTCCTCGCTGCTGGCGATGCGTCGACTGGTCGATGCGGACCCTGCGGAGATCTTCTGATGGCCTCCGTCGAGCTCCAGAACCTCAGCCACTCCTTCGGTCGCGGTGAGATGCGGCGGCAGGTGCTGCAGGGCATCAGCCTCAGGATCGATCCCGGTGAGGTGGTGCTGCTGACCGGGCCATCCGGTTGCGGCAAGACCACGCTGTTGACCCTGATCGGTGCCCTGCGCACGGTGCAATCCGGTCAGGTCACTGTGCTTGGGCATCGTCTTGACGGTGCCGGTCGCCGCCAGCGGCAACAGGTGCGCCGCGGCATCGGCATGATTTTTCAGGGCCACAACCTGTTGCGTTGCCTCACAGCGGAACAGAACGTTCAGATGGGGGCAGATCTCCTGCCAGGACTCGGCTACCGCGCCCGACGGGATGAGGCCCGGCAGTGGCTGCGCTCCGTCGGCCTTGAGGATCAGATGGGGAAATTGCCCCACGACTTGTCCGGTGGACAGAAGCAGCGGGTGGCGATCGCCCGTGCGCTAGCGGCCCACCCACTGCTGCTGCTGGCCGATGAACCGACGGCTGCCCTGGATGGAGCCACGGGTCGGGAGGTGGTGGAACTATTGCGGCGACTGGCGCGGGATCAGTCCTGTGCGGTGTTGATGGTGACCCACGATCCACGCATCCTTGACGTGGCGGACCGGTTGCTGAAGATGGAGGATGGCTGCCTGCTGCCGGCTGCGCAGTAAGGTGACGAAGATTGCACTTTTATTGTTGCTGGATGGCTAAGCGCAGAAATCTGAAGAAGGAAAAGCAGGAACGCAACCGCGCATACGCGCGCAAATTCAAGAAGCGTAAGCTGCGTACTGATGGCCGTGGTGAGGGTGCCGGTAACGGTGTCACGGGTACCGCTAACAACGGCGGTGCGGCTGATTGATCGTTGGGCAGTTCTGACGTTCAGCGGGGGACCTCAAGGTCCCCCTTTTTGTTGCTTTTAGGCTGAGCCATTCCACCCTTCCGGTTGCCGCGATGTTCGTCAGCGTCGTCATCCCGACCTACAACCGCCGGCCGATCCTTGAGAAGTGTCTGCTGGCACTTGAGCGTCAGCAGGCGTGTCGAGAGATTGATCGTTATGAGGTGGTGTTGGTGGATGACGGATCCACCGATGGAACCCCGGATTGGTTGCGTGGGGCGGCGGAGCGTTTCCCTCATGTGCGGTTGATTGAGCAGTCCCATGGCGGCCCTGCTGAGGGGCGGAATCGCGGCGTCGATCACGCACATGGCGATGTCATCGTCTTCATCGACAGTGACCTGGTGGTCACGGACAGCTTTCTGTCCTGTCATGCCAGCAGCCTTGTTCGCAGCTGGGAAGCGCGTGGTGATCGCCTTTGCTTTACCTATGGCGCCGTTGTCAACACAGCCAATTTCGAACAGCCCACGGCTGAACGCCACAAGCTGCGGGATCTCTCATGGGCTTATTTCGCGACCGGAAATGTCGCCATCGCCAAGGAGGTGCTGCAGCGTGCCGGATTGTTCGATACCGGATTCCGCCTCTACGGCTGGGAAGACCTTGAACTGGGCGAGCGGTTGCGCCGCATGGGGGTGCAGCTGATCAAGTGCCCTGCTGCCGTGGGGTACCACTGGCATCCAGCCCTGACCCTCGATCAAATCCCGCGACTGATTGAGGTGGAAGGGGAACGAGCACGGATGGGTCTGGTGTTCTTCCGCAAACATCCGACGCGCCGCGTGCGGTTCATCATCCAATTCACTTGGCTGCATCGCCTGCTGTGGGAGCTGCTCACCCTCGGGGGGCTGATCAATGAGCACAGCCTGCGGCCCCTGCTGCGTTGGTTGATTCGTCATGGCTACTCCGGCACGGCCATGGAATTGCTGCGGCTTCCCCTCAACCGGATCGGGGTGCGTGCTCTGTTTCAAGAGGCTCGTCTGGCTGGCTTGCGCTGATCGGCCTTTTGATACCGTCAATAGGCTCTTTCACACCGCACACTTGCCCGTTTCGGGTGCATGCGACACCGATCAATGCCCTCGGGCTGAGATGTGTCCATCCCTGGCAGGTGGAGGCGAACCCGAAACCCTCAAACCATGGCTGTTGTCACCCTCGCCGAAATGATGGAGGCGGGTGCCCACTTCGGGCACCAAACCCGTCGTTGGAACCCCAAAATGTCGCGCTACATCTACTGCGCGCGCAATGGTGTTCACATCATCGATCTCGTGCAGACCGCCGTCTGCATGAACAACGCCTACAAGTGGACCCGTTCCGCTGCCCGCAGCGGCAAACGTTTTCTGTTTGTCGGCACCAAGAAGCAGGCCTCTGAAGTGGTTGCTCTCGAGGCAGCTCGCTGCGGAGCCGCCTACGTGAACCAGCGCTGGCTGGGCGGCATGCTCACCAACTGGACCACCATGAAGGCCCGGATCGACCGCCTCAAGGATCTGGAGCGGATGGAGTCCAGCGGTGCCATCGCGATGCGCCCCAAGAAGGAGGGTGCTGTGCTGCGCCGGGAACTGGAACGGCTTCAGAAATATCTGGGGGGTCTGAAGACGATGCGTCGTCTCCCCGATGTGGTGGTGCTGGTGGACCAGCGCCGCGAGTCCAACGCCGTCCTGGAAGCGCGCAAACTGGACATTCCTCTGGTGTCCATGCTCGACACCAACTGCGATCCGGACCTCTGTGAGGTGCCCATCCCCTGCAACGACGACGCTGTGCGTTCGGTGCAACTGGTGTTGGGGCGTCTCGCCGATGCCATCAACGAGGGCCGACACGGCAACAATGAGCAGCGCGGCGGCGACGACGCCGAAGGCTGAGGCTCTTCGAAACGCTAAGTTCACGCCGCCGACCTGCGCTTGTGGGCCGGCGGTGACATGTTCCCTTCCCCGACTCCTACGACCGATGGCAGCCGTATCCGCCAAGCTTGTCAAAGACCTGCGCGACAAGACCGGCGCGGGAATGATGGATTGCAAGAAGGCCCTTGCGGCTACTGACGGTGACGCCAACAAGGCGGTCGAGTGGCTGCGACAGAAAGGCATCGCCAGCGCCGAGAAGAAGTCTGGCCGCACGGCCGCCGAAGGCGCCATCAGCAGCTACATCCACACCGGTTCCCGGGTTGGTGTGCTGATCGAAATCAACTGCGAGACCGACTTTGTTGCCCGTGGCGACATGTTCCAGGAGCTGCTGCGGGATGTCTCGATGCAGGTGGCGGCTTGCCCCAACGTGGAATACGTCACCACCGATGACATCCCTGATGAAATTCGGGAGCGGGAGAAGGCCATTGAGATGGGTCGCGATGACCTGGATGGCAAGCCGGAGCAGATGAAGGTGAAGATCGTTGAAGGTCGGATCGGAAAGCGCCTGAAGGAGCTCGCTCTGATGGAGCAACCCTTCATCAAGGACAGCTCGATCACGGTGGCTGAGCTGGTCAAGCAGACCGCCGGCAAAATCGGTGAAAACGTGCAGGTGCGTCGCTTCACCCGCTACACCCTTGGCGAGGGCATCGAGGTGGAGGAGTCCGATTTCGCTGCAGAAGTCGCCTCCATGAAGGCTGCTGGCTGATCCAGGTGCCCATTTCGGACCCGTCGTCCGCCTACAACCCCGATGAACAGCTGGCACGCCTGGGACGGTTGTGCCGGCTTCGGTCCATTGCTGTCTATCGCGAACAGGCGCTCTACCTCCAGGTTCTGCGGTATGAGCTCGGGCCTGCGGTGCGTCAGGCCTTGTTCTCTTTGATGTCGGAGACGGATCCACTCCGTTTCAATCGACTATCGGAGGGGCAGAGAACCCGCTTTCACGCCGCGATCGACAATCTGATCAACCGCTGCTCGGTGCTGCTGACGGTCGAACAGCAGATGCATCTGGCTGATCAGATCCAGCAAGAGCAGCTGCGGCATCAAGCCAGGGCCAGCCGTCAGATGCTTCAGGGGCTGCAACAGGCCGCTCAGCAACAGCAGAGTGAGCCCAGCTCTCAATTAAGTGACCGTCCGCCTGGGGCATCCGGAGGCTCAGTGGAGCTGAGCATGGCGCCGCCCCTCGATCAACCCCAGCGCTTTGGAATCAAGGTTCCGACTGAATCTCCCTCTCGGCGTCAATCGCCTCCTGAGCCGACTCCACAGCCTGAGCCGCAGCCCTCAAGCGATTCCGGTGATGGGGCCATTCATGGAGACCTTGACGTGCTCCGGTCATTGTTTGAGCTGGCAGGCGAAGCTCTTGAGCAGTCCGCCGGTGCTGGTTCCTTGGTCGGACGGTCCAGTGCAGCAAATGCAGACGATGGTCAGGACAACCTGCTGCCGACCATGCCGGTCGCGTTGCTGCAGTGGATGGATGCGATGGATCTGGCCTTGTCGCGTCGGCTTCGGAATCTCTCCCATGCGGTGAATGTTCAACTTCTGCGTTCCGGTCTGGCCCAGGCTCTGTTGCCGGTGAATCTGCTGGAGGCTGTGCTGAACGGCCAGACGGAAACACAGGCTTCCCCCTCCAATCTGTTGAGACTTCAGCTGCCCCTCACCATGGGCGATCTCGGTCCGGGAATGGATGTTCTCTGTGTGCTTGTGCGCAGCAGTGAGCTGGAATTCGACAGCTATCGCCTGCGACGTTGTCGACGTCGCTTGCGCGACCAGCACCAGGAACTGCTCAAAATGGTTCGGCAGCAACGCCATTGGGAGCGTCGCTGCCTGGATCGTAAAGCTCGGACGCCTTGGCAGACTCCTCCCGATCCCAAGACCCCCGCGGACTAAACCGCGAGCAGCTCAGTGAGTTGCTGGGTTGGCTGAAGCCTTTACAGCAGGCTCTCTCGCTTGAGGGGGAGACGGGGTTCAACAATCTGCAGGGCCGTCAGCAACGGTTTGACGGCTTTCTGGTTCATCAGCTTGCAGCTCCCCCGCCACTTCCCTACCCCCCTGGTGTCGAGGCGCGCCTGCAGCGCTTGCACCAGGGGTTTGTCGGTTACGGGGAGTTACCTGAAAGCGATCGCCGAAGGCTTGTCACCGATACCCTTCAGTGGCTGCATGAGCTGCGGCTCCGCCTCGAACCATCAGCGCCCATGGCACCGCCACGGTTGCGATTGGCGATGGCATCCGCATCAGCACCTCGTCGGGAGCTAGGTCTTGACAGTCCGTTGACCCAGCTCCAAGGGGTTGGACCGAAGTTGGCGGGGCGTCTGGCGGCGATTGGTCTGCTGCTGGTGCGAGACCTGCTGAAGCATTATCCGCGAGACCACGTCGACTACGCCACCCGCCGCCGCATCGAGGCCCTGGTGGTCGGAGAGACGGCCACGATCGTGGCCACCATTCGCCGCTGCAACGGCTTCGTCAGTCCGCGCAATCCGAATCTGGCGATCCTGGAACTGCAGCTCCAGGACCCCACCGGTCGGATCAAGGTGACGCGGTTTCTGGCCGGGAAACGGTTCAGCTCACCGGCTTATCTCAAGGGGCAACAGCGGCTGTATCCCCAGGGGGCGACGGTGGCCGTCAGTGGTCTGATCAAAGAGGGGCCCTATGGGGTGACCTTCCAGGAGCCGTTGATTGAGGTGCTGGAAAGCAGCAACGCCGAGGTGCGATCCCGCAACATCGGTCGTCTGATGCCGGTCTATGGCCTGACGGAAGGGGTTGCGGCAGACCGCTTCCGTCAACTGATCGACCAGGTGTTGCCCCTGGCACGGGCCTGGCCTGACCCCCTCAACCAGACCGAGCGCCGGCATTGGTCGTTGGTCAGCCTGCCGGACGCGTTTCAAGGACTTCATGCACCGGATGATTCCAGTCAGTTGGATCAGGCCAGGCGGCGGCTGGTCTTTGATGAATTCCTTCTGTTGCAGCTCGGTCTGCTGCGGCGTCGACGCACCCTGAGCCAGCGTCCTTGTCCCCATCTCGAGTTGATCCGTCGCGGTGATGGGCTTGTGGGGCATTTTCTGGCTGCCCTGCCCTTTGCCTTCACCGCGGCACAGGAGCGGGTCTTCGGCGAAATCGAGGCCGATCTGCAGCGTTCCCAGCCGATGGCCCGGCTGGTGCAGGGGGATGTCGGTTCCGGTAAAACCGTCGTGGCCATTGCGGCGCTGCTGAGCACCATCAGTTCCGGCTGGCAGGGCGCCTTGATGGCCCCGACGGAGGTTCTGGCCGAACAACACCACCGCAACCTCTGCCGCTGGCTTCCTCCATTGCACGTGACGGTTGAGTTGCTCACCGGCGCGACGCCAAAAACCAAACGGCGCCAGCTGCTCGATGACCTGGCCAACGGCTCCCTCAAGGTTCTGGTGGGGACCCATGCCCTACTGGAGGATCCGGTGGTGTTTTCCCGCCTGGGACTGGTGGTGGTGGATGAGCAGCACCGCTTCGGCGTCCACCAGCGGGACCGACTGCTCAACAAGGGTCTGCAACCCCACCTGCTCACCATGACCGCCACCCCGATCCCCCGCACCCTGGCCCTGTCCCTCCATGGCGACCTGGACGTGAGTCAGATCGACGAACTCCCGCCAGGACGGACACCCATCCGCACCGCCATGCTCACGGCAGCGCAGCGGTCCCAGGCCTACGAGCTGATCCGTGAGGAGGTGGCCCGTGGCCAAAGGGCCTATGTGGTTTTGCCTCTGGTGGACGAATCCGAGAAACTCGAACTGCGATCAGCTGTTGAGGTTCACGCTGAACTGGCTTCGGAGGTGTTCCCGGAGCTGACGGTCGGTTTGTTGCACGGCCGCCTGAACAGTGCGGATAAGCAGTCGGTGCTGCGGGACTTTGCCGATGGCCGCAGCCAGGTGCTCGTGTCCACCACGGTGGTGGAAGTGGGCGTGGATGTGCCCGAGGCCAGCGTGATGGTGATCGACCACGCCGAACGTTTCGGATTGGCCCAGCTGCATCAGCTGCGCGGCAGGGTCGGCCGTGGGGCGGCCGCCTCCCACTGCCTGTTGATCAATGGCAGTTCCAATCCCCTGGCCCGTCAGCGCCTGGATGTGCTGGTGCGCTCCAACGATGGCTTCGAGATCGCCGAGATGGACCTGCGCCTGCGGGGGCCAGGTCAGGTGCTGGGAACCCGACAATCCGGCCTTCCCGATCTGGCATTGGCCAGCCTTGCTGATGATGGGGCGGTGCTTGAGGATGCCCGGGCAGCGGCACAACAGCTGATGGAGCAGGACCCGGATCTGTCTGCGCATGAAGCTCTCCTGGCCATGTTGCAGGAGCAGCAACGTCGGCTCAGCGGAGCAACACCTCTGAATTGACCCGTTCAACCTTGGTTGGTTTCAGCAAGCCCATGCGTCCCTGGAGTGATCGTCCGATTCACGACAACGGGGAGCCCCTTGTGGCGCTGCCGCCAACCCTGTTGCGACTCGAACCACACCCGTACGTCGCGGCTGGTGCTCCCTATGGCCCTGGCGCAGATCCCTTTCAGTTGCGCTCCGGTGTGGTGGATCGCCTCCTGGCAGCGCAAGGGGACCTTCAGGCAAGGCAATCCGATCTAAGGCTGGCCATTTTTGATGCCTGGCGGCCGCTTGCCGTTCAGGCCTACATGGTGGAGCAGGCGGTGACGGCTGAAATCAATCGACGCGGCATCGATCTGGCTGACCGCGAACAAGTCGCTGCTGTGCGTCAAGCGGTCGGTCGCTTCTGGGCGCCACCGAGCCCCGACCCTGCCACACCGCCTCCCCACAGCACCGGTGCTGCCGTGGATCTGACTCTCGCCAGCCAAAGCGATGGAGCCCCACTGGCCATGGGGGGCGAGATCGACGCCGTTGATGTGATCTCAGAGCCTGACCATTACGCCGCTGCAGCGCCAGGTTCGGAAGGGGCGCTCTGGCATCAGAGGCGGCAGCTTCTCGCGTCTGTGATGCAGTCAGCAGGTTTTGCTCAGCACCCCAATGAGTGGTGGCACTTCAGCCACGGAGATCAGCTCTGGGCCTGGCGCAGTGCTGCCGGTTGTGCGATCTATGCCGTAGCACCCAGCAGCTCACTCACCGCCTGATCGCCAAGTTTTTCAACGTGATCGCCGAGGCTGCGGCGACCGCCGGCTTGCTTCCAGCTGATCAGCAGAGGCTCGATGGTCTGCTCGAGCTCCTCCAGAGGCATGCGTTGCAGGAAGGGCTGGGCCAGCCGCTGCAAATTGGCACTGCCGCCGAGCCACAGCTGGTACTGATTCACACCGCTGCCCACCAGGGCCAATTCCGCCATGTAAGGGCGTGCACAGCCGTTGGGACATCCGGTCATCCGGATCAACACCGATTTGTCGATCTCGAGGCGACGCAGCTGGGCATCGAGGCGCTCCAGAACGCTGGGCAGGATGCGCTCCGATTCCGTGATCGCCAGCCCGCAGGTGGGCAGAGCCGGGCAGGCAATGGCATGGCGGGCAAGAGGCGGGGGAGCATCGGGTAGATCGAACCCGAGAGCCGCCAGCTCAGCCTTGATCGTGGCCCGCTGGGCCGTGCCGATGTTGCAGAGCAGCAGGTCCTGATTCGCCGTGAGGCGGATCTCCAGTTGGTAGGTGTCGACGATGGCGCGCAGGCCCTGCTTCATCGTGCCCTTCAGCCGACCACAGAGAAGCGGCAGACCGACGAACCACAGGCCTGCCTTCTGTCGGTGCCAGCCCAGATAGTCGAGCAACTTGGGTTTAGCTTCGTTGCGGAGACCCTTCAGCGGCCTGGAGAAGTAGTTCGCCTTGAGTTCGTTGCGGAACCAGGCGATGCCGCGATCCTCCAGCAGATATTTCATGCGGGCATGACGACGGATCCGGCGATCGCCGTGATCCCGCTGCAGCGCCACGATTGCTTGGAGAAGATCAAAGACGTCAGCGGCGTCCACGTAACCGAGGGGATCGGCGATGCGCGCGAACGTTTCCTCTTTGTTGTGGGTGCGGCCCATGCCGCCCCCCACGTAGACGTTGCAGCCCCGCAGATTGCCGGAGGGGTCGGTGAAGGCCACCAGACCGATGTCCTGGGTCAGCAGATCCACCGAGTTGTCACCGGGGACGGTGACGGCCACCTTGAATTTTCGGGGCAGATAGGTGTCGCCATAGAGCGGTTCCGCCTCACTGCCGGAGAACACGCCTGGCTCCAGTTGGCGCTTGCGGGCCCGGCGAACCGCGGCTGGTGGGCTGAAGCGATAGCTGAGGTCGCCGTCCACCCAGAGGTCGAGATAAGAACCTTCAGCCGCTTCCGGACTCAGCAGATCGGCAATCTCGTCGGCCAATCGCCGTGCAGCGGGGTAGCCACCTTTTTCAAACGGGGCCGCAGGGGCCATCACGTTGCGGTTGATGTCACCACAGGCCGCCAAGGTGGAACCCAGGTTGCGAACAATGGTGCCGATCACCTCTTTCAGGTCGGCCTTGGGAATGCCGTGCATCTGGAAGGCCTGCCGGGTGGTCGCCCGCAGGGTGCCGTCCCCCAGCCGGTCGGAGAGCTCGTCGAGGGCGAGAAACAGCTGGGCCGGAATGCGGCCACCGGGGCTGCGCAGCCGCAGCATCATCTGCCAGGTCTTGTCTTTCCCCTTCTCGCGTTTATCGCGGTCGTCCTGCTGATAGCTGCCGTGGAACTTGAGGATCTGCAGAGCGTCTTCGCTGAAATTGGGCAGATCATTCACCAGTTCGCTCAGCAGCGGCTCCCGCAGGTAGTCGCTGTCCAGCTTGCGTTGTTCCGCTTTCGGAAGACTGGTTGCGGTCTCCTGTTGTGCAGCTGCAGCCCCGTCGCTCACGCGCTTCCGGTGTTGATGAATTGAACGTAGCGAAACGGGTTCCAATACAGTCGCCATCGGCAGTGTTGGCGGCGTGACTTCAACCTTTCTTCTGGAGATCGGCACGGAGGAATTACCGGCCGATTTCGCCCGTCAGGCCCTTGATCAACTGCAGGAGCGTGTGGGTCGTGATCTGCGGGACAGCCGTCTCGATCACGAGTCGGTTCAGGTGTTGGGCACTCCCCGACGCTTGGTGGTTCGGGTGCATGGTTTGGCGGATCGCCAACCGGACCTCGAAGAAGACCGTAAAGGGCCTCCGGTCGCCCAGGCCTTCAAGGATGGAGTTCCGGGGCCGGCTGCGATCGGCTTCGCCAAACGCTGCGGTGTGGAACCGTCGCAGCTCGAGGTGCGCGATACCCCCAAGGGCGAATGCGTGTTCGCAAGCGTGCGGACCGAGGGGCAGAACAGCGTTGATCTGCTGCAGGAACATATCCCAGCCTGGATCAATGGTCTTCAGGGCAGACGCTTCATGCGCTGGGGAACGGGAAGCCAACGCTTCAGCCGACCGATTCGCTGGCTGCTGGCCCTGAAGGGTATCGATCTGATCCCGGTGGAGATCCCCGGTGCGGATCCGCCGGTGCGCAGTGATCGCTTCAGTCGCGGCCATCGCCTGCATGGTGAACAACCTCTGCCGATCGACACCGCAGAGGCTTACGACGTCACCCTCGCAGCGGCTGGCGTGATCGTTGATCGGCAGCAACGGGCTGCCCTGATCCGATCTCTGCTCGATGCTTCAGCCAATCAGCTGAACGGTCTCCCGGATTGCCCAGAGTCTCTGTTTGAAGAGCTTGTGGATCTCGTTGAATCACCGCGGCTGCTGCAGGGATCCATCGCTGAGCGGTTTCTGTCACTGCCGCCGGAAGTGATCATCACCGTGATGCAGGCCCATCAGCGCTATGTGCCGCTGAAGGTTCCCGAGGTCACACCGGATCCGCTGCAATTGGAGGCCACGGGGGTTCTCCAACGGGACTTTCTGCTTGTGGGCAATGGTCTTGAGGCCGCGGATGCACTGATCACCCGAGGCAATGAACGGGTTCTTGCTGCTCGGTTGGAGGATGCGGAGTTCTTCCTCTCGGTGGACCGACGTCAGCCCAGCAGTGTGCGTCGAGAGGCTCTGGATCGGGTCACCTTCGCCGAGGGGCTGGGCAGCCTGCTGGATCGCTGCCAGCGGATCGAGCGCACTGCCCGTCAGTTGGTGGACCAGCTCAACCTGGATGCGCGTCAAGGCGAGGCGGCCATCCGAGCTGCCCATCTCTGCAAGCACGATCTCGTGAGTCAGATGGTCGGTGAGTTTCCTGAGCTCCAGGGACTCATGGGTGGCAAATACCTGCTTGAGGAGGGGGAGCCCAAGGAGGTCGCCCTGGCGGTGGTGGAGCACTATCTGCCCCGCGGCGCAGGTGATCAGCTTCCCAGCAGTGATGCGGGTGCCGTGGTGGCGCTGGCGGAACGCCTGGAATTGCTGTTGAGCATCTTTGCCAAGGGTGAACGTCCCAGTGGTTCATCGGATCCCTATGCCCTGCGGCGCGCTGGCAACGGCCTGTTGCAGATCGTCTGGGACCGTGGCTGGAGGCTCGATCTGAGCCGCTTCCTGGGCTCGGCGGTGGACGACTGGACTGCTCTGTTCCCGGAGTTCGCCATCGACAGCTCAGCACTCCAACAGGACCTTTGCCAGCTGCTGCGGCAGCGGATCGTTTCCCAGCTGGAAGACGAGGGCTTTGCGCCGGATCTTGTCCAGGCGGTCTCCGCAGAGTCGGTGACGACGGAGCGGTTGCTGGCTGACCCGATGGATGTGCGCGAGCGGCTCGACCTGCTGAATGTCCTGCGTCAATCGAAGGCGTTGCCGGCATTGATAGCCGTGGTTCAGAGGGCTGCGCGGCTGGCGGAGAAGGGTGATCTGGTTGAGACCGATCTCAACGTGTCGGCGGTGGTGTCACCCGAGCGGTTTGAGTCTCCCAGTGAAACGGCAATGTACGAGGTGCTCGTGCAGCTCGAGCCTCTGGCCTCAGGACGCCGCTATCGCGATCTGGCTGAGGCATTGGTGCAGGCCACCCCAGTGCTGGAAGCCTTCTTTGATGGGGATGACAGCGTGATGGTGATGGCGGATGAGCCCGAACTACGCCGAAACAGGCTCAATCTTCTTGGGGTGCTGCACAATCAAGCTGGCGTGCTTGCACGGTTCGATCTGATCCAGATCTGACATTGTTTCAGTCAGCCTGAATGTGTCGAGCTATTCAGTGCGGGTATGCACAATCCCCATACCTGAAGAGATCAACACACCTCAACAACAGCAGACACCTCAAACCCCTGTGGTGATTAAGCAGGGCGGCAATGGTATCGGCACCATCTTCGCAGCTCTGATCATTGCGGCTGCAGCGATCTACGCGATCAATGTCTGGTCAACAACCCGCAAGGAAACGGCTCCCGGTCGCAATCTGGAAAAAGGTATCGAGCGGATCAAGGATGCCGCCAGCAAGGCGGCCGCCGAGCGTCAGTGATCCAGCCGTGGAGGGCCACCGTCAGCTGACGGTGGCTTTTTTGTCTTCGCGTTTGGCCTGGGCCTTGACGGCCTGAACGGCTTCTTCCGCCAGGAAGTCTCCATCGGAGCGACCCACTGCTGATGGCACTGGGGTGTAGTTCGACGGTGCCAGTGCCTCACCGCGCAGCAGGCTGCCGAGGGTGCGGAGCGTCAGCTTCACCTGCTGCCAGGGATTCATCAGCACCACGCGTTTGTAGAGGTAGCTGTCGAAGGTGAGCTTCTGAACATCCTTGTCATCGCACATCTCGACGAAAGCCTCCCGAGCTGCGTCGTTGCGGTAGAAGATGCGCTGAAGGATATCGAGGACGGCGTACGTGGCCCCGTACTTGCGATCCCACCGCTTGAGATAGGTGGACTTGATCTGCTTCTCGGTGGGAATCACCGTGCCGTTCTTGGAGATCTCAACAATGGCCTCCGCGCACATCCGCCCGCTCTTGGCGGCGAAGTAGATGCCCTCACCAGAACTCTTGGTGACGTAGCCGGCGGCGTCACCCACAAGAGCCATGCGGCCGACCACACGGCGAGGACGGGGGTGCTCGGGGATCGGATGGGCTTCGACCTTGATCACTTCGCCTTTGAACAGGCGCTTGTTGGCCCGCTCCCGGATGCCTTTCTGCAGACCTTTGATTAGGCTCTGATTCTGCTGCATGGTGCCGGTGCCCACGGCCACGTGGTCGTATTTGGGGAAGACCCAGGCGTAGAAGTCAGGTGAAACGTCGGTGCCGACATACATCTCGGCCAGATCTTCGTAGTACGTCATCTCCTCAGCCGGCAGCTTGATCCGCTCCTGGAAGGCGATAGCCACGTTGTAATCACCGGCATCCATGGCCTTGGCGACCCGGGAGTTGGCCCCATCGGCGCCGATGATCAGATCCACGTCGAGGGTTTTCTGGTCACCGGTCGGCCCACCGCCGCTGTAATCGGCGTAATGAAGCGTGTACGGACCCTGGCGGTTGCTGCCGGTGTCGATTTTCTGCACCAGTCCATTCACCAGCGTGGTGCCCAGGTCAGCTGCACGGTTGCGCAGGTAGGCGTCAAACACCTCACGGCGGCACATGCCGATGTAAGCGTTGTCGTCGTAACCAAGGGGATCGAGTTTGATATCCACTTCCCGATTGGAAGGGGAAATCATTTTCATGTTGCGGACCTTGCGGTCGATGATGTCGTCCGGCAGGTCGAATTCCTCGACCATGCAAAGAGGAATCGCACCACCACATGGCTTGGCGTTGTCCAGCTTGCGTTCAAACAGCCAGGTTTTGATTCCAGCTTTGGCAAGAATTTCGGCAGCGCAGGATCCGCTAGGACCGCCGCCGATAACCGCAACACGCAACATCTCAGCCCAACTCCGCTGGATTGTTTTTTGAAGCTACCACTCAGTTGATAGCCAACGTGGGCCCCCTTGGCACCCGCCCTTACGATCGAAACAACACGCATCAGCCCAGTGGCCCGGGCCTCCTCCGCGCGACGCCATCCAAGCGGAGACATTCCCGTTGCCCGTCGGGCCGGAGCAGCCCGGCAGCGCCGTCGTGGATCGGGTCCCGTTGTCGGTCTGGCCGCTGTTGTGGCGGTGGTTGCCGGCGGTGCAACGGTGCTGTTGGGGACCAACCGCACAGCACCGGTGCAACCGGCGCAGTCGTTGGAAATTGAGGGGTTCCGGCAGCGTCCAGACGAGGACGGGCGATTGCTGGGGCATTTCCCCTACGAAGAAGTTCCCCCTGATCAGCGCGTCAGCTTCGAGCCCGGCATTGAGCTTCACGTGGATGCAGCGAATGCTCTGGACGCGATGATGCAGGCCGGCCTGACTGATGGTGTCGATCTCCGTCTCTTAAGCGGTTATCGCTCCCTGTCATTGCAGGAGTCGATCTTTTTCGACATCGCGTCGGAACGGAACCAGTCGGCGGAGGAACGGGCGCAGGTGTCGGCACCACCGGGGTACTCCGAGCACAGCACGGGCTATGCGGTCGATCTTGGTGATGGAGAGGCACCCGAGACCAACCTTTCCCAGAGCTTTGAGCAGACCAGAGCTTTTCGCTGGCTTCAGGACAACGCTGCACGCTACCACTTCATTCTTTCCTTTCCCAGGGGGAATCAACAGGGGGTGATGTATGAGCCCTGGCATTGGCGCTTTCAAGGCACGGCCGCGGCATTGCGTCAGTTTGAGGCAGCCCGACGCTTCACCTCTCGACGCCTTTGACCATTCCTGAGCTGCTCTCCCCAGCCGGTGACTGGGACTGCCTCAAGGCCGCCGTCGCCAACGGTGCCGATGCTGTTTATTTCGGTGTCGATGCCTTCAATGCCCGCCAGCGGGCTGAGAACTTCCGCATCGAAGAACTGGTGGAGGTGATGACCTGGCTGCATGAGCGCCAGGTGCGGGGGTTCCTCACCTTCAACGTGCTCGTGTTCAGCGATGAGCTGGAACGCGCTGCTGCGTTGCTGCTTGCGGCGCAGGCCGCCGGGGTGGATGCGCTGATCGTTCAGGACGTGGGTCTTTGTTGTCTGGCTCGAACCCTGGTGCCGGATCTTGCGCTGCATGGCTCCACGCAGATGTCGATCACCAGTGCCGCTGGAGTGGCGCAGGCGGCCGCATTGGGCTGTGAACGGGTCGTTTTGGCCCGGGAACTCGCGCTGACGGATCTTGAGCGCTTGCAGGGGCAGTTGCAGGCCAGGCATCTGGCCATGCCCCTTGAAGTCTTCGTTCACGGTGCTTTGTGTGTGGCTTATTCCGGTCAGTGCCTGACCAGTGAGTCCCTGGGGCAGCGCAGTGCCAACCGCGGTGAATGTGCCCAGGCCTGCCGGCTCCCCTATGAATTGATCGTCGATGGCGTTCCCCGACCCCTAGGTGATCAGCGCTACCTGCTGTCGCCTCAGGACCTTTCGGCCTGGCCTGTGCTGCCCGAGCTGCAGCGGATCGGCATCGCCAGCCTCAAGATCGAAGGGCGTCTGAAGGACCCGTCCTACGTGGCGGCCGTCACGGATGCCTACCGCCGTGGCCTCGATCGGAGCCTCAACCCCGCTGAACAGGACGACCCCCAGCGCCAGTTGGAGCTTGCTTTTTCACGGGGGTTATCCACCGGATGGTTGCAAGGGATGAACCACCGCCGCCTGGTCCACGGCCGTTGGAGCAAGAAGCGCGGTCCATTGGTGGGGCAGCTCTTGCAGGTGGATCGCAGTGGCTGGCTGCAGATCCGCAGCAGGGAGTCCTTGCGACCTGGTCAGGGCTTGGTGTTGGAACGACGGTCCACATCGCCTCTTCAGCCTCCGGAGGAGGTCGGGGGACGGGTGATGGTGGTGGAACGGCTCGGCCGCGAGCGCCTTCGCCTGAAACTTGGCCCGGGTCGTCTCAACCTCCGCGATCTCACGGCCGGTGCGTCGGTCTGGCTCACCAGTGATCCCTCCTGGGACAGCCACTGGCAGCGGGCTGCCCAGCGTCCGACTGCCAGCCAATCCATCGGGCTGCAGCTTCGGGTGCGGGGCCGTCTGGAGCAGCCACTGGTGCTGGAAACAATTGAGGGAGGAACGCGAATCTCCAGCCGCATGCCCTTGCAGGCGGCTCAGCAACGCTCTCTTGATCGCCATCGTCTGGAGGAGCAGCTGGGACGGCTCGGTGGCAGCGGCCGGGTTCTTGAACGCCTGGAGCTGGACTTGGAAGGAGATCTGTTTCTGCCAGTGGCGGAGCTGAATCGGATGCGCCGGGAGCTGCTGGAGCAGCTTCAGCAGCCACCAGCCCTCACGCCATCCCAAGGGCCCCTGCAGAGCTCCGCGGTGGATGTGCCCTCCGTCTTGAGGCAGCTGTTGCCAGAGCCCTCGCCCCAGTCCTCAACGGATCAAACCGGACTCGTCGTGCTGGTGCGGAGCCTGGCGCAGCTGGAGGCGCTGATTCCACTCACCAACCTGCCGATTGCGTCCGTGGTGGCCGATCTGGAGCAGCCCCGCGATCTGCGGGAAGCGGTTGCCATCGGTCGTGGTCATTGGCCCGATGGGATCTGGCTGGCGGGTGCCCGCATCACCCGACCCAATGAGTCCTGGAGCCTGGAACCGTTGATTCGAGCCCGTCCGGACGGCTACATGGTGCGTAATGCCGATCAATTGGAACGCCTCACCCCCTTGGCTCCCTGCGTCGGTGACTTTTCTCTGAACACGGCCAACCCCCTCAGCGCTAGCTGGTATCTGGAGCACTGGGGCCTGGAGCGGGTAACGGCGAGCTACGACCTCAACCTGCAGCAGTTGCTGGATCTGGCCGCTGGCGTGGACCCCTCACGCATCGAGGTGACCCTCCATCAACACATGCCCCTGTTTCACATGGACCACTGCGTGTTCTGCGCCTTCCTTTCCGATGGGCATGACCACACCGATTGCGGTCGCCCTTGTGAGCAGCACACCGTCAAGCTCAGGGATCGCAGCGGCGTTGAGCATCCATTGCGGGCTGATCTCGGCTGTCGCAACACCCTGTTCAACGGCACGGCACAAACCGGTGTGGAGGGTCTGCCGGCACTTCTTGAGATCGGCATCCGTCAGGTCCGCCTCGAGCTGTTGGATGAGGATGCTGCGTCGACGCAGCATCGGGTCAGGCTTTACGCCGATGCGCTTCTGGGCCATCGTGCCTCACGGGACGTGTGGAGTCAGGAACAGATCCATCACCAACTCGGCGTGACCCGGGGGAGCCTGCGTGTCAAGGGTCCTGAACGCACCAGTCAAATCTCACGTTGAGATAACCTTTCGCCCTGCGCCTTTGGGCGTTCTTCACAAATTCAAACGGTCAACCCGCATGAGCGCCCAGCACAAGGCGATTCGCAACATCGCGATCATCGCTCACGTTGACCATGGCAAAACGACCCTGGTTGATTCCCTGCTGGCGCAATCAGGCATTTTCCGCGACAACGAAGCGGTGCCCACTTGCGTCATGGACTCCAACGATCTGGAGCGTGAGCGCGGCATCACCATTTTGTCGAAAAACACGGCTGTCGATTACAACGACACCCGCATCAACATTGTTGACACCCCAGGACACGCTGACTTCGGCGGGGAAGTGGAGCGGGTGCTCGGAATGGTGGATGGCTGTCTGCTGATTGTCGACGCCAACGAGGGGCCGATGCCCCAGACGCGATTCGTGCTGAAGAAGGCACTGGAGCAGGGTCTGCGCCCGATCGTGTTCGTCAACAAAATCGACCGTGCTCGGGTGGATCCCGAGACGGCTGTGGACAAGGTGCTTGATCTGTTCATCGAGCTCGGCGCCGATGACGACCAGTGCGATTTCCCTTACCTGTTCGGAAGCGGTCTCGGCGGATTCGCCAAGCCGGACATGAAGACGGACAGCGACAACATGCAGCCGCTGTTTGACGCGATCCTGCGTCACGTTCCGCCCCCGGTCGGTGATGTGGAGAAGCCGCTGCAGCTTCAGATCACCACCCTTGATTACTCCGACTTCCTTGGACGCATCATCATCGGCCGTGTTCATAACGGTGTGATCAAGCAGGGCCAGAGTGCTTCGTTGATCAAGGACGACGGCAGCATCAAGCGTGGCCGCATCAGCAAACTGCTGGGATTCCAAGGCCTGCAGCGGGTTGAGATCGAGGAGGCCAGTGCCGGTGATCTGGTGGCCGTGGCTGGTTTTGACGACGTCAACATCGGTGAGACCATCGCCTGCCCGGATGAGCCCACCGCTCTGCCGTTGATCAAGGTGGATGAGCCAACCCTGCAGATGACCTTTGTGGTCAACGACTCACCCTTCGCCGGAAAGGAGGGCAAGTTCGTGACCAGTCGCCAGGTGCGCGATCGTCTCCAGCGGGAGCTGCTCACTAACGTGGCCCTGCGTGTCGAAGACACCGACTCACCAGATCGCTTCGCCGTCAGTGGCCGTGGCGAGCTGCACCTGGGGATCCTGATCGAGACCATGCGCCGCGAGGGCTACGAGTTCCAGGTGTCGCAGCCACAGGTGATCTTCCGCACCATCGATGGCACTCCCTGCGAACCGGTGGAGACGCTGGTGATGGACGTGCCTGAGGAGGCCGTGGGTGGCTGCATCGAAAAACTGGGCACCCGCAAGGGCGAAATGCAGAACATGGAGACCGGCCAGGACGGTCGGACCCAGCTGGAATTCATCGTTCCGTCCCGTGGTCTGATCGGCTTCCGAGGTGAGTTCATCCGCACCACCCGCGGCGAAGGGATCATGAGCCATTCCTTCTTCGAATACCGCCCGATGCTGGGCGAGTTCGACACGCGTCGGAACGGAGTCTTGATTGCCTTCGAGGAAGGCACCGCCACCTTCTACGCCCTTAAGAACGCCGAGGACCGGGGTCAGTTCTTCATCTCGCCAGGCACCAAGGTGTACAAGGGCATGATCATCGGTGAGAACAACCGCCCGCAGGACCTGGAGATCAACGTCTGCAAGGCCAAGCAGCTCACCAACATGCGTTCCGCCGGTGCAGAGGAACTCGATACCCTTCAAGCACCAGTGCAGATGACGCTTGAGCGGGCTCTGGAGTACATCGGTCCCGATGAGATGCTCGAGGTGACACCCGAATCCATTCGACTGCGCAAGCTGCCGGCCAAGAAGATGGCCAAGCGCTGATGGTTGAAGCGGATCCCCGCTTCCAGGAGGCCATCCGCTTGTTCAATGCGCAGGAGTGGTACGCCGCCCATGACGTGTTGGAGGAGATCTGGCACGAAACCGCCGATCCGGAACGACGCTGTCTGCAGGGACTTCTGCAGGTGGCCGTCGCTCAGCTCCACTTGCAGCGGGATAACCAGCGCGGGGCAACGATCCTCTTCGGCGAAGCTCTCGGCCGCTTGCAACGACCTGGCACTCCAGATCTGGGCCTTGATCTTCTGGCCTTGTGCCACTGCGTTCATAGGCGGCTGGTGCAGCTGCAGCAAGACGGAGATCCCGAGTCCTGCACTGTCCCTGTGCTGAATCCCAGTCCCTGAAGCCCCGGTAGTGTCCATCAATTCCTGGTCTCAACGCGAGGTCTACACCGCGATGCGTCGACTCCGATCAGCTCTGCTGGTGCTTCCACTCCTGCTGGCCACAGCTGCTGTTGAGCCGATTGCTGCAGAGGACAGCCGTGGTGATGGTCTGATCACCATCGAGTCAGACCAACAGTCCGCCGACAACAGCACCGGTGTCGTGACCGCGAGCGGCAACGTTCGTATTGTGCATGCCAACCGTGGCGTGGTGGCCACAAGCCGTCAGGCGCAGTACTTCACCAAAGAGGAGCGAATCGTGCTCCGTGGCGATGTTGATGTGGTCCAGAACGACGGTCATGCCCTGCGGGCGGATCAGGTGGTTTACCTGCTGCAGGAGGATCGAGCTGTGGCCATCCCCGTGGAAGGGGAGCAGGTGTACAGCCAGTGGACCTTGAAGGATCCGTCGCCTGGCACCGAACCATGAGCCTCTCGCTGGACACGGTGTCCATCAGCCTCGGTGGCCGGCAGTTGGTCAACCAGGTGAGCCTCGATCTGTCGGCCGGTGAGGTGGTCGGTCTGCTGGGGCCCAACGGTGCTGGTAAGACCACTACGTTCAATCTGGTGATCGGGTTGCTGCGCCCTGATGCCGGAGTGATCAGCCTGGATGGTCAGGTGGTGTCGACCCTGTCGATGCCGAAACGGGCTCGGCTTGGACTTGGTTATCTGCCGCAGGAGCCCAGTGTCTTCCGTCAGTTGACGGTTCGCCAGAATCTCGAGATCGCTCTTGACCAGACGGATCTCAGTCCCCAACACCGTCGTGATCGCCGCGACCAGTTGATCGAGGACTTTCATCTCGTGGCGTTTGTTGACCGCTGCGGATACCAGCTTTCGGGTGGCGAGCGACGCCGCTGTGAAGTGGCCCGGGCCCTGGCCGTGGGAGCCGAAGGCCCCTGCTACCTGCTCCTGGATGAACCCTTCGCAGGGGTGGACCCCCTTGCGGTGGCTGATCTGCAGGATCTGATCCAGGGGCTGCGCTCTCGGGGAATGGGAATCCTGGTCACCGATCACAACGTCCGGGAAACCCTGGCGATCACGGATCGCGCGTACATCCTCAACGACGGCGCGATTCTGGCCAGCGGTCAATCCCAGACCGTGGCCGATGACCCTCTGGTGCGCCGCTACTACCTCGGGGAGGCCTTCCAGCTGTGATCTCCGCTCTGAATCGCTGGTGCCGCCGGATTCCTCTGTTGGATCGTTGGCTGGTTGGTGAAATCCTGGCGCCGCTGCTGTTTGCAGTGGCGGCTTTCACGGTGGTGGGGCTCTCCATCGGTGTGATGTTTGAGCTGGTGCGCCGGCTGGTGGAGGACGGTCTACCGGCCTGGACCGCATTACAGGTGATGCTTCTGAGCCTGCCGCGGTTCCTGGTGCTGTCCTTTCCGATGGCCACCTTGTTTGCCACCTTGCTGGCGTACAGCAAGCTGACGGCAAACAGTGAACTCACGGCGTTGCGCAGCGTCGGGGTCAGCACCGTGCGTCTGGTGGTGCCTGCTCTTGTGTTGTCAGCTCTGCTGACGGGCATGACGTTGCTGTTCAACGATGTGATCGTTCCCCAAGCCAACACCCAGGCCGAGGTGACCCTCCAGAAGGCCCTGGGCCGAGCCCTGGCCACGGAGAAGGGCAAGGACATCATTTATTCGCGCTTCGGCCGGGTGACGGAACCGGGTTCCGAGCGCAGCGGCCGGGGGCTGAAGCAGTTGTTTTATTCCCGACGTTTCGACAAGGGGGAGATGGTGGATGTGACGGTGCTGGATTTTTCAAGGGCAGGATTCCGCCAGATGCTGGTGGCAGAGCGGGCTCTCTGGAATGAGGGCGAGGCGAAGTGGGAATTTCGAGACGGTCAGATCCTCACGCTCAACCTCAACGGCAGCACCACTCGCGTCGATTTCGATCGGTACCTCTACCCCTTGAGTTCCGGGCCGCTCAAGGTGGCTCGCTTACCCGACGATGCCAACAACATGACCATCACCGAGGCGATCGAGGCGGAACGCATCGAAGCGGAAGCCGGCAATCTCAAGGCGGCCCGCAAGCTGCAGGTGCGCATCCAGGAGAAGTTCACCTTCCCGATGGCCTGCGTGGTGTTCGGTTTGATCGGAAGCAGTCTCGGCTCTCGGCCAGGTTCGAGAACGAGTCGCAGCCAGGGGTTCGGCATCAGCATCCTGCTGATCCTGGGTTACTACGCCCTCAGCTTCAGCTTCAGTTCCCTCGGGGTGAAGGGCGTTCTGCCGGCGTTTTTGGCGGCCTGGCTGCCGGTGTTGATTTCCCTTGGGGCAGGCACGTTGTTGCTGCGTCAGGCCAGTCGCTGAGCTCCCCCGGCAGAATTGATCCCATCAGGACACTTTTCGGTGCAGTCCCTTCCGTTTGATCTTGTGACCGGCCTCGGGTTCGGGGCTTTTCTGCTGTTGTTGCTGGCCCTGCCGCTGGCGTTCTGGGCCGTTTCCTCCCAGGCACGAACGGGCATCGTTCAGCTGCTGGTGGCGCTGGCCAACCTGTTGCTGACAGCCCAGCTGGTGCTGCGCTGGTGGGAATCCGGTCATTTCCCGATCAGCAACCTCTACGAATCCCTCTGTTTTCTGGCCTGGGCCTGCACCCTCACCCAATTGTTGGTGGAGCGCTCCTGGCCTTCTCCGATCGTGGCAGCAGCCGCCACGCCGATGGGGTTGGGCTGCATCGCCTTCGCCAGTTTTGCTTTGCCGGATCAGCTGCAAAGCGCCGCACCCTTGGTGCCAGCCCTTCGCTCCAGCTGGCTTGTGATGCATGTGAGCGTGATAATGGTGAGCTACGCAGCCTTGCTGGTGGGCTCGTTGCTGTCGTTAGCGGTGCTGCTCACCGACAGGGGTGAGGCCCTCGAGCTGCGCAGCAGCTCGATCGGCAGTGGTGGGTTCCGGCAATCGATGCGCGTCGGCAGTGATGGCGTGCTGCAGTTGCAATCGATTCGCCTGAGCACAGGGGAGCAGCTCGACAGCCTCAGCTACCGCACGATCACAGTTGGTTTTCTGATGCTCACCGTTGGCATCGTCAGTGGCGCGGTTTGGGCCAATGAAGCGTGGGGGAGCTACTGGAGCTGGGACCCAAAGGAGACCTGGGCTCTGATCTGCTGGTTGGTCTACGCGTCCTATTTACACACCCGTCTCAGCCGCGGCTGGCAAGGGCGTCGTCCGGCCCTGGTGGCTGTGGCCGGCCTTGTGGTGATAGCAGTTTGCTACATCGGTGTGAACCTTCTCGGCATCGGGCTGCACAGCTACGGCTGGTTTTTAGGGTGACGTCGCACTGCGCTGCAGCGCTGTGGTTTTTGCCAAGCGCCGTGGCTGCCGGAGATGCGGTCCGGCCTATCGCCCGGTGGATGTGCGCCTGTCGGTGACGGCTGTGCTGATCGGCCTGGCGATGGTGATGCTGGTGGCTCTGTTAGCTCTGCTCTGAGGTCTGCATCAAAAAAGCCCCGGCTGAGGCCGGGGCTGCGAGAACATCTGTGCTGGGTTCGACTCAGACCAGAACAGCTTCCTTGCTGCTGCTGTTGCGAATGCCCTTGATGGCTTCGGCGTAGTCCGGCTGGTTGAACACACCGGAACCGGACACGATGGCGTTGGCGCCGGCTTCGATCACCTTCCAGGCATTGCCTGCTTTGACGCCACCATCTACTTCGATCCAGGGATCCAGGCCCCGCTCGTCGCACATGCGGCGCAGGTCGCGGATCTTCTGAACCTGGTTCTCGATGAAGCTCTGACCACCGAAGCCGGGGTTCACGCTCATGATCAGCACCAGATCACAGAGCTCGAGGCAGTACTCCAGCGTGTCCAGGGGGGTGCTGGGGTTCAGCACAGCACCAGCCATCTTGCCGAGATCTTTGATCTGGGCAAGGTTGCGATGCAGATGAGGGCAAGCTTCCACCTGAACCGAGATGATGTCGGCGCCGGCCTTGGCGAAATCGGGAACGTATTTTTCCGGCTCAACGATCATCAGGTGAACGTCGAGGGGCTTCTGAGTCACGGGACGCAGGGCTTCAACGATCAGGGGTCCGATCGTGATGTTGGGGACAAAGCGTCCATCCATGACGTCCACATGGATCCAGTCCGCGCCGGCTTCATCCACAGCCTTCACTTCATCGCCGAGACGGGAGAAATCAGCCGACAGGATCGACGGAGAGATCACCAGGGGCTTGGTGCTCATGGAGAAGGAGCGCGGAATGCGCGGTGATTTTAGGGACCTCGGCAACCACTGATACAGTTAGCCGCGCTCAGGCGTCGAGATCCATTGCGGCAAGGGCAGATTGCTCACCCTGATGGAGTCGCCAGCCCCTTCACCCCACCATCCGGAGTCCCGTGGACCAGACCCTGATTCAGGAAATTCTCGAGGTCGTTGAGCAAGCCGCCATCGCCTCCGCCAAGCTCTCCGGCAAAGGCCTCAAGAACGAAGCCGACGCCGCTGCTGTGGAAGCCATGCGCAAGCGCATGGGTCAGATCCAGATGCAGGGCCGCATCGTGATCGGTGAAGGCGAGCGTGACGAAGCCCCGATGCTCTACATCGGTGAGGAAGTGGGCAGTGGCAGCGGACCGGGCGTTGACTTCGCCGTCGACCCTTGCGAAGGCACCAACCTCTGCGCCTTCAATCAGCGCGGCTCCATGGCTGTTCTGGCCGCATCCGACCGCGGTGGCCTGTTCAACGCCCCCGACTTCTACATGAAGAAGCTGGCCGCACCCCCGGCCGCCAAGGGCAAGGTGGACATCCGCAAGTCCGCCACCGAGAACATCAAGATCCTCAGCGAATGCCTCGGCCTTGCTGTTGATGAACTGACCATCGTTGTGATGGATCGTGCCCGTCACAAGGACCTGATCGCTGAGATCCGCGCCACCGGCGCCCGCATCCAGCCGATTTCCGACGGTGACGTTCAGGCTGCGATCGCCTGCGGCTTCGCCGGCACCGGCACCCACTGCCTGATGGGCATCGGCGCTGCTCCCGAAGGTGTGATCTCCGCTGCTGCCATGCGCGCTCTCGGCGGCCACTTCCAGGGCCAGCTGGTGTACGACCCTGCCGTTGCACAGACCTCCGAGTGGGCTGACATGACCAAGGAGGGCAACCTGGCCCGCCTCGCAGAAATGGGCATCACCGACCCCGATAAGGTTTATGAGGCCGAGGAGCTGGCCTGTGGTGAGCACGTTTGTTTCGCTGGCAGCGGTATTACCGATGGCCTGCTGTTCCACGGGGTTAAGTTCGAACGCGATTGCACACGAACCAGCAGCCTGGTGATCAGCAACCTGGACAACACCTGCCGCTTCACCAACACCGTGCACATCAAGGACGGCGCCCAGAGCATCGCTCTGAGCTGATCGTCACGTTTCGGTTGAAAGGAGAGTCTCCATGCACATTGCCGTCGTCGGCCTCAGTCATCGCACGGCACCGGTGGAGATCCGTGAACGGCTCAGCATTCCTGAGCAGACCATGGAGACCTCTCTTCAATCGCTTCGCGGTCATGAGCAGGTGCTGGAGGCTTCCATCCTCAGCACCTGCAATCGCCTTGAGATTTATACGCTTGTTCGTCATCCCGATCTGGGTGTTTCGGCCGTCAGCGAATTTTTAAGCGATCATTCTGGGCTTGCCACCGGGGAACTGACTCCGCATCTGTTCAACTATCACCACGAGGACGCGGTCGATCACCTGATGCGGGTGGCCGCTGGTCTCGACAGCCTTGTCCTGGGCGAAGGCCAGATCCTCTCCCAAGTGAAGAAGATGATGCGCTTGGGGCAGGAACACAAGTCCCTGGGTCCGATCCTCAATCGCCTGCTGACTCAGGCCGTCAGCACCGGTAAAAAGGTCCGAAGCGAAACCAACCTCGGCACCGGTGCGGTCTCGATCAGTTCGGCTGCTGTGGAGTTGGCGCAGCTGAAACTTGGCCAGTCCCGTGGCCTGGATCAGCTTGTCACGCTGGAGAGTGAGCAGATCGCCGTCGTTGGAGCCGGGCGCATGAGTCGCCTGCTGCTGCAGCATCTGCAAGCGAAAGGAGCCTCCGGGGTGGTGTTGCTCAACCGCACTGTTCAACGGGCTGAGCTGCTGGCGGCAGACTTCCCCGACCTACCTGTGCAGTGTCGCCCCCTCTCAGACCTCGACCAGTGTCTGAGCACCTGTTCTCTGGTGTTCACCAGCACGGCTGCAGACGATCCAATCATCGATGCAGCGAGGCTTGAACCCCTCAACCGACGCAGCAAACTGCGGCTGATCGACATCGGTGTGCCCCGCAACATTGCTGCCGATGCTGCCGCTGTGGACGGCGTGGAATCCCACGATGTGGATGACCTTCAGGAGGTCGTGGTCCGCAACCAGGAGGCTCGTCAGGCCATGGCCCGCGAAGCCGAGCAGCTCCTGCAGCAGGAGGCTCAGCAGTTTCTGGAATGGTGGGACAGTCTCGAAGCCGTTCCCACCATCAACCGCCTGCGCTCGTCGATGGAGACCATCCGCGTTGAGGAACTGCAGAAGGCTCTCAGCAGGATGGGACCAGACTTCTCAGCGCGCGAGCGCAAGGTGGTCGAAGCCCTCAGCAAGGGCATCATCAACAAGATCCTGCATACACCGGTCACCTCGCTGCGGACACCTCAAGCCAGACAGGAGCGTCAGCAGGCCCTGCGCACGGTTGAGCGCCTGTTTTCACTGGGGGATGACTGAGTTTCAGCCCCCAGTCCCGTCTTGATTCGCACCAATCTCGTCGGATCTGCAGGGGGGGACGTTCGAACCAGGTGAAACTCCGGTAAGTTCTTGCGGCAACGCCGATCTGGGGTTACGGCATGAAGCGGGTTCTGGCCATCATTCTCGGCGGCGGTGCCGGGACTCGTCTTTACCCGTTGACCAAGATGCGCGCCAAGCCGGCTGTCCCCTTGGCCGGTAAATATCGACTGATTGATATCCCCATCAGCAACTGCATCAATTCGAACATCAACAAGATGTACGTGATGACGCAGTTCAACAGTGCGTCTCTCAATCGTCACCTCAGCCAGACGTTCAACCTGAGCGCATCGTTCGGTCAGGGATTCGTTGAGGTGCTGGCTGCCCAGCAGACGCCTGACAGTCCATCCTGGTTTGAAGGCACTGCCGATGCAGTACGGAAGTACCAGTGGCTGTTCCAGGAATGGGACGTAGATGAATACCTGATCTTGTCCGGTGACCAGCTGTACCGGATGGATTACAGCCTGTTTGTTGAACATCACCGCAGCACTGGTGCTGACCTCACTGTTGCAGCCCTTCCAGTGGATCCCAACCAGGCCGAGGCGTTCGGCTTGATGCGCACGGATGATGACGGAAACATCAAGGAGTTCCGCGAAAAGCCCAAGGGTGATTCTCTGCTTGAGATGGCGGTCGACACCAGCCGATTTGGGCTCAGTGCGGATTCGGCCAAGGAGCGTCCCTACCTGGCGTCGATGGGGATTTATGTCTTCAGCAGAGACACCCTGTTTGACCTGCTTGATTCCAACCCTGGCTACAAGGACTTCGGCAAGGAAGTCATTCCTGAGGCCCTCAAGCGTGGTGACAAACTGAAGAGCTACGTCTTTGATGATTACTGGGAAGATATCGGAACGATTGGTGCGTTCTACGAGGCTAATCTGGCGCTCACCCAACAACCATCACCCCCCTTTAGTTTCTACGACGAGAAGTTCCCGATCTACACCCGTCCCCGCTACCTACCCCCGAGCAAGCTCGTTGATGCTCAGATCACCAACTCGATCGTTGGTGAAGGCTCCATCCTGAAGTCCTGCAGCATTCATCACTGCGTCCTTGGTGTGCGCAGTCGCATCGAAACCGATGTGGTGCTGCAAGACACGTTGGTGATGGGTGCTGACTTTTTTGAATCCAGTGATGAGCGTGCCGTGCTTCGCGAGCGTGGTGGAATTCCGGTCGGGGTGGGTCAAGGCACGACGGTGAAGCGTGCCATTCTCGATAAAAATGCTCGCATCGGATCCAACGTCACCATCGTCAACAAGGATCACGTCGAGGAAGCTGATCGTTCCGATCAGGGCTTCTACATCCGCAACGGCATTGTTGTTGTTGTTAAAAACGCCACCATCCAGGACGGAACTGTGATCTGACGGATTGCGTTTTCTGTCGCTATAGCGACAGCGAACGATTCCATCCCTCATTCCTGACAGAGCTGTCGGACTTACAGCCAGATCTGGTTTTGGTGCTCACACTGACGGCAGTCGTCAGTGGTCCCCAAGGCCATGTCCCAGTCTCACTTCGGTCTGATCGGTCTCGGCGTGATGGGCGAGAACCTCGTCCTCAATGCCGAGCGCAACGGTTTCTCGAGCGTTGTTTACAACCGCACTTACGCCAAGACGGAAGAGTTCCTCAACGGCCGCGGACAGGGTCGGAATATCCAAGGTGCGACGGATCTTCAGGACTTCGTCGGCAAGCTGGAACGCCCTCGCCGGATCTTGATGATGGTCAAGGCAGGACCTGCTGTTGATGCTGTTGTTGATCAGATCTCCCCATACCTCGAGGAAGGTGATCTGCTCATCGATGGTGGCAACTCGGATTACCACGACACCGAGCGCCGGGTGAAGCAGCTCGAGAGCAAGAGCTTCGGCTTCATCGGCATGGGTGTGTCCGGCGGTGCCAAGGGTGCTCTCGAAGGCCCCAGCATGATGCCTGGCGGCACCAAAGCCTCTTACGACGCCATCGAGAGCCTGGTGAACAAGATGGCGGCTCAGGTGGAGGACGGCCCCTGCGTCACATACATCGGGCCCGGAGGCTCCGGTCACCTCGTCAAGACCGTCCATAACGGCATTGAGTACGGCATTGAGCAGATCCTGGCCGAGGGCTACGACCTGATGAAGCGGGTCAAGGGTATGAACGGCGAGCAGATGGCCGATGTCCTTGCCCAGTGGAATGCCACTGAGGAGCTCTCCTCCTATCTGGTGGAGATCACGGAGGTTTGCCTGCGCACGAAGGATCCTGAAGACGGCGCAGATCTCGTCGAGAAGATTATGGATCAGGCCGGCCAGAAGGGCACCGGTCTGTGGACCGTGGTCACCGCCCTGCAGATGGGTGCTTCCGTTCCCACCATCTACGCATCACTCAATGGCCGGGTGATGAGTTCCCTCAAGCCTGAGCGGGTGGCAGCCGAATCCATCCTCAAAGGTCCAGCCACTAAGGATTTCGACCTCGGCACCCCCGATGACGCCATGGCTCCCCTGATGGATGCCACGGTTCTCAGCTGCATCGCCAGTTATGCCCAGGGCATGGAGCTGCTGCGCATCGCCTCCAGGGATCTGGACTACAGCCTCCACATGCCCTCCATCGCCCAGATCTGGAAAGGCGGCTGCATCATCCGTGCCCGCCTGCTGAAGCGGATTCAGGATGCCTTTGGCGCCAATCCTGATCTGACCAACCTGATGTTGGATCCCTGGTTCGCCGATCAGATCAATCGGCGTCTGCCCGGCCTGGCCAAGGTGGTGGCCGGCGCCGCAGAATCCGGCATTCCTGTGCCCTGCTTCAGCAGCACCTTGGATTACATCAACAGCTACCGCACCGGTCGCCTGCCTCAGAACCTGGTGCAGGCCATGCGCGACTGCTTCGGGTCCCACACCTATCAGCGGGTGGACAAAGAGGGCACGTTCCACACCGAGTGGCTCGGCTGAGCGCAACGCTGATGACCAACTACCGCATCGAGCGGGCAAGTGATGCTGATTCGCTTGCCCGCAAGGCGTCCGAAACCATTGCGGCTCAGATCAGCCTTGTGCTGGATCAGCGGGATCGCTGCAGGATTGCTCTTTCTGGGGGGAGTACCCCGGCCAAGGCCTATTCCCTCCTTGGACAGGAACATCTTCCCTGGGACCGTGTCGATGTGTTCCTCGGTGATGAACGCTGGGTTGCTGCTGATGATCCTTCCAGCAACGCCAGGATGCTGCGCAACACTCTTTTTGCTGAAGGACCTGGCGCATCGGCCATGTTCCATGCGGTTCCCACGGTGGAACTGCCGGATGCTGATGCCAGCGCTGACGCATTCGCTCAGTTGCTGACGACGATCTGTCCCGGGACCCCTCCTGTTTTCGACCTCATACTGCTGGGACTTGGCGACGACGGACACACCGCTTCGCTGTTTCCTGGGACCGAGGCACCCACCATTGTTGATCGATGGGCGACGGTCGGACGTGGTAAGGGTCTGGATCGAATCACTCTGACTGCTCCGGTGCTCAGTGCCGCTTATCAAGTGATGTTTCTGGTCAGTGGTGCCGGGAAGCGCCAAGCGCTCGAACAGCTCCTGGATCCAGCCGGTTCAGTTGACTTGACTCCAGCGAAGCTGGTTCAGCCAGCCAGCACAGTTGTTGTTTTTGCTGATGATCCTGCACTGAATGCTTCTTGATTCCTGAGACGAATCAAGTCGACATAAAAAAAGCCGGAGATGTTCGAGGAACGTCTCCGGCTTTTTCACATCTGGAGTGTGAGATGCTCAGCTCAGACCCTTTTCGATTACTGGAAGAAGCGACTTGCACTTGTCCGGAATGAGTAGACCTTCTGGTTTTGCGTCTCTGTATTTGAAAATGATGTCAGCCATCCGAGAGTCTATGCAGGGATCAACGCCATAGACATTATTCGGATAAGAAGACGCCCTCAGTGTCAACTCGTCCAGGGAAATATCAATGTTTCCGGTCTTCTTGTTGTGCTTTACGCTGTAAGAAAGCGGATAGTAGCCGCTGACGGGGAATGCCTGTGGCTGCTGAATCTTCTCATGGAAATTCGGTTTGCTGAGCAGATAATCGCGTGTGAGCATCGGCTCCCAGAACAGCACATTGCCGTCATGTCCACCGAATAGGAAGATATTGTCAAACTTTCCAGGTTTGAGCTGTTCGGAGGTCATGTCTGCGTAATGCGTTCCCATCCTTGGTTCCGACGTGTTGGGAGCGCGCTTGTAGGCTTCAGGGAGAAACGGACGAGGCGGCTCGATGTTCTGCACATGCAGATCATCGACGAGGCTGTCATTCGTGATGCTATGGCGATATTCAGGAGTCGCCATGTAAAAGTGAACATCAAAATGCGGCTCATAAAAGACCCCTGGCAGCGGACCATGGCCTTCAGGATTCCAGTTGAACCCCATATGACTGAAAGCCGTTCTGTCTGCTTCTTCGGGGAACATCAGCTCATATTCAAAGTTGTGAAATGGGCTGCCGTCGATGAGCTTCAGTTTCAGCGAACCCGCTTGGGCCTGTCCATCGTCTTCAGGAAGTCCCTGCATGGCCTTGGGTGTGACAGAAATGCCGAGTTGCGTCGGGATCCCTGTTTTCTTGTCAACTCTGATCCAGGTGAACACTTCTCCTTTGCCCACCTGGCGGCTTTCACCTTTGATGTATTTTGTTTCTCGTGACGCCGCATTTGCCTGGGATGCTGGCATCAGCAGTATCGTCAGCGAAAGAAAGATTCCCGTTACAAGTCGGAATAGACGTTGCATTGGTTTTTCAGGCAAACATTTTTTTTATAGCCAGCTTCAGTTTGAATTGCAACTGTGGTTTATGCCCTTCATGATTGGTACGACTTGGCTAATCCGCTGACGGATGGATTGTCCCTGTGAGAGTGTGGATTGACTCCAGTTTTTCTCCTTTTGGACTCTGCTGAAGTTGTCATTCTTCTCCAGGCAACGGACTTTTCAGACTGGAGCAGTCTCAACGACACGATCATGGGAGGACGCAGCCGTGCCGGCTGCCGGGTCACTCCAGAAGGTCTTCTGTTGGAAGGTGAGTTGATCGAGGCCGGTGGTGGCTTCGTCAGCTGCCGATCGCCGCGTCTGCAGCCCCCTCTGGATCTCTCGCCGTTTTCTGCTCTGCAGCTGGAGGTGGAGGGGGAGGGTCGAACGCTCAAGATCGCTCTGGGCTGCCGTGATGGTGCCCTTGGGCTCACCGAATTGATTCCCGGAGGTCTGCGCTGGGTGATCGATGTGCCCACCCAGGCTGAGGGAGTCACCCGTGTGCGCATTCCCTTTGTGGATCTGCGCCCCACTGTCCGCGCCAAGCCCGTCGGATTACCGCTGCGGTTTGATTCGGCAGGGGTCACCCGGATTCAGGTGCTGCACTCCAAATTTAGTGATGGCGGCGAACTCAATCCGGGATTTCGAGCTGGCACGATCCGCCTGCTGATCCGCTCGATCCGAGCCCTGCCTTGAGTCCATGGATCTGTTGGTGCTGATTGCCAAGGCGGCGGATGTCTGCCGCAAACCCTGGAGTCATGCTGTGGTGCCGATCGATCCCTTAGCGCCGGCGCAGCTGGATGATCTCAATGTGCGAATCGAGTGCCGCGACGCCGACGGCATCCGTCACCCTCAGCACGACCTGGATCTGGAGATCTATCGCAGCGGGCGGGAGATCAACCTGATGCTCAGCTGGTCAGATCAGCCTGAACGGCCGATGCTCTGGCATGGTCGTCATCCTGTATGGATGGATGGGACCTCAGGCCAACGCACTGCAGCGCCAGAGGATGCTGCACCGCTGGAGGCACTGGGACGACGGCTGCGGTCCGTCTTGCATCACGACTAACTCAGTCGGGTTGGTCGGTGACCGCTCCACGGCTTGAGCTGGAGACCAGACGGGCGTACTTGCCCAGAATCCCAGTGCGGTAGCGGGGTTCAGGCTTGCTCCAGACTTCCCGGCGTCGAGCGAGTTCTGCCTCATCCACATTCAGATGCAGCAGCAACTGGTCAGCATCTACGGTAATGCTGTCGCCTTCCTGCACCAGGCCGATGGTTCCGCCGACAGCGGCTTCGGGGGCAACGTGACCGACCACCAAGCCATAGGTGCCGCCGCTGAAGCGGCCGTCGGTGATCAAAGCCACCTTGTCTCCCAGGCCTTGCCCGACGATGGCGGAGGTGGGGGCCAGCATTTCGCGCATGCCCGGACCGCCCACGGGCCCCTCGTTGCGCACCACCACCACATCGCCGGCCTTGATCCGTTGATCAAGAATGGCGGCAAGGCAGTCTTCCTCGCTCTCAAATACCCGGGCGGGGCCAGTGAGCACCGGCGTCTTGACGCCGCTGATCTTGGCGACACTGCCCTCACTGGCCAGGTTGCCCTTGAGGATCGCCAGGTGGCCTTTGACGTAAAGGGGATTGCTCAGTGGACGGATCACGTCTTGATCCGCCAGTGGCACGGAGGGCACATCCGCCAGCACCTCACGCAGGCTTTTGCCCTCAACGGTGCAGCAATCGCCATGCAGCAGCCCCGCGTCGAGCAGCAGTTTCATCACCTGGGGGATACCGCCAGCGTTGTGGAGATCCACCGTCACGTAGCGGCCGCTCGGCTTGAGGTCGCAGATCACCGGCACGCGCTGACGGATCCGCTCGAAGTCGTCGATGCTGAGAGCGACCCCTGCCGTACGGGCGATCGCCAGCAGGTGCAGCACGGCGTTCGTGGATCCACCCACCGCCATGATCACGCTGATGGCGTTCTCGAATGCATCCTTGGTGAGCAGATCCAAGGGTCGGATGTTGGCCTTCACCGCGTCCAACAACACCTCTGCCGAACGGGCGGCACTGTCGGCCTTCTCTTCGTCTTCCGCCGCCATCGTTGAGCTGTAGGGCAGGCTCAACCCCATCGTTTCGATGGCTGCACTCATGGTGTTGGCGGTGAACATGCCGCCGCAGCTGCCGGCTCCTGGGCAAGCGTTCTTTTCGACAGCGGTGAGCTGGTCTTCGTCGATGTTGCCGCTGGTGAGCTGGCCAACTGCCTCAAAGGCGCTGACCACGGTGAGATCACAGCCGCCGAGTTTCCCTGGCTTGATCGTGCCGCCGTAAACGAACACAGCCGGAATGTTCATCCGCGCCATGGCCAGTATGGCGCCGGGCATGTTCTTGTCGCAGCCGCCCACCGCCAGCACGCCATCCATGCTCTGGCCATTGCAGGCGGTTTCAATCGCATCGGCGATCACCTCACGGCTTACTAGGGAGTACTTCATCCCTTCGGTGCCCATGGAGATGCCATCACTCACCGTGATGGTTCCGAACATCTGTGGCATGCCGCCGGCCTGACGGGCAGCTTCTTCAGCGCGCAGGGACAGGTCGTTCAACCCGACGTTGCAGGGTGTGATCGTGCTGTAGCCGTTGGCGATCCCGAGAATCGGCTTGCCGAAGTCCTCATCTCCGAATCCCACCGCACGGAGCATGGCGCGATTGGGGGAACGCTGGATCCCCTTGGTGACGGCGTCGGAACGAAGCATGGGCCGGAGCTCTGGACCTGGGACGATCCGGCCAACCTACCGAGCGCTCAGTCCTCCGATCCCAGGCGTTCCAGCTGGGCACGCACCCGGGCGATCTCTGCGTTGAGCTTCTCTACTCGCTGTTCCAGCAGTCCGTTTTCACCAGGCTCGAGCACCTCGGAGCCGTCCTGCATGCGCGGGGCATGCAGCATTGACCGCTGCCGAGTGATCCGGCTGCGGCGGTCCGCCTCATTCAATAACCACCAAGCCAGTCCGGCGGCTCCGATTACGGCGCCTGCCACCAAGGTGGTCAGGGTGCCTGAGCCGGTCTCGTGCTGATGTCCCATTCACTCAACCTCCTGCGTTGAAATCTAGTCGCGGCCTGCGGACCTGAACCGCAGCCGTTGCACTGGATCACCGATGCCGGGAACGATGGCTCCGTCGGCGTTCAGGCTTTCATCGATGCAGGCGGTGTGCAGCGTCAGATCCGGGACGGTCTCCCCCAGCAGCTTCAGACCAGGGCTGGCGCAAAGCGCCGTGATCAACCGGATCCGCCGCCCGTCCACCCCCTGCTTCTGCAGCAGTTGCATGGCCTTCAGCACGCCCTCTCCATCACTGATTTGGTCGACGAACAGGATCACGCCGGTGTTGGCCGCGATGTCGTTCGGGACGCCATCAAGACAGAGAGCGGCATCAGGAAGCACATGGCGACCTCCCTGCCAGAGTTCCAGGCCTGCGGGCAGGATCGGCAGGGCCAGCAGAGGGATGCCCGCTTCCACCACCGTGGACTCAGCCTCACCATGCTCGGTTGGGATGCTTTCCTGGCGATGCGGCAACCAGTCCCTCAGGGCTTCGTAGGTGAGCCAGCGGCCCAGTTCCTGCATCGCTGTGGCGTAGAGGGCTGATGGTGTCTCCCGATGGCGGAGCATCGCCAGCCAGTGGCCGATCAAGGGATGAGGTGGCACCACCACCCGCAGACTCATGGCCATCTCGCGTCGCTCCGCCGGCAGTTGCCATAACGTGAGCGCTCAAATTACCGGTCCCATGCGCGCCCTTCTCCGTCCTGCCTCCCTGGTGGCGGCGATCCTGGTGGTGGTCAGCACCTTGCTGTGGACCAACTCTGCCCAGGCGATCACGGCCCCTGAACTGCGGGGACAGCGTGCGGTTCAGGAGATCACGGCTGATATGCACGGCCTTGATCTCAAGGAGAAAGAGTTCCTCAAGGCTGATTTACGTGAGGTCAACCTCAGCGATACCGATCTGCGTGGGGCCGTGATCAACACCTCTCAGCTTCAGGGTGCGGATCTGCGTGGTGCCGACCTGTCCAACGTGGTGGGGTTTGCCAGTCGATTCGACGGTGCTGACCTGAGAGGTGCGACGTTCACCAACGCGATGCTGATGCAGAGCCGCTTCGCCGACGCCCGCATTGAGGGTGCTGATTTCACCGATGCGGTCCTCGATCTTCCCCAGCAGAAACTGCTCTGTGCAACAGCCGCCGGTGAGCACCCCGTGAGTGGTGTGTCGACTCGTGAGAGCCTGGGTTGTCGCCCCTGAGTTCCATTAGCAGACGTCTGCCGGTCACCGTGATAACCGGTTTCCTTGGTGCCGGTAAAACCACTGTTCTGCGCCATCTGCTCACCCGCAGTGGTCAGCGTCTGGCCGTGATGGTCAATGAATTCGGCAGTGTCGGACTGGATGGGGATCTGATTCGCAGTTGCGGTTTCTGCCCCGACGATGAGGTGGAAGGCCGCCTTGTGGAGCTCAACAACGGCTGCTTGTGTTGCACGGTGCAGGACGACTTCCTGCCGACGATGGAACAGCTGCTTGAGCGGGCGGATCAATTGGATGGAATCGTTGTGGAAACAAGTGGTCTGGCGTTGCCGCGTCCGTTGCTGCAGGCCCTGGACTGGCCGGCCATCCGCAGCCGTGTGCACGTGAACGGTGTGGTGACGCTCGTTGACGGTGAAGCTCTTGCCGCTGGCAGCCCCGTCGCGGATCGGGAGGCTCTGGAGCAGCAGCGTCGGGATGATCCCAGCCTTGATCACATCACTGCGATCGATGAGTTGTTCCGCGATCAGCTTCAGGCCGCAGATCTCGTTCTGCTCAGCCGTGCCGATCGGCTGTCGCCATCGCAGCTGGATGTACTGCAGAGCGACCTGAACGCGCAGACCAGGCCCGGGACGGCACTGCTCCCGGTGGCCCATGGCGCCGTGGACACCACGGTGGTGCTCGGTCTGGAGCATCACGCCGAAGATGTAACTCACCATCACAACCACGACCACGAGCATGACCACGATCATCACGATCACAGCCATGTCGCGATGGTGAGTGGCGGTCTTCGTCTGGAGGGAGAATTTGATCGGGCGACTCTCGAACAACTGCTGCTCAGATTGGTGAGTGAGCATCAGGTGCTGCGGCTGAAAGGACGCGTCTGGCTGCCGGGCAAAACCTTGCCTTTGCAGCTGCAGATGGTGGGCCCACGGCTCAACAGCTGGTTCGAGGCTGCACCGACGGCAGCTTGGCGACCCGGCAGTGGGGCGGGAGTGGATCTGGTGGTGCTGTCTCTGCAGGAGTCAGCTACCGCATCGTTCGAGCAGGCGCTTCAGACGCTGCAGGCCACCCCGGCCACCGCCAGCACCGCAGCCAGGACCCCACGGGGCTGAATCGGATCTCCTTCGAACCGGCCTGCAACCAGTGCCATCACCGGCGCCGTGCTCATCAGCGTGACGCCAGGGCCGACGGGCATGGCCTGAAACACCAGTTGCTGCATGGCGATGCCCAGATTGGTGCCCAGGGCGGTGGCCAGCACAATCCGCAGCGTTGGACCGGATCGAACGCTGAGGCGCGACCCTCTGGAACGAACGAGTGGCAACAAAGCCAGCCAGCCCCCCAGCAGCCTGACCGCAGCGGTCTGGAGGGGCGTCAGGTCGCTGCTGATCAGCACATGTCGCGCCAGAAAGGCGCCACTCAGGCCGCAGAGCACCGCCATCAGACCCATGGCCAGTCCCTGACGGTCCCTGTGAAGCGGCCCGTCGCTGTCCGCCACAAGGACCACGGCTCCCGCTACCAACAGAGCACCCACCCAGGCCCCTGCGCCGAGTCGCTCCCCCATCAGCATGACGCTGCCGAGGCTGGCCAACACTGGACCCACCGCTTCCAGCGTGAGAGTTCGGCGGGTGCCCAGGCGTCGCAGGGCGGCGAGATAGAAGCTGTCACCGGCGGCGATGCCCACGCCGCCGCTGAGTAACAACATTGCGATGGCTGCAGCGTTGTCCTGCCATGGCAGCAGCGCCAGCACAGGCAGAAACAACAGGGTCGCCAGTCCGTTCTTCAGGGCATTGAGCTGCAGGGCGGAGCCCTGATCCGACAAGGACCGCCACAGGCCGCTGGCGGTTGTCCAGGCCAGGGCTGCAGCGAGTGCAGCCATCACGCCGATCATTGGCATTCAGTCAAAATCTGGTCACTCACCTGCCAGAGCTGCCCTGCCTTGCCCTCATCGGCGGCTTCCGCCGAGGTTTCGGCGCGCTGGAACCGATGACGCCCTGGACCGAGAAGCGTGTTGCTCCAGTAGCTGAATCCCAATGGCATGGCGGGATCCAGCACCAACCGCTCCAACAGTTCAGCGGCCCGCTGGGGATGTTCGGTGAGTCGCAACAGATCGCGTGCCACGACTTCGAACAAGGCCTGCCCGATGGGGTTGGCCTGGCGGCTGTTGCGGAAGAAACCGTCCCGTCCCCGCGGAATCACCAGGCCGGGACTCCAGCAGATCACGGGCAACTGCGGATGCAGCAGTGCCAGATGCCTGCCCATCAACAGGTTGCAGAGCTTGCTGTCCTTGTAGGCCTTGTCCGCATCAAAGGGCCGTTCACCGTTCACCATCTCTGAATGCTTCTTTAGTCCGGAAAGATCGCCGAGGCCGGCGGGGCGTCCCACCCGTCCGCCGCCACTGGCCGGGTTGTGCACCTCCGACGCTGTGATGACCAGCCTTGGCGCAGCGGATCGCAACAGCAGTGGCAGCAGATCCATCACCAGCCGCTGATGCGCCAGATGGTTGACGGCGATGGTGAGTTCCAGGCCCTGGGCACTCCAGCGCACCTGCCGATAGCCAGCGTATTGCAAACCGGCGTTGAGCAGCAGGCCATCCAGGTCGTCATCCCGTTGACGAAGCGCTTGTCCGATGGCTTGAACCTGATCAAGGTCGGCCAGATCCGCCAGCAGCAGGCGGCTTTCTCCCGTCAGCCAGCCGAGGGTCTGATCAGCCCGCTGCTGACTGCGGCAGATCACGGTGAGCCGGTGCCCCTGCTGTTGCAGCCGTTCGGCGGCGAGACGGCCAATACCACTGCTGGCTCCGGTGATCAGCCAGTGCTGTGGATCAGCCATTGGTGTGGATCTTGAAGACGTACAGCCTCCCGTCCCTCTCGCTCACCACGTACAAGCGACTGCGGGCAGGGTCGATCGCCACACCTTCCGACTTGCGGATCCGTTTGGGCTTGTTGTCGTCTTCGATCACCAGATCGAGGCGCTGCAGCACCTGATCATGTTCCCAGTTGTAGTGGTACAGGCACTGTCCTTTGTCACTGGTGATCCAGATCGTGTTGCGTTCGGCGTCGTAGCTGAGGCCTGAGAAGTCGAGTTTGTCCGGACCCACGGTTGGGTGCACAAAGCCATTGGTGTCGTTGAGAGGTCGGGCCTGGAGGATGCTGTTGCCTTCCGCATCAAGCTCGATCAGCAGCCCTGGGCGCCCTTCCTTCACCACAAACAGATGCCCCGTGCGGGTGTTCACGGTGATCCCTTCCAGCCCTTTGTTGTCTGGCGGATCGGGGAAGAAGCGCTGAATGCTCTCGTAGTTGGTCATGGCCGCCAAGGGACGACGGCTGAGTTCGCGCCGCGTTGCGATGTCGATGGTGATCAGCGCGTTGGTCTCTTCCTGAACGGCATGGAGTCGGCTGCCATCGCCATTGATGGCAATCCCTTCCAGATCGTCGACGCCGATGAAAAAAGACTCGGTGATGGACAGGCGACCCTTCAGATCCAGACGGAACACCGCCTTGGTGTCATCACTGACGGTGTAGATGGCGCTGCCGTCGTGGTTCAGGGTCAGGCCGGAGGGTTCGTTCAGTCCAGCCGCCTTGTCGAGAATTCGGTGTTCGCTGATCAGGCTGAGGCTGAGTGTGGCGTCGGTCATGGCAGTGCCCTCGCTGGTCCAAGGATTTCAGTCCGTGGGCTCTGGTGGGGTCTGCTGGAGCACCAGGGCCGAGAATGAAAGGCTTCTGGCACTGGCAAGCGATGCAACGCCTCGCGGTCTACTGCGGATCCAGATCTGGCCACGCGCCGGAGCATGGTCAGACCGCCACGGCATTGGGCCGCGCCATGGCCCGCCGGGGTGTGGGGTTGGTGTACGGCGCCGCCCAGATTGGTCTGATGGGCACGATCGCCGATGCGGTGCTGGCCGCTGAGGGGGAGGTGATCGGCGTGATCCCTGAAGCGTTGATGGATGCCGAGGTTGCTCACCATCAGCTCACACGCCTAGAGGTCGTTGCCGACATGCATGTCCGCAAGGCGCGCATGATCGAATTGGCAGATGCCATGGTCGCGTTGCCAGGGGGCCTTGGAACCCTGGAGGAGTTGTTCGAAGCACTCACCTGGTTGCAGCTGCGCTTTCACAGCAAACCCTGTGCCTTGCTCAATGTGGCCGGCTATTACGACCATCTCCTCCAGTTCCTGGATGGAGCGGTGGCCAATGGCTTTGTGGCGGCAGAGCATCGCGGGCTGTTGAAGGTGGATCAGGACCCGGAGCGGCTTTTGGATGTGCTGTTTCAACCCGCCTGATGTCACGGACGGTTCTGATCACCGGTGCCAGCCGCGGGATCGGCCGGGCGGTGGCCGAGAATTGTCTGGCTGAGGGGCATCGTCTCTGCCTGGGTCTGCGGGATCCGGCAGCCGTGAAGGGAACCCTGCTGGACAGCGCCCATGTGCTGCCGGTCGCCTATGACGCCGGCCAACCTGAGCAGGCCATGTCTCTGGTGGATGCTGCAACCTCCTGGGCAGGGGGTGTGGACGCGCTGATCCATTGCGCGGGAATTTTGCATCGCACGCCGCTGCTGTTTGAGGACGGGCAGGAGGCGGAGTTGGAGGAGCTGTGGCAGGTCAACGTGATGGGGCCCTGGTGGTTGACCCGAGCGGCCTGGCCGCATCTCCGCTCCTGCGGCCATGGGCGGATCCAGGTGCTGGTTTCAATGAGCGGTAAACGGGTGAAAGGTCGGATGGCGGGCTACCCGGTGAGCAAATTCGGCCTGATGGCGTTGTGTCAGTCCATGCGGAATGAAGGCTTTGATCACGGCATCCGGGTGACGGCGATTTGTCCCAGCTGGGTGAACACCGCCATGGCCCTGTCGGTGAGCTCCGTGCCTGCGGAATCCATGACGCAGCCAAGGGATCTTGCCCGTCTGATGGGACGTCTTCTGGAGCTCCCTGATGCGGCCGTGCCCTTTGAAATCGCGGTGAACTGTGCGCTGGAGACTTGATCGCGGGCTTTGGATGGCTGACCGCAACGGTCACCGGCGCTACCACTCGAGCAGAAGATTCTTCGGCCATGTGCCTGTTCGCTGCACTCGGATTGCTGGCGCCACGGTTGATCCTGGTGTTGATGTGGCTGTTCAACAGCAGCTTTGTGCTGCAACCCTTCGCGGGCATGGCCGTTCCCAATCCCGTACTGCCCATCGCTGGTCTGCTGTTGCTGCCCACCACCACCCTGGGCTTCTGCTGGGCCACGTCCTCCTTCGGTGGCGTGTCGTCTTTCAGCGGAATGCTGGTGGTGGCCATCGGCGTGATCATTGATCTCGGTCTGATCGGCAATGGCCGCGGTGTGGCCAAGCGCTGATCCTGATCTGCCCTTGATGACGGAACCCTGCGGCATCTGCCTCTTGCACCAGGATCCGCCGAGTCGCGAGCGGTATGAGATCAGTCGCACTGAGCTGTGGGTGCTCCGCCACCATCCGGTCCCAGCTCCTCTGCCGGGCTGGTTGTTGTTGGACAGTCGCCGCCATTGCGGTGGGCCGCTGGCCTTCGAACCCCAAGAGGCTGAATCCTGGGGGCTGGCCGTGCGCGATGCCAGTCAGCTGGTGCAGCAGATCACCGGCTGTGATCGCGTTTATGCCATCGCCTTTGGTGAGGGTGCTCCCCATCTGCACCTCCACCTGATTCCCCGATTTGCCGATGATCCAGCAACCAGCGCCTGGTTGGTGGCAGATCATTACCGGGCGGTGCAGGCCGGCCAGCGAGAGGCAGCTCCTGCAGCTCAGGTGCAGGAGCTGGTGGAACTGGCTCGTCGCATCAGCGGATCACGATCCATCTGCTGATTTGAATTGGCGGCTAACCACGCTGAAAGCGTTTGCGGGTGTTTTTGGAAACACGAAGGCTGCGCAGCCGTCCTAACGGCCAACCCAACTGGTGGAGATGGGCCAGCGTGGAGGTTTCGGCATCGAAGCAGCCCTCGCAGTAAGTGCTGTGAATGCCGATTTCCTTGAGGGTGAGCAGCAGCAGGCGCTCCTCCCGGCGGGTGCCGCGCCGGGCGTCCATCAGCTCAAAGCCCCGTTGCTGATGCTCGGTTGTGGAGGCTGAGAGGGTTTCGGTGTAGCCAATCAGAAGGGTCTGATCGATGGCTCGATAAGCGGTGTAAACGACGCCTTCCGGGTTGGCTTCCAGGGTCTGAACCCTCTCGCTCAGAGCGATCACGGCTTCCATGGTCGGGGCCTGCAGGGCCTTTTCAAACAGGTCGATGGAGCTTGTCATGGTCAAAGACCTCCAATGGCAAGTCGTTCGTCGCAGGCTCCCTCGTAAGCACGAATCGCTGCCGAAGGGATGGAGCCGTTGCTCTTCAGCTGCCGGATCGAGAGCTCCACGCACTGCAACACGACGCTGGTGAGTTCCCGGCCTTCGCACAGTGCCCAACTGCGCAGCAACACGTGCAGGCTTGGCGGCACGGAGACCGTGAGCTTTACCTGGTTTTCCCGCGTTGCCGCTTTGATCATGTCCAGGGCCTGTCGAGCACCTCAAGAGTAGCCCTGAAGGCACTTAGCGGCAACTCACTGGTTACTTTGGAGTGCATTCTGGGTGTCTACACGGTTGCTGCGGGCGTCTCCCCGAATGCTCTGATCGATTGATCCCCATACTTTTCGCTGTGAAGACGCATTACAGATCGTTGATCGGCCCCTTTTGCTCGGACATCGTGATCAGGATTTCATGGGTCCTATGAACACACCGAACGGAACGTGGAGTAACAACCAACCTCCAGCCGCGTTCGAAAAGCTTTGGCGTGGACTAATTCTTGTTGGCGCGATTCACCTCGGCGGCATGCTTGTCAATGTTGTGTTTCAGATGCTTGGAAACCACAGCCTAGATGGCATCCCCGCCAAGTTTTTAGGCCTGTAATTAAGCAAAATTTAATTTAAGTGTGACGATCACAGGTGTTCCCAGCACAGGATCACCTGTGATCACTTGAGCTCATCCGTTGCGATCAGGACATTTTCGCAAACAACTTTTTGTGATAATCAACGACGTCTTGGCAGCCGATCACCGGCGTGAAGTCCATCTCAATTCCAAACTGAGCACGCCAGGGAGCAAAGTGCTCAAAGATCTGCGCGTCGCTCTCAGCTTTAAACAGTAGGGTCACACGACCTGCACCGGGAGCGTGAACGCGAAAGAGCATTTCAAAGCCGTCAGCGTGATCGGCCTGAGCCATTTCGCCTGAATCCCAGAGCTCACAGAAACTTTTGTAGGCAGCCAATTGGCTTTCAATGTCAGGAAAGATGCAGTCTGCTAGGTACATTTGCATGGTCGAGATGAGCGAGGGGCAATCAAGTGCTAGCAACGCTTGTGTTTCTTGTCCTCGTCTGCATCCTTTAGGGTGTTGTGCGAGTCTTTCTCGACGACCCTCCGATCAGAGTCATGCCCGAGCTCTGTGGATCTCTCTGTCTGATGAATGACAGAGTGACTGAGCTGTTGTGGGAATCATTGTGAGTTGTTTTCTGAAAGATCGATTGGACTTGGATTTGACGGCTCCACGCCTCTATTGATGCTCCTGATAAAAAAAATATTGATCGGGTGCGTTGCCAGCAGTGCACCCTCAGTCGGACGAATTTCCAGCCAGAATTGATGCAACAATCTTCTACTCGCATGCGGTTTCTGCTAGTCGCGGTGATGTCCATAACAGCCCTTACTGTTGTGCTGATTGCTGGGGCCATTGGCTCCCAGGATTACACAACGCATATTGGACAGCGGGTGCCACCTTCAGAAGCGCTGCGTCAAGACAGGCGAGCTCAGCTCTGACGACGGCAGGTTGCTTAGTATTTTCCAGTGCCCTGTTTGATCCGGAGTCTTGAGCCAGCTCAAGGCAATGTGAGGAGCAGGTTTGGCACGAGCCAGCACTGAATCGTTTGAACAACTAGGATTGCACCATTGTTGGTGAGCAATGATTCCAGATCCACACGAGCTTTTCGATATTGACAAGGGTGCCGACAAAATATTCTTCATAGGTACCACCTGGATTGTATTGCTTCTTTTCTTGCTCTAAAGGACATGGTTTATTGTCATTCATGAAGTTTTAAGATAGGTCGCCCGGGAAAGTTGTTTTTAGAGTAAAACTTTACTTTTCTGGGCTGATTGTTTTCGAGTTGATGTCGCATGATTTAATTTAGATTTTAGTAATCCATGTGCAGACCCTGGCTATGATCGCTATTTTTTCTGGTCAACTCAAAACATCCCATGTCTGCTTGATGAACCGTTAGCTTTACACGCAGAATCAATTATATGTGGCTCTAACGTTGCACTCTTCGAATAGATAGCGTTTGTTCTGTCAGACTAAGTTGTTGGCAAAATCTTTTTAGCAATGCAAAATGTATATTCATGGCTCTAATTAGGTCTCGAGCCTTGAATTCATGAAGCCTCAACACTTTTTTGATTGATATTGATACTAGAAGTCAATAGGATTGAAGCCTTGTGCAGATTTATTTTTTGGTTATGGGGAAGAGCTTTTGCGTGTTCATCGCGTGACTTGCATGCTGGGTGAATGTGGATTTATCTATGGGGTGGAATCTAGCAAAAATGCTGCCTATATATTAAGGTGCCTTTATGGGCTTTGAATTGCTATTTTGAAGACGATAGAGAGGGATAGGTCATCCTGGACAGTAAATGCATTGATAATTAGATATTTTTTAACGAAATACGACAACTCCAGTCGTGTCGCGGTCTGAAGCTGTTTCAAAAACAGCGTTGGTATCGGAAGAACTTTCAGTGATTTCACCAGCAATCGATGGATTTAAAATCCCAATAATAGTTTCTTGAGCAAGTGTCGTATTGGAATCCCTAAGTGTTCTCTCTAGTCTGTTAAGAGCGCTCCGTTGGGAGATTGTCGTACCAAGCAACGATACAAGTGTCAACATGTTTAGTCCAGCCATGCCCAAGAGAACAGGATTGGCGGTGAGGAAGAGCTCTTGCATCGTGAATACTTGTCTATTGCTTTTATATCGAAATTTCCCACAAGCGCAACACGGCTCATTACCGCTAGATCGATTCCTTCGGAGGCTCCGATCGCGGCCACTGTTGACACTGATGTTTCCGCTTCTATCTGTTAGCCCATCTGCTCAGGTAACTTCGAGTGATGCACCGGTCTTTCAACCAACATCGTCGTTGGCGAATTTGCTGCTGAGTAACAGCCCACCCTTACAGTAATGAAGTACTTGCCAACACTTTGTTAATTGCAGGCGTCATTTTGATGGAGCGCCTCAACCAGTTGCCCGATCGTTGTCGAATGCTTGATGGAAAATTCGCGGTTGGCCAGAATTCCGCAAGGAACCAGACGCATAGCAGCCACCACTTCAAGGTAAAAACCTACCAACGACAGAGCATTGATTTAGTCCTGGACTTACGGAACGGAGAGGGTGGGATTCGAACCCACGGTGCCCGTGAAGACACGCTGGTTTTCAAGACCAGAGCCATAAACCACTCGACCACCTCTCCAGGGGGTCAGCGCCTGACCGATCAGACGCTGCTCAACTTTAAGTCAGCCGGATGCGACGATCAGCTTTCCGGCTTAGCCAGGGGCAGCAGACATTTGTCGGAATCACAGCCGGCCGGTCCGGCTTCCTTCAGTTCTCCGCTGTCGTAACGCTGCAGTGCCTCGAAGAAATCGCTGCTGATGCGGCGTTGGATCACCTCGGATTGCAGCCGTTCGTAGGTGGCCGCATTGATGGGCTCAAACGGCAGGCGCGGGAAGGTGGCATTGGCGTCAAACCGGGCCAGCAGTGCTGCGGAGATGTAGCCCTCGCCGTTGTCCATTGCCTTGTGCAGCGCATCCGCCAGGGGCTCGATTTCGTGATCGCGGAATTCGATCGTGGCGGAGGTGTTGTGGGCGGTGTAGTGCGTCTGCACCTGCATGTAGAAATCGAACTGGGCCATGGCTGAGAAGCCGTTGATGTCCACCGCATCGGCGCCAGGCAGATTGGCCCAGCTCACTTCCGTGGGGATCTCCACCAACCATTCGGTGCAGCGGGGATCGAATGGATCATCGAGCAGACGCCCCTGCTCGTCCTTGTCGGACTGGGAGGGCACCACGGTGTAGCCGTAGTCCATGCAGGCCATGGCCACGGGATCGTTCTTGCGGAAGGTGATGCGGCGGATGAACCGTTGCGCCTTGGGAGGGTGCCAGCCGGGGGCTGCTCCGGTCAGCAGGCTTTTGGTGCCAGCCGGCTGCACTGTGGTGCAGCGGTTGGGGCGGCGCAGGCCATGGCGGTCGCAGTAATCCCAAACCGTTTCATTCACCACTTGCTTCCAGCGGCTCAGGTAGTCGGCTTCCTTGGCCTTGAAGGCACGGCCTTCGTTGGTGTCGGGTCGGCCGGCTTCCCACCAACGCAGCCAGTCGCTGCCGAAGGCATGCACGAAGAAATCGAACAGACCGGTGAAGCTGACGCCCACGATCGGATCCCATTCGCGGCTCTGGCGGTAGCGCTCCACCTCGAAGCGGTGGTTGAGCAGACATGCCACCGACAGGGCTGCTGCCCGGAAGGCATCGGCCTGTCCCTCCTCGTCGCTGGGATCGATCTGGTTGAGATGGATTTCCGCCAGGTTGCAGTGGAAATCAGCCCCCAGAATTTCACCGCAGGGGTTGAGGCCATAGCGGCTGAGGCGGTGCTCCAGCTCCGCTGGGACGATTGGTCCGTGGTTGGTGCTGAGCCAGCGACCGGCTTCCTCCTTCCCTTGATCGCAGTAGATCTCGATGAACTCGCTGCGCAGTTCGGGGGTGCTGAGCAGATCGGCGTTGGAGCGAGCGATCGCTTCCGGGGCGAACTGGATGGCTCCTTCGCCGGAGTGGAACTGCTTGGTCACCGCGGCCAGCACCACCTCCTTACTCGGACGTGAGTGATAGACGCGGGTGTGGTTTGCCATGCGCAGGGCATCCCGTTCCGGGTCGATGCGCCAGTTGCCATCCTCATCCTGTTGCCAGAGGTTGTCCTTGGCGGACGACGCCGCGCTGTCATCAGCAGCGAACTGACGCATGCCAGCACTCCGGCGGATGTTGCCGGCCACGATCGTAACGGCGGCTTCATCGATCAGCAGGCAGCACTCCACCGACGTCAGACGACGTCCGATGGCCTTGTTCAGCAGTCGGGCCACGCGGGCGTAGAGGTCCTTCAGCTTCACGGGGTTGGCCATGCCGCCGAAGCCTTTCAAGGTCTCGCCGACGGGACGAACGTCGTTGAGGTCGACGTCGATCTCAACGGTTCCGCCGTTGAAGCGGGGATCACTGCTCAGCTCCAGCATCAGTTGGTAGCTGTCCACCCATCCCCGGCGGGTGTCGCCCACCTTGATCTGAACGCGGTTGCCCTCGATGGTGTGAGTGCAGTCGTCCTGCCGCTGTCCAGCTGCCGTGATGCCGATGTCGGAAACCGACAACACCTTGAGGGTGTTGCGCACCACCGGCAGCCGTTCGATCAGGTGCGGCTCGATGATGGCGCCGGTGCCGCAGCCCATCATCGCCAGGTCCATCATCAGACCAAAGGCCTGCCAGTCCACCAGGTTGGTGGAGGTGCAGTTGTACGCACCTGAGAAGTTGACCGATTGCTCAATCCAACCGGTGCCGCCGATCCAGAGCCACCGGCCGGATGGCAGGGCTTTTTTCTCGCTCTGCATCCGCGCCAGCAACGCAACTTCCTCATCGTTCAGTCCACCCAGCTGCCGCAGGCCTCCGAGATTGCGCTCGCCAACCTGGCTCCAGCTTTCACGGCCATCAGCGGTTTTGCGGCTGTAGGTCCGGTAGAAGACAGGATTAGCGGCTGGAGCGGTGGCGGGAAAGTCGCTGAAACGGGCGCTGTCGCTCGCAGCGACCTCCACGCGATTCGGAGTCAGGGTCACGTGCGGTAAAGCACAGATGTTGTCGAAACCCTAACGCCACAGATGGGGGCAGCAAGGGGTTCTCGCCACCATTGGCAGTGTCCTGAGCAAACTGTTGCTCGATGCCAAGCCTTGGATGCAGCGATTGCCGGAACCCGAGCTGATGGTCGACCCGGCACAGGTGTTGGCCTACGCCGCAGCCGATTTCAGCGGCGGTGATCAACGCACTCTCGATCGGATCGAAGCTCTGCTGAGTTCCGCTTCAGGTCGCGCTGCTTCTGATCCTGCCGTGATCCTCGATTTGGGCTGCGGGCCGGGGAACATCAGCCTGCCGCTTGCCAAACGGTTTCCTGAATCGCAGGTGATCGGCGTGGATGGTTCCCCAGCGATGCTTCAGGTGGCCAGGGACCGGGCGGATCAGCAAGGTCTTTTGATCGATCTGCGCTGCTGCACCCTTAAGGATTTGGCTCTGGAGCCCGTCGATCTGATCGTCAGCAACAGCCTTCTCCATCACCTGAATGAGCCAGGGCTGCTCTGGGGACTTACCCGAGAGCTGGCGGCTCCGGGTTGCCGGGTGCTGCACCGTGACCTGCGCCGTCCGGCCGCGTTGGCGGAGGTGCACCGTCTGCAGCAGCTCCATTGCTTTGATGCCCCGGCGGTGTTGATTCAGGATTTCTGTGCCTCCTTGGTGGCTGCCTTCACTCCTGAGGAGGTGCAACAGCAGTTGGCGCTGGCGGGATTGGACGGACTCACCGTGGAGACGGAGGACGACCGTTATCTGGTGGTGTCAGGCTTGGTGGATTGACAGCGAGCGATGAGCGGCACGACGGCGACTGAAACGGACCTGGCCGGATTGATGGCGGAGGCGGTAGATCGTCGCCGCAATTTCGCGATCATTTCCCACCCGGATGCTGGCAAGACAACCCTGACGGAGAAGCTGCTGCTGTACGGCGGTGCGATTCAGCAGGCCGGTGCGGTGAAGGCCCGGGGCGAGCAACGCAAGGTGACCTCCGACTGGATGGAGCTGGAGAAACAGCGGGGCATCTCGATCACCTCGACGGTTCTGCAGTTCGACTACGACACCACCACGATCAACCTGCTCGATACGCCTGGTCACCAGGACTTTTCCGAGGACACCTACCGCACCCTGGCGGCGGCCGATAACGCCGTGATGCTCGAGGACGCCGCCAAGGGCCTGGAGCCTCAAACGCGGAAGTTGTTTGAGGTGTGTCGGATGCGCAAGATCCCGATCTTCACCTTCATCAACAAGATGGATCGTCCCGGCCGGGAGCCCTTGACGCTTCTGGACGAGATTGAATCGGAACTCGAGCTGACCCCCTGGGCTGTCAACTGGCCGATCGGCAGCGGTGAGCAGTTCCGCGGGGTGATCGATCGCCGCAGCCGTGAGGTGGTTCTGTTCAGTCGGGCTGAACGGGGCAAACAGGCCGCGGAACAGAAGTTGTCCCTGGATGATCCGGCCCTGCGGGAGCTGGTGGAGGAGGAGTTGCTGGATCTGGCGATCGAGGAGATGGAGTTGCTCGATGCCGCCGGAGCTGAGCTGGACATCGAAATGGTGCATGCCGGTGAGCTCACACCGGTGTTCTTCGGCTCAGCGATGACGAACTTCGGGGTGAGGCCGTTTCTGGATGCCTTTCTGGAAATGGCCCAGCGTCCGATCGCCCGTTCCAGCAGCGAGGGATTGATCGATCCGCTGCGGGAAGGGTTCAGCGGCTTCGTTTTCAAGCTCCAGGCCAACATGGATCCCCGTCACCGGGACCGGGTCGCGTTTGTGCGCGTCTGCAGCGGTCGCTTTGAGAAAGACATGACGGTGAAGCACGCGCGCACCGGCAAGACGATCCGTTTGTCCAGACCGCAAAAGCTGTTCGGACAGGACCGAGCGGTGGTCGAGGACGCCTACCCCGGCGACGTGATCGGCCTGAACAACCCGGGCATGTTCTCGATCGGCGACACCCTGTATGTGGGGCCGAAAGTGGAATTCGATGGGATTCCCTGTTTCAGCCCGGAGATCTTCAGTTGGTTGCGCAATCCAAACCCGTCCGCCTTCAAGAACTTCCGCAAGGGGGTGAATGAATTACGGGAAGAGGGGGCGGTTCAGATCCTTTACGACACCGATGAGAGCAAACGCGATCCGATCCTCGCGGCAGTCGGTCAGCTGCAGCTGGAAGTGGTTCAGCACCGTCTTGAAAATGAATACGGCGTTGAAACGCGGCTGGAGCACTTGGGTTTTCAGGTGGCGCGCTGGGTTGCCGGCGGTTGGTCGGAACTGGAGAAGGTGGGCAGGATTTTCAACTGCAAAACCGTGCGCGATGCATGGAACAGGCCTGTGCTGTTGTTCAAGAACGAGTGGAACCTCAATCAACTGAAAGAGGACCATCCCGATTTTGAGCTGAGCAATGTGGCTCCAGTGGTGAGTGGTGTGGAGCCGATCAGTCTCTGAGGACCCGTTCAGCTTGAGCTGAATCGCACCGCCTGCTTCGTGCCCCAAAGATTGCGTCGCCGCTGTTCGGCTTCTTGGATGCAGCGCTGCGCTTCGGCGCGGGAATGGCAGGTTCTGGCCTTTTCCTCCACGGCCATCAGGGCCAGCAGTTCATGCAGGGTGTTCAAAGCAACAAGCCAAGTGATCTATCATTAACCATCCCTTAACTAGATGCAAGTCTTTTCTGGTTGACAGCTGGTGCGCAAGCCCTCACCTGCTCGCGGGGGTCGCGTCTGATCGCCAGACTGCACCAACTGAATCGTGACGATCACTTGGAGAGTCTCTGGCTTGTGCGAGGCACGGCGGACGGCGGCACCGAGTACGTCTGCTTTCGTCCCACCCGCGAATCTGTCGAAATGCTGGAAGGCTTTCACCTTCCACCGCAGATGCCCCTGATCAAAAAACGGCGTTGGTTGAATCGTTCCGAAGCCTTGAGTTGCCGCCAGAACCTCGAGCGTTCTGAGGGTTTCCGTCACGGCAGCGCTCTGTTCTGAGCCGGTCTCGATACGCTCTTGTCATGTTGTTGCTGAAAGGGCATGGCTGCCGTCGGTGAATCCGGTCCTTCGTCCGATTCAGACGATCCCTATGTCCGTCTTGGCCTGAGCCCCGGGGCCAGCTTTGACGAGGTTCAGGCGGCCCGCAGCCGTTGCCTGGCGCAGACTGAGGATGATCCCCAGGCCAAGGCGCGGGTTGAGGCGGCCTATGACGCTGTCTTGATGGCCCGCCTGAGGGACCGTCAGCAGGGACAGGTCAGTGCTGCAGCTGCCTCGGCATCCCAGAAGGAGGAATCGGCAGCATCGGGGAATCCATCACTGCCTGGCGTCAGTGTTCTGCAACGGCTGCGGCCCCTCCTACCCCAGTCGCCGCAGTCGTTGTCCGGGATGTCTCCCTCCTGGTCTCTCGTCGAAGGTCAGGGTCTTGTGGTGCGCCTCGTGGCCGGTGCAGCAGCGCTGCTGTTGTTGCTGTTCTCTCCCGGTGCCGGTCAATTGGTTCTGGCCCTGAGTTTGATCGGCTGTTTCCTCAGTCAGATCCGACGGGGCCGTCGGCCGCTGCCCTCCCTTGGATGGTGCTTGCTGGTGCTTGGCCTTGGATTGGTGGTGGGCAGCGTCCTGACGGCGTCGTTGTCTCCCACCGCCTTCAGTCAATTGAATCTGAGTCTTGAACAGGTTCAGGCTGTTCCTGCAGCGCTGCTGCTCTGGCTCGCTGCGCTGCTGCTGGCTTAGCTCGCTGCAGCCAGCTCTGCGATGAGCCCCTCCAATTCCGGCCCGCTCACCTCGTAGCGGTTGCTGCAGAAGTGGCAGTTGAGTTCTGCTCCCCCGTCTTTCTCCAGCATGTCGGCCAGTTCGGTGCGACCCATGAGCAGCAGTGCCGCAACGCTGCGCTCTCGGGTGCAGCGGCAGTGAAAATTCACAGGTTGACTGGCGTCCGCGTCTTCGAGGGGGCGTGGATCCAGATCGGGGAAGACATCAACGAGCAGGTCCTCCAGCTGGTCGCCGCAACGATCCATTCGTCCGCTGAAGTCTTCAATCTCGCGGCAGCGCTGATCGAGTAGTTCCACCAGAGCGGGCTCTTCCGCCGCCTTGGGCAGAATCTGCACCAGCAAACCTCCACTGCTGTGCAATTGCTGGCTGCTGATCCGTTCACCCACAAACACCGCTGATGGTGTCTGCTCCGAGTGCAGCAGGTAGGAGGCGACGTCATCGCCGATGCCACCGCTGACCAGTTCCACCGTGCTGTTGAACGGCTCCCCCTTGCCGTCATCCCGCATGACATGCAGATACCCGGTGCCAGCAGCGGCCTTGAAGTCGAAGCTGTAGTTGCCATCGGCGTCGATCACCGGATCCAGCTCAAGGGTGTTGTCACCCACGTATCCCCGCACCGTCCCGTCCCTGCCGGCATCCACCATCAGCCCCCGCAGTGGGCCATCCGAACCGAGTCGGAGATTCACGCGTCCATGCCGCACTTTCATCGAGCTGGCCAGCATCAGGCCAGCTGCAATGGCCCGACCCAGCATCACCGTGGACAGGAAGGAGAGGTTGTGGCGTCGTCTTGCCTCCCGCACGGTTTCGGTGGTGGACACCGCCACCAGTCGGATGCCACCGCCAGCGGCCGTCGCTCTCACCAGGCGGTCGGCCATGGTTGTTCTTCAAGCTGCGGGCAATGTAGTCACCGGTTCTAATCGGCCGTTCCGCAGTTGATAGCGCTCGCAGCTCCAGTCGTGGAACAGCTGCGGCTCATGGGTCACCACGATCAGCACCCGCTGCTTGGAGAGCTGGCTCAGGAGGTTCAGCACGTCAGCGCGCACGGACCAGTCCAACCCAGCCGTTGGTTCGTCCAGCAGCAGCAGTTCTGCGCCCCGCAGCAGTTGAACCGCCAGGGCCAAGCGACGTTGCTGGCCGCCACTGAGACGTTCCGGTGCGTCACTCAGTCGAATGTTTGCCAATCCGACTGTGTTCAGCGCAGCTTGCTGTTGATCTCCGCTGAGTCGCCTGTGGCCAAGACGCAGCTCCTGGGCGATGGTCAACCCGAGGAAGTGGCGTTCCGGGAACTGGAAAACCATGCCACTGAGCCAGCGGCGCTGCCGTTGGCTCAGTTCCTGCCCATTCCAGCGAATGCTGCCCCGTTGCTGGCCACTGAGGCCGGCGATCACCTCCAGCAGGCTGGTCTTGCCGCTGCCGCTCGCTCCGGCCACCAGCACCGGCCGGCCGATGTCGGCTTTGAGGCCGACATCTTGCAGCAACGGCCCTGAAGCGATGGCCGGTGCGTAGTTGAGGGCCTGTAGTTCCAGCATGGATCTCAGCTTGACCGATGATGAATCCACATCACTGGTCCCTCCATGGACGTTCGTTTCCGCGAGGTGGATCCGTTCAACTGCTGGATCTGGCTTCGTTTCGCTTCACCGCCGAGTCAGGGGGAGCGCAATTACGTCGATGGCATCTTCGACAGCTGGTATGTGATCGGTCGTCTCGGCGGCTTCAACGCTGAAAACCTTCAGGTGCATGAGGAGGGCGCCGATCTCAGCTGGATGACCTACGACAACGACGAAGCCGATTCGGTGATGCCGGCGTTGATGCACAACATGGGCCAGCTGGAATATCAGGCCGAATGGGGCCGTTGCTGGGTCGATTTGGGCACCTGCGATGGCGTCGGGATCGATGTGCTGATCAATGCCCTGCGTCAGCTCGACACTGATGTGGTGCAGATCGAAGAGCTGGTGATCGGCGGTGTCAACGAGGATTGGCCTGTGGAGGATCACCCCGACAGTCTTTTCCCGTCAGGTGGCTGAGCGGCGACGGCTGCTGATTGCACCTCAGCGTCTGGCAGCTGTTGTGACCGGCGATCCAAGCGTCGCGTTGGAACGTTCCGAACAGCACTACCTGCGACGGGTGCTGCGTTGCCGCGTTGGGGACACCATTGACGTGGTCGATGGCTGCGGATCGCTCTGGCAGGCGCAGTTGATCAGCGCTGATTCTCTCCAGCTCGCGCGTCCAGCCGAGCAGATTGAATCTGCACCCGTCCCGCGACTGGGTCTTGGCCTGTCCTTGATCCGTCGCGGCTTTGAAGACGCGCTGCGCATGGCCTGTGAACTCGGCGTGGATGAGATTCAGCCGCTTCGCGCCGACCGCTCTACGCCCCAGGCCGAGCATCGCCCCGAGCGGTGGGCCACGATCCTGCAGGAGGCGGTGGAGCAGTGCGAAAGGCTGTGGTTGCCCACCTTGAGACCATCCTGCAAGCTTGCTCAATGGCCCAACAGCAGCGACCCCGTGGCTGTGGGTGTCACCCGCCGGGCTGATACGCCTGCACTACATGATTGGCTCAATCAGACCACAAACTGCAACAGCATGGTCTGGTTGCTGGTGGGTCCTGAGGGGGGGTGGAGCGACGCGGAGGAACAGTTGTCCATCACCAGGGAGTGGCAACCCGTGCATCTGGGCAGCTCAATCCTGTGCAGTTCAACGGCTGCCGTGCGCGGCAGCGTTGAACTGGTCCAGTGGCGAGATGGATGAACCTGACGCCAATCAGCTTTTGAACAGATCGCCCGCGATGTTTATGAACCCCTTCATGCCGGCACCCGGGCGACGCTTGCGAGCCCGAAGCCCGGTACCGGCCACCAGATTGGCCGGGGCATAGGTACTCATCGTGACGACCGGACGGGCGGCCTGGGTTGCAGCGAGTTCTGCAGAGATGGCCTCAGCGGTGGTCTGCACCGCAGCTACTGCAGCAGCCACTTCATCAAAAGCCTTGGCCTCGCTGGTCTTGGCCTCGCTGGCGGCGGGGGCTTCCACGGCTGCCACGACAAGAGATGGCTGCGCAGTCACTGACGCGTCAGCAGCGGGCTCTTCAACTGCGGCTGCTTCGGGCAGGTCCAGGCTGACCGGCTCGGCGGTTTCGTCGAGCGTCAGGAAGAAGCCCTTGTTCTGGTTAAACAGCATGCCGAGAGTTCCACTCACAACAGCGATGATTCTGCGATGCAAGGACCTGTTCAGGGCCTTTGCTTACGGCACTGCAACACGGCATCAATGATCTGGATTCAAGCCCTGCTGCTCAACGCCGTCCTGATTGCTGTGGCCCAACGCGCCCCTCTGCTCACCCCTGCCGGCTGGGTTCATGCGGGTGCTCTGGGCACGATTCTCTGGGGTTGTCTCGGCTGGCGTGGATGGGTTGCTGTGGTGGCCTATCTGGTGCTGGGCAGCCTGGTGACCCGGGTCGGGCTGCGCGAGAAGCAGGAGCGTGGTCTGGCGGAGGCCCGAGGCGGCCGCCGTGGACCGGAAAATGTCTGGGGATCGGCAGTCACCGGTGCAAGTCTGGCGCTGCTGATCGGCGCGGGTGTTGAACCGAGGTCACTGCTGTTGATTGGATTCTCGGCAAGTTTTGCCGCCAAGCTGGCCGACACATTCGGCAGCGAAATCGGCAAGCGCTGGGGCCGCCGGCCGGTGCTGATCACAACCCTGCGTTCCGTGCCGCCTGGCACGGAAGGGGCCATCAGCCTGGCGGGAACCATGGCCAGTGCCGCCGGCAGCGTGCTGATGACCCTGGCGATGTGGCAGCTGCAACTGCTGCCATCGATCAGCGTCAGCCTGGTGGTGATGTTGATCGGTCTCCTGGCCACCCTGGCGGAGAGTCTGATTGGAGCTCTCGCACAGGATCGGTTCCGTTGGCTGAGCAATGAACTGGTGAATGCTCTGCAGACCTTGCTGGCCGCCGTTATGGCGATGCTGTGGCTGGCCGGCAGGATCTGAACGGCAGCAGACCGTCCTGCTCCGCCCAGTGCTGCAGCAGCTCGATTGCGTTACGGATGGACTTGCGCAGCTGGTGTTGCGGCACGCCGGTGGCTGACGAGATTCGTCGCACACTGTCCCCTTCGATGAAGTGCCGCTGCAGCAGCTGGCGTTCCTGTGGCTTCAGCAACGCCAGGGCACGGTCCAGCCAGCGGTCCTCCAGATCGTCGTTCCCCGGGTTGGTGGCCTGCTCGTGGATGGCGCTGATGGGCACCATGTGTTGCGCTTGCTGACTGCTGCAGGCTTCCTGCCAGCGCTGAACCGTGATGTTCAGAGCGTCCGCCAGCTGAGCGTCCGACAGGGCCGGCCCACCACGTTGCATTTGCTCCTGCTGCATCGCCTGGCCTTTCACATAGGTGTCCCGCAGCCGCCAGGGCACCCGAATCGTGCCGGCCCTATCGCGCCGGAAGTGAAGCACCTGTCCGTTGGCGGCCGTGCTCAGAAATGTTGAGGGTTTGAAACCGCGCCGTGGATCAAACCGCTCCCAGCCACGAATCAACCCAACACGGGCCTCTTGCTCGAGATCGTCCCGCTCCTCTGGTCCCCGTCGGGTCTGGCGCGAGGCAATCATCCCGGCGATGCCGAGGTGATTGAGAACCTTGGTGTTGCGTTGGCGAACTGCAAGGGGAAGAGCCCGCCGCAGCTCACGTCGCTGCCATCCGGATGTGGTCATGGTGCTGAAGCAACTGTCTTCAGCGTTTGTTGTTTCGGGTTCTGCGACCGCCCACCTGGGTGCCTGATTCCGGCACGAAGGTGCCGGATATGGTCGCGGTGTTGATCAGCTCTGACCCATGGATTGGCAACCGGAGGCCTTGGCAGCCTTGAAGAAGGAAGTGCCGTTCTTCGTTCGACCTGCCGTTCGCCGGCGGGTTGAGTCGATGGCCAGCGAAGCGGGACGCAGCAGCATCGACCTCAGCTTCTACGCCGAGGCGAAGGCGAGCATGGCGCCCAGCTGAGGCTCAGGGGGTGTCCAGGTCGCAGCGATTCAGCTCCGGCTGGGTCAGGCGATCAATGATGCGGGCCATGTCGATCGAGGTGAGTTCGCCGTTGTCGTCCCACTTGAGGGTGGTCTTCCGCTGAGCAGGAGGCTGCTGAGCAAAGGGCTGTCCTGTTGTTTGCTCGAAGGAACGATCGGCCACCACATCCGAATGTCAGGGTTCGGAGATATTAGGGATTCGTGTGGCGTCAGTCACCCGAGTACAGGCGTTGTTGTGGTGTGCGGCAACAATTCCGCCCAGGTCTGCAGGGCTGTCCAGCTGCGGATTCGCCCGTGGATGAAGTGGTGCCCCTCGCCATTTAGATGAAGGCCATCGGGTTCCATCCAGGTCAGCCAGTCCGGCTCCTCCAGCATGGATCGGTGCAGTGGCAGGAAGGGGATGTCGGCGTCGCGACAGGTTTCGGCCAACACGGCTTCGTGGGCCGCCACATCCTCATTGCTGTACCAGAGACAGTCCGCAAAGGGCATGACGTGCTCATCCACTGGCGTCAGACCGATCACCAACACCTGCGTCTCCGCCTTCATGTCGTTGAGCAGCTGCCCCATGCCGAAGCCATAGGCCTCAAGGTTCAGTTGCTGGCGACCATCCGGCCGGCCCACCCGTGCGGTGTCGTTGATTCCGACGGCCAGCAGTACCCCCTCCGGAGTCTGACGCCGCAGCTCGCCGCGACACTGCCACTCGCTCAGCCAGCGAGCGGCTACCCGTTCCAATCCATCGCCACGGATGCCTAGGGGATAAATCACCGGAGCCGCCGGCAGTTGCATCCAGTCCCTGCGCAGACGCTCGCACCATCCCCCGGCCTCTCGATCTCCCCAGCCGTACACCCCGCTATCCCCGACCACCAGCAGCTGCTTCGGTTTCATGTCGCCTCCTGGAGCCGTTCACAGACCAGCTCGCCGAGCAATGTCAACGCGGCATAAACCATGACCAACCAGGCCACCAGCGGCCAGTAAAAGGAGGACAGTGCCTCCATCAGCTGCCAACCCAGGCCGCCCCCCCCCACCAGACCGACGACGGCCGTATCCCTGAGGATCACATCACTGCGGTAAGCGGCATAGGCGAGATAGCGCTGACTCGCTGGCGACAACACACCGAACAACCAGGCGGAGCGGGGCGGAGCGCCCAGGGCAACCATGGCTTGTTGGTCGCGGACATCCACGCGCTCGAGCCCGTCCTCCAGCACCAGCCCCATCACACCACTGTGGTGCAGACCCAAGGCCAACGCCGCCACGGCCAGGGTCGGTTTGCTGGCCAGAATGAGCAACAACGCCGTCAGGGGTGGCGGCAACAATCGCATCAGCGTCCAGCCAGCTTTCAGGACCCAGCCCGCAACAGGCCCTGGAGCGATCAACCGCAGCAACGGTGGCAGGCCGATGGCAACTCCGGAGGCCAGCAGGGTGATCAGGAGGGTTCCACCAATCAGCTCCAGCCATGGCGTCTCCATCCAGGCCTGGCTCAGGCCTTCACTCCACAGTGCGGGTGAAGGCCACGGAGCCCCCTCAACCCAGCTGGGTGCTGAGAGATCGTGGTTCAACCCGCTGCTCCACAACGGCGTGACCAGCGGCAGCATTAGTGCCAGCAGCACCAGGCCATGGCGGGCGGACAGGCGGAGGATCATCAGATTCACCGCCGCCAGCAGCAGCGCCATCAGCCACAAGCCGCTCCAGAGTTCACGAAAGCGTAGGGATTGCAGGCTGAGCATCAGCTCGGTTCCCAATCCCCCAAGGCCGAAGATGCCCAGCAGCAGGGCGGATCGCAGGGCACAATCCAGGCGATGGCCGATGTGGTCGCGCAACGCTGTGGCCAGGGGAGGCAGCAGGCTGGTGCACAAGTTGATCACGGCAGGCACACCGGCGCATTGCAGGGCAACAAGAGCCGGTGGTTCTTGGCGATCCAGCTGGTCTGCCAGAACCCTGGCCAGCAGTGCTGAATAGGGAAGAACAATGGCCAGCACGGCCACCCAGCCGTTCAGGCCGAACAGTTGAAGCAACAACAACCCCCAGATCAGTTCATGGATTGATCGCAATGGCGCCAGGCCACGCCGCACCACCAGGGCCGGCCAGCGCCGCCCCATCAGCGTGGACCAGATCGTGGTGGAACAGATCAGCCCAAGTACCAGTCCCACAAGACTGCTCAAGCTCCAGGCCAGGAGAGCCGTCAGAGCCGTGATCTGCAGCCCCGTGAGCTGATGCTTCAGCAGCGACGGTTCCAGTGAGGGTTGCAGGGCCGCCAGCCAGAAGCGACCGATCTGTTCGGCTCCACCGCCATGGAGATCGCGCAACAGCACCATTCCAAGAGGCAGCAAAACCAGTGCTGGAGCCAGAGCCATCAGTGCGGGAGCTGGCGTCAGTCCTCGCTGTAAAGCCATGCCAGGGTTGCTTCGGTGATGGCTGAGGGGGGGGCGTCCAGCACCAGTTCACCCTGCCGCAGTCCCAGCACCCGTTGGAAACGCTGCATCAGGTCGGGCCGGTGCAGGCTGACCATGCAGGACGACTGCTTCAGCAGCAGGTTGAGCACATCATTCGCCAGGCGCGGGTCGAGGGCGGACAACGGTTCATCCGCCAGCACCAGCGTCGGTTGCTGCCGCAACAGTCGTGCCAGGGCCACCCGTTGGCGCTCACCGCCTGAGAGCCCTGCCACCCGTTGATCGCGAAGCGCGTTGCTGAGTCCGACCTGGCGCAGGATGGCGTCTCCAAGCTCGGTTTCCAGTGGCTGCAACAGGTTTCGCAAGCCCCAGAGCAGTGAATGGCGACCGAGGGCACCGGTATTGATGTTCTGGAGAACGGTCAGTTCCTCCACGAGCCTGAGGTCCTGCCAGAGCGTTCCGATCTGCCGGCGCTGAGTTGGGCGGCAGCGTTGCAGGTCGTGTCCTCGCCAGAGCACACGGCCCTTATCAGGAGACAAGCTGCCGTTGCAGAGTCCGATCAGGCTCGACTTGCCGGCCCCGCTCCGCCCCAGCAGGACAGTTTTTTCCCCGTGATCAATGGTGAGGTCAAGGGGTTGGAGCCGACCGGTCAGTCCAGCCCGGCGCAGCTCCAGCACAGCCATCAGCGGATTTTGCCCAGCTGACGGCCCACCGCTTCGATCTTGGCGTAAGCCTCGTCTTGAGCCGGGATGAACCTCTTGGCACCGAACAACTCAAGAACCAAGGCCCCTCGTTCCGTGGCGGGTGTCAGCGACAGCAGGGAACGCTGCACACGATCGGTGAATCCTTCACCGAAGCGCGCATCCAGATCGGGCCGGGCCACCCAGTGGTAATCCACGTAGGGCGGAGTCCTCCAGATCACGGCCACCTTGTCGGGATCCATGCGGCCTTCATCCACGTTGCTGCGCCACACCTGTTCGTTCAGGGCACCCACCTCATAGGCGCCGCTTTCGACCAAAGCAATCGTGGCGTCGTGGCTGCCGCTGAAGCCGGGGCCACCTCCCGCCAGATCGGCCATGGTGACGCCGTTCTCCCCGAGGAAGTACTGGGGCATCAGCCGACCGGAGGTGGAGCTTTCGGAACCGAAGGCCAGACGGCGGCCCTTCAGTTGCACCAGTTGATCGGCACTGGTGATGGGCCGGAGTCCGCTGGCTCCGTTGGCGATGAACACACTGGTGAACTCGGCATCGATGTCTCGCTGGGCCAGCACCATGGCCCCTGGGGTCTGCAGACGGGCTTGCACACCGGTGAGCCCACCAAACCAGACCAGATCAAGACTCCCGCTGCGGAACGCGCTGACGGCGGCCGCGTAGTTGCTGACGGGTACATAACGCACCGCCACATTGAGGGAATCACTCAGTTCGTCGGAGAGGGAGCCGTAGAGACGGTTCAACTTCTCGGGGTTCTGATCCGGGATGGCACCGATCCTGAGAACCTGTTCTGCGGAGGGTGGTGCACTGCTACAGCTACCAATGGTGGCCGCGAGGGCAACACCGGTGATGAGACCGGCGACCTTCACGGCCAGTTGTTCTCGTCCTGGCATCAAGTCAAACGTTTAATCGGAACAGCTCAGGTCTCGTCCAGCAGTTGCGTCAGCCGTGACAGACCATCCCTGATCGTCTCACGGGACACAGCGCAGGACAGACGAATGCAGCGGTCGTTTCCGAAGGCCAGACCGGGGACGACGGCGAGGCCAGCCTGCTCAAGGGCGCGACTGCAGAAGTCCATCGAACCACCAGCCGATTCCGGCAACTGCGGGAAGGCATAGAAAGCACCCCTTGGTTCAACGAGGGTGATCCCTTCAATCGCCTGCAACCCCTCCGTGAGCAGCTGCCGGCGGCTGTTGTAGCTCTCCGCCATCGCTGAAACGCAATCACGCGGGCCCTGAATGGCCGCAAGGGCCCCTCGTTGGGCAAAGCTGCAGACATTGCTGGTGCTCTGGCTCTGCAGCGCAGCGGCAGCCTTGATCACGTCCTGGTGTCCGGCGAGGTAGCCCAGGCGCCAGCCCGTCATGGCCCAGCCTTTGGCGAAGCCATTGACGGTGAAACAGCGATGGGCGAGATCCGGCGCGATCGCCGCGAAGCTGTGGTGCTGCTCCCCCTCCGCCAGCAGGAACTCGTAGATCTCATCACTCATCACCAGCAACTGGGGATGACGGCGCACCAGCTCCGCCACGTCCTCCAGCTCCTGGCGCTTCATCACCCGCCCTGTGGGGTTGCCGGGGGAGTTCAGCACCAGAAGGCGACTGCAAGGGGTGATCGCTGCCTCCACAGCTGTGAGATCGAGACGGAATCCCTCCTCGGCCTGGGTGGGAATGAGCTTGACCTTGGCACCGGCCAGTGCCGCCATCTCCGGGTAGCTCAGCCAGTAAGGAGCGGGTAGCAACACCTCATCGCCAGGATTCAGCAGCACCTGAAACAGGTTGTAGATCGCCTGCTTGCCGCCGTTGGTGATCAGGACCTGTTCGGGGCTGGTTGCGATTCCATTGCCGCTCGACAACTTCTCCGCAACGGCTGCCCGGAGCTCGGGGTCACCAGCCGCTGGCCCGTAGCGGGTGATGCCATCACGCAGGGCTTGCCGTGTGGCCTCAACAATGAAGTCAGGCGTGTCGAAATCCGGCTCACCGGCACTGAGACTGCAGATGTCTCGCCCGGCTCGCTGCAACGCCTTGGCCTGGGCTCCGATGGCTAGCGTCAGTGACGGCTTTAGGGCCACGGCCCGTGCGGAGAGTTCTGGAGGGCGTGGCATCGGCAACGCACCTCCCCGCGGCACGCGTAAAGATCACATCCTGCCTCACGTGGTGTCCCAGACAACCTTGTTTGTTTTCCTGTCATGAGTTCCTCCAACCTGAGCTGGGTGTTGGCTGCAGAGGATCCGGAAGGACTAGCCGGTTTTTACGCCGCTTTGTTGGCGTGCCCACAAGAACAAGGCTTCTCTGGCTCCCACTGGATTATCGACCTGGCTGGAGGTTGTCGTCTGGAGATCTACAGGCCCTCCCGTCAGCGGCCGTTCCCGTTGCGGGGTCGGGTCCTGGCCCCCTGCCTACGCCTAGCGCCCAGCAAAGTCCCCCTGGAGCATCTGCAGCAGCAGTTGCCCGCCTGGATTGCCCTGGGAGCCTCACTGATCGAGCCGGCTCGGCTGGAGGCATTCGGTGCCGAAGTCTGGCTGGCTGATCCCGAGGGCAATCCCGTGCTCGTGGTGCAACCCTTTCCCCGTGCAATCTCCTGATGTCGATGTTGGAGCTGCGCGACTGTGAGCAGTGCACCGCCTGTGATCTGGCCCTGACGCGTGAACGGGTGGTGATCAGCCGCGGTGCAGCGACAGCACCATTGATGTTGATCGGTGAGGCACCGGGTGCCCGCGAAGATGCTCTGGGCCAGCCCTTCGTCGGACGATCCGGACAGCTGCTGGATCGCCTGCTGCTGGAGGTCGGTCTGAATCCCGAGAGCGACCTCTATATCTGCAATGCAGTGAAGTGCCGTCCTCCACAGAACCGTCGGCCGAAACGGGCGGAATTAACCGCTTGCAGACCCTGGCTGGATTGTCAGATCGATCAGGTGAATCCCAGGGTGATCGTCCTGCTGGGTGCCACTGCCGTGGAGAGCCTGCTGGGCATCAAAGGCGGCATGACCCAGCTCAGGGGGCAATGGCTCAGCTGGGATGGCCGGGATGTGATGCCGATCTTTCATCCCTCGTATTTGTTGCGCAATCCCTCCAACGCCTCCGATGCACCCACGGCGTTGACCCGGAGTGATCTCAGCGCAGTCCAGCAGCGACTGTGCGAACGTTGACGCGCTCTCGGCCTGGCCCGCCATGACCGCCCTGGATCGGCGTTACGACACCCAGATCCATCGCCGCATCACACGCACCGTGATGGTGGGTGATGTCGCGATCGGCAGTGACCACCCCGTGGTGGTGCAGTCGATGATCAATGAGGACACCCTGGACATCGATGCGGCCGTCGCTGGCATCGTCCGACTGGCGGAAGCCGGCAGTGAAATCGTACGTGTCACGACGCCATCGATGGCCCATGCCCGGGCGATGGGGGAGATTCGTGCCGCCGTTCGCGCCCTTGGATGCACGGTGCCGTTGGTGGCTGATGTTCACCACAACGGCGTCAAGATCGCAATGGAAGTGGCACAGCACGTCGACAAGGTGCGCATCAACCCCGGGTTGTTCGTCTTTGACAAGCCGGATCCCAACCGTCAGGAATTCAGCGATGAGGAATTCGCGGCCATTGGTGCGCGGATCCGCGAGACCTTCGAGCCCTTGGTGACCCTGCTGAGGGATCAAAACAAGGCCCTGCGCATCGGTGTGAACCACGGTTCCTTGGCGGAGCGGATGCTGTTCACCTACGGCGATACCCCCAAGGGGATGGTTGAGTCGGCGATGGAATTCGTGCGCATCTGTGATGAACTCGACTTCCACAACATCGTGATTTCGATGAAGGCGTCGCGGGCGCCGGTGATGTTGGCGGCTTATCGCTTGATGGCAGACACGATGGACAAGGAGGGGTTCAACTACCCCCTTCACCTCGGTGTCACCGAAGCCGGTGATGGTGATTACGGCCGCGTCAAGAGCACGGCCGGGATCGCGACCCTGCTTGCCGATGGCCTTGGCGACACCATTCGGGTGTCGTTAACCGAGGCTCCGGAACGGGAAATCCCCGTTTGCTATTCGATCCTGCAATCCCTCGGTCTGCGCAAGACCATGGTTGAGTACGTGGCCTGCCCCAGCTGCGGCCGCACCCTGTTCAATCTCGAGGAGGTGCTGCACAAGGTGCGGGATGCGACGTCCCATCTCACAGGGCTCGACATTGCCGTGATGGGGTGCATCGTCAACGGCCCGGGCGAGATGGCGGACGCGGACTATGGCTATGTCGGAAAGACACCTGGCGTCATTTCGCTGTACCGGGGACGGGACGAGATTCGCAAGGTGCCCGAAGAGGAGGGCGTCAATGCTTTGATCCAGTTGATCAAAGAGGACGGGCGCTGGGTGGAGCCGGCCTGATCTGGTTAGTGTGAAGAATCAGCTCTGTAAGGCCATGCCAAGCGCCAAAGGTTTGCGCGGCGTTCTGCGTTCAGGTCCGATTCTGCTGATGCTGGGACTGGGGGGCATGGCCGTTTCGATGGCGGGTCCGAGCCTTGGTCTGACGGGGGCGAGCGGCGGTGCAATTACCGACAGCCCCAAGGAGGTGATCGATCAGGTCTGGCAGATCGTCTATCGCGACTACCTCGACTCTTCAGGCACGTACACCGATGACAGGTGGCGGCAGCTTCGAAAGGATCTCTTGAAGAAGTCCTACGGCGGAGAGGAGGAGTCCTACGAGGCGATCCGAGGGATGCTGGACAGCCTGGATGACCCCTACACCCGTTTTCTTGATCCCAAGGAATTCAAGGAAATGCGGATCGACACCTCCGGTGAATTGATGGGGGTTGGCATACAGATCAGTCTCGATAAAGACACCAAGGAGTTGATCGTGGTGGCCCCGATCGAGGGAACGCCGGCTTCGAGAGCAGGTGTGCAGTCGAAGGATGTGATCGTCAGCATCGATGGCACCTCCACCAAGGGCATGACCACGGAGGATGCGGTCAAGTTGATCCGCGGACCGGAAGGAACCGAGGTCATTCTCGGACTTCGGCGCAAGGGTGATGTGATCAATGTTCCGTTGACCCGTACTCGCATCGAGATCAATGCGGTGAAAAAGGCGCTGAATACTTCACCTGATGGCCGCAAGATCGGCTACATCCGGCTGAAACAATTCAATGCCAACGCGTCCCGTGAGATGCGCGACGCTATTCAGGAGCTGGAGGATCAGGGCGCTGATGGCTATGTCCTTGATTTGCGCAGCAATCCAGGCGGTTTGCTCGAGGCCAGTGTCGATATTGCACGGCAGTGGTTGAACGAGGGAATCATTGTCAGCACGCGCACCCGGGAGGGCATTCGGGATGTGCGCCGAGCCACGGGAAGCGCCATCACGGACAAACCGATGGTGGTGTTGATCGATGAGGGCTCAGCTAGCGCCAGTGAAATTGTTTCGGGTGCCCTGCAGGAAAATGACCGTGCCCAGCTGATCGGAAAGACAACATTTGGTAAGGGGCTTGTTCAAGCCGTACGGGGACTGTCTGATGGTTCAGGGATGACAGTGACAATCGCAAAATATCTGACTCCGAATGGTACAGATATTCATAATAATGGTATAAAACCGGATATTGAAGCAGTAATACCAGACAAAGAACTAGAAGATTTTAAGGTTGAGTACTTGGGGACCGGTCAAGATAGTCAATATAAAATTGCAGAAGAGACCTTGCTCAAATCACTTAATTTGAGTGAATCAAAGGTTGATAATAATGTTCAAATTCTGGAAGCAGACTTCGAAAATCAAAACGACCAATCGACTCTTTGAACAGCGGTCCTGGAGCTGAAGGTACTGGGTTAAGCAACCGGTTGCATCAGGCCGCCGCCGCCACCACCATTTGAGTCGTCGTCGTCAGAGGTCGGCTGAAGTAAGGCATAGAGGCCAAGAGCTGCTGTGCAAACCACACCACTAATTAGTTGCAGCGGGAAGCCACCTGCAGTGAAGTCAGTGATTTCTCCCATGCTGCTTTAGTTCATTTTGACCAATGTAACGAAGAATTGCGCAGCTGTGGAAGTTTTCTCAGAAATGCGACTACGCCCTCACACCCGCAGCACTGCCTCGTTCCGTTGCCCTTCCGCCTCCAGCCGCTGCGCTGCGGTGGTTCCGTCGGCATCGGGAATCTGCGCCGCCATCAATCGCAGCCATTCCATCAACTGCTCGAGTTGCTTGTCCATCGGCAGCACCCCAAGCCCTCGAGCCAGCACCTTGTGTTGAAGGCCCTTACCGCTCTGGTACACCAACCGACCATGCAGGTGTTGAGGTAACCCCTGCCGAAGCAGCCGGAACGCTGGTTCCTCCATCGGTGTTTCCAGCACGATGTTGGGTTTCTCTGGTTTGATGCGGGCGACACCGCAACGTCTGGCCAGCAGTTTCAACTCCATCAACTGCAGCAGGGATTGCACCGCCGCCGGCAGCGCTCCATAACGGTCCGCCCAACTCGCGGCTAACTCCACCAGTGCCTCGCCGCAGCGACAGTCAGCCGCAGCGCGATAAGCAGCAATTTTTTCATCGGGATCCGTGATCCAGTCGGCCGGCACAAATGCCGTAACGGGAAGGTCAACCTGGGTGTCGTCGACACTGGGAATGTCCTGTCCCTGAATCTCCGCCAGGGATTCCTGCAGCATCTCCATGTAAAGGTCAAAGCCGATGGTTTCCATCTGGCCGCTTTGCTCCACGCCAAGCAGGTTGCCGACTCCACGGATCTCCATGTCACGCATGGCCAGCTGGTAGCCACTACCCAGTTGCGCGAACTCCTGGATGGCTCGCAAGCGTTGCCGTGCATTGTCACTCAGCGATCCATTGCCGGGATAGAACAGCCAGGCATGAGCCTGAATGCCACTGCGCCCCACACGACCCCGCAGTTGGTAAAGCTGGGCCAGTCCGAAGCGGTGGGCGTCCTCGATCAGAATCGTGTTCACCCGAGGAATGTCGAGGCCGCTTTCGACAATGGTGGTGCAGAGCATCACATCGGCTTCCCCAGCGTTGAACGCCACCATGGCGCTCTCCAGTTCACCCTCCGCCATCTGGCCGTGAGCCACCAGCAGCTTCAGGCCAGGCAGCATCTCCCGCAGTCCGGCGGCCACGTCCTCGATGCCTTCCACCCGGGGCACCACGTAAAACACCTGTCCCCCGCGATCCAGTTCCTGGCGGATGGCACTGCGCACCGCTTCCGGATCCAGGGCTGCAAGGTGGGTTTTGATCGGCCGACGCAGTGGCGGTGGTGTGGTGATCAAGCTCATCTCCCGCACGCCTGAAAGGCTCATGTACAGCGTTCTGGGAATCGGTGTCGCCGACAGGGTGAGAACGTCGACGTCCTTTCGGAGCACCTTGATCTTTTCCTTCTGGTTGACGCCGAAGCGCTGTTCTTCATCGACCACCAGCAGACCAAGCTGCTGGAACGATGCCCCTTTGCCCAAAAGCTGATGGGTGCCGACCACCGCATCGATGGTGCCTCCCTTGAGGCCCTCCAGGATCGTCTTGCGTTCCGATGCTGTGCGAAAGCGATTCAACAGCGCCACCTTGATCGGATACGGCGCGAAGCGTTCACTAAGCGTGCGCCAGTGCTGCTGCGCCAGCACGGTGGTGGGGGCGAGCATGGCCACCTGTTTTCCAGCCGTGATCGCTTTGAAGATGGCGCGGATGGCCACTTCCGTCTTGCCGAATCCAACGTCTCCGCAGACCAGGCGATCCATCGGCTCTGCCTTCTCCATGTCGCGCTTCACATCGGCGGTGGCCTTCAGCTGATCCGGCGTCGGTTCATAGGGGAACGATTCCTCCAGCTCGTTCTGCCAGGGACCATCACTTGGAAAGGCGAAGCCATTGGCCTGATGCCGCTCCGCGTAGAGCTTCACAAGGTCCATCGCCACTTTGCGGACCGCTTTTTTGGCTCGCTCCTTGGCTTTCGTCCAGGCGGCACCGCCCATCTTGCTGAGCTGTGGCGGCGTTTCACTGGTGGCCCGGTAGCGGCCGAGACTGCCCAGTTGATCCGCCGCGACGCGCAACAGTCCGTCGGCGTATTGCACCACGAGGTAATCGCGCACATCGCCTGAGACGGCCAACTTCTCCATCGCTTTGAACCGTCCGATGCCGTGATTGCGATGGACGACGAAATCCCCTGGCCGCATCTTGTTGGGGTCCACCGTGCGGCTGGCCGCCTTGCGGCGACGCCGCACGTAGCCACTGGACCCCAGGGTCTGCTGGCCGAAGAACTCACGGTCGGTGACCAGGGCCAGACGCCAGGCCGGTAGCTGCAACCCCTCCAGCTCCGCCGTGCCGGCGGATTTCAACGCCACGGGCGTGTTCTGTTCAATCAGCCGTTCAATCGCTAGCGCATCGGCTGGATTGGGAACGAAGCGGCCGATGCAGTCGTGTTCCTCCAGCAGGGCCACGGCCCGGCTGGGTTGAGCAGAAATCAACCAGACCGAGGTTTTCTCCTTCTGAAACCCCTTGATCAGGTCGCCGAGTTTGCCGAACTGATTGGGATAGGCCGGCATCGGGCGACTGGCGAGGTCAAAGCTGTTGGGATGGCCGTCCTCCTCCAGCAGCTCTGCCATGTCAAAGCCATGAAAGGCCTCGGCCAGCCCATAGGCCTCGTCGATGCTGCGTTGCAGAACAGCTGGCCAGAGCAGATCACGTTCCTCCTCCGATAGGCCCAGTTCGCTGGCCATGTCCCCGTGGTGGTCGATGGCGTGATCCAGCCACTGCTGGCCGTGGGCCAGTCCGTGACGGCGCTCATCAATCACGACCTCAGCGGAGGCCGGAAGATAGTCGAGTAAGCAGGCGGGTTGTCCCCAGGCCAGTCCCATCAGGCGTCGTAACCCCTCAGGCGTGCCTCCCTCCAGCAGTTCTTCGGTGGCTTCATCCCCAAGCAAGCGATCCAGCCCTTCCGGCATGGACTCCCGCAGCTGATCGGCCACCAGGGGGCCAAAGCCCGTGGGGGTGAGCTGCAGGCGGTCCACCGGGTCCAGCGACCGCTGGGTGGCTGGGTCAAATTCCCGAAGCTTGTCCAGCTCTTCTCCGAAGAATTCCAACCGCACCGGCAGTTCGCTGCTCACCGGATAGATGTCAACGATGTCGCCGCGTCGGCTCCATGTTCCTTCCTGGTCGATGGTGGACACCCGTTCGTAACCGAGACGAGCCAAGGTGTCGGCCAGGTCGTCCAGGTCGAGCTCGTCACCCTTTTTCAGGGTGCGACAGGTGGCCTCGAGTGCCTGCCGCGGTGGCAGATGGGGTTGGAGACAGCGTTCGGTGGCCACGATGGCTTTCCCCGCTGGATCGTCGGTTCCAATCAGGTCACTCAGCACCTGAAGCTGTCCCCAGATGATTTCACTGGTGGGATCGAACGGTTCGTAGGGCGAGCCCTCGCTGGTTGGGTAGAGACTCGCGCTGCCCCATCCCATCAATTCCAGAAGCGCTGTCCAGCGACCGGCTTCCTCGAGGGTTGGCACCACCACCAGCAATGGCCTTCCTTCTTTTTGTGCCAGGGCGCTGGCCACGAGAGCACGACTGATCCGACCGGCCCCCCGCAACAACAGCCGTGCATCACGTTCGGTGCGCTGCAGCAGTTCGCCAGTGAGTGCTGCTGGGCGCAGCTGTGTCACCAGGGAACGCAGGGGCATGGCAGGACGGAATCGGCAAACGCTGATCTTCGCAATAGGGTGCGACCAATCGCGTCAGCACCATGCCGCGCTACCGCTGTCCATCCTGTTGTTGTGGGCCGGCCGTGGTGTTGAAGCCACCACGTGGCGCGCTGCCGGTGTGTTTCCGGTGCGGCGAGCCCCTTCAAGAGCAGCCACTGGTACGTCCTTTGCGGTTGGTGGTGCTTGTTGCTGTAGGCAGCGTTCTGGTGATGTCGTCCATTCCCTTGATGCAGGGCCCGTCTCCACCGCGATCAAATGAGCGAGAGCGAACCGACCGAACGGGATTTTCAACTCACAATGAGGGGGATTTGATTTTCCTTTGATGGGCGCAGCACCCCAGGCATTGCTTCTATCGACCATTGCCACCGATCGCAATGATTGGCACATCGGTCGGTTCAGCTTGTTGGCCGACATGATCCGTCGTGCTGGCCAGGAGCTTGATCCGTCCTTCAGTCTCAACATCAGCGACTACCCAACCAGCAACGCTGAACGTCAGACCCTGCAGGCAGACTTGGCTTCAGGTCGCTACAGCCAGGTCTGGTTGATCGCTCCGGACATGGATAACGGCCCTGATGCAGGCTTCTTTCGGGCCCTGGAAACAGCCGTGAAGGCTGGAACGGATCTGGTGATTGCCCGCGATCACACCGATCTGGGCTGCTGCCTGCTTGAACTGAAGGATTGCCTGGGGGATGTGGGTCAGACCCAGACCTTTCAACGCACGTGGACGAATCTGCCCAAAGATCGTGAATACGCCGATCCGGACTCTGCTGCGATTGTGACCCCCTGCGTGGTGACCGGCCAGAACGGCGGTGTTCAGATCTGCCGTCAGCGGGCTGAACACCCTCTGCTTAACTTTGCTTCGATGATTCCTGGCCACCTTGTGATTCCAGCCCATCCTCATGAGGGCGTGATCCGCAAGGTGGTTGCGTCTCAGACGGTACTTCTCTCCAGCTTCTCCATCACCAGCGGACGCGAGCAGACCACGGCGATTGTGGATGAAGCAGATGGCCGCGGGATGGTGCTCCACCATTCCACGTTCCATCATTTCGCGGATTACAACCTGGATGTTGCAGCTGGAGCCCCTGACTTTGTGCTCGATCCTCCCTCGAATCAGATCGCTGATTCACCGACTTTGCTGAATGACATCAAGGCTTACGTTAGGTCTGTCGTGCACTACGCCCAGAACAACTAAACATAACTTATTTGCTTCTAGTCATGAAGAAATAGTGGCAATTTCGCAAGGTATTTGTCGCCATTGGCTTTGCATATTTCTCACATATTGGCCTTAGATTCGTAAGAAGCTATTTGGCAATTATTCGTCTTGTCAATAATAAATTCGTGTCCGTTGATATTGATTAACTTGCCAATTTATCGGTAATCATTGTTTCGATAAATGGACAGCCTCAATGTTGGTCCATCGCTGGGTCTTGGATCATTTCCAGCAGGGATGAACTCAGTAGTCCATTGGTAAATATCCGCATCGGGATTGAATCCGCGGAAAACAACATTGGCTTGCTGGCCTGGTTGAATCGGTGGATCAAACCTAATGCTCAGCTCGTCGTCGCTTTGAGACAGCGTGGCCTCAGCAAGTCCAGGTTCGCCACGACGTCGAAGACCGTAATCGCCAAGATAGACCTCGGGATCTTTACGACCCCAATCCCAGCTATCGAGATTAGTTAGTTGTGAGATAACTACACGCTCCAGTTCAGCCCCTGCATCGTCTGGAACCAGGACGCTGATGGTGGTTCGATTGCGTTGACCTTCCGTTGAGGATGGATTATGGATGCTTACCTTCGTTGGTGGTCTGCGAAAAAAGGCATCTGCCAATGCAGGCCCACTGTTCATCAGCAGGGCAAGCACAGATAACAGCCAAGGAGTGAGCCGGTTCATGCTTTGCTTTGCTCGATTGTTCAAGTTTAGTAGCGATTGATGATGGAGCCCAGTGCCGATTTTTGTTGGATCATCTCAATCGCTGCACAACGAACATTGCTTCATTAAGACTTTGCCAAGGCCTGCTCCTCCAGCAGCATGTTGAACTGGAGTAGCTGTTCGTCGGTGAGTTGCTGACGGCTGCTGGCCTGCAGATGCTCCTGCAGAAAGGCTCGAGCCTGCTCGGCCTTCCAGCCGAGCTGTTTCAGCATTTGATCGCCCTGTGTAATCAGATCACTTCGGCGGATCGGAATGTGGGCCTGATCCGGCTGCTCCTGTGGCTGCAATTGCCGTAGCTGGCGCAGGTAGGCCACCAGATCGGCATAGCGGGTCAACCGATGGCGACTGGCATGGCCGAAGGCCCGTTCGAGGTAAACGCGTTCCTGATCCCGCGCCCAGCCGATGCGCTTCAGCTCCAGATCGATGGCGGTGAGTTCTTCGCTCCAGTCCTCCGGATCCGTCGGTGTTTCTGATGGGGGATCCGATGCGGGACCGGTGTGCTGTGGTGTCTCGGCTGCAGGCGGCTGATCCACCGCGCCCTGCTTCGCCATCGCCTCCGGTTGTTTGATCGGTGCCGGTTGTGGACGGGATTCCGCCATCCGAGCCTTAGAAGGCGTGGGCTCTTGTTCTGACTTTGGTGTTGGGGCGACCTGCGGCTTGGCATCACCCCCCGCAAGCTTCTGCTGCAGCCGCTGACGGGCGCGATCTTCTGCGTCTTCCGCATTGGCAGCTTCGCCCAGGCAGCTGGCGATGCAGTGCTCACCACTCCAGGCCTCGGCACGCACGATGCAGCGCAGGGTGTCGACGTGACACAACTCGGCTCGTACCTGCATCCATCTGGAACCAATGTGCTCTTTCTAGGCTGCCGCCATGGACATCACGGCGCTTCCCTCACTCACCGACGTTTTTGAGGGTGCAGATCAATGGGGCGAGGTACTGGCTTTACTGCCTGTACTGGTGATGTTGGAGCTCATTCTCTCAGCGGATAATGCCGTCGCACTTGCGGCGATTGCCCGCTCCAGCCGCAGTCCTGACCAGGAGCGTCTGGCCCTGAACATCGGCATCGGCCTAGCGATGCTGCTGCGGGTTGCCCTGATCGCTCTGGCTCAGTGGGTTCTGCAGAGTGCATGGGTTCAGCTTCTCGCTGCCGCCTATCTGTTCTGGCTGTTCATCAATTACCTGCGTCAGTCCTCCCAGGACAATGCCGATGAGGCGAACGCAACGGTCGTGTCAACCCAGGCCAGGAGCCTGATGCAAACCGTTCTGCTGCTTGGTTTCACTGATCTGGCCTTTTCGATCGACAGCGTTGCGGCGGCAGTTGCGGTGAGTGACCAGCTCCTGTTGATCAGCACGGGTGCCGTGATCGGAATCATTGCCTTGCGCTTCACGTCCGGGCTGTTCATCCGCTGGCTGGACGAGTACGAACGCCTCGAAACAGCCGGTTTTCTTTCCGTTGCTTTTGTTGCCCTGCGTTTGCTGGTCCACGTTCTGATTCCGCAATTCAATCAACCGGATTGGTTGACCATGCTGGTGGTGTTCACATTGTTCGCCTGGGGCTTTTCCGTCCGTTCGCCGATGGAGGCCGATCATGCTGGTTGAACTGCGTCAGGTCGGTAACGAAGCGCTTCTGGATCGACTGGACCTGGAGAACGCGCCCCAGCCTGGGCGCTGGCTGGAAACGGAGGAGCAAAGTTTTCTGGTGTTGCAGCGACGTCATCGCTATACCTTGCGGAATGGCCGTTATGAAATTGCGTCGGTTGCCCTGTTGGTCAAACCCCAGATCAGGCCCGCCGATGCCCAGCGTTGGCGCCATGGCTGGGTGATTGGCGACCCCGAATGCCGCTTCAACGCCCGTAGTCCTTTGCTCCGTTGTGCTGTGTGGCCGGAAGGGCCCTGCGACAACTGCAGCCATCGGGAGTCGCGATGACCCTGGACGGCTGGATTGGGACCACGTTGGTGTCCGGGCATGGCGTGGCGTCTGGCAGAAGCACCACATCCCCCTATCCAGAGGGCACCATTGCCATGCAGCAACCGTTGTTCGCTCAGCTTGGGCTGGATCTTTCTGACTGCTGGCCTGGAACGCTGAACCTCAGCGTTGCGCCGCTGGAGGTGCAACTTCGCGATCCCGACCACACGTTTCCCCATCTCTACTGGACAGACCTGCACCCACCGGAAACCTTCTCCTTCTGGCGCATCACCTTGCAATCAGCTGCTGATGGCGGGGTACCAGCCTGGATCTATTCCCCCTCCGGAAACGAAGGAGCGACACCAGCAGCCCCGATCCGTGGTGGAGGTGCTGGCACCAAGGCTGAACGCGGCTGGGCCTGGTACCGAGCTGCTGCTTTCCGACTCCATGCAGCGCATTGGTTGTGTTGATGGTCTGCGGCTGCGGGCTCAGTTGTTTGAGTTTTTGAAATTCCGCGTGCTCGCCGCCCAGGATGGATTTTTCGTGGAGTTCAGCGTTCAGGAACGCCGGGCCTGGCTTGCTCAGCACCATCCCCAGGCGCTGGTGTTGAACGATGCTTCTCTGCAGACGGTTTGGGACCGTACCCACTTGCTCAACACCTAGTCGTTCAAGCAAACGCCAAACAAAGGCCAGTCTTCTTAATATTTATTCATTCAAAAAGTTCTGTAGATGGCGCCTGAAGATGCTTTCCAGCGCGAGGTCTTCCGCCGCGAGCTGGATGATGAAGCAGATGCATCGCGTCTGCGGGCGCTTGCGTTGGAGCTTTACGACCTGTGGCAACGCCAGCGCTCGGTGACCAATCAGCTGGTTCTGCAAGACATCCATCAGTCCTGATCTGGTTCAGTTGTCGCCAAGGCGCTGATGTTCGGCGGCGGCCATTTGTTGAACGAGGGCCTGGCCTCGGCTTCGGGATTTGCCCTCCAGTTGCGCCTCTCTGATCAATAGCGGGCAGCCGGAACTGCTCACCACAAGACCCAGGTCCTGAATGCAGGCCAAAACGGTGCCACCGGCATGACCTCCAGTGGGCCACTGACCGATGAGCACTTGAGCCTCTGGGCTGAGTTGATCCTTCAGACGATCGATCAGGGGTTCTGTCTCCGTGAGCTTGAGGCATTTGCCATTCCAGCTGGTCTGTGCTCCGGGATAGAGCCCCATCACCTGGCGGTGGATGGCCAGGGCAAGGTTGCTCCAATCAATCTGGTAATCCTGTTTGAGGAGCATTCGGGCATAGCAGCTGGATTCGGTCTGGTGCTGCACGCCGAGCCGTTTCAACCGTTCATCGGTTGGACCTGCACCTGCTGCTTCGATCAGCTGCATCGCCTCCACCATCAGCTCCGCCGTCAGTCCACTGAGTTTCTCCGCCAGTGCATGGGCATTGTCCTGAAGCCCGATGCTCAACCGGCGTTCCAGCAACACCGGACCGGTGTCCAGGCCTTCCTCCATGGCCATCACGCCGACACCGGTTTCCGCATCACCGTCGAGAATCGACCATTGAATCGGGGCCGCCCCCCGCCAGCGCGGCAATAACGAACCGTGACCGTTCCAACACCCCAGTGGCGGTTGTTCCAACACCTCGAGCGGCAGGATCTGGCCGAAGGCCACTACCACTGACACATCAGCCTTGAGGGCTGACAACTGCGCCTGGCAGTCAGGATCTTTCTTGATCCGTTCCGGCGTGAACACCGGCAGGTTGAGGTTCAGGGCCTCCTGTTTCACGGCCGAAGCCACCAGCTGTTGACCCCGTCCTCGGCGGCGATCCGGCTGACTCACCACCCCAACGATCGTGTGCCCGGCCTGATGCAGCTTTCTCAGGGTTGGGACAGCATAGGCCGGTGTTCCCCAGTAGAGGATGCGCAAGGTCAGGCTTCCCCAGTGATGGAGAGGCCCTCCACCCAGACGTGGGGCGCCACACCACGATGGGTGACCTCCTGTGTTGGTTCTAGGTGAAGAATCGATGTCAACAGGCTGCGGATGTCTCCGGCAACTGTTGCTGCTTCAACCGAGATCCTTTCCCCGCCTTTCACCAGCCATCCATCGAAAGGGAGCGAAAACGACCCCTGGGTAGCTTTGACCCCGGCATGAAGGGCGGAAAGATCTTCGATCAGCACAAAGGTGTCCGTTTCGCGGGTGTGATCCAGCTCCTGGCCGCTGGTTTGACCCGGGGTGGTGCCGACGACGAACCAATCGGGACCGACGGAAACTTTGGCTCCAAGGCCGGCATGGCCGGTGGGCTTCACCCCAAACGCTCTAGCCGTGGCCTCTGAATGCAGGAAATTGCGAAGACAACCGGACTCGATCAACGACAACCTTTGAGTGGGTGTGCCCTCACCATCGAAGGGAGATGCGCTGATGTGATCCGGGTGCAAGCCATTGTCCTCAAGCGATAGGAACGGGACTGCCAGGGTCTGACCAAGGCTTTCGCGGGTGCTGAGGCTGACTCCATCGAGGACGGCCCTTGCACTGAACATGCTGCTGAAGGCACCGATCAGGGAGAGGAAGGCTTCCGGTGTGAAACACACGCGATAACTACCGGTCTCGATCGGCTGATAGGCCAGATGACTGACGGTTCGCTCAACCGCTTCATCAATGCAACCCTGAATGTCCAGATCGCTGCTCCCAAGGGCCATGCGGATGGCACCGGAACTGCGGGGCTTGCGGCCGCTCTCCTCAGCCCGGGCATAGAGGTACAGGCTGGCCTGGGTGCGCTCCATCGTGCGGATGGCACCATCGCTGTTGAGGTAAAGGTTGGTGGACAGCGACTCGGCCAGACCGTTGTACGGAACGGTTTGGATGGCTGGATGACGGCTGAGCAGCTCCGCTTCCGCTGCACGCAGATCCTTGAGCAACGGCAGGATGCCCTGACGTGGCATCAGGGGACGATCCAGTTGCGGCAATGGAACCGTTGCCATCGGTGAAAACTGCGGCACATCATCGGGATTGCCGAATCCACTGGCCTGTTGGGCCCCTTCCAAGGCACGGGCCAGCCCGGAGTCCGTCAAATCAGTGGTGCTGGTGATGCCCACCAGGCCGTCACTGTTCCAGACCCGCACCTTGATCGAGCTGCGCTGCGCAGCCTTCAACTGTTTGGCTTCGCCGCGGTCCACCTGGACTGAGCAGTCATCGCTGCAGGCGGCGCCAAGATCCCACTGACGGATACCAGCGGACGTTGCCAGCGTCTGAACCCGATCTCTGAGCGTGCCCGCATCGAGGGTGTTGTTGGACATGGTCAGCGACCTCCCACCGTGATCGAATCCACCTTGATGTGGGGTTGACCGACGGTGACGAAAATGCTGCCGCTCACGGAGCCGCAGTAACCAGCGGCAAGATCCAGATCATCGGCACACATCGAAATCCGAGGCATCACGTCCTTGGCATCACCGATCAGCGTTGCTCCCTTCACCGGGCGGGTGAGATTTCCGTTTTCGATCAGGTAGCCCTCCTCCACAGAGAAGTTGAACTGACCGGTGGGGCCCACACTGCCGCCACCCATCGACTTGCAGTAGAGACCCCGTTCCACAGAGGCGATCAGGTCGTTGGGATTGTGCGGCCCTGCATCGATGTAAGTGTTCCGCATCCGGCTGGCGGCGGCGAAGGCATGGCTCTGACGCCGACCGCTGCCCGTGCGCTGATGACCTGTGCGCAGTTCACCGGCGCGATCACTGATGAAACGCTGCAGTACGCCTTCCTTGATCAGCACTGTGCGCTGGGGCTCCATCCCCTCGTCATCCATGGACAGCGACCCGAAGGCACCACTGCTCAAACCTTCATCTATGGCAGTGACGGCTGGATGGGCAATCAGCTCACCCACCTGCTCCGCGAAGGGTGTCGTGCCCCGTTCGATCTGGGTGGTTTCCAACAGATGTCCGCAGGCTTCGTGGAAGATCACACCACCAAAACGGTTGGCCAGGACCACGGGCATCTGTCCGGCTTCCACATAGTCGGCACGAAGCATGGTGCCGGCGCTCTCGCAGACTTCAGCAGCGCTGCTTTCCACATTCCAGGTGAAGAGATCATCGGGGCGATCAGTGCTGCCGTAGCGACGACCCACGCTTGAGCGATGGTCCCCATCTGCCGCCAAGACGGACAGACCCGTCGACTGATGCAGACGAATATCACGGGCGAATGTGCCATCGGAGGCCGCCACCAGAACCTCCTGCCAATCCCGTGCGTAGCTGCCGCGACGCACCTGAAGGTGCTGGCCAAGCCGTTCAAGCTGGGATGTTCCCTCCAGCAAACGGGAACTGGCATCACGCATCGTTGGGCATTGCTGCAGCCAACTGGTTTTCTCGAGGGCGTAATCCTTGAGAGCTCCGAGGCCTTCAAACGATGAACTGCCGGCCAGACCGTTGGCTTCCAGGTTGAGCATGGCCAGCGCCTGATCCAACGCCCGGGTCAAGCCGTCCACGCTCAGGTCATTGGTGCTGACGAATCCATCCCATCCGTTGAGAAACACACGGATGCCAGCCCCACGGGCAAAGGTGGGATTGACGCTGGTGATTCGCTCCTGCTCAGCCAGGAGACCGAGGTGATCGGTGTGTTCCAGGAACACTTCCACCAGGTCAGCTCCGGCGCCGCTGCCGCGCTGCAGCAGGGCCTGAAGGGTGGAACTCCAGGCTTGGGAAAAGGATTCAGTCAATGATCAACGCACGGCGGGCTGAAACTTGGCGCTGTCGATCGGAGACATCAGGAACAAATTGGCCATTTCGGCACCATTGCTGATCCAGCGGGGAAGCTTCTTAAGGAGCTTCAGGGGAGCAGGGCTGGAGCTCCGATCTGCAGCCTCGAGAGCTGCGTTGTTCTCCACTAGACGTTCCAAACGTGTCCAAAATTTGGGATTGTTCACATCGAGAACAACGGGGAACACCCGGGCTGTTGTTTCGTTGGTTTTTTCGATCACCATCTTGTCGTAGGTGCGTGCATCGAGTCCGAGTGCTTCGTAGAACTCCTTGCGGGCCACATCACGCACGTACATGGTGGCGAACACGGCAAGCAGGAAGAAGCGGCACCACAGCTTCGCGATCGGACCACGCACCGTGTCGGGCTGAGACTTCATCAGGGCATCAAAGAAGTCGCCGTGACGGTTCTCGTCCTGACACCAATTCTCGAAGTAGTTGAAGATCGGGAAGATCTTGCTCTCGGGATTCTTCTCAAGGTGGCGGTAAATGGCGATGTAGCGCCAGTAGCCGATCTTCTCGGATAAATAGGTGGCGTAGAAGATGAATTTGGGTTGGAAGAAGGTGTAGTCCTTGTTCGCGGTGAGGAAGCCGAGATCCAGCTGCATGCCGAAATCACTCATTGCCTTGTTGAGGAATCCGGCATGGCGGGCTTCATCCCGTGCCATGTGGGCAAAGCATTCAGCCAGCAGGGGATTTTGCTGCTTGATACGACGGCTCAGTTCCTTGTAAAGAAGAAAACCAGAGAATTCCGACGTGCAGCTCTGTTCCAGGAATTCAACGAAGACCCGACGGGTCTCGGGGTCAAGTTTGTCTGCAGCACCGTCAAAGTCGTCGTTGCGAACGAAGTGATGGCGGTTGTAATCCTTGCGGAATTCCTCGCAGATGGCCTCCAGTTCTGCCTCATTGGGACGAAGATCCATGGCAGCCATGGCATCAAAGTCCGTGGTGTAAAACCGCGGTGTGAGGATCGTGTCCTTAACAGGATCCTTCGTTGCAACGGCGTTGGCTTCTGCGACGGCGGTAGGCGGGACCATCGGCTCCGATTTCACGTGCAGACCAATGTAGGGCTGACAGTGCGGGGTTCGAGCTGATCAGTTACGTCCGAGCCATTTCTGGCCATTCAGCCGTTGCAGTAGGCGTGACACCAGCAGCGGCAGCGACATCCGCTTTTCGTCGATCAGGAACGATTCCAGCAGGGTCGGTTTACTGCCGGCTTCAGCCAAGGCGATCAGCTTGGGACTGGCGATGTCGGCGTCGCCGAAGCAGAGCCAGAAGCGCCTGCCGCCTGGCAGCTCACCAACCACCATCGGACAGCTTCCCCCGACCACGGGGCGGTCCCCCTCAACCCGCTCCAGACGATCAGCCTGGATGCCGTTGTCCTCGAGCTGCTTGCTCACCGCAGGGATGAACAGAGTGTCGATGAACTCCGGAAAGGGCTTGTCTTCAGGTTTCGGGGGTTTCGGCTTTGGCTTGGGGGCCGCTTTTGTGACCTCTGGGGCTGCAGCAGAGGCCGAATCGGGAGTGTCGCTCACCGGGTCCTGATTTCTGCGTGAACTGTAGTCAGCGTTGGTCGCGTCTCACCAATCAAGATCCGGATCAAGTCCCCAGCCATCTGAGCTTGATGGGGTTGGATCAACCGCTTGCGATGGAGGGGAGGGTTCTGATGGGGTGGCTCGTTTCTCGGAGTGCGGTTTCTGAACAATCCTGTAAGGAACGGCCACGGTTGGGGCTGGTTCGCGCACATCCCGTTGGGGCGGTGGTGTGACCACCTCACGCAACTCCGGTTCAGGTCTGGGTCGCTCCAGCGGTTGATGCCGTTGTCGTCGAAGCGGTGGGGTGTTTGGTTTTAGCAACAGAACTGAGACAGCGCTGAGTCCAGCTCCTGTCAGCCCGGCCAGGGCTGTCCAGGCGCCTACAGGGAGGGGTGGCGACCGCCAGATCAGCAACTGCAGACGAGTGTTGCCGGAGCTGTTGAAGGCTGATGCCAGCAGCACTGCCGCCAACGGCGCCAGGCATGGCACGAGCAACCAGCGCTGGAGGGAGCTCATTTGATCGGTCCAGTCCAGCGCCGCAGGGGAGCCAGATCATCCTCGAATCCGTCGAGCAGACGAATCACGATGAAGTCGACCATCTCCTCGAGGGTTCTGGGTTGGGTGTACCAGGCAGGAATCGGCGCGGCGATGCGTGCGCCGGCTTCCGCCAGCGCCGTGAGATTGCGCAGGTGAATCAGGTTGAAGGGCATCTCACGGGGAGCGATCAGCAGCGGGCGCCCTTCCTTGAGGTGCACGTCAGCGCAGCGTTCGATCAGATCCATCGCAACGCCGGCCTGGATCCGCCCCACCGTTCCCATGCTGCAGGGAACGATCAACATGCCACTGGTGCGAAAGCTTCCGCTGGCGATGCCGACACTCTGGTCATTCCAGCGATGGCAGAACAGCTCTCCTTCGCTGCAATTCAGACGCTCACGCCAGAAGCTGACCTGACGCTCGGGATTCACTGGCACCTGCACACCCTGCTCCGCCTGGAACACCGCATAGGCGCCTCTGCTCAGCACCAGATGGACACTGCGACCTGCCTGCAGGAGGAGCTGAAGGGTGCGTTCGGCCAGCGGCTGGGCGGAGGCACCTGTGACAGCCAGCACATAGGGGTGCATGGTCAGTTTCCGCTGAGGGTCACGGCCATCGGCTGCTCAGGGCTTTCGACGGTGCTGCTGTCTGCGTTGCTGTCACCCTGATCTGCTGTCGGCTCTGGAATCACCTCGAGGTCGATCTGATTGCGGAGTACGTCCACCTTGATCACCCGTACAAGCACCTGGTCACCCAGCTGATACACCCGTCGGTTCTTGCGGCCGACCAGGCGGTTCTGCCTCGAGCGGTATTCGTACCAGTCATCGTTGAGAGAGCTGACGTGAACAAGTCCCTCAACGCGGGTCTCTCCCACCTCCACAAAAAAGCCATAGCTCTGCACGCCGCTCACATGACCTGCGGCTTCCTGACCTACCAGCGGTTCCGCAGATCTGGCCTGGACCATGGCCAGCAAATCCCGCTGAAGCTCCAGCACCTGACGCCGCCGGCTGTTGAGCCGTTGAACCAGGCGCTGACTCACGATGGTGGTGAGTTTTTCTTCCTGTGCGCCTGTGAACAAGGACCACTGGAGATCATCAGCACAGCCACGTCGACCCAGATTGAGCCGCTCCTTCTGACGGACATTGGGACGGTCCTTACCGTCGCTCAGCAACATCTGAATGACCTGCTGGTTGGCCAGCTGGGCGTAGCTCAATGATCCGCAGCACCAGGGTGTGAGTGCTGCGTTCGCATCGGTGGTTTCGTCGTCGCTGGTCTGCGGTGTCTTGAGTTCGGCCTGAAATTGCGGTTGGGCCAATGCATGGCTCAGTTGCTGCTCCAGCACCCGACGCTGGTCGGACTCCGCAAAGACCGTGATCAATTCCTGCGCCGCAGGGCTTCCGTCGTCATCCAGTTCGAGGGGGAGATCAAGGGCAACAGCGGTCTTCGCCACATCGGTGACCATCGTGGCATCGGGCTCGCTGCTGATCCAGGCGATTCCCGGGAGCTGGAGTGCGGCGCGGTGTTGTCCCCAGGCGCGATCGGCGGCCCGCAGCAGCGGTTGAAGAATGGAATTCGGATCGGTGCGATCGATCACATCGGTCCAACGGTGCGCTTGACCACTGGGATCGGCCCAGCGCAGATCCCCCAGCGCGTCAATCTGTGGGGGACGTAAGTCGAGGGCCACGGCTCCTGCGGATTGCTCATGGCCCATCAGGCAGTCGGCGCAGAACATCAGGGTCTCCAGCTGCCCAAGCTGATCTTTGATCGGTTTCAACGCCGCGGGGATGCTGCGCGACTTGGGTTTGCGCTCTGCCAGGGCCCGGAGCTGCGCGGTGCTGATGTCGGCGACCGGACGGATGGTGCTGAGCATGAACTCCCAGTCCGTCAGATGGCCATTGGCATCAATGTCGAGTCGCACCGTCAGGGCGTCGCTGGATTCGCCCGCCTTGAGCCGGCAGGCCTTCGTGAGAGCGGGAGTCAGCAGCGGTTGCCAGTCCTCCCCCAGACAAATGGCATCAGCTTGATCCCTGATCCAGAGATCAAGACTGTTGCCCTGGCCAAAGCGTTCCGCAACCGACGGTGCATGCAGCCAAAGGCGACAACCGCCTTCTCTTGCTTCCACATACACCGCGGGCAGGGGAGGGGCATCCCGGTGCTGCCAGCTGCAGAGCAACAGCGATGGCTGGTCAGTCAGGTCGGTCCGCCCTTTGCTTGGTGGGGATTTGACGGAGGCACGCGGTGCCGCAGGCCGTTCGTGCAAACCGGCTTTGGTCAGCAACAAATCGCGGTCGGCTGCTGGTCCGGCATTCAGAGGCAGGGGACGGGCCACATGCCCCTGAGCTGGATGCTGGGCGATTGGATAACGATCGATCTTGACCTCGACCACGGTCGTTGCTGATTCCTCCGATACGTGCACTTCCGCGTCTGCGGGGAGCACGATGCTGGTGAGCATGCGGTCATCCAACGGTGCCGCCACCAGCCGCTCCTGCTGCCGTTCAACCTGGGCCAGCAATGACTGGGTGCTGCGTTCGAGAATGCATTGAACACCGCCTTCCGGAGATCGTCGTCGACCGCCTTCCCGGGTCACGCGGACCAGGACGCGATCGCCATTCCAGGCGTGATTCAGCTGATGGTCGCGGATGTAAACGTCATCTCCTCCGTCATCCCGGATGGCAAAGCAAAAGCCTTTGCTGCTGCAACGCAGCCGCGCGTCAATCAAATCCTCAGATTGATCGCGCACCAGGCCTTCGTCTCCCTGACGGCTGAGGACACCGAGCTTGCTCAACCCGTCAACGGCCAAGTCCAGACGTTCTTTGTCAGCTTTGTTGGACAGCTTGAGGATCTTGGCCAGCGTGGTCTGGGGAACCGGCTGGTCGTAGGAGAGCTGATCCAGGAGGTCAGCGACCGAGAACTTCATGGTGGGTGGATCGAATCCGGCCTTCATGGCCGGGAGAAGTTCAGAGCGGCCAAAGGGAAGCCAGGCCGTGCAGAGAGCTCTGAAACAAGTTCACTTTATGAGTCGACCAGGTCGTCCTCAGCACTCCCATCGCTGTTGCGACGCAGCAGCAGCTGGGATCCGATGATCAGAAAGCCAACAGCTGCCACCAGCTGCAGCCATTCCGTTGGGATCAGGCTGGCGATCGATCCGCCGGCCATCGCGCCCAAGAGGCTGGCCAGAACAAGGGCGGATGATGAGCCGATAAACACAGCCAGCGGCCTGTCGGAGGTTCCGCTCAGAGCCACCGTTGCCAGCTGGGTTTTGTCCCCCAGTTCGGCCAGGAACACGGTGAGAAATGTCGAGATAAGAAGCGAAAGATCCATCTTTCAGGCTCCGGTTGTCTCCAACAGCAACGTCTGAATTGCCTGTGCCCCCAGCCAAAGCCCCAGGGCCACCATGAGAAGGCCGGCCATGGTTTCCAGTCGCTCTGGTGGAAGAGTGCGAGCCAGCCACTGACCCAGAAGCACGCCGACCAGGCTTGAGCAGATCAGGGCCAGGGCGGCTCCGAGAAACACAAGCCAGGGCGATCCGGACTGAGCCGAGAGGAGCAGTGTCGCCAGCTGGGTCTTGTCTCCCAGTTCGGCGATGAACACCGTGCTGAAGGTGCTGAACACCACGGCCGCAAAACCAGGGCGGCTTGATACCTTGATCTCAGTCATCGGAACGGCGTTGGGCGCGGTTGAACCTACGCAGCTCCCGGCTGCGACCGCCATACACCGATCGAATTTGCTGTTGGCAGCATCCGATGGCGAAGGCATCCAGTTGGTTCGGTTCAACACCGAACAGCAGATCCATGTTCCGGACCCGGCAGAAGCGGGGCCGTTCGTCGTAGATCCGGCAGCGTCGGCCACCGCTGTCGTAGTGGATGCACCAGCCGTCCTCCCCCACCATCGCCAAGTAGGTGGCCTGCTCTTTCTCGTTGAGGGCTTCGAGGGCTTCGGGACGTTCCTCTGGTGCCAGGCGGCAGCAGGCTCCGCACTGGGAGATGCACTTCCATTGAAGAGGCTGGCTGCTCATGGCTGCAGCTGTGACAAGCCGTCACAGTGGGTCCATGCCGCAAGGCGACTCTGAGCAAAGGCCCCGTAATCTGTTGGCTGATCCGAAACGTGTGAGCGCTTCATCGCTATGGGCATCGACTTCCACCTGATCGCCAATTTCGGCGCCCTTGCGTTGATCACCCTGGCTGGTCCTGCTGTGATCTTCATCCTCTTCTACCGACGCGGAGCCCTCTGAGGTTTTTAAGCCCTTAATCCAAGGGCCAGGGCAGCTTCCTCTAAAAGGGTCTGGATCCTTGAGTGGCTTGCACGTTGGTCTTTGCAAGTCACCGTCTGATCCTTGGTGATGGAAGCTTCAAGGCGATCTCCACCGGCGTTGGTCAAACCAAAGGCGACTGCGTTGTCAGCACCCAATTTGCTGCTTGCCAGATAGCTCCGTTCGCCGCAGCTGAGCCTCACGGTGTCCGTGTGCTCTCGTATGGCCTTGAGTTCGAGTTGGAGCCGGCGCTCCCCCCGCCAGACGTTGAGTTTCAGTTCGTAGGCAACATCGACCCGCTCCGGCATCGGACTCAGCGGTGAGCATCGCCATGCCACAGCACGCCGTTGGTGTGTCCCCTGCTGCAGGGTCACCGCCAGGTGGCCACCGTTCAGGGTTCGCCAGTCCGCCACATGGCATCCCCGGGACCAAAACAGGGGTGTTGGATGCCCCACACCATGGGGGGTCAATGTTTCAAGGGCAGCCCAGAGATCCCAGTTGATCTCGTTCAGCTTCAAGCAGGCCTCAGGGCGAACCGGTCGTCCTGCCCCCTCCTGATCCAGCCACGGTTGCGTGAGCTGATTCAGGCGGTCATGCAAGGTGTGCACCTGACTGGCCTTCACCGTGAATCCACCCGCCGCCGGGTGGCCTCCGAACCGCTCCAGCAGATCCGCGCAGGCTGTTAAGGCCTTGTCAACGGCGAAACCCTGGGGCGCCCGTGCTGAGGCTCTCAACAGACCCTCACCATCGCCGGCCAGCAGTGCCACAGGGCGGTGGTAACGCTCCATCAGTCGTGCGGCGACAATGCCGATCACCCCGTGATGCCAGTGGCTCTGGGCCAACAAAAGAAACGGTGGAATCAGCCCCTCAGCATCCGATTCCACCAGGGCAGTGGCTTCCGCTTCGATGGCATCGCAGAGATCCCGTCGCTGACGATTGAGATCGTCACAGCGGCGCGCCAAAGCCATTGTTTTGCCCGGATCTGATTCGGTGAGCAGGTCCACCACCAGCACTGGATCACCGAGTCGTCCGACCGCATTGATCCTCGGGGCGAGTTGAAAACCGATGTCCTCGGCGGTTAAGGGCGTCTCGCCCAGTCCCGCCAGACGCTGCAGTGCCATGACCCCTTCACAACGGCTGCGGTGCAGGGTCGTCAGTCCTTCTAGCAACCAACGTCGGTTAGCTCCGGTCAGCGGTGCCATGTCGGCCACAGTGCCGATGCAGAACAGGTCGCGGGCCACCTGAATCGCATCCATTCGCCCCAGCCGTTCGGCAACGCTGCTGGCGAGCACATAGGCCAGCCCCACACCGGCAAGACCTCTGTATGGAGATGCTTCCGGGGTGGTGGCTGGATGCAGCAGTGCGGTCATCCATGGACGCGGTTCCGGAATGGTGTGGTGATCGGTCACGATCACGTCCATCGATAGCGTTCTGGCCCGTTGGAGGGCCTCCACCGCCGCCACTCCGTTGTCCACGGTGACCAGCAGTCGGATGCCTTGGCCATGTAGGCGATCGACCATCGCAGGATTGAGGCCATAGCCCTCCTCCATCCGGGAGGGGATCGCCGGCTCCGCCTTGGCGCCGAGTGGTTGCAAGGCTCTCAACAGAAGAGCTGTGCTGGTCATGCCATCGGCGTCGTAATCGCCGCAGACCGCCAGGGCTTCACCCTGTCCACAGGCCCGGCAGATGCGTTCAACCGCCACCTCCAGATCTGGAAAATGTCCGCAAGGGTCGGGCAACTCCCGTGGTGCGATCAGTTCAGCGACATCCGCTTCGCTCAATCCCCGACGAAGCAGCAGGGTCCTCAGGGCCAGTGGTAACGGCAGTTGATGCAGCGGGCAGGCATCCACAACAGCCGGCAGCACCCAGGTATGCGGTGAGGTGGCACTCATGAATCAGCATTGTGCCCGTTCCGGACGGTGGCGATGACCTGGTTGAAGGGGGTGTTCTGGGATGTGGATGGGACCCTGGCCAACACGGAGATGGAGGGACATCGTCCCGCCTTCAACCGTGCCTTCGCCGACCTTGGTCTTGCGATCAACTGGGAGCCGGAGTTGTACGCCGATTTGCTGTCCATTCCCGGTGGGATGAGGAGGGTGCGTTGGTACGCCAGCACCAGGGGCATCAGCCTCACCGAGGATCAGCTCAATGCGATCCGCGACCGCAAACGGTTTCACTACACGGCACTGGCCAGATCAGGTGCCGTGTCGCTTCGGCCAGGGGTCCATCGGCTTCTCGAGCAGTTCAACAAGGCCGGGATCCGTCAATGGATCGTGACCTCAAGTAGGTTGGCTTCCGTGGCGGCCCTGCTGGACAGCACTCCGGATCTCAGGACGATGTTCCAGGGCGTCGTCACCTCAGATGACGTGGAGGAAGGGAAACCATCACCACAGGGGTATTGCTGTGCACTGAATCGCTCGGGCCTTTCGGTGGACCGGGCGATCGCGATCGAAGATTCAGAAGCCGGACTGGCGGCCGCGCTGGCAGCAGGCCTTCGCTGTCTGCTGACTCCTTCGCCCTGGGACCACGGTCTGAAGGAGCGTTTCAGCGAGGCCATCGCTGCCTTTGATCATCTCGGCGAGGCGGGTGATGCTGCACCACAGTTCAGCGGTCCCCCTTGCCGCGATGGGATGGTGACGCTGGAGTACCTGCAAACCCTTGGACCGACATCGGGATGAGCTCCCTGCAGCAGACGCGGCTCTCCCGTGTGCAGAACCGCTTCGGACGCAGCCTGGAGGAGGGTTTTGCCGGTCCGTGGTGGCGCCGCAGTCTGCTGATCATCAGCTTGCTGGGGGGCTTTCTGCTCGGCAGCAGCTTGACGGAGCATCTGGCGAATGCCGTTGGTTTCCGCACGATTTCGGCGCTTACAACGTTGATCGCCTGTGAACTGCTGGTGCTGCTGCGGCGACGGGTCGTGACGTCACCGATGGCGTTCCAGTGGCGTCTGTTGGACCACCTGCGCATCGGGTTTGTCTACGCCGTTGTTCTGGAGGCGTTCAAGGTTGGATCCTGACGGGCAACGCGATCTTCCAGTCGTCGATCAGCAGCGTCTGCTGCACCACCTCGGTGTGGCCGACCCCATGGCCTGGGAGCAGCAGTGGCGAGGCAGCGGGCTGTTTGAGACCACGTTGGATCTCTGGCCAGCCAGTGCCTCTCCCGACTGGCTCTGGTGCCTTGGATTGCCTCTTCTCACAGAAGCTGCGAGGGATCAAACCCAGCGACATCTGATCGGGTTGAGCGCCCTGCCTGGATGTGGCAAAACCACCCTTGGCCACTGGCTTGAACGGGCCGCCCAGCAGCTTGGTCTCCCCCTTCAGGTGGTCTCGATCGATGACTTCTACTTTGATGCGGAGCGGCTGGAGCAGGCGATGCGTGGCAACCCCTGGGGTGTGCCCCGTGCTCTACCTGGCAGTCATGACCTCCCCCTGCTCTGCCAGACCTTGAGCCGCTGGAAACGTGGCGAGCATGTGGACTTGCCGCAATTCGACAAATCCCTACGACAAGGTCGTGGGGATCGCTGCGGCTGGCGCAGCTGTTCGGCGCAGATTCTGGTGCTGGAGGGTTGGTTTGTCGGTTGCCAACCGTTGTTGCCAGGCGAGTCGATTGAGCATGGCTGTGAGCATCTATCCCCGCCGATTCGTCCAGACGAACTGGCCTCACGGGAAGCCGTGCAGGAGGTGCTCGGCAGCTATCGCCCGGTTTGGACTCAGCTGGACCATCTTTGGCAGATCAAGGCTCAGGACATTCGTTCCCCCCAGATCTGGAAGCAACAGCAGGAAGATCAGATGCTGCGGGAGCAAGGCGTTGCTCTCGACAATAAGACTCTCCTGGGCTTCATCCGCATGATCCTTACGGCAATTCCGCAGCAAAGTTTTGATCGGATTGACGCTGATGTGCGGGTGGACGTCGATCCGGAGCGTCGGCTTCGCCAACTCCGGATCCGTCGTCAATCTCAGGACTCTTCGTCGTCGGCTTCACGCACGGGGTAGACGAAGCCCTGGGCGCGTCCACTGAGAACAGATTTTCCGATGGACATCGCTCGCTGAGCAGCCACGGCAGCCTTTCCTTTCCATGTGGCACTGCGCTGGTTGCGCTTGGCCTTTGAGGTTTTCTTCTTCGGGACGGCCATTGCGCCTGGTCAACTCCAAACGGGAATTGTCCGTTGTCAGGACGCCTTGCGTCAAATCGCTAAGGTCAAGGCAATTCAATGTTGTTGTGACTTCAGGATCGGAAGGGTCGGAGAAAACGTCGTCTCCTCAATCGTTACCGAGCTTGTTCGGAGAGAAACCGAAGTCCGTCAGTTATTCGAGCTTGCTGGAACAGATCCGCAACGGTGACGTCAGCACGCTTGAAATGGTTCCAGCACGCCGTGAAGTTCGGGTGACCTACCCCGATGGAACCAAATCCACCGTCAGCATTTTTGTTAACGATCAGCAGATTCTCAGGGCCGCCGAGGCTTCGGCCACACCTCTCACGGTGCGAGATATCCGTGGTGAACAGGCCATGGCCGGTCTGCTGGGGAACCTTGGACTCGTCCTGCTCCTGGTGGTGGGGCTGTCGTTCCTGTTGCGTCGATCCGCCCAGATGGCCAACCGTGCCCTTGGTTTCGGCCGCAGTCAGCCACGGCTGAAGCCCCAGGAGGATCTTCAGGTTCGCTTTGAGGACGTTGCCGGCATCAACGACGCCAAGGAGGAGCTGGAGGAGGTGGTCACCTTCCTCAAGCAGCCGGAGACGTTCACCGGTCTTGGCGCCAAGATTCCCCGTGGCGTGCTGCTCGTGGGTCCCCCCGGCACTGGAAAAACACTTCTAGCCCGTGCCATCGCTGGTGAAGCGGGGGTGCCGTTCTTTTCGATGGCAGCCTCGGAATTCGTTGAGTTGTTTGTCGGGGTCGGCGCCAGTCGGGTCCGTGATCTGTTCCGTCAGGCGAAGGAGAAGTCCCCCTGCATCGTGTTCATTGATGAGATTGACGCCGTCGGTCGTCAGCGCGGTGCCGGTATCGGTGGAGGGAATGACGAACGGGAGCAGACGCTGAACCAGCTGCTCACGGAAATGGATGGTTTCGCTGACAACTCTGGAGTGATTCTTCTGGCAGCTACCAACCGATCTGATGTGTTGGATGCAGCCCTCACCCGTCCAGGTCGCTTTGATCGGCGCATCGACGTGTCGCTGCCGGATCGCCGCGGCCGTGAGGCGATTCTTGGTGTTCATGCGCGAACGCGACCGCTGGATCCCGAGATCGATCTGGCGGCATGGGCTCGCCGGACACCGGGTTTCTCCGGTGCTGAACTGGCCAACCTGATCAACGAGGCGGCCATCCTCACGGCCCGTGAACAGCAACCCTTCATCAGCGATCGCCAGCTGGAAGGGGCCTTGGAACGCATCACCATGGGCCTCATTGCCAAGCCCCTTCAGGACAGTGCCAAAAAACGACTGATCGCTTATCACGAGGTCGGTCATGCCCTGGTGGCAGCCCTGCTGCCGGCTGCCAACAAATTGGACAAGGTCACGATTCTTCCCAGGGGAGCGGCAGGTGGTTACACCCGTTTCATGCCGGATGAGGAGAAGCTGGACTCGGGCCTGATCACCCGAGCGTCCTGTCTGGCCGACCTCGTGGTTTCTCTCGGCGGCCGTGCCGCGGAGCTGGTGGTCTTTGGACCACTGGAGATCACCCAAGGAGCCAGCGGTGATCTGCAGATGGTGGCCCAGTTGGCCAGGGAGATGGTCACGCGGTTCGGGTTTTCGTCTCTAGGCCCTGTGGCCCTGGAAGGTCCCGGCACCGAGGTGTTCCTGGGGCGTGACTGGTTCAGTCAGCGCCCCGGTTATGCCGAAAGCACCGGTCAGGCCATTGACACCCGTGTGCGGGATCTTGCCAAGCAATCGTTGGCCCAGGCCGTGTCCCTGCTGGAATCACGACGCGAGGTGATGGATCTTCTCGTCGATGCCCTGATGGAGGAGGAGACGCTCCACCACGATCGTTTCATGGAGCTCGCCGGACTGGGATGAGGATCCTTCTGCTGCTGCTTCTGCTGGTGCTTCTGGCGGCCCGCATGCAGGTCGAATGGTCCTGGTTCCAGCAGTTTCAGCTGGAGGGTGTGCTTCTGGAACGCTGGCTGTTGCAGCTGGCCAGCGCTGTTGCAGCGTTACTCCCCATCGGTCTTGCCATTCGATGGAGTCGCTCGCTTGATCCATCTCCGGAAACCGCTTCAACAGTGCAGCTGGAGGGTTGGCGCTATTCCCTGACGCTGTTGCTGGCGATCGCCCTGCAATTGGTGAGCCTTGTCGTGATCAATGGTCTGATCCTGCTGGCCATCGATGACGCGATGAACCTGGCTAGTGGCTGGCAGGTGTCCATTCACCAGCCCCAGCTGCCAGTCCTGACGCTGATCAGTCTGGTGGCCATGCTGCAGCCCCGTCTCAGGCGTTGGCTTCCCTGGTTTGTCTCAATGGGAGTGGTGCTGATTGCGGCCAGAGCCTGGGGAGTCTGGGCCCTTGCCTGGTCAATCCCCCTGGCTGGATTGCAGGAGCCGTTCCTGAAGGCGGATGTCAGCTTTGCGTTGGGTCGCTTCGCAGCGCTTCAGCTGTTGATCGCACTACTGAGTTCCGGTGCTCTGTTTTGTCTGGGCCATGGCCTGCAGACCCTGTTGACCCGTCCGCCAGCTCTGAGTGATTGGAGTTGCTCGGTTCCCGGCCCCAGAAACCGCCGGTTGCTGCTGTTGATGGCAGCACTTGTTCTGGTGCTTCTGGCAGGCCAGTGCTGGTTGTCCAGACATGCTCTGCTCTGGCATCAGCACGGCATCGTGGCCGGGGCCGGTTGGCTTCAACAGGCGGTGACGGAACCGTTTCGGATGCTGCTCACCGTTGAACTTCTGCTGCTGGCACTGGCCGTGATGTTGCCTTCATCACTGCTCCTGCGCCAAAGGTTGCTGGTTGTTCTTGCTGTGACCCTTGCCCTGGAATTCAGCCTCACCCCCCTCAGCCGTTGGCTGATTCTTCGCCCGCAGGAGTTATCCCTTCAGACGCCTTATCTCGAGGAAGCGATTCGATCCACACGCCATGCCTTTCAACTCGATCGGATCACGCGGGGCTCGTACAAACCCGAACCCTCACTCACAAAGGCTGACCTTGTGCAAGGTGCCAGCACCCTGAGCAATCTCAGACTGTGGGACAGCGCTCCGCTGCTGGAAACCAACCGTCAGCTGCAGCAGCTGCGGGTGTACTACCGCTTCCCTCAGGCATCGGTCGATCGTTATCCGCTCTCACCCCAAGGGGATACCCCGCAACAGGTGATCCTTTCAGCACGGGAGCTGGATCAATCGGCTCTTCCGCGTCGTTCCCAGACCTGGCTGAACCGCCACTTTGTGTTCACTCACGGCTATGGCTTCACGGTGAGCCCGGTGAACACCCGCGGTGACGATGGTTTGCCGGAGTATTTCATCAGTGACCTGGGAACGGACACCAGGATTCAGGGCAATCGTGAGCTTGGGATTGAGCGCGAGGATGTGGAACGGGCCATTCCAGTGGAGGACGCGGCTCTCTACTTCGGCATGCTGCGATCGCCTTACGCCGTGGCACCCACCCGGGTCGATGAATTCGACTATCCCGAAGGGGACTTGAACGTTTACACCCATTACCGCGGCAGCGCTGGAGTTCCCATCGGTCATTGGCTTCAACGGGTGGCAGCGGCCACGTATCTCGGGGAACCACGGCTGCTGACAGCAGGATCCATCGACCATTCCTCCAAGCTTCTGATTCGCCGTGAAGTTAGGGAGCGCGTCCATGCCATTGCACCGTTTCTCGATCTTCGGGGCGATCCGTACCTGATTTCGATCCCTCAAGCCGGCCAGCCAACGTCTGCTTCCAATCAGCATCAGTATTGGGTAGTGGAGGGTTTTACCCACTCCTCCACCTATCCCTACAGCTCGTCAGTGTCAAACAGCGATTCCGATCGCTACTTGCGTAACTCTGTGAAGGCTGTGGTGGATGCTTACAACGGCAGCGTGCAGTTGTTTATTAGTGAGCCGGATGATCCATTGATCAGAGGCTGGGCTCAGGTGTTTCCACAGCTGTTCCAGCCTCTCGACGCAATACCGTCATCGACCCGCGATCACCTGCGGGTGCCGGAGGAATTATTTGATGTTCAGGTGAAACAACTCCAGCGCTATCACGTTGAAGATCCGCGCGTTTTTTACAGCGGAGACGACGTCTGGCAAGTGCCACTTGAGGTCTATGACGGTGAGCAGATTTCAGTTCGGCCATATCACATCACAGCCCAGGTTCAGGATCGCAGCAATTCTGAGTTTTTGCTCTTGCAACCCCTCACGCCGCTTGCGAGACCCAATCTCACCGCATGGCTGGCGGCGCGTAACGACGGCAAGCACTACGGCGATCTTGTTCAGATTGATTTTCCCAAGGACTCGCCGATTCTTGGCCCCGAACAGGTTCAGGCGCTGATCAATCAGGACCCTGAGATCAGCAAGGTGTTCGGACTTTGGGATCGTGGAGGATCTCAGGTGGTGCAAGGGAACCTGTTGGTGGTTCCCGTTGGCAAATGCCTGTTGTATGTGGAACCCGTTTATCTGCGGGCGAGCAAAGGAGGGCTGCCGTCGCTCACCAGGATTGTGGTGAGTGATGGGCGAACGATTGCCATGGCCGACACGCTTCCAGGTGCCATTGATCGACTGATGCAAAAAACCCTGCCGCCCGTGGCGACAGGGTCCTGAATGAGCAACGTTCGTTGAACGTCCTCTGAATCAACCGATGGCGGAGAAATACTCCTTTGAACCCTTGGGATCCTCCAGCATGGTGGCAGCACCGGGAGTCCAGTTGGCGGGGCACACCTCGTCAGGGTTGGACTGCACATACTGGAAGGCCTGCAGAAGACGCAGGGTCTCATCAACGTTGCGGCCCACGGGCAGGTTGTTGATGGTGGCGTGAACAATTACACCGTCAGGGTCGATCAGGTACAGGCCACGCAGTGCCTTGCCTTCGTCATCGAGGATGTTGAAAGCGGTGCCGATTTCCTTGTTGAGGTCAGCTACCAGGGGATAGTTGATGTCACCGATACCACCCTGGTTGCGGGGGGTCTGAATCCAGGCCAGGTGGCTGTACTTGCTGTCGACGGAAACGCCGAGGATTTCGCAGTTCTTGCTGGAGAAGTCGGCATAGCGGTCGCTGAAAGCCGTGATCTCAGTCGGGCAGACGAAGGTGAAATCCAGGGGATAGAAGAACAGCACCACGTACTTGCCGCGGTACTGGGACAGGGAGATTTCCTTGAATTCCTGGTCCACCACAGCGGTGGCGGTGAAATCGGGGGCCTGATGGCCCACACGCAGACAACCGGTGTCGGTCATGTTCGGGGTGCGGTGAGGTGGAACTTGTCAGCCGAACGCCTTAAGCGAAGTCGATACGACTACAAGTTTCGTATGTCAATTTATCACGAGCGCACATCAACGAAGCCATAAGATCCATGTATGAATGATCGATCGATGAGCTGGGATCCTTACCTGCTGCGTAAATACAGCTCCACAGGACATTTTCGGCTGCTCAATCAACTCAAGGGTGACCTCAGCAAGCGTCCCTTGGACCGCGATGCCTCATCGGGGGCTCTGCGAATGCCAGGGTCCGGCTCCAGAACCAGACGCCCCGCGGGGCAAGTCCCGCGCCGATCTGCGCAACCGGCGCCTGTCTCCGTGGTTGAACCCGTTAGCAACTCCGAGCCCAGCAGCTTCCGTGATCGACTCAGTGCCATCGACTTGCGCTGAATCCAATCTCACGCGAGGCAGGAAGGCCGAGATGTATGATGACGACTGGCTTGAAGGCCATTCGTCAGAGTAGCTCAGCTGGTTAGAGCACAGGATTCATAACCCTGAGGTCGGGAGTTCAAGTCTCCCCTCTGACATTCAAATTTCACTTGATCGAATCAAGTGAACCGCCATTGTGTCTTATCCGAATAGCTCTGATCTTGGTGGTCGCTAACCCTGCTCAGGCTTTTCGGGCTGGCAACTTGCTCAGCGGGTTTACAGCGGCACCACCGGAACGACGAATCTCGAAGTGAAGATGGGGACCGGTGCTACGTCCAGTGCTTCCCATCAACGAGATGCGTGTGCCCTGCGGAACAACCTGCCCCTTTGTGACCATCAGCCTGCTGTTGTGGGCGTAACGGGTCGACTCCCCATCTCCGTGAGCGATCTCCACGAGATAACCGTAAGCACCTCTCCAACCGGCGAAGGTGACTATGCCATCACGGGCTGAATGGACGGAGGTCCCAGTGCTGTTGGCGATGTCGATTCCCTTGTGCATTCGCCCCCAGCGCCAGCCATATCCCGACGTGAACACCCCTTTGGTCGGCCAGCTGTAGGTGGTTGAAGGTGAAACCTGTTGTGATGGTTTGGTGGTTGCCTGGGGTTTGGCAAGTTCTGGGCGTTTCGGCCAGCTGGCTCCGCCACTAACGGAGGGCCGAATTGCAAGCAGCTGTTGACCCGATGAGGCCTTGGCAACACGAACTGTGCTGCCGACGCTGAGTTCGGAAAGCGTTAGGCCTGGATTGAACCGTTTCAACTCCTCTTCATTGATCCCGTGGCGATCGAGGAAGGTGGCCAAGGAGTCACCCCGTTGCACGGACGCGATGGATTGGACCGGCGGAGGTGCAGTGATCGGTGGCTCATTGCGGAGAGAGTCAGCATCAACCCCAACCAGCATTGATGCGCGATTCTTGGCACCAGTAGGAATGGCGAACCAACTGCCGGAGCGGAACACATGGTTCTCCGGATGACCGTTGATCTCGGCGAGATCTGCCGAATCCAGGTCAAGGGAAGCCGCAAGACGGATCAAAGACGTGCGTTGACGCAATTGAAGCCAGTAAGAAGCCTCTACCGGGCTGTCGATGTTCTGGTCGATCAATGGGAGGGGCGGCAGCTCAGCCAAGGTGAAGGATCTGCTGTCAGCTTGTCCCGGCAGGGCTTGCCATCCGACCACGCTCAACAGCGAGGTGATGGATACAGCCAACACCAGAACCGAGCGCATTCCAACCCTCTAGTCGGGAGCACGTTATCGAAGCGAACATGGCCCTGCAAGGGCTGCTGGAGCAGTCCCCTGATCACCACATCTGAAGCTGGTGACCGGCTGTGTAAGCCACCAGGGCACAAGCCACTGACAAATTCAGGCTGCGAACCCCCCCTTGACCATCAGCGTCCACACCCCCGGGCATCGGGATGGTCAGGATGCGGTCACACTGATCACGCACATGTCCTGGGAGTCCGTTGTCTTCGCGGCCGAACAAGAGTAGATCACCTGGCTGAAATCGAAACTCGCCGAGGCTGTCACCTCCGTGGCGACTGCAGCCGATCAAGCGGTAAGGATGCGGCAGCTGATCCAGCAGATGGTCCAGGTTGGGGTGGTTTGAGATCTGCACGTGGGGCCAGTAATCAAGCCCCGCTCGCCGCACAGCGCGATCGTCGATGCAGAACCCGAGCGGTTCAATCAATGCCAGCGGCAACCGAAAGGCCGCACAGGTGCGAGCGATGTTGCCTGTGTTGGGGGGGATCTGGGGTTCGTAGAGGACAACCCGCAGGCTTGAGTTCGGCTCAGGGATGGTCATGGCACTCTCTGGCTGAGGGCATGCAGATCGACGGCCCGTCCCTGCAACACGAGCCAGGCTGAATCCGCTTGTCGATCGAGGATCTGGGCCAGGGATCCCAGGCGATCTCTAAAGCGACCGCCGATCCTCGTTGGAGGAACTACTCCCCATCCGGTCTCCTCAATGACCACCACGCAGGTCTGCCCCATACCGGTCAGCTGCTCCACCAGCGCCTCACAACAGTCATTCCAGGCCAGGTCAGAATCGTCCAGATGGCAGGCGACGAATCCCCCCAGAGCATCAATCAGGACGGACGATTGCTGGGGAATCGTCCGCAAGGCGGTGGTTAGATCAGCGTCTGACTCCAGCAAACGCCAGTGACTGGGACGTCGCCGGCGATGTAAGTCCAGACGAATCTGCCAGTCCTGATCGTCTGGTCGATCGGGAGCAGTTGCCACATAGGTGACAACGGCAGAGCCAGACAGCAAATGCTCAGCCCAGCGACTTTTTCCTCCTCTGGAGGGACCACTGACCAGGATGAGGTTGGACGTGTTCTGATCAGCCGCCACCATTCATCCCCTTGAGGGTCGCCACAGATGATGGGGAGACGCGGTTGAGGTACCGGAAGATCCAGTACTTGAAGATCGTCGCCAGGATCACCGGGAAGGTGGCGATGAACAACATGATGAAGTTCTCCTGGGTCGGCAGACCGAAGTGATGGGCGATTCCATCCAGGAGCACCGTCCAGCCTTCAGGGCTGTGGTAACCAACGAAGATATCTGTGAACAAGATGATGGCGAAAGCCTTGGCGGAGTCACTCAGTCCGTAAATCGCTTCATCAAGGAATCCACGCAGCACCCGCAGCTGATCGCGACTCACAAGGCAAACCACAACAAATGCCATCAGACCTGCCAGGTCAGCCAGCACGTTCTTGATCGCCTGAACACTTTCTTGATCAGCTTCCTGTTTAAGTTCCTGTGCCCTTTCCCTTAACTTGATCACCAACAGATCTGACGACAGCGGCTCCTGCCCTTTGAGAAGGGCATCGAATTCCAGCTCTTCTTTGTAAATCCGTAGTTTCTCCACGGCAACTTCCTCGAGCTGAGGTTTCGGGTAACTGAGGAACGAAAGATCGGGGGACAGACGCTCCACCGCTGGACCGACGATGTAAGTGTTCGACACCTGCTGGACCAACAGCGGTACCAACACCAACAGCAGAAGGATTCTCAGCGACGCCAGGGTTGAATCACGGCGACGGCGGAACCCTGCCACGACGGATTCTTCCGAAGATGGATCAAGTTGCCGACGGACTGAATCAAAGACGCCCAGCAGTGAGCGAGGTAGCAGTTCGGGGGCGGTGCTCATGCCGCTTTTGCTGGTCGAGCGCTTGCCGGCATAGCGGCTCACAACGGTCTCGATCAGCTGGAGTTGCCGCAGCTCCTGTGGATCCAGCTGCCCTCGGTTGGGTGACACGGTGGAAAGGCTGGACCGGCAGATCTGAAGGGCGGTGTGGAACCGCCGAAGGACCGTGGCCTGGACGGAACGGGGAACAGAGAGTTCCAGCTCCGGCCGAACTTTGCGGTCGGCGTAGAACTCCAGCTCGAGGCTTTGAATCAGAAGCGACGCCTCGTAGCCACGCTCCAACGCGTTGGTCAGGTTGTCGCCCTCACCCCGGGAGAACAGACCAATCCAGTTTCGCGTGGCCATCGGCTCAGGCGATCATCGGGAGAAAACCCACCAGGTCGCCATCGGGATGATGGTGCCCAGCACTAGCAGCACGATGATCCAGGTTGTGGCATTGCTGCTTTCTGTTTCCTCCTGGGTGGGAATGTTGGTGGGCAGGGTTGTGCGAACAATTTCTGCTGGTGGACCGGGATCCTCACCACCACCGAGGACGGTGCTCAAACGATTGATGCCATCGAGGGTGGCTTGCCGGTAGCGGTCTCCCTCCCTGAGGGGAACGCTCATGGTGGTTCGCGCCGTACTAGTCAACAACGTTTCGGGAAGCTGAGATTGCAGCTTGGGGTCGGCAGCAATGGAGGCCCGCTTGTTCTGGGTTTCGATCAGAAGTAACAGAAGTGGTTCCGAATCTTCAGACGACCACTGAGCCAGAAGCTCCTCACCAAAACTGTCGAGGTTCAAGCCGTAATCAAGCCGGCGCAGCGTCACGACACGGGCATCAACGCGATCAGCAGCGAGATCCTGCAGCCGAGCGTTGAGTTCCGAACGACTGGCCCGGCTGAACACCTCAGCATCATCCAGCACACGTTCGTCTGGACGACTGGCGCCCAGATCCACAGGCGAGATGGCCTGGACCGCTAGGGGACAGGCAAGAACAACAAAAAGGCCAATGGCCGCAACAACTTTGGCGAGTCGACGCAGGGAAGACATCAGACCATCCCGAACAACAATCTTGAGCAGTCTGCCGTCAGGCATCCAGGCTGTCGCGGTTCAGCGCTTCAATGGCGACCAGAATCGAAGCCGCTTCGCCTTCAGGTAGGGCCATCTGCTTCGACAGGCTTTCGAGGAACGCCGATTCTTCCTCGGTCACGGTGCGATCGGCGTGGGCGAGGTGTGCGGCCACGGCTAGGGCACTCTTCTGCTGGGGCAAGGTCAGAACAGGCAATGCCTCATCCACAAGCCAATTAACACCCTGATCTCGAAGACGGTGGAGCAGTTGGTCAAACAAATCCCCCATGTCAGCTTCAGAGCTGCTGCTGTACAGCGACCGATATTCCAGCTGTGCCCTCAGGGCATGGGCTTCATCACGTCCGAGGCTGCCGTCGCACGCCACGGCAGCAAGGGCAATCGCAGCAAAGGCTTCTGCGCTGTTCATGCGAATCAGGCATCACATCCACATTTGAGCAAGATGTGGCGGTTATGCCAGCCCAGAATGGCCTGATGCCCACTCCCGCACGCGTTGTTCTCGGCTGTGCGTTGGTGTTATTAGCGCTGACGCTGCTCAATGCCGGCCTGGCTGACTCGTTCACCCCTGAACTGGAACGGGCTGAAGTCCTCTGCGGGATGGCCGCTGTTGGACTGATGTTGGTGGCTGTGCTCTGGACCAGGGCCGATCCAACCCAGGCGAAACCTCGGCCACTTAGCGGTGAACAGGGTTTGCAGTTGGCTCGTGATTTGGACCAAACGATCAGGGAAGAGCTGGCCTGGGGAAGCCACATGCTGTTGACGGCGACACCGGCAGCCACCCTTCTGGTTTTTTGGCGTGATCAAGTCATCCTTCGCCGCGGATTGCTGGGCGACGGTGATGCAGCGTTTACACCCGGTCCAATCTGTCGACGTGCCATGGATCGCCAAACATCAATCAGTCTGGTCAACACAACCCTGTTCCCCGGTCGCCATGAATTTGATCCCGTTCTCGACAGCCTTCCGGCTGTGCTGATCGTGCCCCTGGCATCAGAAGGAGTGTTGATTCTCGGGGGGTGGTCTGAACGCTGCTTCAGTCAGGCCGATGAGCAATGGCTTGAAGGCTGGGGGGCACGGCTCAGAACGAAACTCGAGGCCGTGACGACGGAGGGGTGCTGCGGGATTGATCCGGCCTGAAGCGAATGCTGGATTGCACCCGTTGTCCAGTTGACCCAAAACGGACGCCTTCCTCTGATCCCAGTTGCCCCTCCATCCGTGGAGCCCTGGTCTCCTGGTCGGGATCCTGTCGCCTCAGCACCACATCCCCATCAGCCACCACACTGTTGGTCACCCAGTTCCAGCTGCAGCGATGGGCTTTCAAGTACTCCCCAGGCTGTGTCAGTTGACAGGCCTTGGAAATGATGACGGTCGTAGCCGTTTCGTCGATCACAAATCCGTCCCCTGTGGCGGTGGCGTCCTGGCGTTTGCCCTGGAACGGAGCGAAGGATCGGAGTTGTTGTTCAGCAAAGTTCCAGCGCGTGGTCCCCGCGTTGATGGCACCATCCTTCTGCTCCAGGCGAACGGGCTGAATCAGATCGAGGAAGCCTTGCTGGGTGTTGCCCTGCAGGGCAGATGCTGTGACGGTCAAGTCCTTGCTGCGCAGAGCGCGAACGGGGCCGCGCACCCCCAGTTCGCCCGTTTCCAGATTCCAACGGCCGTTGCTGGCTCTGATGTCGGTGTCTGGATCCACATCTGATTCTCGGCGTTGTGTCCAGCGCAGGAGTTGTGTCGGGCCCTCAAAACGAAGGATGTTGCTGGACTGAACCAAGGTCAGCCGTTCGGCCGTCAACCGCGAGGTTTCATCCAAAGCCTCCGGGTTCTGATCCATCACCATGCGATCTTCCGCGGGTCTCCAAACCAACCGATCCCCTCGGATCAGCACGGTTTGGTCTTGCAGTTGCTTGAGCTGCACCTTGCCTTCCAGGATCACCATTTCGCCGTCGTTCAGCACAGTGGCCAGTTCGGCACTGATGCGAAACGAAGGCTGATCGTCCTTGTAAAGAACGCCAGTGGGGCGTCGGGCGCGAACCGTGCGGCTCGATAGGTCATACCGCGCTTCAGGGCTGCTGAGATCCCAGTCCCTCTGGCCATCCTTGCGACGTTGGTTGAGGTCGAGGGAACGGAAGACGAAGGGCGGGGCGGAATCCTGTTGAGATGCCGGTTGCTGGGTGCAACTGATCAGACCGCTGCTCAGCAACAGTGCAGGGATCAGCAGCAGAGAACGATCCATCACTCAGAGGGACTCCTCGAGTTCGAGGCGCTGCATCACCGGAGATGGTTTGGGGAGAGACGCACCACTCACCAGGCCACCCCAGCTCAGCTGTTCGGTCCACCCATCGGGATTAATGCTGGTGCCGAGCTGCTCCAGGATTCGATTGCTCAAGTCCGGCAGCAGTGGATTGAGCAGCAGTCCCACAATCCGGGTGGCTTCCAGAACGGCATAGAGGTCATCGCCGACTTCGGATTCCAGGCCTGGTTGCTTCATCCGGCTCCAGGGCGCTGTGTCGTTGAGATGACCATTGGCTGCGATCGCCAGCTGGAGAACGGCTTCCGCTGCCGGCTTGAAGCCAAGCGACGGCATGGATGTCACAACCGTTGTAACGGCGGTGTTGGCCGTCGCGGCAAGGGGATGGTGGGGACCCACGGCATCGGTGTGGGGTGGAACAGCATCAGCGAACCATTTCCTGGCCATGGATGATGTGCGGTTGAGCAGGTTGCCGATGGTGTTGGCCAGGTCGTTGTTCACCACATCAACGAAGCGCTGCTGTTGAAAATCGCCGTCGTCCCCAAATTGGATGTCGCGCAGCAGATACCAACGAACGGCATCTGATCCGCAGCACTCGAGAAGATGTTCCGGGTCGAGCACATTGCCCAGCGACTTGCCCATCTTCAAGCCTTCCCGGGTGAGAAAGCCGTGGCCGAAGACGGACTTCGGCAGAGGCAGTCCTGCAGACATCAGCATCGCCGGCCAGAACACGGCATGGAAACGGAGGATGTCCTTGCCGATCACATGCACGGATGCCGGCCAGCCGCACTGCTCCAGACGCTCCAGCGCGACCGCCCCCCCGTCATCCAGCAGCGCTGTGAGGTAGCCCAGCAAGGCATCGAACCACACGTAAAAGGTGTGGCCCTCATGGCCTGGCACGGGCAGGCCCCAGCTCACATTCACCCGCGAGATTGAGAAGTCCCTCAGCCCCTGGGCGACGAAATTTCTTACCTCCTGGCGTCGGTTCGCCGGTTGGATGAAGTCGTCCCTTGCCACCAGCTCTTCGATCTGCGACTGGTAGTGGGAGAGGCGGAAGAACAGGTTCTCCTCATCCCGCCACTCCAGCGGCTTCTGGTGGATCGGGCAGCTGGGATCGACGGCCTCGGCTGGATCGTCTTTGTATTCCTCGCATCCGACGCAGTACCAACCGGTCTGCCGGCCGCTGATGACGTCCCCTGATGCTTTGACGCGGGCGAAGAACTGATCGACCAGCTGCAGATGACGGGGATCTGTGGTGCGAACGAAGCGGTCCTGACTGATCCCCCAGCGTGACCAGAGGTCGCGGTAGGTGCCACTGATGGAATCGCAGTGTTGTTGCGGGCTCAGCTGCCGGGCTTCAGCCGTTCGCTGGATCTTCTGTCCGTGCTCGTCAACACCGGTGACGAACATCACAGCGTTGCCGTTCAACCGCTGGAAGCGCGCCAGGGCGTCACAGGCCAGGGTTGTGTAGGTGCTGCCCAGGTGCGGCCGATCGTTGACGTAATAGAGCGGAGTCGTGAGGGTGTAGGGCATCGTTGGGTCCGGACCTCCGCCGCACAACGCGACGCCGGATCCTAACGACCGCACTTTTCTGTTTTGTTGCCCGTATGACCTGGGACGTGATCGTCTGGGGAGGTGGCACCGGTGGTGTGGCCGCTGCCGTTCAGGCAGCGCGCTCAGGCGCGCGGACGTTGCTGTTGACCCCAGGGCCGTGGTTGGGGGGAATGCTCAGTGCCGCCGGGGTGAGTGCCCCTGATGGCCATGAACTGAGCTGCTGGCAGACGGGGCTCTGGGGGCAGTTCATCCGAACCCTGGCTTCCAGCGTGCCCGAAGGCCTTGATCAGAACTGGGTCAGCTGTTTCGGATTCCGGCCTAAACAGGCTGAGCGTTTGCTGCAGAGCTGGGTTCGAGCGGAGCCATTCCTCGAGTGGTGGTCCGGTTGTCGCTTGGGTGGGATTGATCGCCGGGGTGATCGCATTCAGACCCTGGAGGTGGAATGCAATCGCAAACGCCATCGACTGGACAGCCGCATCTGGATCGACGGCAGCGATCTGGGCGAGCTGATCGCCCTGGCGGAAGCACCGTTCCGTTGGGGGTGGGAGTCCCGTGAAACCTGGAATGAACCCAGTGCTCCATCGGCTGATGCCCTGGCGAAAGCCCCTTTTTTCAGCCGGCAGCCCGTGCAGTCCCCCACCTGGGTGGTGATGGGCCAGCTCACGGCAGCGACTCCCCATTCCCCGGCGACGGTTGCTCCAGCGGCTCCCTTTGCCGATGCGCTGGATGCGTTTGGGCTGGAGCGAACGCTCACCTATGGCCGCCTGCCAGGTGGGCTTGTGATGTTGAACTGGCCTCTGGGCGGTAACGACTGGCATCAAGGGCTGGGGCGTTCCATTGCGCCGCTGGCATCGGACCGTGATGCCCTGGATCAGGAGATGCAGGAGCACAGCCTGCAGTTTCTGGAACAACTCTCCAGCTGCAGCAATGGTTGGCTGACCTGTGGTAAGGCCTTCCCCTCATCCAGACCACACCTCGCCTTGATGCCCTACTGGCGGGAAGGGCGTCGCATGATCGGTCAGTCGGTGGTGTCCGAACTGGATCTCCTGCCGGTGACGAACCAGGCGAGGCGCAGTCGCCTGCCCGCCACAAGCATCGCCGTGGGCACCTACGCCAATGATCACCATTACCCCGGCGACGACTGGCCGCTGGCTCCGAAGAGTTGTCGTTGGGGTGGACGCTGGACCGGCACCCCCTTCTGTATACCGTTCGAGGCTCTGGTGAGCGACGAGGTGTCCAATCTGCTCGCCGCCGAGAAGTGCTTCAGCGTCAGCCACATCGCCAATGGGGCGACCCGGCTGCAACCACTGATCCTCAATATCGGCCAGGCCGCTGGACTGGCTGCGGCCCTGGCCGTGCGTTCCAACCATGATCTGCGTGAGCTGCCTGTGGATTCTCTGCAGCAACAGCTGATTGATGACCCACACGCACCTGCTGCCGTGATGCCCATCTGGGACTGGCCCTGCTGGCATCCGCACTGGCGCGAGGCCCAGCATCGGGCCGTGCGCAATCCAGATGCCTTGCTGCAGGACGGATCACTGGCGTCTGCACAAGCTTCCGATTTATCGCTCCCGGCTGCTGCTGCTGCTCCTTCTGAGTGCCATGGTCAGCAGATCCAGGGACGGTTTCGCCGCGATGCGGATGGTTTGCGCTACTGGCTGGAGTCAGGCTCGATCCGTCGCCAGCTGATCACCCTGGAGCCATCCGTGGAACGGGTCCTCTCCGGTGCAGCGGATGGAACGCAGATGGATCTGGTCGCCGTCCACAACCCCTGGGGCCCCTGGTGGCGGGTCAGCCAATTGCTCACTCACTGAAAGCGCAGCTTCAGCTCGCCTCGTTCTGGATCGACATGAAGCACTGTCATCGTCAGCAGCTGGCCTGGCGCTGGATCCTCCCCGTCGGCATGACCCACCAGATCCATCGCCAGATCCGGCACGTGAACCAGCGCCAGCCGATCCTGAGGGCGTAGCCAACGCAGGAACTGCACTGACCACTGTTGGTCGCGATGCTGTTCAAGCCACACCTGTTGCCAGTGGCGCTGGTCCTCCCGACTGATCTGGATCGCCTGCCGCAGGGGATTCTCCAACGCATCCAGCTGCTCACGCAGCAGGGGCTCCGACATCACGGGCCTCTGCTCGATCCAGGCCATCAACTGGCGATGGGCCAACAGGTCGGCGTAACGACGGATGGGTGAGGTGGCCTGCACGTAGGCCTCCAATCCGAGACTGAAGTGGGGCATCGGTGATGTGCCCTGCAGACCTCGACTGAGACAGCGTTTCACTGCTGCATCACGGGCAGGGCCCTCCGGGATCTCCGCCAACTCATGCGCACTGGGGAGCTCCGCTGGTGGCTGGCTGCGATAAGGCAGGGCCATCCCTTCCTTGCGACCGATCTCTGCCACAACGGCACCCATCAGCAACATCGCCTCACTGACCATCACTCGAGCTGGAGAGGGATCGATCACCTGAAGCTCAGGACCGCTTGCGCCGCGGCGGAACCGTCCTTCCTGGCGTTCAAAGTTGATGGCTCCCCGACGCTGACGCCAGTTGAAGCGACGTTTGAGCAGGGAGGACAACTGGGCGAGGTCCTCATCCCCGGGGGGGGCCAGTTCGATCAGTTCATCGCCATCTTCATAGGTGAGCCGGTAACGGGGTTGCACCCAGGAGCGCTGACAGCGGCTGGCCACGACCGCACCCTGGTCATCCAGGAGCACACCGACACTGAGAGCAGGGCAACGCTGCCCTGCACGGAGACTGAAGACCTCTGTGGCGAGCTTGAGTGGCAGCATCGGCAGCACGCCATCCGCCAGATACAAACTGGTGGCTCGTCGACGGGCCTCATGGTCCAGGGGGCTGTCCGGTTCGATCAGCCGTGCCGGATCAGCGATGTGGATCCAGATCCAGGGGTCACCATCGACAGGCTCCAGTGCCAGGCCGTCGTCGATTTCCTGGGTGCTGGCGTCATCCAGGGTGTAAACCCGTTGTGCCGTCAGATCCACACGGGTGTCATCACCGGAACAGGTGTCAGCTGCCCTGGCCAGCAACTCGCCAATGATCTCAGCGTTCGCTTCCGGAAGATGGCTCGACCACGCACTGCCGCGCAACGCGCTGGGTTGGTGAGGATCCAACAGCTCACGTGCCACAAGCCAGGTCTTCAGGGCCTTGCGATCGGGGGGCAGCCCCAGCAGCTGGAGTAAGCCCAGCCCAGGCATTTCGCCCAGGTCCGCTTCCGGCCCGTGGACCAGCTCCAGCAGCTGATCAAGGCGGTCGGACCAGCTGGGATCCAGCAGCTGGCGTCGTTGCTCTGTCAGTGGAGCTGACTCCTGCAACAGGGCCAACTGGCGAAGGTCATGCTCCCGTTGCAGATGCTCCCGTCGCTGTTTAAGCCGCTGTTGGCGAATCTCATTCAAGGGGCGCGCCTGCAGGGTCCGATCCCGTCGCAGTCGGAACCAGATCTGAGGACCATTCAGCCAGCTCCAGACGGCCGCCAGCGCAATGAGATCAGGCTGTCCCACAAGCAGATCGGTCAGATCGCTCAGGGAGATCCAAGGGATGGTGTCATCCGTGACATCACTCACCAGCAGCCACCAGGCCTCTGCACTGACCCTTGGTGACAGAACAATGGACTGCACCTGCTCCGGTGTGGGCAGCACAGAACGGCGAACCGAGTCGCTCAGCTCTCCGCAGGGAACAAGCTCCCGCAGTGGAATCTCCTGATCCCGTCGTTGTCCACCAAATGCCAAGACCGCCTTGCTGCCCTTGCAGGACAACAGGCGGCCGATGAGGGGCTGACCCTTAAGCAAAACGCCGACGATGTCGTCGGTCTGGAAATCACTTGCCAAGGCTGAAGCGATCAGCCCTCGGGATTCACGAAGGGCAGCAGGGCAACGATGCGTGCACGCTTCACCGCATTGGTGAGATCACGCTGCTGTTTGGCAGTGAGACCCGTCAGTCGGCGGGGAAGGATCTTGCCGCGTTCAGTGATGAACTTCTTGAGCAGATCCACATCCTTGTAATCAATGGGATCGCCAGGCTTGATCGGAGAAAGGCGCTTCTTGAAGAAGGAGCTGGACATGGGTCAGGAACGGTTAGAAGAGAATCGAAACTGCAAGATCACTTGATCTCCTTGTGGGGAGTCATCTTGTTGCAGTGGGGACAGAACTTCTTGATCTCCAGCCGTTCGGTGGTGTTCCGGCGGTTCTTCTCGGTCGTGTAGCGGGACACGCCGGGTGAACGCTTGGCGGGATTGGACCGGCATTCCGTGCACTCGAGAGTGATCACGATCCGGACGCCCTTGTTCTTGGCCATAAAGGACGTTGCGCCGCAGTGCGAAGCGATTGACAAACAAGGAGCTTACCTGTCGACGAAGCTGGGAAGAATGATCTGCACTTCCTAGGATCACGCGCCGTCCACGCTGGCTTCATGCGGGTCTCCCTCTCTTGGCTCAAGCAACTGGTTCAGGTGACGGACTCGGTCGACGCGTTGGCCCATCGTCTGTCGATGGCGGGATTCGAGGAGGAAGAGATTGAGGATCTCAGCGCCCGGGCCAAGGGCGTCGTCGTGGGTTTCGTCAAAGAACGGGAGAAACATCCCAACGCCGACAAGCTCAGCGTCTGTCAGGTGGATGTCGGTTCCGAGGAACCGATTCAGATCGTCTGCGGCGCCAAGAATGTACGGGCGGGTCTGCATGTGCCGGTGGCCATGGTGGGCGCGGAGTTGCCGGCTGTGAATCTCACGATCAAAGCGGGGGAACTCCGGGGGGTGAGCAGCAACGGGATGATCTGCTCCCTGTCTGAACTGGGGCTGGCGACGGAGTCCGATGGCATTGCTGAACTCAATGCACTGACCGACAAGCTTCCGGCCCTTGGTGCGCCGGTTGCTCCGATACTCGGCCTCGATGACACGGTTCTCGAGCTGGCGATCACCGCCAACCGTCCGGATGGTCTGTCGATGGTCGGGATCGCCCGGGAGGTTGCCGCCCTGACGGGTGCTGCGCTCACGCTTCCGGACCTGACCCTCAAGCCTGCCCATGAACTCCTGCAGGCATCTGACGCCAGTGCTGAAGCCATGCAGGCCGGTGGTCTTTACGGCATCACGCTGATCGAAGGCGTAGACGGCACCCGGGTCTCTCCGACCTGGGTGCAACAGCGTTTGGAACGGGCTGGGATTAATCGTGTGAATGCCGTTGTGGACATCACCAACGTGGTGATGCTCGAGCAGGGACAACCCCTGCACGCCTTTGATGCCGATGCCCTCGAACAACTCACCGGCAAGCCGGTGAATGCTGCCAGTTTCGGCTTGCGACAGGCCCGCGAGGGTGAAGCCTTTATCGGCCTGGATGACCGGGAGTTGAGCCTCGATGTCCGTGCCCAGGTGGTGACCTGTCACGACCTGCCGGTCGCTCTGGCCGGTGTCATGGGGAGCAAGGCCAGTGGTGTGACAGCCGCAACGGCGCGGATCTGGTTGGAGTCGGCCATGTTCAGCCCTGCTGCTGTCCGCACGACGGCCCGTTCCGTTGGACTGCGCACGGATGCCAGTGCTCGATTTGAGAAGGGTTTGCCGAGGGAGATGACCCTGGCCTGTTCAATCCGTGCTCTGGAGCTGCTGAAGGAGCTGTTTCCCTGTGAAGCCAAGGGCCTCTGGGTCTGTGGTGACAGCGCCGCTGACGCCAGTTCCGTGTTGTTGCGTCGGGATGCCCTGCATCAGTTGCTCGGACCCCTTGAGGATGAGGAGGGCAGTTCCGACCTGGCTGATGCTGTGATCGAGCAATGCCTGACGGCCCTCGGTTGTGAACTCAGCACCAGCGATGAGGGATGGCATGTCATTGCTCCCCCCTCGCGACGTCTCGACCTGGCCCGGGAGATCGATCTGATTGAGGAGGTCGCACGCCTCGTGGGATTTGATCGCTTCGGCGCCCATCTGCCGGATCCCTTGGCCCCAGGAGCGCTGACGCCTGCACAGCAAGCGGAACGTCGGCTCCGAACGCTCCTCTGCGGTGCCGGTTTGCAGGAGATCACAACACTGTCGTTGGTGGGTGCCAGCGATAGCGATCCACGCATCGCCATCAGCAATCCTCTGCTGGCCGAAACCAGTCATCTGCGGACAAACCTCTGGGAAGAGCACCTTGCGGTTTGTGTCCGCAACCTGAAGGCCTCCCAGCCCGGATGCTGGATTTTTGAACTGGGCACCACCTACGCCGGAAGCGCTGATTCGGTGGAGGAGTCGCGGCTTCTTTCCGGAGTGATCTGCGGTGAGCAACGCCTGGAGCGTTGGACCACCAGCGGCAAAACGGCACCTCCCGATTACTACGCCGCTCGTGGACGACTGACGGAGGTGATGCAGGCCTTGAAGCTCGATGTGGCCGATCGACGTCTCACTGACGACTTCCGTCTCCATCCCGGTCGGGCGGCCACCCTTGTGTTGGAGGGGCGTCCCCTCGGCTGCTTCGGCCAATTGCACCCGGAATTGGCGGCATCCAGTGATCTCCCGGACGCTACCTTTCTTTTCGAACTGGATCTGACCCGTTTGGTGGAGTCGGCCACCCGTCGGAACCGCTGGGTTCCAGCCTTCAAGGCCTTTCCAACCGTTCCGGCCAGTGAACGTGATCTGGCGGTGGTGGTGGATCGTTCGTTGGTCGCTTCAGACCTGATGCAGTCGATCCGGAAGGCGGGTAAGCCGTTGCTGGAATCCGTCACGTTGATCGACCGGTTCGAGGGAGACCAACTGGGCGAGAACAAGGCCAGCCAGGCCTTCCGCCTTCGTTACCGGCACCAGTCGGAGACCCTGACCGATGACCAGGTGCAACCGGTCCATGACAAGGTCCGCAATGCCCTCGTCAAACAGCACGGTGCCGAGCTCAGGAGCTGACTTGGCGTAGAAACGCCAGATTCTCCAGGTGGGTGGTCTGAGGAAAGAAATCCACCGGCTGGAGCTGCTCCAACCGGTAAGGGCCCTCCGGTTGGAGCAACCGTTTCAGATCCCTTGCCTGGGTTGCCATGTCGCAACTGAGGTAGGCCAACAGGCCTGGTGGCTCACTCAGGATTGCCTCAATCACGCTGCTCACAAGACCTCGCCGTGGTGGATCGACCACCAGTGCTGAACATCTCGCCAGCGTTTCCTTGAGCAGATTGGCCACATCACCGGCCTGGAACTCGGTCCGCGCCCCCAGACCGTTGGCATCGGCATTTCTGCGAGCTTGATCGATGGAGTCGGGGTTGATCTCAAGGCCCACAACGTGATGACCCTGTGCTGCTAGAGGCAAGCTGATGGTGCCGATGCCGCAGTAGGCGTCGACGATTGGGCCTGCGAGCTCCGCCTGGCTCAGCCAGCTCACGATGCACGCCACGATGCGTTCCGCCTGGGGCGTGTTGATCTGAAAAAAGGTGGTGGTGCTGAGCTGAAGCTGCAGTCCACAGAACAGTTCTCGAATCGTGGGGGCACCCGCCAGAACAGTGCTTGTTGCTCCCAGGATCTGGTTGGTCCGGCGGGGCTGAAGATTCAGGGTGACTCCCTTGACCGGGTCCCAGCGCTCAATCCATTGCTGGGCCAGCCGTTGCAAGGCCGGCAGATTCTCACTGCTCACCACAGTGATCAAGACCTCGCCGGTGTGGTGTCCGATCCGTAGACCCAGATGTCGAAGTCCCTGGGACTGGCTGAGATCGTGATCGGCGCTGAGGCCACTGGTATCCAGATCCTGCTTGAGTGGTTCGACCAGAGCATCCAGGCGTGGATCCAGCACTGGACAGCGGGAGAGATTGACGATGCGATGGCTGCCGCGGCGGAAATAGCCCATGCGCAGGCGGCCGTCCTCGCCACGACGCAGGGGGATCAGCCCGCGGTTTCGGTAGCCGAGGCCACGCTGATCCGTGAGGGCAGGAGCTTGGGGATGGTCGATGCCCCCGAGCCGCAGCATTGTCTGGTGGAGCTGATCCTGCTTCCAATTCCGCTGGGCTGACTCCTCAAGGTGCTGCAGAGTGCAGCCACCGCAATCCTGAGCAAGGATGCAAGGAGGCCGTCGGCGTGACGACGAGCTGTCCAGTCTTTCACTGATGCGACTCAGCCATCGCGACTTCTGCCGCTGTTGAAGCTGCACCTTGGCCCGTTCGCCCGGCAGGAGACCCGGCACCACCACCACCCACCCTTGCCAACGGGCCAGACCGTGGCCATCCCGATCCAGATCGATGGCCTGCAATTCCAGGCGAAGCCCTGGCCTTGGCCCGCTCGAATCAGCCTCGGTGCCGTTGGTCTCAGGCATTGCAATGGCGTAACACCAGGGTCGTCACAAGACGGTCGACCCACTTGAGACCACTAAACTCCACGAAGCCTGTTCAGTTCCATGAGTGTTGTCCGGGATCTCATCCTTCAGGCCGATGAGGATCTGCGGTACCCGACCAGTGGTGAACTGCAAAGCATGGTCGCCTTCCTTGAGCAGGGCGCTATGCGGGTGTCCGTCGTCAAGGCGCTGACGGACAACGAGAAGAAGATCGTTGATGAATCCGCCAAGCAGCTGTTCGGCCGCAAGCCCGAGTACGTCGCCCCAGGAGGCAATGCTTACGGCCAGAAACAACGCGCTCAGTGCCTGCGTGATTACAGCTGGTACCTGCGTTTGGTCACCTACGGCGTTCTGGCTGGCAGCACCGAAATGATCCAGGACATCGGCCTGGTCGGCGCTCGCGAGATGTACAACAGCCTGGGCGTGCCGATGCCCGGCATGGTGGAAGCGATGAAGACGATGAAGGATGCCTCCCTGGCCCTGCTGTCTGATGCACAGGTGAAGCTGGCAGCTCCATATTTCGACTATTTGATCCAGGGGATGCAGACGTCCACCTGATTTGTTTTCCAGTCTCACTCAAGACCTGCTCCTGGTCGCGTAGTGCGTCCAGGAGTTTTTTGACGAGATTCATTCACCCTCAATAGGCTTGCCCGAGTCTTGATATAAGACTCTTTACGCGTCTCATGCGCGACGACTGCGCGTCATCGTTTGCGGGCACGAGAACCGTTGCCGTATTAACTTGCGCACCTGTGTCTACAGCAGGTACGCAGCCTTAAAGATGCTATTTCTAATCGGGGTCTTGCCCTTGTCCTGATGCCTTGGACAGGACCAGGACATCAAGGCTTGTCAGCTGTCTTTTGTAATGAATGAATTCGTGCAGCGATCAATGCCTGCGATTAGAAAAAGATGTCTTTTCTGTCGCTAGAACTCATCAAAAAATCATTGTTGACGCCTACTCAATTTTTGCATATTAGAATTAGGATGAGTCCGTCCCTGTGTCGAGTCTGAGACAAAAGAGACCGATAAAGTTCGGCTATCCAAGGCAATAGCGATTCGCCGCTCCAGCACAATGGCGATAAACAATCGCTTGAGTCCCGAATTAGACGCGATATGAGTCTCGCAGTGGGTGCCATTTGAGATCATCAAAACCTCATTGTCTGTACAGCTCGCGCAACAGCCGATAGGCCTCATTCAGTCGGCGCATGCTGTCGGTGGATCCGCCGGAATCAGGGTGAGCGGCTCGGGCCTGGTTCTTGTAGGCCTCGCGGATCGACGTAATTGTGACGGAGGCCCCGGCTTGTGTGGATAAACCGAGCAACTTCAATGCTCCGTGCACGGTCATCGTGGATTCGAGCGTCTCGAATGACGTGACCTGACGGCTGCGGCGAAAACGATTTACAAAGCGCCTAACAAGTGTTGGCATCCGTTCAGAGAGGCCCGCCGTTGCAAAAGGGTCTTCCAGGGCGCCTGCCACCACCATGACCCGTCCGAGGGAAGGAGGTTCTGCTTTCCATTCAGGACAGAGTTCTTCCATTGCTGCATTGGCAGCGGTCCAGGTGAAGGAACGGCCCTCACTCGCATCCAGATTGCTCCAGAGATCCCTGGCCAACCAGAGCATCGCTGCTTCCACAACGGTTTGTCCGGGTGCCTGTCCATAAAGCGATGACCAATGGTCGTCAGCAGCCTGAGCAGCGGCCTGTAGATCCTCGAGCGCAACAGACGAGAGCAACGGTGCGTCGTTGGACGATGGAGATCGTTTCGGGGTCTGGAGAGTGTCTCTGAGCTGACTGGTGCGACGGCTGACAAAGCCAGGGAGATCGATACCACCAGCTGTGCTGGAAACAGGAGCAGGTGCTGCCTGCTGTTGATGGCGCTCCGTCGGGGATTCAATCAACACGAGGCTGGTGACCTCCGTGCTGACGTTGGCGTCAACGGCAGCCGTTGTAACTGATCTGTGGTCAGGGGATTTCGACTCGTCCTCCTCCACATCCCCCAGGATTCCTTCGAGGAGAATTTCGAGAACCTGGCCCCTGGACCGTACGCCGTACTCTCGCTTCAGCTGGTCGATCAAAGAGACCTGGCGGCTCGGAAGCTTGAGCGAGATGGTTTTCGACGTGGATTCCTCGTCGGTCAAGCGATCAGTCTTGCTGCCGGAAGGTTATCGACCCTGAAGCTGGCGAAGCCAATGCTGCTGGCTGCGTATGGCGTCGGTGTAGCGAGGTGATGGAACCGGAACGATGGCTGGTAGCGGTGGGGGTGGACTCGGTGGCTTTGGTTTCGCTATCGCTGGAGTTTTGGCAGGTTCCGCAGCTGGTGTTGCGATCTTGACCGAAGTCTTCGCCGGCTTGACCACAGGCTCGTTTGCCGAAGGTGGTGCTTGCTTGGGAACCACGTTGCGTTGTTTCATCTGGGCGGCCAATTGGTCCAGGGCTTCCTTCTGCTGCTTCTGCCGTTGATGCAGCATCGCCAGCTGTTGGACAGGGACAACACTCAGTAGGTGACCTGGCGTTGCATCGGCGGGGTAGACCAGGCTGACTTTGACCGGGTTGTTTCGTCCTGGTGTCAAGCGAAGGTCTGTCAAGGCCAGGCTTTCGCCAGCGCGAAGCCCCACGTGGACCTCCTCGACCACATCGCCGTGTTGAATTCTGATCGAGCCTCGAAACGCTGTGAAGGGCTTTTTCCCCGAGACAACCGGATGGCTCATCACCAATTGATGGGCTCCTTGGCCTTTTAGATTCAAGGTGACGTCGTAACGGACTCCGTAGGTTCCGACGTTGTTCAAGGCTGAATCGACCATCCGGCTGGTCAATGGATTTACCTGAATATCACGGGTCCCGAAATTGTGGCGGGACGTACTGGTCAGAGGAACGTGAAGAGGCCCCTGGTTGAGATTGTGATCCGTGCTGGCGGTGTAGCGATCCCCTATGGCAACACCGGCGACGCGTGAAAACACCTCGCCTGTTTGGATCTCCTGTAAACGATCGAGATAGACGCGGCCGGGGGCGAGTCGCCCTCGGCGAAGAACCGCTGCCAGCGCTTGATCATTGCGGCTTTCTTCGGCTGCGACCACAGCAAGTTGGAAAGGTCCATCGCTGCGACCTTGCAGCAGGCCATTGGCGATACCCCGTGCCGGCAGATCTGTACTGACCACGACGCGGCTTGAGAGAGCGGGAATCGTGATGGATGACTTCAGTTTGCGATCCAGTTCTTCGCGCAGCATTTGAACGGCCGTTGCGTCGCCCGGGCCTGTGTTCCAAGGCCGCTTGCCGAGGGGTTTGACTCCCATCAGGTTGTTTGGGAGGTACGGGGCCTCAAAACTGTTTTTGACCGAACCCGTCGAGAACGTGAGCGTGACCGGTCGATCTCCTGGATTGATCGCAATCAGTCCAAGGGTCAGAAGGCCGCGCGTCTTGCGACCCCCCAGCTTTTTGGTGTCGGATGGGTAGTACTTGTGGTGCATGTGCACCCCGAATTTTCCGTTGAAGGTGTACTCGGCATTTTTCAGAGGGCGCCTGGTTTCGGCCGCAATGGCTGATCCGGGAGCTGTATTCACCAGAATTCCTGGACCTGTGACGATCTCTGGCTGATTGGAATGCAGAACAGGAACGCTGTTGAAGGAGCCATTGAGGGGCCTGGCTCGCTGACCTGCCATGAGAGCGACGTAAGCAGACGCCGGCTGTGCGACGACGAGCCAGCTTTTCGCAGCTGCGACGCAGGCCAGGACTTGAAGTGGGACGCGTCCGAGCCTCATGAGACGGTCTTCAGTCGGGTTCCGGCTGAAGTTCTGCTGTTCAAAGGTGCCTCACGGTAAGTCGTGGATCCCTGCAAGCCAAGCCAGCAGCGACTCACGGGACCATGGTGGATCCGCCAAAATTGGATCTCTAGCTTTAAGTCAATGCTTCCCCCGTTCTGCTGCAATGGAAGCTCCGATCTCCAGCAGCGGAGACGGCAGCATCAGGAGCGCAAGATGGCCATGCTCATCTTCTGGCGTGATGGGTTGGAGCGTCAACTGGCTGCCCTCAATGCAACCATCGGCACGCTCCACGACCAGATGCAGCGGGATGCCTAGTGGGCTGCTTGAAGTGAGCCCAGCCTGAGTTTCAGCTGTTTGAGGCCTTTTTTCACCCGTCTGTGAACGGTCATGGCGGACACTCCGAGGCTTGTGCCGACGTTGCGCAGGCTTCGGCCATCGATCACGACAGCCTTGATGGCCTGCTTTTCGTCCTCTCCAAGCTGGGCGAAGGCCAATTGAACAGAGTCACGTCGTTCAGCGTTCACCATCATCGTCAGACCACTGCTCACTTGGGCCTGCAAGTCCTCTGGGCAAGGCAGCCATCGATTTTTGCTCCGATACAACGCCTGCACCCACTCTTCGTGGCTGTTCTTTGGCTGATGGAATTGGCTCAGTCGTTGCGCTTGCTCCTCGATCCGTCTTGGCAGGCGGACCATGGCGACACTGTCGCGTAGGTAATGAAGGATTGCTCCACGGGCGTGGACTCTGGCAAATGCCACGAACGGCACGTTCGTTACGTTCGGTATGCCTTGGTCGCCTTGATCAGACCAAGGACAGCCACCTGATAGAGGTCGTCACGGTAAAGGCCTGTTCGCTGAGAAAAGCTCCTGGCAAGCCGTTCGGCGAGGTCGAGGTGGCGCTCAACTTGTTGGTTGCGCCGATGAATTGTGGTGTTGGACACGAACAAATTAGTACCGGGAGATTGCATCCCGTCTGTTGTTCAAGCCATGCACATCAGTGATGGCCATTGCATCCGTGGCATCACGGATCTGCAGCCACCACCTTCTCCAATAAAGCCTCTGGGCCATTGGCTGCCAACCAGGCTCGATTCGATCGCTCGGTGCTCAGTAGATACCCCGCAAAGCCAAGGGCGTTGACGCTGTAACCGTGAACCTCGTCACAGGACCGTTTGACCAACGCCATCCATCCTGCGCTGATTAAGAGGTTGTAGGGGGCAAGAGGTTTCTCATTCCGCTGGGTTGAACCCAGGCCGCTGTGCTGACAAAGGTCGAGGTAGACCTCCAGAAGTGCTGACCCGGACCACGTCAATGGCAATGGCTTGATGCTGATGCTGCGTTCAAGGCTGTCCATGGGCCTTGAGCTGGACGCATCCAGAAGATGCTGCTGAAACCACGCTTCACGCGGACAAAGCCGTTCGCCCTGCTTCCGTGGCAACAGCTGTAGATGTCGATGCGGTTGGCTGGCACCTGCTTGAGGACCGCTGTTGAAGAACCAAAGCCCACCGGTGTCCTGGTTCACCTGGCAAACCGCAGTCCAGTCCACCAATGAAAGCCAGCCCATCTGGGGTTGCCAGCTCTGGCTGATCAGCAGCATGTGGCCCAGTTGCACTGGATATTTGTTGAGGATGAGCACGTGCTCCCTACCAACGCGCGTCAGCTCGAGGCGCTGATCCCAGGGGCGGAAGGGGTTCGGTTTCGGACCTGCTGCCCTGAGGTGCCGGGGAGGGGCACCCACCAGGTGTCGAATCTCGAAGCCGCCGTCACCCGACCCGGCCCAGGTTTCGATGTCGGTGCTCAGTGGCCGAAGGGCGCCATTCTCGAGAGCATCCTGGCTGCGTTGCAGTGCCAGCTTGTGAAGTCCCTCGGCGACCATCGCGACGGAATTGGTCATGGAGATCGCGGCGATCGTAGGCGGGAGTTCCGTTCTGTTCGCTAGACGTCATGGAGTGGAACCGTTCGATCGATGACGACCCTTGGCGACAGTGCTTTGACGGGTATGGCCCTGGTGGTTGGTACTGGCGGGATTGGTTCAGCTATTACGGCGCGCTTGAAGCAGCAGTGCCCGGGTCTCAGGGTGATCACCGCTGGACGGCAAGGACCGCCCGTCCAAGACCTGTCTCTCGACCTTGAACGTGACGCTGATCTTGAGGCTTTAACGGATTGTTTGCGCGCTGAGGCTGGTGACCTGCGGTTGGTAGTGAATGCCACGGGCCGATTGCATGGTCCGGGCCTTGTTCCTGAAAAGCGACTTCGACAGGTTGAGCGCAGTGCCCTGATGGAGCAGTTCACGATCAACGCCATTGCGCCGGTGTTGCTTGCTCGAGCGGTGGAACCGCTGTTGGGACGTGATCGCCCCTTCCATTTCGCCAGCCTCAGTGCCCGCGTTGGCAGCATTGGCGATAACCGCAGTGGCGGCTGGTACAGCTACCGAGCAGCCAAGGCAGCCCAGAACCAGTTGCTTAAATCCCTCTCCATTGAATGGCGTCGTCGCTGGCCACTCGCCACAGTGACGCTTCTGCATCCAGGTACGACGGACACGGCCCTGTCCAAACCCTTCCAAACCTTCGTTCCACCTGAGAAGTTGTTTACACCGCAGCGGGCGGCAGAGCAGCTTGTGGATGTGCTTCTCGCCCAGAGGCCGGAGGATTCAGGAGAGTTTCTGGCCTGGGACGGTCAACCGATTGATTGGTAAGCGTGCTCCTTCAGCTGCTCAAGACTCACTACGGACAGAGCGGTGTTTTCTGTCGCTTCGAGTGACACCAGGGGCGCCATGCCGTCGTCGCAGGCCTGCTTCCAACGCGGAGCACACACGCACCAATGATCACCTGGCTTCAGTCCAGGGAACTGAAAGGCAGGGACGGGTGTTGACAGGTCGTTTCCCTGCGCCTTGCTGTAGCGGAGAAAGGCTTCGGTCATGACGCAGCAGATGCTGTGCTGACCGAGGTCGCTGGGATCGGTTTGGCAGGTCCCGTTTCGATACCAACCGGTAATCGGTGAGCAACCGCACACCTGCAGAGGCTTCCCGAGAACGTTGAGAGGGGCAGAAGGTGCTGTTGAGCTGGCCATCCGGACAGGAATCACAGGGGCAGTCTGCCGAAGGAGTGGCACATTTTGACGTCAGACAGTTGACGACCCCCTGGGGGAACGCGGTAAAGGTCATTCAGTCATGTCCACTCGATGGATTGGGAGTTCACGGAAGACGCTGCGTTCCTGGCGCTCTGCGATGCCTTTCGCGAGAGCGGTGAGAGCTCAGCGATTGAGTTCCTGGCCAACGGTGAAGGGGCCTTTCACTTCCAGGACTTGGCCCAGAACGCCGCCGGTGAAGGAATCGACCTCAGTGAGTCGAATGCTCTGGAGGAGTTTCAGCAGGAGGTGATCGACACCATGGAGAAGCTCTGTCAGGGGTGAACCCAACAGAGCCTGTGGCCGTTCAACTCCCGGATCAGCCGAAGTAAAAGGCAATCTCCTTGTCCTTCAGACCGTCCCAACCGGCATCGAGCAGTCGTTGGTTCAGGCTTTCCCGGTCGAAGTGCTTCGCTCCGGTCTTCACCACCCGGTTCCGCATCGACTTGAGCACGCCGCTGCGGGCGCGCTGGCTTTCCAGGTCCATGACTTCGTTGTAGAGCGCCAGCATCGGTTTTGGGATCGGGGAACCATCGAGATCAATACCCGCCTTGATGGCGGCATCCACGCCATCGGGTCCGGCAATCGCCATGATCTGCTGAAAAGGGCGACTTAGGTTATGCGCTGAAGTAGCGGGCCTTGGTGTGCAGCGCCACCAGTGCCGTCGTGCTCTGCTCGGGGGACAGCTGATCGCTGGCATCCATCGACAGACCAATGCGGTTTGCCCCGAGCCAGAAGAGTTGCTGGCGTGAATCGGCCACGTTCGGGCAAGCGGGGTATCCAAAGGAGTAGCGACTGCCTCGGTAGCGCTGGGCCAAGACATCCCGCAGTGGCATGCCGTCCGGATCAGCAAAGCCAAGTTCGCGGCGGATGCGGGCGTGGACCCATTCCGCCATCGCTTCGGCCATCTGAACCGCCAGGCCGTGGAAGTAGAGGTAATCGCTGTATTGATCGCCCTTGAACAGCTCCTGGGCCACCTCACTGGCCTTGTCTCCCATGGTCACCGCCTGCATCGGCAGGACATCGGCCGGTCGCCTGTCGGCTGTCATGTCCTGAAAGAAGTCAGCAATGCAGTAGCGGTTGCCGGAGCGTTGGCGTGGAAGGTCGAAACGGCCAAGCTCAGTCTCTCCATTGGCATCAAAGACCCTTAGGGAATTGCCATCGCGACCGACAGGGAAATATCCGTAGGCAGCCCTTGGGGTGAGCAACGATTCCTGCAGGCATCGATCCATCCACTGCTGCAGAACCGGTTCAGCCTTCTCCTTCAACATCGCGTCGTACTCATCACGCGACTGCTGCTGGGTTTTGCGTAGTTGCCACTGTCCGGCAAACAGGGCGTTGCGATCAAGAAAGCCGAACACCTCTTCAATGTCGACGTCTGCTTCTGTGATGACAACTGACCCCAGGAATGGGGCTGAAGGTGTTGGCTCCGCCGGCACGGCTTCGGATCGATCGGTACTAACCGGCAGCTGTGGGGATGGTGCGTCCTGCTGTGACTTTTCATCAGCAGTGGAGCGTTCAACAGTCGGCGATTCAGTCTCCTCATCGAGGCCGACACCGCTTGGGGCGTCGGTGATGAAGCCTTCAAGGTTGTCCCAGTTGTCATTGCCCTTGGCATCCATCAGGGCATCCATGAAGCGCAGATCAGCGAAGGCATCACGGCCATAGATGACCTTTCCGTTGTAGACCTCGCGGCAATCTTTCTGGACAAATCGAGGTGTCAGGGCAGCACCACCAAGAATGACGGGAACATCAATGCCGGCATCGTTGAACGCCTTGAGGTTGTCCTTCATGAATGCCGTGGACTTCACCAGCAGACCACTCATGGCGATGCAATCAGACTGGTGTTCGTGTTGGGCTTCCACAATCGCTTCACAGCTTTGTTTGATACCGAGATTGACCACCTCGTAGCCGTTGTTGGTGAGGATGATGTCCACCAGGTTCTTGCCAATGTCGTGGACATCGCCCTTCACGGTTGCGATCAGGAACTTGCCCTTGCTCGTGCTTTCGCCTTCTGCTGTCTCCATATGAGGCTCCAAATAAGCCACGGCAGATTTCATCGTCTCGGCGCTTTGCAGCACGAAGGGAAGCTGCATCTGGCCGCTGCCGAACAATTCACCCACCACCTTCATTCCATCCAGCAGGAAGGTGTTGATGATCTGTAGGGGCGGATAGGACTTCAGCGCCTCATCCAGAGACGGCTCAAGGCCGATGCGCTCTCCATCAATGATGTGCTGCTTGAGCCGTTCTTCAATTGGCAGATCGGCCAGCGAGGGGCCTGAAGCCCGGGCTTCCTTGGCGCTGACGCCCTCGAACAGCTTGGTGAGTTCAGTGAGCGGGTCGTAAACGCAGATTCCATCGTCGAAGCGACGGTTGTCGTTGATCAGATCACGGCAAACCGTCTGGTGTTCTTCAGTGATCTTGATCAGCGGCAGAATTTTGGCAGGGCTGACGATGGCTGCATCCATGCCGGCTTCACAGCAGTCATGCAGGAAGACGGAGTTGAGCGTGATCCGGGCTGCGGGCGAGAGACCGAAACTGACGTTGCTGACCCCCAGCACCACGTGAACCCCGGGGAGGTTTTCACGGATCATGCGAATGGAGTCGACGGTGGCCTTGCCATTGAGCCGGTCTTCTTCGATGCCGGTGGAAATCGGCAGCGCCAGGGGGTCGTAAAAGATTTCATGGGCCGGGATGCCGAACTCCAGGGCATCGCGATAGGCCCGCTGGGCGATGGCGAACTTTTTCTCGGCCGTGCGAGCCATGCCGTCTTCATCGATGGTTCCCACCACCACGCCAGCGCCGTAGCGACGAGCCAGCTCCAGCACCTTGAAGAAGCGTTCGTCCCCGTCCTCGTAGTTGGTCGAGTTGAGGATGCACTTACCCCCAGCAACCTTGAGGCCAGCTTCCATTTTCTGCCACTCGGTGGAGTCGAGCATCAGCGGCAGGTTGACGTTGGTGACCAGACGGCTCACCAGCTGATGCATATCCTGCTCGCCATCGCGACCGACGTAGTCGACGTTGACGTCCAAAACGTGGGCGTTCTCCTTCACCTGCCCGCGGGCCACGGACACCAGACCGTCCCAGTCCTCTTCCGCCAGCAGTTCGCGCACCTTGCGGCTGCCGCTGGCGTTGAGCCGCTCACCAATGATCAGGAAGGAGTTGTCCTGTTGGTACGGGGTAACCCCGTAGATCGATGCCGCAGCCGGTTCGTAGTTGAGGGCTGGACGAACGTCCGCATCGGAGGCAGCCCCGTGGCGTGAGCTGCGTTGGGCCGGTTTGAGCTCCGCAGCCAGCTCTGCCAGCGATCCGATGTGACTCGGGGTGGTGCCACAGCAACCACCGATCACCTGCACGCCCAGATCTTCAACGAAGTGCATCAGCTGCATCTTCAGTTCCACTGGAGTGAGCCGGTAGTGGGCCACGCCACCAATGTTTTCCGGCAGACCGGCGTTGGGAATGCAGCTCACCGTGAACGGGGAGTGCTCGGAGAGATAGCGGATGTGCTCCTTCATCTGCTCCGGTCCGGTGGCGCAGTTGAGCCCGAGAATGTCGATCGGAAACGGCTCAAGAATCGACACCACGGCAGCGATGTCTGTGCCGACGAGCATCGTTCCGGTGGTTTCCATGGTCACGGACACCATCAGCGCCCGCCGCTCACCGGTGGCTGCAAACGCTTCTTCAATGCCCTGCAGCGCGGCCTTGATCTGCAGAACGTCCTGGCAGGTCTCAACGATGAACAGGTCAACATCGCCGGCAATAAGTCCTTCGGCCTGTTCCCGGAAGGACTCGCGCATCGTGTCGAAGTCGATGTGGCCCAGGGTCGGCAGCTTTGTGGTTGGACCCATGGACCCCGCCACGAAGCGGGGCTTCTCAGGGGTGCTGAATTCATCGGCCATTTCTCGGGCCAGTTCAGCCGCCCGTTTGTTGAGTTCAAAGGCTTTGTCTTCAAGCCCGTATTCCGCGAGAACGATCGAGGCGGCTCCAAAGGTGTCGGTTTCGATCACATCGCAGCCAACTTCGAGGAACTGACGATGCACCGCTTTCACCGCCTCGGGTTTAGTGACAGCCAGATTTTCGTTGCAGCCCTCCAACTCAGGGCCACCGAAATCCTCGGCGGTCAGGTCGAGGCCCTGGAGGCTGGTGCCCGTGGCCCCGTCAAACACCAACACGGGCCGTTCCGCCCCGTTGAGGTGATCCAGGAAGCGGGAGTTGGTGAGTTGCCGGGATGCCTGCGCTATCACCATGTCTTCCGATCCTTGTTGGGCCTGATCTTAGGAAAAGCTCAATGCAAACCTCACGCGATCGGGATTCGGGTCACCCAGTGTTCATAGGCCGGATCTCGCCCTTCGGTGATCGCCACCAACCGCGTCTTCAGTGCGGTCATCACCGGTCGATCCGTGTTCATCTGCGTTGATTCGATCTGGCGGATCGGTGTGATCTTCGCTGCCGTGCCGGTGAGGAAGACCTCATCGGCGATGAACAGCTCTGTTTTGTCCACAGGGCGTTCCACCACAGGAATTTGCATGGCCTTGGCCAGTTCGATCACGCTTGCCCGGGTGATGCCCTCAAGAATGTCCTGGTCAACGCCTGGTGTGATCAGCTGACCGTCGCGAACCAGGAACAGATTCATGCCGCTGGCTTCGCTGATCTTGCCGCGACTGTTCAACAGCAGAGCCTCGTCGAATCCGCTCTGGACGGCCTCGGTCTTGGCCAGAGAACTGGTGATGTAGGCACCAGAGATCTTGCCGCGCAGGGGGAGGGAACGGTCCTCCTGTCTCGTCCAACTGCTGATGCGGCAACTGACGCCGTCCGGTGAGAGGTAATCCCCCAGCGGCAACCCGTAAATCAGGAAATCGGTCTCGATGTCGTGCAACCGCGGCGCGATGCCGAGATCACTGGTGTACACGAACGGTCGCAGATAGATGGGTTGCTGCGGTTTGTTCGCCTGCAGCATCGCCGTCAACGCTTCGAGAATCGTTGCTTCGCTCAGATCAGTGAGCAACAACCGTGCGCTCTGGCTTAATCGCCGTGCATGGCGATCGGCACGAAACAACAGCATCGATCCGCTGCTCTGCGGATCAGGAATGGCGCGCATGCCGCCGAACGCACCTGTGCCGTAATGAAGGGCGTGGGTTGCGATGGAGATCCTGGCCTCTTCGAAAGGCACGCACTGACCCTGAAACCAGGCGTAGGGCAGGAACTGATGCATCGCTGGGGGAAACCCGATAGTTGAATCTTCTCACCACCGGCTGCCTCGCAAGGAGAATGGCGTCATGCACCGTCTTGCCAGTTGCCCGGGCATTGATCCTCCCGAGGATGTGGTGCTCGTCGAGCAACCCCCGGCGGATGTTCTGCTTCTCTCCAGTGCAGGTACCGACCTCAGCTGCCTTGAATCAGTGGTGCAGGCCTCCCCTGACTGGAGCAGCCGAATCAGGGCTCTCCATCTCGACAACCTCAGTCATCCGGCCCAGCTCGACCATTACCTCGCCTCCACTGCGACGCAGGCTCGTTTGATTGTGGTGCGCCTGCTGGGCAGCCGTGGCCACTGGAGTTATGGGTTGGAGCAGCTCCAGCGCTGGAGTGACGAAGGCGCCGATCGACAACTGCTGGTGCTGGCTGGAACGGTTGATCAGCAGGGGGATCTGCATGGGATCGGCACCGTGGTGCCCGCACTTGCGGATCGTCTTGCGGCCCTGCTGCGGGAAGGGGGCGAGACCAACATGGCCAGGCTGCTCGACGCCATTCAGGCACTGCTGAACGGAACGCCACCGGACAGCGAGGAGATCGCTTTGGTGCCCCTGGCCGATCCCTTCCCCTGGGACTGGCAGGACGATCCTGGTGCCACCGTTGGAGTGGTTCTTTACCGCGCCCAGTTACAGGCCGGGGACACCGCTCTGGCGCAGCACCTGAATCAGGCCCTGCGGGAGCGTGGCCTTCGGCCTCGTCTGATCTGGGTGAGCAGCCTGAGGGACCCCGCCGTCCAGGCCGGTGTCCTCGATCTGCTCCGCAGCCAGGGTGCTCAGGTCGTGATCACCGGAACGGCCTTCGCCTCCGTCACGACGGAGCAAGCCGGCCTAGGAAGTGCCCTTTGGGACAGCCTGGACCGACCGGTGCTGCAGCTGCTGACCGCCGGCACCAGCCGGGAGCGTTGGCAGCAGTCCAGCCGTGGCCTGGAACCCCTGGACCTGTCGCTGCAGGTGGTGATGCCGGAACTGGACGCTCGGGTCACCACCCGCCCATGCGCATTCCGGCAGGCACGCCCCCCCCTCGGAGAACTCGCCACTGCAATCACGACGCAACAACCGGATCGGGACGGCATCAACTGGCTAGTGGAGCACGCAGCCCGCTGGATTGATCTCCAGGACACGCCTGCCGAGCATCGTCGGGTGGCCATGGTGTTGGCCAACTATCCGGTGCGGGATGGGCGTGTGGCCAACGGGGTTGGGCTGGATACCCCGGCCAGCGTGGTCAACATCATCGGTTGGCTGGCCGATGCGGGTTATCAACTTGGCGAGCACCCCATACCCTCCAACGGCGATCGATTGATTGCGTCGTTGCTGGCGGGACGTACCAACTCAGCCGAGGGCCGTTATCGCCCGCCCCTTGATCACCTGCCGCTGGAGACCTACCAAGCCTGGTGGGACACCATTCCAAGCGAGGCCAAGGCACGGATCATCAGCCGCTGGGGTGACCCGCAGCAGGCCTGTGATCTCGATGGGGAGCGAGGGTTTGCCATTCATGGGTTGCACTATGGGCATCTGGTGGTGCTCCTGCAGCCGGACCGGGGCTATGACCCGGATCAGATCGCTGATCTGCATTCGCCGGACCTGCCGCCACCGCACCGCTACCTGGCTCAGTACCTTTGGTTACGAGACGTCCACGGCAGCCAGGTGATGGTGCATGTGGGCAAGCACGGCAGTGCTGAATGGTTGCCGGGCAAGGGGGTCGGTCTCAGTGCGGCCTGTGGCCCCCATCTCGCCCTTGGTGCGTTGCCGCATCTTTACCCCTTCATTGTCAACGACCCAGGGGAGGGATCCCAGGCCAAACGTCGGGGCCATGCGGTGGTGCTGGATCACCTCACCCCACCCTTGGGCCGCGCCGGTCTTCACGGCGGCCTTCAGAAACTTGAGGGACTGCTGGATGAACTGGTGGAAGCCCGACAGCTCGGTGGTGAGCGCACCCAGGTGTTGGAAAACCAGGTGCTCAGCACCCTTCAGGATCTGGACTGGCCAGGGATCCCGAGCCGACGAGAGCTGAAGCAGCACCCGGAGCGACTCAACAGCTGTCTTGACCAGGCGGAAACCTATCTCTGCGAGTTGAAGGAGTCGCAGATCCGCACGGGTCTGCATCGCTTTGGCCAGTGCCCAGACGACGCTGCCATGACAGAGCTGCTGATGGCCTTGGCGCGTCCACCGTTGCAGGGTCAGCCTGGCCTGACGCAATTGATGGCCCGGAAAGCTGGCTTGGAATTCGACCCCTGGTCTCAGGACGGCGGAGAAGCCCTCGATCCAGCCGACCGCGCGCGATTGGAAGCGCTCGGTTGTCAGCGCTGCCGCCGGGTGGGTGATGGCAGCGCGTGGTTGGAGCAACAGGCCTTGTTGATCCTCAGACAGCTCGTGCACCACGAGCAGGCCGTGGATCTGGCAACACCGTTTCTATCACTGGTTGAGACATCAGCGGACCTGAGGCAACGCTGCCTGGAGCTGTGGAAACGCTTGAAGGGTTGTGGCGAGGCAGAACGTCAGGGGCTGATGCGGGGTCTGGAGGGCCGCCGCATCGTTGCTGGTCCCTCTGGGGCCCCCAGTCGTGGCCGACCGGATGTGCTGCCCACCGGTCGTAATTTCTATTCCGTGGATCTCCGTGGGCTGCCGACGGAGGTGGCATGGGACCTCGGCCGCCGCTCCGCCGAACGCTTGCTGGATCTGCATCTTCAGGATGAAGGTGAACCCCTGCGCCACCTGGCTCTGTCGGTGTGGGGGACCGCCACGATGCGCAATGGTGGTGAAGACATTGCCCAACTGCTGGCGCTGATCGGCGTCCGCCCTGTCTGGGATGGCCCCAGCCGGCGTCTGGTGGATCTGGAGGTGATCCCTGCTGATCTCCTGGGGCGACCTCGGGTGGATGTGGTGCTGAGGATCTCCGGTCTGTTCCGGGATGCGTTCCCGCATCTGGTGAGCTGGGTGAACCAGGCACAGCAGATGGTGGCTTTGCTGGAGGAACCAGAGGAGATAAACCCTCTGGCCGGCCTCACCCGTCGTGATGGCCCGCAAGGACGAATCTATGGATCCGCCCCCGGTGCTTATGGCGCTGGGCTGCAGGCCTTGATCGACAGCGGTGCCTGGGAGTCGCGCAGGGATCTTGGTGAAGCCTTTCTGTGCTGGAGCCAGTGGCGCTACGACGGTCCAGCGGAACCCGTTGCCGATCGCTCCGGTCTGGAGCAGGCCCTGTCGTCTGTTGAGGCGATACTGCACAACCAGGACAACCGCGAGCATGATCTGCTCGATTCCGACGATTATTACCAGTTTCACGGTGGCCTCAGTGCTGCAGCCGAGCAGGTGTCCGGTCAGCGTCCCCAGTTGTGGTTCGGTGATCATTCACGCCGCGAGCGTCCCCGACTGCATCGGCTGGAGAAGGAGCTGGACAAGGTGATGCGCAGTCGCATGCTCAATCCCCGTTGGATCGAAGGGATGCAGCAGCACGGGTACAAGGGTGCGTTTGAGATGGGGGCGAGCCTGGATTACCTGTTCGCCTATGACGCTGCGACCGACCGCGTCCCGGACTGGTGCTACGGAGCACTGTGCGATCGCTGGCTGGCGGATCCCGTGAACCAGACCTTTCTCAGCGATCGCAACCCCTGGGTCCTGCGGGACATGGCAGAGCGACTGCTCGAAGCGTCCAATCGAGGTCTATGGACTGGCGCCAACGAGAATCAACTTGCTTTGCTGAAGGAATTGATCAACAGCAGCGAAGCAAGGATCGAACGCGGTGCCCTTACTTGTTGAGGTCCCGAACCATCTGGCGGAAGGGATCGATGGAGCCTGGCTTAGATGAAGCTGCGGCCTGGCCGACCTTGGCTTGAGGGGCTTCCTCCGCTTTGAAGATCTCCTTACGAGCGACGGGTGCAGCGTTCGCGGCAGCAGGCGTATTCACGGAGGTTACGGCCGTTCCGCGCAGCCGCTTGTTCATCTCTTCAGTGGTGACCTGTTCGGCAAAGGTCTTCTTCACGGGCTTGGGAATGCCCGCCGTCAGATCAATCGACTCCTCTTTCTTCACCGAGTCGCCAAGACCTTCACTGCGCTTATCCACGGATTCGGTTTCCGCGGCCACCGTCATGATCTGTTCCTTCGTGCCGGGGCTGTCGACGGTGCCTGGGAAGGTGCGGCGAATTGTCTTCGACTCGCGCATGTAATTCACATCTCCAAGGGAGGAGGAGGAATCTGCATCCAGGAAGAACTCTGCCGGTTTCTCCTTGGCTGGCTTGCGTGGCTTGATCGTGTTGTCGGAATCCTGCGAGTCCTTTTTCAGCAGACGATCAAAGAAGCCCATGTCGACCAGAACTGAGATGGGATGAACTTAGCGGCCACCAAGGTCGATTCCGTGACTGTCGGTGCCACAAGTACGCAAAAGGCCAAGGTTTGCCAGTTGGCGGTCGATGGCCTCACAGATCATTGGGCTGGGTGCCCACACCGTCTGCATGTCGTAGTCGTACCAGGCTTCACCACCGTCAAACCCAAGTCGAGCGGCCTCATCGATCAGCACGTCATGGCCAAGTCGATAGCGGGCTGGATGAGCCAGAACAGCCAGACCCCCTGCCGCGTGAATCGCCTTAAGCACCGCGTCTGCCCGGAGGGCCTCTCCCACCACGGCATCGCCGCGGTTATAGGGCTCCAGGGCCGCATGCCCGGGTTCAAACCCCAGTGCCAGCACATGAACAAGGCATCCTTTGAGCAGACAGCTGATTTCCATGCCGGTCCACAACGTCGGCACCACGGCCCCTGCATCTCGTTGTGCCTGGAGCCAATCCGCCATCGGTTGAAAGGCCCGTACGCTGTGGTGATCAGTCACGGCCAGATGGGAGAGCCCACGCTCTGATGCCTGGCGGATCAGCTCAAGGGGCTCCAGGCTGCCGTCACTACAGATCGTGTGGCAGTGGAAGTTGAGGGAGCCCGGGCAGCTCTCGGGTCCGACATCAGCCAGGACGGAACGGAGTGGATGGCTCATCTCAGCTTCCTGTGACGGCCTGGGCTTCCGCCCGCAGGCGTCGCCAGCGGGCATAGAACTGAATGGACGCTGCCATGAACACCACCAACGCCACGATGAACCAGGTGGCGGCACCGGTCGGGAACTGGTTTTTGAACACCACCAGCATCACCACAATCACCAACAGCAGCGTCGGCAGTTCATTGAGTGCCCGCAGCTGCTTTCCACTCCACCGACAGGTTCCCGCCTGCAGCTGCCCCATCAGTCGATAACAAGCCACGTGATAAGCCAGAAGACCGGCCACGAAGGCCAACTTGGCATGCATCCAGCCCTGCTGCAGCCAGCTGGGCTGGGCCACCAAAAGGCCGATGGCCATGGACACCGCCACCACCATCCCCGGAGTCGTGATGATGTTGGCAAGGCGTTTCTCCATCAGGCTGTACTGATCGCGGAACGGCTGCTGCAGGTCCTCTGCCAGCTCAGCCGTTTCGACGTGATAGATGAACAACCGCACCAGATAGAACAATCCGGCGAACCAGACGACAACACCAACGATGTGGAGCGTCTTGAACCAGAGGTAGGCCTCAGGTGGAAGGGTCATCAGTGCAACCGTATTGGGGCGACCTTACGCAGGTCTCAGGTGAGGCCGTCAAGAAAATCAGCCGCCTTGCGCTGATGCATCAACAGTGTTTCCGGCGCCATCCTGTCGAGGTTCCGGGCCATCATCGCCAGCCGGAACTGACTCCTGAAAAAAGTTTCGTGGCGTCGGATGAAACTCCAGAAAAGCCCGTCCCACACCTCACACCAAGCACCTTTCCGATAGTCCGACATCTTGCGGACGTAGTTCGAGCCGGACACGTAGGGCTTGGTGGTGAAGATGCCGCCATCGGCGAACTGACTCATGCCGTAGACGTTGGGCACCATCACCCAGTCGTAGGCATCAATAAACAGCTCCATGAACCAGCTGTACACCCGCGTGGGGTGAAAGCCACACAGCAGCATCACGTTGCCCAGCAGCATCAGCCGTTCGATGTGGTGGCAATAACCCGTGTTCAAGGCATGGCCGATGGCGTCATCAATCGGGGGTAAACCCGTGCTTCCGGTGTAGAAGGCTTCTGGAATCGGGCGATCCTCCACCTCCCAGAAATTGCCATTGCGCATGGTCACCCCATGGCGTCGATACATGGCAGCCATGAATTCGCGCCAGCCAATGATTTGGCGGATGAAGCCTTCCAGTGAGTTGAGCGGCACATCGCCAACCTCCGCACGGGCCAGGGTCCGATCCAGCACCTGCTGAGGCGTCAGCAGACCGATATTCAGCATCGGTGTGAGCACGCCGTGCCACATCACCTCATGCTGCGTGCTGATGGCGTCTTCATAAGCCCCGAACTGAACCAGGCGTTCGTCAAGGAAGGCGTCGAGCCAGCGGGAGGCTTCCTTGTGGTCAATGGGGTAGTTGAAGCCATTCTGCTTGCCGAGCCCGGGCAGATTCTCCTGCGCCAGTTGCTGTCGTGCTGTGTCCACCACAGTCGATGGCGTGGCGACGGGTATCGGCGGAACGCTGATGCCTTTGGGCAGTTTCTTGCGGTTGTCAGCATCAAAACTCCATTGGCCCCCAATGGGTCGCCCCTCATCGTCCATGAGCACCCCCAGCCGGGTGCGCTGCATCTCGTAGAACTTTGCCATCAAGGGCTTTTTGCCCGTCCCAAAGTGCTGCTCGAGCACGTCAGCGGGGGTCAACAACATCGGTGTCGGCAGCACCGTCACTCGAAGACCGACACGCTCAGCGAAGGCGTTCAAGCGACGTTCAAGCCAGTGATCCACCAGGTCAACGAGGTGGACATGGCGATACCCAGCGGAATGCACCAGCTGCAGATGGCCCTGGGTGTCTGGTGCAGCGTCATGGCGCTGATGAATCACGTTGAAGCTTCGACCTCGTAGCTGTTCGGCGTAGACCGTCATCGAGGCGCGGTGCAGGAGCCGGCGCTGGTGATGCATGCGCAGGGGCCATTGCGGATCCGTTCCGAACAGCAACGGGTCTTCGATCAGGGCCACGGTGCGACCGGCCTGAATCGCGGGGTGATCTGCAAACAGCTGATGGGGAAAGACCAGGGTGATGTCCACTTAGCCCGCCTCTCCCGCCAGACGGCAGGCCCGTCGTCCAACGGCCGTGGCATAGCTGCGGTCCACCTGCCCGGCAAAAGGGCTCAGCACACCTGCACGGCAATCCATCACCACCTTCTCCCTGTGACCCTGCTGGTCGTTGAGCCGCAGAATCAGCTGCCAGTGATTCTTGGCACTGCGGGTGATGTCATCGGCACAGACAGGGCCGTTGCACAGCCCTGGTGACGCCAGCACCGGTCTCCCAAGGAGTCCGAACAAGCAGTACAACAACAGCAGACAACGGATCATGCGGTGTGTGCAGGGGGCTCTTCTGAGCCGTCATCCTGCCCGGCTTCCTCAGCAGGGTGAAAAAACCCATGGATATCCCTGGCCAGAGCTGGTCCCACACCGGGGGCTTTGGAGAGCACATCCACCGAAGCCAGCTGAATCGCATCGATGGAATGAAAGTGCGCCAGCAGATCCTTCACCCGTTTGGGACCAACCCCTGGGATGTCAGAGAGGCGTGAGCGCTTCATTCGCTCACCGCGCTGCTGCCGGTGGAAGCTCACGGCGAATCGATGGGCTTCGTCCCGCAGACGACGCAGCAAGGCCACGCCCAGTTGATCCGGCTCGCTCTCCAGTGGCTGACTTTCGCCAGGGAGGAACACCTCCTCCCGCTGTTTGGCCAACGAGCAGACGTTGAGGTCGTCGTGCAGATCAAGTTCCCGCAGGGCCTCCATCACCGCAGAGAGTTGTCCTTTGCCGCCATCGATCATCACTACATCAGGCCAGTCGTTGAGGCCGTCGGTCTGCAGGGCACTTCCACCTTTGTGGCGCAGGGCACCCACATCAACACCATCAGCCTTGGCGCGGGCCCAACGCCGGAAACGCCGGCGCATGATCTCGGCCATGGCCATGAAGTCATCGCTGTGACCGGATTGGATGCTGCTGCTACGGATCTTGTATTTGCGGTAGTGCTGCTTGGCGGGCAATCCATCGATGAACACCACCTGAGAGGCAACGGCATCGCTGCCCTGGATGTGACTGATGTCGTAGCCCTCGATCCGTCGCGGCGGCGTCGGCAGCTCCAGCAGCTGAGCCAGATCCTCGGTGGCTAGAGCTTGCTGCTCCTGCCCCTGCTTGGCCCGCAGCAGTTCGAATTCCGCGTTCCGCTGAACCAGTTCGATCAGGTCTGCCTTCTGCCGCTGTTTCGGACAGTGGATCTGCACCTTGCGTTCCCGTTGTTCCGTCAGCCAGTCCTCAAGAAGCTGCTGTTGCGGAAGAGCGTGTTGGACCAACAACTCCGGCGGCACTTCAACCGCATCGACCTGGGAGTAGTGCTCTTCAATCACCCGTTGCAGAATCAGACCCGGTGCCAGAGCTGAGGCATCGGCGGTGTAACCAAGCCGCCCCACAAGTTTTCCGGCGCGCATCTGGAACAGCTGCACAGTGGCCAGACGGTCGTCGCAGGCCAGGGCCAGCACATCCCGACTGACGCTGGAGTCGGGAAGACTCATCTTCTGATCAGCCGTCAACTGGTCGAGCCCCTGGAGCTGGTCGCGGACCCGGGCGGCGGCTTCAAAGTCAAGACGTTCGGCGTAGCGGTTCATCTGCTCGTCGAGCAGACGCTGCAGTTCATCGCTGCGCCCTTGAAACACCATGGCCACCTTGCGCAGGGTTCGGTGGTAGTCCTCAGAGGTGATCTTTTCCTGGCAAACCCCTGGACAGCGACCAATGCTGTAGTTGAGGCAAGTGCGGTCGGGATGCAACGGTCGCGGTCGCTGTCGCAAAGGAAAGACCCTCTTCACCAGAAACAAGGTGCGCCGCAGCAGTCCGACGTCGACGTAGGGCCCGTAGAAGCGATCGAGGGGGCTGCGGAATCGGCGGCGGCGCGTGATGAAGATGCGTGGATAGGCCTCACTCCAGGTGATGCAGAGGTACGGGTATTTCTTGTCGTCCTTCAGCAGCACATTGAAGTGCGGCTGATGGTTCTTGATCAAGTTGGATTCAAGGGCCAGAGCCTCCGCTTCGCTGTCGGTCACGATGAATTCGATCTCGCAAACCTGCCGCGTCATCAGGCGGATGCGCGGCGACAGATCATGCCGATTGCGGAAATAGCTGCGGACCCGGCTGCGCAGCGATTTGGACTTGCCCACGTAGAGGATCCTGTCCTCCCCGTCGCGCATCAGGTAGCAACCCGGCTCCGGCGGAATCTCCTTCAGCCGACGCTCAAGCACCTCCGGCTGCGTGAGCAGCGGCGGCATGGTCAGAAAGTCCGCCAACGATCGCTCAACCGCCGTAGTTCCATCCGGTGCTGGCCATGGTCAGAGCCTCACCGTCCTCCAGCAATCGAGCGGTTTTGACCTCGCCAACGAACACCGTGTGATCACCGTGCTGGATCTGACCCACCAGCTCACACTCGACGCCGCCGATCACCCCATCCAGCAGGGGCAGCCCAAGAGGACCGTCCTGGAATGGTGCTGCATCAAAGCGACCTCCGAGTCCTTTCTGGGGCTTGAAAAACACCGCAGCCAGATCTTTTTGATCGGCTTTCAGCATGTTGAGCGAGAACCGTTTGGTGCGTTCGATGATTCCGTGGCTGGTGCTGTCAGCCCGTACGCCCATCACTACCAAGGGGGGCTCAAAGGATCCCTGGGTCACCCAGCTGGCGGTGAAACCATTCACCTCATCGCCCTCTCGCACGCCACAGACGAACAGGCCGTGGGGAATTTTGCGCAGCAGCACCTTCTTGGCGTCGGCGTCGAGGCTCATCGGTCATCCAGCGTTGCGGGAAATCTAGAGATCAAACCGATGCATAGGATCACTTCAGTCCGGGGTTCTGCGGATGAGGGCGCTCTACCCGGGAAGTTTTGATCCTTTGACCAATGGCCACATGGATCTGATCGAGCGGGCCGTTGCCCTGTTCGGGCAGGTCACTGTGGCTGTGCTGTCGAATCCCAACAAAAGACCTGCCTTCAGTGTCGATCAGCGCATCGGTCAGATTCAATCCGCGACCCGTCACCTGAACGGCATTGACGTGGTCAGCTTTGACGGCTTGACCGTCCACTGCGCCGTCACCCATCAAGCCGATCTCATCCTGCGTGGACTACGAGCGATGAGCGACTTCGAATACGAGCTACAGATCGCCCACACCAATCGATCACTGGCCGAAGATTTGGAGACGGTCTTCCTGGCGACATCGACCCGTCACAGCTTCCTCAGCAGCTCTGTGGTGAAAGAGGTGGCTCGTTTCGGCGGCCCTGTGGATCACATGGTCCCCAAGGAGGTAGCCAAGGACCTGAACAGGCTCTTTAATTCGGCTTTCCCACCCCGGTGACATGAGCGACGCTCGCCTCGCTGTCCTCGACCATCTGGATCAACTGGAGGATGTCCTTCTCGAGGGAAGTCGTATTCCATTCAGTGGCGGGCGTCTGGTCAACGAGGGTGATGCCGTAGAAGTGCTCGACGCAGTGCGCGAGACCCTGCCGAAGGAGGTCGAACGCGCTGCCCAGTTGCTGGAGCGACGCGAGGAATTCATCAACACGGCCAAGCAGCAGGCGGACGAGATCGTTCAGCAGGCCAAACGGCAGCACGAGCAGTTGGTCAGCACCGCCTCGGTCCGACAGGAAGCGGAGCGTCAGGTGCTAGAGCTGCGCGAACAGACACGCCAGCAATGCGAGCAACTGCTGCAGTCGACGCGACAGCAGGGCGCCCAACTGGAGCAGGAGATGCAAAGCAAGCTGGCGCAGCAGGAGCAGCAGTTCGCTGCACGCCGTCAGCAGTTGGAACAGGAAGCTCAGCAGCGCCGTCAGCAGTTGGAGCAAGACGCTGCCGAGATCAAGCGTCAACACGCCGAGCAGCATGAGGCCAGCCGTCAGCAGGCCCTGCAGGAGTTGGAGACCATTCGACGCGAGGGTTTGCGCCTGAAGAGTGAGAGCCGTGAGGAAGCCGAGCGGCTGCACAACGATGCATTGCAGTTCCGCCAACAGACCCAGCAACAATGTGAGGGCCTGATTCAACGCAGCCGTAAGGAGGCTGCCGCTGTTCAAGATGGAGCCAACCGTTATGCGGAACAGACCCTTGGCGAACTGGAAGTTCGACTCAAGGAAATGGCTCAGGTGGTGATGGCAGGCCGCCAGGAACTGGTCAAGATCAAGACCATCAGCAGTGATGGCCCCAAAGCTGACGACAGCGAGGGCAAAACTGTTCCGATCAGCCGTGGACGTCGGGCCGCATCCCGACTGCGTTCCATGAAGGGCACCGGCTGATTCGCTGGACGGCCAGCAGCACGTCGCCCATGACACCCCGAGGGGATGCCGCGCTGTTAGCAATCATGCTGACGTACCGGGGCCCATTGGAAGTCTTCAAGATTCCGCTCAAGGAACTCACCCCTCGCAGGGTGCCCGTTTTTCCCCAGAACTGACCGGTGAGAGGGGTTCCGCGCTGGAAGCGCCAGAGCGTTCCACGGCGGCCCGCAATCGCCATTGATGCTTGGTAAAAAGCACCGTATGGGTGCTGCGCCATGCGCCACAGCAGGGTCGACAACGTTCTGCTCGTGACCCGATTGCCTCGGGAAAGGCCACTTCCATCCCTGATGCGAAGTCCCTGGATGGGAATGCCCTGAGCCTGAAGCCAGCGCGTGTTGGCCACAGAGGCCTCAGCCACATCCCAGTTGTCTGCCGCCTCACGCATGAGCACCTCGGCAGTGAAGTTATGGCTCTCGGTGTTGGCCAGACTCAGCAGCCCATGCATGGGTGCTGACAGCTCGCTGTGGATCACCACAGGGTCCTCTGCCTTGGTGCGAGAGAGAGCAGCTTCCCTTTGCTCGGGATTCACCCTCACCAGCCGAAGGCTTCCGCCCTGTTGGCTGACCGTTGTCGACAACACCCGCTCCAGCCGTCGGGCAGGATCCATCACCGCCATGTGCAGCGCATTGCTGGTGAGCGCGAGGCGGGTGATCGGTGCTCCGTAGGCGTAGCTGCGGTCGTCTGACGGCCAGTCGCTGGGCCACCAGCGCTGAGGTGGCTCCTCCCGCACCATCAGCTGCAGTGGAGTTTCAGCCGAAACTGATGAACGAGACCCACCACGGCCCAGAGCCACCATGGCGAAACGTTGGATCTCGGCGATGCTGAGATCAGGGTCCCCCTCGCCGACGATCTCGAGACTGCCGTCGCTGTGGCGCAGCAACTGGGTCTTCAGACGGAAATCGGGCCCGAGGCGATCGAGAGCAAAGGCAGAACTGATCAGTTTTTGATTGGAGGCGGGAATCCTGGGCAGCCACCCGTTGATGTCCGCCAGCAGTTGGCCGCGTTCGTCAAGAACGCTGATGCTCCAGGGAGCTGTGCTGGAGCCGAGGGACCCCTCGACGGCTTGCTGCAACGCCGGGCAAAGCGGACGTTGTGCAGGGCCAGGCAGTCCCTGACGGCTGTTGGGGGCGATGGGTTGCAGGAGGCGTTCGCTGCTATGGACCGCAGAGCTTGCGCTGAGCAGCAACAACGTCAGAGCCGGGGTGATCCAACGCTGACTCATGGAATGGTCACGCCACTCACGGACCCATTCACGCGGTAGAGCCGCCCTTCGAGCTCCACGGCACTGCCGATCTTGAGTTTGGTGCCACCGAAGACGACACCGGATGGTCCTGTCTCAGCCTCGGCCTTGAGGCGGAAGCGGGCATGCAAACCTCGCGCCGGGCTGGTGTCTTCAGCCTCGAGAACAGTTCCATTCGGGAGGAGTTGAGTCAGGGGGCGACTGATGTCTTCAACCGACATCAGCCCGACGCGCCCTGCCGGCTGGTTGCGAATCACAATGCTGACGGCCCCTTCCTCACGAATGGCCTCTAACAACGCCTCCGAATCGGCCACCTGCAGGTGACGCACGTCCACACTCACCTCAACCGGCTTGACAGAGCCCGTCGCACGGGCCACGGCGTTGGTCAATTTGGGCGACCAGACCACGCCAGCCAATGCGACGACAGTCGCGGTGATCGCCAAGCCATCGAGAAGCATGATGGAGCTGAGTGAGAACCGTCTCTGCATGGGATCACTGCTTCGTGACGAACCTTACGGAGAGCTTGTGGTCGGATCAAGCAATTGTCAGCTGCGCAGGCCGTCGATGAATCTATCCACGCTGCTGAGCTGTTGTTTGAGGCTGTCCGGATCTTCACCGGCCAAGAGCGCGGCGATTTGCTCAGGATCCGGTCGACTCTCCATCGACGCCAGGTGGCGGTACCCATCGTTGTCCAGTCGGTAGAGGGACCAGTCGTCCGGGAACATCCGCATCAGTGCACCGCCCTCCAGCGGCTGTAGCCAATACGCCTGTTGCCAGGACGACACAAAGCCCCGACGCCGTTCGCGGGCCACACTGCCGATTCCCACAGCGGCATCCTCCAACCGGCCGTTGAGCATCACCACCGAGCCGCGATGGTCCTGACAAATGGCCATGAACTGTTCGTAATCCGAAGGTTGCGGGCCGACCGTCAACACCACTCCATCGACGTCTCCAGCAGCTGACCACTGGTTGAAATCAAGAATGCTGTCGGCCAGATCGGCTGCATCACGGCGCGCCAGTGCGGCAGCCCCGGCATCCGGCCAGAGCAATCGACAGGATGCATCCAGGGAGCGAAGGTTTTGAAACAGCCGCAGGGCAACTGGGAGCACCCGCAGATTTTCAAAACGTAGGGTTGCGCCCCATCGAGCCCCTTTGCCTGAGGCCAAGGCTGCCTTGAGAGCGTTGAGCAGATCGGCTTCGGCAGTCTGCAAATCGGCGGGAAGGCTGGCCTTCTGAGCTTCAGACACGTCTGCTGATCAATCGGATTGGGCTCCAGCCTCTCAGGTGCAGGCGTCAATCGCCCGGATCAACAAGGGTGGAACAGCGTCCACGTCGTCGTCGCTCAGCCAGGGACCAAGGCTGAAGCGCAGCAACGATTGCCTCCAGCTGGGCGCAACATCCATGGCGGTGAGCACGGCACTGTCCTGGGCATGACCGGAACGGCATGCACTGCCGCTGCTGCAGGCGACACCCAGCCGCGACAACTGCTGCACCAGTCGCCGACCTGGCAGGGGATGGCCCGCTCTGTCTCCGATCAGGCAAGCCAGGTGATGGGGCAGTCGCGGCTCTTCCGAGGCATTGATCACCGTCAGCGAGGGAATGGCTGCCAGCTTTGATTGCAACCGATCCCGCATGGAGCGGATCTGAGGTGTGGACCCCGGCGGAGCCATCGATTGCTGTGGGTTGAACTGTGGAAGCTGTTGCAAGGCCACCGCAAGGCCTGCAATCAGTGCGACGGCTTCGGTACCGGCGCGATACCCCCCTTCCTGCCCGCCTCCTGTCAGCAGAGGTTGAGCCAGGACACCCGAACGATGCAGGAGCACCCCAATCCCGCGTGGACCCTGCAATTTGTGGGAGGAGAAGCTGAGCAGATCGATGCAGGAGGTGGACCAGGCCATGAGCCCCTGGGGGATGAGCTGGGTGGCGTCGGTGTGGAACGGGATGCCCCGTTCTCTGCAGGCGCTGGCCACCAGCGGCACGGGTTGAACCGTGCCGACTTCACTCTGCCCCCAGATCAATGACACCAACTGCGTTGGTGGTGCCAGCAACTGATCCAGCAGCTCCAAACGGATCTGACCGCTCCCATCCACAGGCCACCGCGCCACGGTCCACCCCAGTTGTGCGAGTTGGGCCGCTGCTCCCTCCACCGCGGGATGTTCCACCGCTGAAATCACAAGGCGCCCAGGTGGACAACCAGCGGCGACACCGTGAAGGGCGAGGTGGACCGATTCGGTGGCACCTGAGGTGAAGATCAGCTCATCCTCATCAGCACTTAGTTGTGCGGCAATGGTCTGTCGGGATCGAGCCAGCTGTTCAGCGGCCACCAGCCCGGTGCCATGAAGGCTGCTGGGGTTGCCCCAGGCCTCCCGCTGTACAGCATTGATGGACGCAATCACCGACGGCAACGGTGGGGTCGTAGCCGCTGCGTCGAGGTAGAGCTCAGAGGGTGTCACGCTCAAACCGAGCCCGGGTCCGTTGCTCGAGAGATTCACTGGCCAGATTCAGCATGGCGTCCAGTGAGGTGCTGTTGAGGAAGGCCTGAACCTGCTGCTGGGCAGCATCACGCAGACAGTTGTCCGGTTGTTGGCAGCTGTCCACACAATCACGGGAACAGTCGAAGGGCGCGTTGTCCGCGACATCTGGCGTCAACGGCTCTGCAACGGGTGACCCTCCAACCGGCATCAGATCCGGTGACAACACCCCATCGAACACCGCCACGGCGGGACCCGTCATGAGAACAGCACCATGGCGTCCAGGCCAGGCAATCTGGAGTGGACCGCCGGGCAGCATCACCTCGGCATGATCGTCAGCCAGTCCCAGCAGAACAGCAGCAACAAGGGTGGCGCAGGCACCCGTTCCACAGGCCAGCGTCGGTCCAGCCCCGCGTTCCCACACACGGATCTCCAGACGGTTGCGGGCGTGCACCTGCAGGAAATGCACGTTGGTTTTGGCCGGGAACAGATGGTGAACCTCCAGGGCCGCCCCCCATGCGTCGAAGGGAATCGCGTTGAGGTCCTCCACCGGCACCACGACGTGGGGATTTCCCATCCCAACCGCTGCCACCTCAAGCGCTCGATCCGCAAGATCGGCCGATCCCCTCGCCAACCCGTCCACCAGCGGGAGAGTTGTGGGAATGCTTGAGGGCTCCAGGAATGGAGCACCCATGTCGACGCGCAACTGACCATCGCTTTGCAGCTCCGGACGGATCAGGCCCGCCGGCGTTTCGATCGCCCAGCGTTTGCCAGGAGCGTCACCGTCGCTGTCGGCAAGGAAACGTGCCAGGCAGCGGATGCCATTGCCACACATCTCCGCCTCGGTGCCATCGGCGTTGAAAATCCGCATGCGCAGATCACCCTGACCCTGGGGCGGCAGCGCAAGAATCACGCCGTCACCACCGATTCCGAAGCGTCGGTCGCACAGCTGCCTCACCCAGACAGGGTCCGGCTCAACGACCGATTGCGGCAACTGGTCTTGCCGTCCTTCCAGGATCAGGAAGTCATTGCCAAGTCCCTGATATTTACTGAACTGCAGCATGGTGTGCTGATGGCAGATCCGAATCCTATGGAGACTGCGCCCCTCGATCCCAGTCTGCCTGGGGTCCGATTGCTTCAATCCTGGATCAGAGAGCAGCTGGCCATCAGCGTTGACGTGATCGGTTCTGAGCGGATTGAAGGCCGACTCATCTGGCAGGACCCCGAATTTCTGGCCGTCGAGCGCAGCCCTGCCACTCGCCCCACATTGATCAGTCGCCGGCAGATCTCTGTGATCCGCGCTCTCGGTTGAAACCGCCGGATGTGACACGATCGCAACCTTGCCGACATCCTGTCGACCGTGAACAGCCGTTACTCGCCTGCGGAACTTGAACAACGCTGGCAGACGACCTGGCGATCAGAGGGGTTGGATGTCACTCCGGAGCCTGAAGACGGCAAGGGTTTCTACGCCCTGTCGATGTTTCCCTATCCCTCAGGGACCTTGCACATGGGCCATGTGCGCAATTACGTCATCACCGATGTGATCGCCCGCGTCCAAAGGATGCGTGGCCGCGCGGTGTTGCACCCGATGGGATGGGATGCCTTCGGCCTTCCCGCCGAAAATGCCGCGATCGAGCGCAACGTTGATCCCGGCGATTGGACCGATCGCAACATCGATCAGATGCGATCACAGCTGGATCGCCTCGGCTTGTCGATCGACTGGGACCGTGAGCAGGCCACCTGCTACAGCGATTACTACCGCTGGACCCAGTGGTTGTTCCTGGAGCTGTTCGATGGCGGTCTGGCCTACCGGAAGAACGCAACGGTCAACTGGGATCCAGTGGATCAAACCGTTCTGGCCAACGAGCAGGTGGATGCCGACGGACGTTCCTGGAGATCCGGTGCACTGGTGGAACAACGCCAGTTGAATCAGTGGTTCCTGCGCATCACGCAGTACGCCGAAGCCCTGCTCAAGGACCTGGATCAACTGAGCGGTTGGCCGGAACGCGTTCGCACAATGCAGGCCAACTGGATCGGTCGTTCCGAGGGTGCTGAGATCCAGTTCAAGGTGTCCTCCGATTCAGACACCACCATCACGGTGTTCACCACAAGGCCAGACACCTTGGCTGGTGCCAGCTACGTGGTGCTCGCCCCGGACCACCCGTTGGTGAACAGTCTGACGACCCCGGATCAGCAGGATGTTGTGCAGTCCTTCCAGGCAGAGGTGGCACGGCTCAGTGCCTTGGAACGCACCAGTGATGACGCCCCCAAGCGTGGGGTCTTCACCGGCGCCATAGTCCTCAATCCACTCAACGGCAGTCCATTGCCGGTGTGGATCGCGGACTATGTTCTGGTGGATTACGGCACCGGCGCTGTGATGGGAGTCCCGGCCCATGATCAGCGGGACCGTCGCTTTGCGCAGAGCTACGGGTTGGCCGTTCAGCAAGTGATTGAGGCCGAGGGGGCCGCCGCTGCGATCGCTGCCGGAGAGGCCTGGACGGATCCTGGAGTGCTGATCCATTCCGGAGACTTCGATGGTCTGAATTCCATCGAGGCCAAGGAGCGGATCACGCGCCACGGGGAGCAGCTGGGATGGGCAGTGGCGAAGGTCACCTATCGGCTGCGCGATTGGCTGATTTCGAGGCAGCGTTACTGGGGCTGCCCGATTCCGATCATCCATTGCCCCAGCTGTGGCGCCGTGCCCGTGCCTCGCGAGGACCTACCCGTGGAACTCCCCCGCGGTATTGATCTGTCCGGGAAAGGCGGCTCTCCACTGGGCCAACAGGACGATTGGGTCAACGTCCCCTGTCCCTCCTGTGGTGAACCGGCCAAGCGCGAAACCGACACGATGGACACTTTTATGTGTTCGTCTTGGTATTTCCTCCGTTTCGCCGACCCACACAACACCGAACAGCCGTTCAGCCGCGAAGCCGTGAACCGCTGGCTGCCGGTGCAGCAGTACGTCGGTGGAATCGAGCACGCCATTTTGCATCTGCTGTATTCCCGCTTTTTCACCAAGGCGTTGAAGGATCGGGGCTTGATCGATGTGGCTGAACCGTTTGATCGTCTGCTGACCCAGGGAATGGTTCAGGGAACGACGTATCGCAATCCCAGCACCGGCAAATACGTCGCCCCGGTGGATGTATCCGACCCGGAGACACCGACCGATCCGACCAGTGGTGACCCTCTTGAGGTGTTGTTCGAAAAGATGTCGAAGTCGAAGTACAACGGCGTCGACCCTGCGGCAGTGATCGATCGCTATGGCGCCGACACTGCTCGAATGTTCATTTTGTTCAAAGCGCCGCCCGAAAAGGACCTTGAATGGGATGACGCTGACGTGGAAGGCCAATTCCGCTTCCTGCAGCGGATCTGGCGGCTGGTGGAGTCCACGACCTCCCGCATCGACAGCCTCGAGCCAGAGGGACGTCCCGATCCATTAGCCGACACCGACGTCAAGGTTCGTCGTGCCATCCACGTAGCTATTGAGGCGGTGAGTGAGGACCTGCGGGACGAGATTCAGTTGAACACCGCCATCTCAGAGCTGATGAAACTCACCAATGCGATCACATCCGTTGGTGTTGCTGAATTGAGCACGTCAGTGCTGAAGGAAGCTCTTTCAACACTGCTCCGGCTTCTGGCTCCCTTTGCTCCCCATCTCGCCGAAGAGCTCTGGCATCAGCTCGGTGAGTCGTCCAGCGTGCATCGTGCCGGTTGGCCAGTACTGGACCCCAGTGCTCTGGTTCAGGATTCCGTGGACCTGGTGATTCAGATCAAGGGGAAGGTTCGCGGGATCATTCAGGTACCCGCCGCCGCCGACAAAGAACAGCTTGAGGCCTTGGCAATGGCCAGTGAGGTCGCTGCTAAGTGGCTGGAGGGACAACCCCCCCGACGCGTGATTGTGGTGCCGGGGAAGTTGGTCAACCTGGTGCCTTGATCGGCATCTGCCGATCAGCTGCAGCTAAACCGCATGCTCGCTGGGTTGGCCCAATCCCCCTCAGCCCGGTAGCCCCGATCATTGCCAGCGAGATGACGCATTATCCAGAAGATCGCCTCATCGCTCCCGTCACCAACGGCCTGCCTGATTTCACTGACGGTCCGTGGTGCGCCGTCTTTGAGAACAGCTTCTACCCGGCTCTGCAGGTCCAGGATTGCCGCGGCAGCTTTCTTTCCAGCTTCCACGCCAGGTTGGTGGTAAGCGTTGATGTTGACCAGATCGCCATAGAAGCCAACAGCACGTTCGAATAGAGCAATCAACGCACCAAGACGACGCGCATCAAAGCGACGCATGCTGATGCTGAGGCTCTGGCGCCCTCCTTCCGTCAACGCTGACCGCGTTCCCTGAAGGAAACCATCAAGGAAATCGCCCGGACATTCGTCCTTGATCACCGGGATATCAGAGACATCCTCAAGCACCTCGATGAAGGTGGCAAAGAAGTTGTCAACACCGTCCCGGAGCTGCTGCACATAGGCGTGCTGGTCTGTGGATCCCTTGTTGCCATAAACGGCGATACCCTGATTCACCTCGTTGCCGTCACGGTCGAGTCGCTTGCCCAGGGACTCCATCACCAGCTGCTGGAGGTAGCGGCTGAACACCTCGAGGCGATCGCGATAGGGAAGTACCACCATGTCGCGACGCCCTTTGCCTTCCCCGGCAACGAACCATGAGGCCGCCATCAGTGCTGCTGGATTACGACGGAGATCAGCCAGGCGAGTGGCATCGTCCATCTGGGCCGCACCTGCGAGAAAATCGCGGATGTCAGCACCGATCAGGGCACCCGGCAGCAAGCCCACGGCACTGGTGATGCTTGTGCGTCCTCCCACCCAATCGAACATGTCGAAGCGCTTGAGCCAGCCGTCCTGCTTGGCTTCCCGATCGAGCTTGCTGTCGCCCATGGTGATGGCTACAGCCTGATCGGCCCAGCGGCCACCACGGGATTCCACCCGATGGCGGGCCTGCTCCATGCCCAGGTGTGGCTCCGGCGTGCCGCCGGACTTGCTCACAGTCACCACAAGGGTCGTTGCCAGTCGATCGTCCAGGCCAGCCAGAACGACACTCATGCCATTTGGATCAACGTTGTCGAAGAAGTGAAACGGCAGACCTGCGCCATGGCCTTGCAGCGCTTTGATCATCAACAGAGGGCCAAGACCGCTGCCGCCGATACCAATCCAGAGAACGTCGGTGAAGGCCTGCCCCCCGGGACCTTTGATAGCGCCGCTGTTCACATCGCGACCGAACTGCTCGATCTGATCGATTTCTGTGGCGATGTGGTCTCGGACCGATTCACTGGGCGCCAACTGAGGGGCCCTCAGCCAGTAGTGACCCACCTGACGCTGCTCATCAGGGTTGGCCATGGCCCCAGCTTCAAGCTCGGCCATGGCCGCGAAGGCCTTGTCGAATCCAGGTTGGAGTTGCTCGAGATGGGATGGGTTGACGTGCATGCGGCTGATGTCCAACCAGATGCCGAGATCTTCGTGATACCAGAGGAGGTCACAGAAGCGCTGCCATTGAATCTGAGCGTCACTGGCGCTGAAATCCGGGAAGCTCATCGGGCCCTGATGGTGCACTCCGACTGAAGGTATCCAGGAACGACCAGGCTTGCCCATCTACTGGGACACCCCGGCTAGTTTCGGTGCTGATTTGAACAGAGCCCAGCTTCCAGTTCATGCGTGAACATCTGCAGCTCTGCGGAGCCCTGGTCCTTAGCCTGGCCCTTGGTTTTCCTCCCTCTGTCTCCAAGCCGTCAGCAGCGGTGTCTAGAGGGATCAATCAGGTCACTGTGCTGGATGAGCGGCCAGATCCATCTGTCTTCTCGCCCGAGGAGTTGCGGCTGCTGCAGCAACGTTTCGGGGTGCACGGTCCACAGACGACGCTGGCTCAACTGTTCACCCGCGGCGTTGATCAGCTGCAACCTCTCCGCAAGCTGACCCTCGATCAACTGCAACAGCTCAAACCTGTGATCATGCAGGAGTCAGCTCAGCAACGCGTCAATCCGATGCTGGTCACGGCCATTCTGTTTGACGAAATTCAGCACTCCAAACCTGGAGAAGGTCTTCCTTTCATTGCCCACTCCGGACTGGTCAAAACCCACGGACCGGCGCAGCTTGCCATCACCGAACTGATCCACCAGAACCGACTGCCGGCCAATCCCAGCGCCAATGAAATCGCCTGGGCCAGGAATCAACTGCTCGATCCAAGGATGAGCGTGGTGTTGCTGGTGGGCAAGATAAATCGGCTAAAGCATGAGCTCGGGCTCTGCACCGGTCGACGACTGGATGCCAGCAGTTCCTACGGCGATGCCAAGGCGATCGCCACACTGGCCTATCTGCACAACGGAAAACTCGATTACCCCAGCCGCATCCTGAGCTATATGCAGGATCCTGAATTGCACGGGCTGATCTTCAGCTCCCGCCGCAGCCAGCTCTTCATCCTGCTCTGAATCCCCTGCTCCTTTAGAAGTGGACGCCGAGTCCAACGTTCAGGTAAGAGTGGTGGGGCGACACCACCACGCGTCGGCGAATAGGGCGATACACGGGTCGGTAAGCGGGATGAACCACCTGAACCCAGGATGTCCCGGTCGAGTGGACTGCGTGCTTGTAACCCTTCCGATACCCCTTGTCGTAGGCCTTCTGTTTCTTCTTGGATACGTGATGGTGGTGATGGCCATTCCAGTCGTGGTGGACGTTGTGGGCGTAAGCTTCCGAACCAAAACTCAGCCCTGCCAGGGCCACAGCGGCGATGCCACTGACGACTAGTCCGTTCAATGCCATCGGGGTCAAATCAACTGATCAAACCGTACGGAGAGTGCCCCGACAGAAGGTGACTGGAGTTGATGTGATGAATGACTGAATGTGATCGGCATGGAACTCATGCTCAAGAAACACAGAGGTCACCCAACGCGGCCAGGCGATATTGAAGTGATGCCCAGTTAAAGCTGCGTGGGTCACCCCGCTCTCCGCCAAGATCAACGTGGCGGTGTGAGGTGATCGCTGCTGGAGGCAACTTGAAGCGGTTGATCCAATCGGAAAGAACAATGGCGAGAGCGTCGTATTGACGTGATGTGTATCCCGTGTGCTGTGACGCATCATTGGCGCCGCTTTCGGGTGTTTCCAGGCTGACGTGCAGCGCGAAATTGTTAAGGGAGCCCAACAGGCGCGGGTTGGTGACGGCCCACTCACCAAGAAACGCCGAGTTACCTGCGCCATAAGCGCGTTTGAGCGGGTCAACGATGTCAACAACCCTTCCATCCAATCCGATCAGCGTGTGGTAGCTGACTTGGTCCACATCCAGCGGGTGAGGTGTCTGGAACGTGTTGATGGCAGACGTCAGCGAGTAGACGGTCTCATGCATCACCACCACCCGCGGTGATGGATCTAAGGCAGCATCGTAGGCATCCTTCGACAAACGCTCGCCGAAATTCGTTGGATGAATGGGAACGGTGGTGCGCCAGACATCACTGGAGCGTTGCAGTGCTTCCAGGCGTGAACGCAGCGCTGAATCAATCCCAGTGCACTGCTTTGCCAAGGGCGATGTCCAGGACCGAGAACGAGGCGCGCGCGGGGGCTCAACCGCCGGGGGCGACTTGGTGTCGTTGTCGGATTCCACCTGCTCAAGCAGGTCCATCAACGATGGGCGTGCACCGGCGTGGGATGGCTTGCTGCGATCAAGGCTGACCCAATTGACCAGCAGAACAGCAAGGGATCCCGTGGCCGCCACAGCCACGGCAGCTCGAGGGTGCAGACGGATCAGATCGGCAACCCGCTCGAATTTCTGAATCAGAGAAACCGGAACCATCGATCTCTCAGAAACAGCTGTTCCGAGGATGCCGCAGGTTCCCAGCTGAGGCACCACCGTTCCACTCCAGGAACCGCACAAAGTTGAGTTGTGCCGAGGTAGTTGCGACGGGCATAGGTGACCAGTGCCGGTCGATCCACCCTCAGCAGCAAGGGAAGATCCGTTGAGGCGTTCACCCGTCTGCCATCGATGGCAATAAGTTCATCGCCACTAACCAGTGCCGCAGCGCGGCCAGGACTATCCAAGGCGACACGCCTCACAACAACACGACCGTTGACATCAGCCAGGGTCAGACCGTGATCGGGTCCAGCCAGGGGTACGGGATCGAATCGCGCTCCAATCAGAGCTGCCGTGTCCTGAAGGGGCAAGGCGCCAGGACTGTCCAGCCACTGGTCGAGATCATCGGCAAGACCGGGATCAACGGCTTTCAGCAACACGGTGAGATCCTCCCGAACAAAGCCTCGCCCCACCGTTCCGTGTGTCATCCAGAGAGCACGAAGCTGTTCCGCCAGGGAACTGTCCCTCTGCCGAAGGCGCACATCCAGACAGAACGCCGTGGCGGCCCCGAGGCGGTAGTAGCTGATTTGGCTGTCAGCTGAGACCGCAGTGGCCTTGTACAACTTCACCCAGGCTTCCTGAGCGCTGGCAGCCAGGGATTGCACCCGCCGCCCAGGAGCCATCAGCACCCTGGACAGCTCATCACTGAGATCTTTCAGCAATGTGGAGCGATCACTGCAGCCAGCCAGAAGCGGCAACACGAGGTCGAAGTAGCTGGTGATTCCCTCGGCGAACCAAAGCCCTTCGCTGACAACGGGGTGGCCGTAGTCGTAGGGGCGGAACTCCCGTGGGCGCAGTCGTCGCACATTCCACTGGTGCAGATATTCGTGGCCCACCAGCTGCAGCAATTGCCGGTAACCATCCGGTTTCGCCAGGGCTGACCAGTTGAACTGCAATACAGCACTGTGATCGTGCTCAAGGCCGCCATAGCCGCTGTCAAGCATCTGAATGACCAGCTGATAGCGATCACCCGCCGGAGGGGGGGTGCCCATCAAGCGACAGGTGGCTTCACAGACCCGTTCAACATCCGCCTTCAGCGTGGTCGGCCATCCCCCCGGCGGGTCCCCCATGAGCAGCAACTCGTGCTGACGCTCTTGAACACGAAAAAGCTGGCTTTCAAACGGACCTGCCTGGACTGGACTATCTAACAAATCGTCGAAATCGGCGGCGCGCCATCCATCCCCATCACTTGGGAGGGGGCAGTGGACCTGCCAGGCGTCAGCGATATTCACAGTGAGTCGATGGGGAGTCCACCGGCATCCATCAAGTTCCATCACCACTGCAGCGAGGCTGAAGGAGGCGAACTCCGGATCGACAAAGGCGGTCCGCACCGTCAGGTCCCTGGCTTCCACCACATAGCTGAGGCACAGCGGCCCTGAATCGAGATCGTCCACCAGCCATTGATGGGGCGCAAGACGTCGCAGTGAGACGACACCTGTGGCAGCCGTCAGCTGCAGGCTGTGCAGATGCTGGACGGGATCACGGATGGTGTACGAACCAGGTGTCCAAAGGGGGAACTGCAGGATCTGGCGTGGGGTGGAGCCTGTCCACCGCATCGTGACGCGAATGCGCTGTTCTTCTGGTTGAACAAGATCCAGATGAACGTGAACGTCGCCGTTCACCTCAGAACGACTCGATGGTCATCGTCGCGGTGGATCCAAAGCAATCCATCGACTCAAGAGCAGCAAGAAGCGCATATCGCCGTGCCACCCGCTGGAGCCTTGCCTCTAGACCCTGATGGCGGGCCAGCCGTTGCAGATCACCCACCATGGTGATCACTCCATCGGATCCCAAAACCCAGCCAATGGATGGGGAACCATCAGGCAGGGAGGCAAGCAGATCCACCGGATGGGACTTGCCATTGAAGGGGGCCATCACAGCACTCTTGACGACACCAAATCCTTCGTGATGCAGAGCTGCTTCCAGCAGATCTGCACGTGTGTAGGCGGTCGGCAGGATGGAGAGATGGGACATGAACTGAATGCCCGCTTTTTCAGACCCTAGCCAGCAGATGCCATCTGACCAGGCCCTGATTCATCCATCGTCAGGAGGAGCATCCGATCTCGATCCCACGGTCAGAGTGGGCGTGATGGCATCGGGTAACGGAAGCAATTTCGAGGCCTTGGCAACAGCGATCCGGGATGGACACATCAATGCCGAGATCGCTCTGTTGGTGGTGAACAACCCTGGCTGCGGTGCCCAACAACGGGCTGCACGGCTCGGCATTCCCTGGCAACTGTTCAATCATCGGGACTACGACAGCCGCTCAGCACTCGACCGTGACCTGGTGCAGCGATTCCAATCGCTGGGCGTAGAAGGGATTGTGATGGCGGGCTGGATGCGCATTGTCACCAACGAGTTGATTCAGGCCTTCCCAGACCGGCTGATCAACATCCATCCATCGCTTCTGCCCAGCTTCCGGGGGCTTGATGGCGTCGGCCAGGCCCTCAAGGCCGGGGTCCGAGTCGCTGGTTGCACGGTTCATCTGCTTACAGAGGACCTGGATGCCGGTCCGATCCTGGTTCAGGCAGCAGTGCCGGTACTCGACGGTGACAGTCACGACAGCCTGTCCCAGCGGATTCAACAACAGGAACATCGCATCCTGCCCACTGGCCTGACGCTGGCAGCTGATCGCTGGCGTCAGGGGTAAAAACTCTGCAAGGGAAGCCCTGTCTCCGGCGGCAGGCCATGCATCAGGTTCAGGCATTGCACCCCCTGTCCAGCCTGACCTTTGATCAGGTTGTCGATGGCGCTCATCAGGATCATCTGCCCGGTTCTTGTGTCCACCTGAACGGAGACCAACGCGCGATTGGTGTGCCGTGCCCACTTGGTGGCTGGATAGGTGCCCACCGGCAGCACGGAAACGCAGTGGTGGTGCCGATACACCGCATCGAGAACCGTTGTGCAGTCCTCAGCGGTCAGACCAGGATCCCGCAGGCGCGCGTACACCGTTGATAAGAGTCCACGCACCATCGGCACGAGATGGGCAGTGAATTGCAACCGAACATCCTGTCCAGCGACCTCCCGGGCCATCTGTTCGATTTCCGAGGTATGCCTATGTCCGATCACGCCGTAAGGGGCAATCGACTCTGAGGCCTCTGCCAGCAACATCGTCTCTTTGGGAACACGACCGCCACCGGATGTGCCTGTTTTGGCGTCGATGACGATGCCGTCGGTGTCGATCAGGCCCTGCTTGAGGAAGGGAAGCAACGGAAGCAGGCTTGCGGTCGGGAAGCAACCGGGCGCGGCGACCAACCTGGCCTCGGCAATGGCAGGACCATGCCACTCCGGCAATCCATACACCGCCTTTCGGCAGAGGTCCGAATCGTCCCGTGAGAGACGGTTGGCCTCCTGGCCGTACACCTGACTCCACTGCTCCAGCGATCGGTAGCGAAAGTCGGCCGAGAGATCCACCACCCGCACACCTCGCTGCAGAAGCTCCGGTGCGAGTTGACAGGCCAATCCATTGGGGAGGCTGAGGACGGCATAATCCGCGGCCTCAGCGATGCGCTCAGCATCAGCGGACTGAACAACGGGATCATCCGGCAGCGGCAGAAATGAGCAGATCGAGCTCCAGCGCCGTCCTGCACTCCGTTCTCCGCCGAGGAACGTGACGGTCAAGGACGGATGGTCCTGCAGAAGCCTGATGGTCTGCAGCCCCCCGTAGCCCGATGCACCGATCACCGCGACACGACCCTGCCCACCACCAGCCATCTCGGCGATTCGTGACGCAGTGCTGCTTGCCATGGCGACGTCCAACCAACAGTTGATCGTACAGAGATTGATAATGATGGAATTGCAGAACGGCAGACTTCTGAACTCCAGTTACCAGCATCAGCAGGACGATCCGATCCGCTTCGATGACATCGCCGAGGCGTTGGCCGCCATTCGCAATGGTGCCTGTGTGGTGGTGGTCGATGACGAGCAGCGTGAAAACGAAGGCGATCTGATCTGCGCCGCTCAGTTCGCCACACCGGAAGCGATCAATTTCATGGCGACCGAGGCCCGCGGGCTGATCTGTCTGGCCATGGAGGGGAAGCGGCTTGACGAGCTCGATCTCCCCCTCATGGTGGACCGCAACACCGATGCCAACGAAACGGCCTTCACGGTGAGCATCGATGCGGGAGCTGAGCACGGCGTCAGCACTGGAATCTCTGCGGAGGATCGTGCACGGACGATTCAGGTTGCCCTCAATCCCAAGACGCGACCTGCTGAGCTGCGACGGCCGGGACACATTTTTCCGCTGCGGGCCAAGCCCGGCGGCGTGCTGAAACGCGCCGGACATACGGAAGCAGCAGTTGACCTGGCCCAGCTGGCGGGGCTTACCCCCTCCGGCGTGATCTGCGAGATCCAGAACAGCGATGGCTCGATGGCCCGTCTGCCGGAACTGAGGGCTTACGCCGATACCTGGGGATTGAAGCTGATCAGCATCGCTGAACTGATCCGTTACCGGCTGGACAACGAACGGTTTGTGCAACGGCAGGCCCATGCGGAACTGCCGAGTCAGTTCGGTTCGTTCCAGGCCATCGGCTACTGCAATGAACTGGATGGCTCGGAACATGTGGCTCTCGTCAAAGGTGACCCGGCCTCCCTGCATGAACCGGTGCTGGTGCGGATGCATTCGGAATGCCTAACCGGTGATGCTTTCGGATCCCTGCGCTGCGACTGCCGCCCTCAGCTGGAAGCAGCACTCCGCCAAATCGAACGTGAGGGGGAAGGTGTGGTGGTTTATCTACGACAGGAGGGGCGCGGCATCGGTCTGATCAACAAACTTCGCGCCTACAGCCTTCAGGATGGAGGCCTGGACACTGTTGAAGCCAACGAACGGCTGGGGTTCCCTGCCGACCTGCGCAACTACGGGGTGGGGGCGCAGATCCTCTCGGATCTCGGCATCCATCGCTTGCGACTGCTGACCAACAACCCCCGCAAGATCGCTGGGCTCGGGGGCTATGGACTTCAGGTGGAAGAACGGGTTCCCCTGGTGATGGATGCCGGTGATCACAACGCCGACTATCTGGCTGCCAAGCGCGACAAACTCGGCCATCTCATTTGCAGCGATGGTCCCTGCACCTTTCTCGCCCTTGCGGTGAACGATCGAAGCGAGAGCCTGCCCTCGATCCGCTCCCGTGTGGAAGATCTCGCTGAGACCCATGGCCAATCGCTGGAAGCCCTGCACGAGCCACGATTGCTGGCGCTCTGGGACCGTCCCCAGTTCGTCTGGAAGCTGACGCCGGAGGTGGATGCTCCGCTGGCACTGCTGCAGTCGATTGCCCAGCTGGAGTCCACACAACGCATTGGACTGCTTCGCGTCAGCACCGAGCGCAGTGCGCTCCACCCATCACAAACATTGGAACGGGAAGAGCGTTCCTTGGTTGAGCTCATCCAGACCAATGGGGACGAACGTCTGACGCAACGTCCGTCCCTCATGCATTGGTCAGCCAGGCACTGATCAGTCCTGAATGGTCACCTTGTTGATCTTGGATCCGTTGCTGAGCTTCAGAATCACATCCATGTTTCCGGTATGACCGAACACTGTGTGCACGCCATCCAGATGGGGCTGTGCTTCGTGGCAGATATAAAACTGTGAGCCACCGGTGTTGCGACCGGCATGGGCCATGGCCAGGGTGCCGGCCTGGTGCTTCTGGCCATTGATTTCGCAATCGATCTGATAGCCGGGGCCACCGGTGCCGGCCATGCCACGCGCACCCTCTCGGCTGTTGGGGCATCCACCCTGAGCCATGAAACCGGGGATGACCCGGTGGAAGGCGAGGCCGTCATAGAAGCCGTCCTTGGCCAGTTTCACGAAATTGGCCACCGTGTTGGGAGCGTCGGACTCAAACAGCTCGAGCTCGATCTGCCCTGCGTCGGTGTCCATCAGAGCCTTGGTCATGGTGGCGCGAGCAAAATTGGAGTGTAGTGAGAGGCCTTCCATGCCCGACCTCAGCAACGCCCGTGTTGGTGTCATCGGCGGCAGCGGTCTTTACGCCATTCCTGGGCTCGACCAGGTGGAGGAACTGAGCCTCGACACGCCGTTCGGGCGTCCCTCCGATGTTCTCAGGATGGGGACGTTGCAGGGCATGGAGACGGTGTTTCTGGCCCGTCACGGTCGCCATCACCAGTTGTTGCCTCGCGAGATTCCTTACCAGGCGAACATCTGGGCCATGCGTCAGCTCAACGTTCGCTGGCTGATCTCAGTGTCGGCAGTGGGGTCGCTGCAGGAGCACCTGCGCCCGCGGGACATGGTGGTGCCGGATCAGTTCATTGATCGGACCCAACAACGACCTCAGTCGTTCTTTGGTGATGGCTGCGTCGCCCACGTGAGCCTGGCGGATCCGTTCTGCCCCCGATTGAGCGAACTCCTGGCGGAGGCTGCAGCCTCGGCGATGCCGGCCGGCCACCACCTTCATCGTGGTGGCACATACCTCTGTATGGAGGGCCCTGCGTTCTCAACGCGAGCCGAAAGCCTGCTGTACCGAAGCTGGGGATGCTCCGTGATCGGCATGACCAATCACACCGAAGCGCGACTGGCTCGGGAAGCTGAGCTCGCCTACGCCTCTCTCTCGATGGTCACCGACTTCGATTGCTGGCACAACGACCATGACGCCGTCAGCGTTGAGATGGTGGTCGGCAACCTCAAGGCCAACGCCGTGGCCACAGAACCGATCCTCAATCGGCTGATGTTGAGCCTCAAGGAGCAACGACCCAGTTCAGCCGCGCACACGGCCCTGGCCGACGCCTTGATCACGGCCCCCGAACACGTGCTGCCTAAGACGCGCGAGCGTCTGAATCTCTTCACGCGGCCCTACTGGGGCTCATTCCCTCAGGATTGAGCCAGTTTAAGTCCCTGACTGGCCAGGGCCTGGCGAAGCTGACCGTCGTGGGTCTGGAGCAACTCCATCGCCTCACTCGACGGAAGGCCACTGCTGGCCATGAGCAAGGCCAGCTTGACCGAACCACCCGCCTGATCCAGTAAGACGAGGCCGTCATCCCGCTCAACACCACCAAGGTCCCGAAGGATTCTCAGGGATCGGTCCACCAGCTTGCTGTTGCTGGCGGAAACATCCACCATCCGGTTGCCGAACACCTTGCCTAGCCGAACCATGACGGCGGTGGAGATGATGTTCAAGGCCATTTTGGTGGCGGTTCCAGCCTTGAGCCGTGTGGAACCGGTGAGGAGTTCAGGCCCCGTCAGCAGACGGATGTCGATGTCGCAGGGGAGTGGAGACTGATCGCTCGGTACACAGGCCATGGCAATGGCCAGAGCACCGATGCTGCGGGCATGGCTGAGGCCACCCCGCACGTACGGCGTCGTGCCGCCAGCGGCAATGCCGACAAGACAGTCCCCGGTATTGAAACCGCGCTGATCGAGATCCTCTCGACCGGCGGCCTCCAGATCCTCTAGTCCCTCGGAACTGCGCAGCAGTGCGGGGGCACCACCAGCCAGCACGCCTTGAACCATCTCCGGATCACTGCAGAAGGTTGGAGGGCATTCAGCGGCATCCAGCACACCGAGCCGCCCTGACGTTCCCGCCCCCAGATAAAACAATCGGCCACCAGCCTTGAGTCGGGATGCGATGCAATCAACAGCCGCACTGATCGATGCCGAAGCGTCCGCTACGGCTTGTTGAGGGCAGCGATCCTCCTCCACGAACAACGTCACCAGCTCGGCTGTGTCGAGCAGATCCAGGGCGGTGCTTCTGGGATTGGGCTGCTCAGTGATCAGGTGGCCGCGATCGGCCGAGACGGCAGCGTCGGATTGGAAACGAGTCATCGTTTAAAGCAACCCCTCAAGACGTTTGCGCAGAGCGTCGAGTTCGCTGGATATGGACGGCTCAGGCTCGGGGAGCGACTCCTCGTCCTTCCACTGACTCACATCACGGTTGGCTTCCGGAGGTGCCATGAACAACCGCTCTTCGTCGGATTCAGGGACAAAGCCGGAGGCGACAAAGCGAGCTTCATATCCAGCGTCACGACAGAACAGCTCCACGTCTTCACGGTCTAGTGATTCAACGGTTGGTACCAGAAAGTCCTGGGCTTCGAGCAATCCTGCGTAGCGCTCGGCGTCATCGGGGTTCTCGAACAGGAGCACCACCGTCCGACCGGCAATCTCAAGCGAGTGGATCCCCTCACTGTCACTGCCGGCATCGAACAGAAGCACGTTGACGCGCATCGCGGGGAACACTCGATCCTCAACAGAGCCGGAGTCTCTCATCGATCGCTTCAGCCGTCCTCCGCCTCCAGGGCGAGTTCCTGCAGTCGGCGATAGAGAGCCCGTTCCGCATCGCCGAGGTCAGCGGGAATGACCACCACAATCTCCACCAGCTGATCACCGCGACGGTCATCCAGCTCAAGGCCCCGCCCACGCAGACGCAGCAATCTTCCACTGGACGAACCCGGCGGAACCTGGAGGGTTACCGGCCCATCCAAGGTTGGCACATCCACAGCGCAGCCGAGGGCCGCATCCGGGGGGAACAACAACAACTTGTAGTGCACCCGAAGGCCATCAATGCGCAGACCGTCGTCCGTGAGCACCCGCAGCTGCAGGAAGTGATCGCGCCCTCCGCTGGCAACGCCCTCGAGCCGCAACCTCCAGCCATCTCCAGCCAGGGGAGGGGTGTCGAGTTCCACGACCGTTCCATCTTCAAGGTTGAGCTCAACAGTGGTGCCGTGCAGCGCCTGTTCCGGCGTCAGCTCCACGATCGACTCGAGATCCTCCTCGGCCCGAACGGGAGGCGGCGGTGGTGGTGCCGCGACAGGGGGTCCCTCCCATGAACCGGGATCGTTCGCATCGGGAGGGGGCGTCTCAGACCGACGCGACGGCTGGCCAAGCACCACCTCGAGATAGTCCTCGAAATCTGGGAACCCTTGTTCAAATGGGTCTCGATCACGCCGTCCTTCTCGATCACCCTGCTCCCAGGCCCGGCGGCGGCGGGGATCACTGAGCACGGCATAGGCCTCATTGACCAGCTTGAACCGCTCCTCGGCAACGGGATCGTTGCCGTTGAGGTCCGGATGCCAACGGCGCGCTTCCCGACGGAAGGCCCGTTTCAACTGGTCGGCATCCGCCTCCGGACCTAAACCAAGCAGCGACCAGTAATCAGGATCAGCGGTAGAAGTCATCGTCCCAGGGATCACGATCCCGGCGGTTCATGCTGCGTCCCCGTGGTGGACCACTCGGGGCTGCCCAGGGATCATCGTCCCAGTCATCAGCGAACAACTCGTCCTTAAGTGAGCCAAGCGTGTTGCGCAACCCCTGAAGCGGCCGTCCATCGGACTGACGCTCTGCCGAGAGGCGCCGATTCAGACCGAACAAAGCTTCCTCCAGGCCACTGAGGCACAGATCCAGCTCCTGCAGATCATCCTGAGCAAGACAATCCTGCACATCACGCATCGCCATCTCAACAGCGCGCTGCTGACGTTCCGCCCCGTAGGGCCCCAGTTCAAGGGCGGCATCACGCAGTCGACGTTCCGCCTGGGCGACGAGCGTCTGGGCACGGTTGCGGCGTTCAATCTGGTTGCGCTTGCGGCGGTCCTCATCCGCCCGGGCTTCCGCTTCGGCAAGCAGTGCGGTGACTTCATCCTCGTTGAGGTTGGATCCTCCTTGAATCGACACCGACTGCTTTCTGCCGGTGGTGCGGTCCGTGGCACTCACCTGCAGCAGCCCGTTGGCATCGATGTCAAAAGCCACCTGAACCTGCGGGACACCACGGGGCGCTGGCGGAATTCCAGACAGCCGGAAACGCCCGAGTGATTTGTTGTCCGAGGCCATCTGCCGCTCGCCTTGCCAGACGTGGATCTCCACCGAGGACTGATTCGGCTCCGACGTGCTGAACACATCGGACTGGCGCACAGGAATCGGGGTGTTGCGCGGGATCAACACCTTCATCAGACCACCGACGGTCTCCAGCCCCAGGGAGAGAGGTGTGACGTCGTTCAGCAAGAGATCCCGCAGTTCCCCTGTGAGGATGCCGGCCTGAACGGCGGCGCCGATGGCCACCACTTCATCGGGGTTCACCGATTGGCAGGGATCAAGCGGCACAAGGGTGCGCACCAGCTGCTGAACCATGGGCATGCGGGTGGCACCTCCCACAAGCACCACATCATCAATGTCATCCGCAGCCCAGCCGGAGTCGCGCAACGCGCTCTGGACGGGCATCAACAGACGATCGAGCAGGTCTGGGCAAAGACCTTCAAACGTGCTGCGATCAAGATTGGTCTCCACGTGCAGCGGGCCGTTCTCACCCGTTGCGATGAACGGAAGAGATATCGGTGTTGTGAGAACGCCGGACAGTTCCTGCTTGGCCTTTTCAGCCGCTTCGGTCAGGCGTTGAAGGGCCTGGCGGTCTCGCCGCAGATTCACCCCATGCTCAGCCTGAAAGGCATCAGCGATCCAGTCCACGATCCGCTGATCAAAATCATTGCCACCCAACTGTGTATCCCCATTGGTGGCCTTGACGTCAAAAACTCCGTTTGCGATCCGGAGCAACGACACATCGAACGTGCCACCACCCAGGTCAAACACCAGAACGCGACGAACGGCGCTGCGATCGAAGCCATAGGCCAGTGCAGCAGCAGTGGGTTCATTGAGGATGCGCTCAACGGAGATGCCGGCCAAACGACCGGCGTCGCGGGTGGCTTGGCGTTGGGCGTCGTTGAAATAAGCCGGAACCGTGACGACTGCCGCTTCGACGGTCTCGCCCAGGTAAGTGCTGGCATCGTCCACAAGCTTGCGAATGATGCTGGCCACCAGCTCCTCTGGCGCATATTCCCGTTCCGTCACTGGGCAGGGCACGCGCACCTGACCTCGGTCATTGGCACGGACCGTGTAAGGCACGGCAAGGCTGCTGTCCTCCAGTTCCTCCCAGTCGCGTCCCACGAAACGCTTGAGGTTGGAGAAGGTGTTGCGAGGGCTCAGCACCAGCTGACGTCTCGCCAGCTGTCCCACCAGCAGTTCCTGGTCTTTGCTGTAACCAACCACTGATGGGGTGGTCCTGCCACCCTCGGCATTGGCAATCACGTGAGGGCGGCCTGCCTCCAGAACGGCAACAACCGAGTTCGTGGTCCCCAGATCGATCCCGACGATCCGCCCCATACGTCCAAAACCTGTCGCTCCACGCTAACGGCATCGACCAGCCCACATGCTCAGATCAACGTCCAGCAGAGGAATGTCGTTAAGCCGTTCTTAGTGACTTAAACCAATCCCGTCGATACGTTGGCGGGGCGTGTAAGTGTGGGAATGTCCAGCGAAAAGGATAATCAGTACCTTCTGCGGAACCGACCTCCGTCAGAAAAGCTGGTGGACGATGGATTCAAGAACCTCGCTGTGATCCTGGCTTCCATGGTCGCCGTGGTGTTGTTCTTGATCCTCATCGTTGTCTTCCAGGGAAGCCTGGAGTCGATGGGGCGTTACGGCTGGCAGTTCCTCATCACCTCCGATTGGAATCCGGTTGACGATGAATACGGCGCAGGAGCCGCCATCTATGGAACGTTGGTCACCTCCCTGTTGTCGTTGCTGATCGCCGTTCCACTGGGCGTTGGCACTGCGATTTTCATCACCGAAAACATCATTCCGCGGCACATTCGAGATGTGATCGGTGTGATGGTCGAATTGCTGGCGGCGATTCCCTCGGTCGTTCTTGGCCTTTGGGCCATCTTCGTGTTGGAGCCATTCATTCGTCCAGCACTTGAATTGCTTTATCAGCTGTTCAATTGGTTCCCATTCTTCAGTACCCCACCCATGGGCCCTGGAACGGTTCCTGCGGTCTTGATTCTGGTGGTGATGATTCTGCCCATCATCACGGCCATCTCCCGAGACTCCCTGAATCAGGTTCCTCAGAAACTGCGACAGGCGGCCTATGGCGTCGGCACAACCCGTTGGGGCGCAATCATGAACGTGATGCTGCCCGCAGCGGTTTCAGGAATTGTTGGCGGCGTGATGCTGGCGCTTGGACGCGCCATGGGTGAAACCATGGCGGTGACCATGATCATTGGTAATTCCAACAACTTCAGCATTTCATTGCTGGCACCCGGCAACACAATTGCAGCCATGCTTGCCAATCAATTCGGTGAAGCTGATGGCTCTCAGGTGTCATCTCTGATGTATGCGGCATTTATTTTGATCATCATGACCCTTGCGGTGAACATCTTCGCCCAATGGCTCGTGAAGCGTCTCAGCCTTAAGTACTGATCATGACTTCCCTTTACTCCAATCGCGCTTCCGAGGCGATTCCTGACCTCTCCTACAAACCAAGTCTGGCCAGAAATGTAGGCAGCAGAATCCTCACAGTTATTGCTGGCATTTTTTCAGCGGTGGCTGTTCTGCCGTTGATCCTCGTTCTTGGCTACGTCATCGTGAAAGGTGGCAGCAAGATCTCTCTAGCGTTGTTCACGGAATTGCCTCCGCCACCGGGACTTGATGGTGGTGGTATTGCCAATGCCATTGTTGGCACGATTGTCGTCACCGTTGTTGCTGCATTGATCGCCATACCTGTTGGTGTTGGCGGTGGAATTTTTCTCGCTGAGTACTCACGTAGCGGTTGGTTTGCTCAATTCATCCGCTTCGGAACGAACGTGCTTTCAGGTGTTCCATCGATTATCGCCGGTGTGTTCATTTACGGAACGATCGTCACCAGTCGTGTGCTGTTCGGCAATGCCTACAGCGCGCTGGCTGGCGGCATGGCCCTCTCAATTCTGATGCTGCCCACGGTGATCAAAACCACCGACGAAGGTCTCAAGCTTGTCTCAGATGACTTGCGACGGGCAGCATTGGGGGTTGGTGCCTCCAGATTCGTCACGATCGTGCGAATCACTCTGCCGACGGCATTCACGCCCATTGCCACGGGAGTGGTTCTGGCGATCGCCAGGGCCGCTGGTGAAACAGCCCCATTGATCTTCACTGCCCTTTTCTCGCCCTTCTGGTCTGATCTTCTGTCCACCGATGGAATCTTTGCTCCAATCGCGACGTTGTCGGTTCTGATTTACAACTTCGCGATCATGCCCTATGAGTTCCATAACGAACTGGCTTGGTCCGCATCGTTTGTGCTCGTTGTGATGATCCTCGGCCTGAATCTCTTTTCCCGTTGGCTGGCCCGATTTGCTGCCAAGTAACCGGACGACGGCCCTTCAATCCATCAGACATCCATCCTTCCCGTACTCTCCTCGCCTCCTATCCGAGCCATGACCACCTCACAACTTCAAACTGAACAGCATCAGGTCTCGGACGACACCGCGATCTCGATTCAGAACGTCACTATTAGCTACGGCAGCTACGAAGCCGTGAAGAACGTCTACTGCGATGTTCCACGCGGAAAAGTCACCGCCTTCATCGGTCCATCCGGCTGCGGTAAGTCGACGGTGCTGCGCTCCCTCAACCGCATGAACGATCTGATCGAGGGATGTTCCCTCAAGGGTCGTGTTTTGTTCGACGGTGTCGATCTTTACGGTGCCAGTGTTGACCCTGTTGAAGTGCGTCGTCGGATCGGGATGGTGTTCCAGCAGCCCAACCCCTTTCCCAAGAGCATCTACGAGAACATTGCCTTCGGTGCCCGGATCAACGGTTTCACCGGTGACATGGATGAACTCGTGGAACGGTCCCTGCGCCAGGCCGCTGTCTGGGACGAATGCAAGGACAAGCTGAATGAAAGTGGTTATTCCCTCTCGGGTGGTCAACAGCAGCGCCTCTGCATTGCACGCACGATTGCCATCCAGCCGGAAGTGATCCTGATGGATGAACCTTGTTCGGCTCTGGACCCGATCTCCACATTGAAGATCGAGGAAACGATGCACGAACTCAAGAAGAGCTTCACGATCGTGATCGTGACCCACAACATGCAGCAGGCCGTTCGAGTCAGCGACATGACAGCGTTCTACAACGCAGAGGCAGTTGAAGGCGGCAGCGGCAAGGTGGGCTACCTGGTGGAATTCAACGAGACCGAAAAGATCTTCAACTCTCCTCAACAGCAGGCCACCCAGGACTACGTCTCCGGCCGTTTCGGTTGATCACTCAATCCAGTTTTGATCGAGAAAGGGTGGATGACTCCACCCTTTTTTATTGGAGATCAAGCAAAAAAAATCCGGTCCTGATGGACCGGAGAAGCGGAGAGCGAGGGATTCGAACCCTCGATAGAGTTGCCCCTATACAGCATTTCCAGTGCTGCGCCTTCGACCACTCGGCCAGCTCTCCACCGGCTTTCACGTGGGGCAGGTGCGAATGTAGCAGGGCGTTCCAGTCAGACCGGATGGGCACCAGTCACCGCATCACCATTCACTGGCGCCAGGAACAACGAACCATCACCCACGAAGTTCCAGAGGGGGAGTACATCCTCCACAGTTTCGAGCGTCAGGGCGATCCCTTGCCTTTCTCATGCCGCAACGGCTGCTGCACCAGCTGTGCCGTCCGGGTGAAACAAGGGCAGCTCGATCAACGCGAGGCGATGGGCCTGTCCCATGAGCTGAGGCAGCAGGGCTATGGATTGCTATGCGTGGCTCGAGCCATCGGCCCTCTCGAAGCCGAAACCCAGGACGAAGATGAGGTGTATGACCTGCAGTTCGGCCGCCATTTCGGCCGCGGCAAGGTGACGGCAGGACTACCCCTGGACGAGGAATGACCATGACCTCATCGATCTGCAGTGCAGCGGCCAATGATGCTGGTCTGAGCGCTGACAGGCTTGGCGCCCTGGTGACTGTTGCGCGACAGGCCGCTGACGCAGGTGGGGCTGAGTTGATGCGCCACTACGGGCGGCTGAGCTCGATTGAAAGCAAAGGGCGCACTGGTGATCTCGTCACCAATGCGGACGTGGCAGCCGAACGCGTTGTTCTTGAGGTTCTCGGCAGAGAAACCCCAGACATCGCTGTTCTGGCTGAAGAAAGCGGTGCCGCCGGTGAACAGGACGGGCTGCGTTGGTGCGTCGATCCCCTGGATGGCACCACCAACTTCACCCACGGGTACCCATTCTTCGCCACATCGATCGGGCTGACGTTTCGTCAACGGCCGATTCTGGGAGCCATCGCCGTTCCGTTCCTCGGGGAGACGTACTGGGGTGCTCCAGGTCATGGAGCCCACTGCAATGACAGCAAGATTCAGGTGAGCACTTGCGAGCGTCTGGAGGACTCCCTTCTGGTGACTGGGTTTGCCTACGACCGCCACACGCGGCTCGACAACAACTATGCCCAGTTCTGCTGGTTCAGCCATCGGACCCGAGGGGTTCGCCGAGGTGGTGCTGCTGCTGTGGATCTGGCCTTTGTGGCTGCTGGTCGTCAGGACGGTTACTGGGAACGAGGTCTTGCGCCCTGGGACCTTGCTGCCGGTGTGGCGCTGGTGGAACTCGCAGGCGGAACCATCAGCGGATATGGCGGTGAGGAGTTCGATCTCCGCAGCGGCCGCGTGGTGGCGGCTGGTCCGGCATTGCATCCGAGCATTGTTGACGTGCTGGCCCAGGTGAAGCCTCTATCCGGTGATGCCTTCGGTGCACCGGAGGTGACGGCCATGGGATCCTGAGGCAACGCCGAAAATTCCGGAGATGGCGCTGCAACCCGCAGCTGGCGCGAGGGATCTGAATCCACGTCAGGTGGAATCCAACCGGGCGCTCAGCGAGCGCCTGGCTTCTGTATTTCGTTTATGGGGCTACGACGAGGTCTCCCCTCCTCGGGTGGAACGTCTTGACACCTTGATGGCCGGTGGGGCCATCGCCAGCGAAGACGTTGTGCGGTTGGTGGCCGATGAGCCCCTGGGCCTCCGCCCGGAGATGACCGCATCCATCGCCAGGGCTGCTTGTACCCGGCTGGCCTCAAGGCCCAGGCCGCTGCGTCTCTGGGCGTCTGGAACGGTGTTTCAGTCGAGAGCAGCTGATGAAGGTGGGCATTGCATAGAAGAGAATCTGCAGTGCGGTGTGGAGCTGTTCGGTGTTGCACCGATCGAAGCCGAGATGGAGCTGCTCAGCCTGTTGATGGCAGCAGTGGAACGCCTGAACTTTCATGCTCAGCATCAGCCTCGGCTGTTGATGGGGCACACGGGACTGATGGATCTGTTGCTCAGCCCCGTTCCGCCCGTCCTGCGCGACGCCGTCCGCGCCGCGTTGATTCAATACGACCGCCTTGGGCTGGAAACCATCGATCTTGAAGAAGAACTAAGGGCCACCCTGCTGAGCCTGCTGGACTGCCGCGGCACACCGAACGAGGTCCTCGAGCGTCTGTCCTCCTGCTTTGGTGCTCACTCTCTGTTTGACGATCTGCATCGGCTCTGCCGCCAGCTCCAGGGACCGGCAGAAGCCCAGGGCGTGAGGCTTCAACTGGATCCCACGTTTCAACCGAGATTTGAGCTCTACACAGGCCTCGTCTTCCAGCTGGTGTGCGACACGCACTCGGCGCCTATCGTGGTGGCCCGTGGGGGCCGCTACGACGACTTGGTTCGCCGTTGTGGTGCCAAACCGGGACAAGACTTTGGTGCGGGCTTCAGCCTCGCGATCGATCCGATCCGGGAATTGTTGAGTGACGCATCGTCCAACCCGTCGTTCGCGCCTCAGTTGATGGTGGCGTTTTCGGAGCGGTCAACTCTCGAGGCGGCACTGGAGCGGCAACGCTGGTGGCATCAACAGGGCCGAAGTGCGGTGATTGAACTGCATCCGTTCAGCGCTCGGAGCCTGGCTGAACAGCAGGCCACGGACCAAGGTGGCTTCCAACTTGATTGGATCGATCCTTAGGATTAAGGTTGAGACGACTGAGTTATGGCCCACACGATTGTCACCGATGTCTGCGAGGGCATTGCCGACTGTGTGGATGCCTGCCCCGTGGCCTGCATCGATCAGGGTCAAGGAAAAAACAAAAAGGGCACCGACTTTTACTGGATCAATTTCGATACCTGCATCGACTGCGGCATCTGTCTGCAGGTGTGTCCCGTGGAAGGCGCCATCCTGGCCGAGGAGCGCCCTGACCTTCAGAAGGGCGGCTGAGCTGATCTAGTTGTTCGGAGAACCACCAAGCATTCCCTCTTGAGGGGATTCAGGGCCCCTCTTTATCGTCAGATTTTTCCAGCAGTCCAATGCCGGTGATGGACGAACAGGGTCAGATTCAGATCCACACCGAGAACATCTTCCCGATCATCAAGAAGGCCGTGTACTCCGGCCATGAGGTGTTTCTCCGCGAGCTAGTCAGCAACGGTGTCGACGCCATCAGCAAGCGGCGTATGGCGGCCATGGCGGGCGACTGCAGCGAAGGCGAAGACGGGGTCATACGCATCACGGTTGACCGAGAAGCCAAAACGCTCACCATTGCTGATAACGGCATCGGCATGACCGCCGATGAGGTGAAGCGCTACATCAACCAGGTGGCCTTCTCCAGTGCCGAGGATTTTCTGGAGAAGTACGAACAGGAGGGAGATGCGATCATTGGCCATTTCGGCCTGGGCTTCTACTCCAGTTTCATGGTGGCGGAGCAGGTGGAATTGGTGACGCGATCGGCCCGGCCGGACAGCGAAGCGGTGCGATGGAGCTGTGATGGATCCCCCAACTTCAGCCTCAGTTCCGCTGAGCGTGATCAGCCAGGCACCGATGTGATTCTCCACTTGATGGAGGAGGAGCTGGAGTACATCGAGCCAGCTCGGATCCGCACCCTGGTCAACACCTACTGCGATTTCATGGCAGTGCCGGTGCAGCTGGAGGGGGAAACAGTCAACAAGATGGATGCCCCGTGGCGAAAGAGCGCCCGGGAGCTCACCGACAAGGACTACATCGATCTTTACAACTACCTCTACCCATTTCAGGGTGACCCACTGCTCTGGGTTCACCTGAACACCGATTACCCCTACAACCTGCAGGGAATTCTGTTCTTCCCCAGGCAGACCGGTCGTGCGGACTGGGAGAAAGGCGAAATCAAGCTCTACTGCAATCAGGTGTTCGTCAGTGATTCCATCAAGGAGGTGGTGCCGCGTTACCTGCTTCCCCTCCGTGGCGTTCTCGATTCACCCGACATCCCGCTGAACGTCAGCCGCAGTGCCCTGCAGACCGACCGCCGCGTTCGCTCCATCGGCAATTTCGTTGCCAAAAAGGTGGCTGACCGCTTGCGCAACCTCAAGAAAGACGACCCCACCGCCTATGCAGAGGCCTGGGAGTCCTTGGCACCCTTCGTGAAGATCGGCGCCATGGAGGACGACAAGTTCGCCGACCAGGTGGCGGAGCTGATTCTGTTCGGCACCAGCGCCTCTGCAGCAGATGGCGACATCCCTGATCCAATCAGCGCCGGTGATCGTGCCTTCACCACTCTGGAGGGCTACCGCAGCCGACTGGACAGCAACAACGACAAGCGCATCCTGTACAGCACCGACGACGTGGCCCAGGCCGGTGCACTCAACCTCTGGACCTCCCAAGGAATGGAAGTGCTGAATCTGGAGACGGTGGTCGACACCCAGTTCATCCCATGGCTCGAACAGCGCCATGAGGATCTGACCTTTCAGCGTGTCGATGCCGAGCTTGATGACAGCCTCAAGGACAACGACGCGGAAATTACCGACCAGGACGGCACAACGGAATCTGATCGACTGAGGGATCTGATCAAGACCGCGCTGTCCAACGACAAGGTGACCGTGCAAGTGCAGGCTTTGAAGGCTGAGGGTGCACCGCCGGCGATGATCCTGCTGCCGGAGCAGATGCGGCGCCTCAATGACATGGGAGCCCTGATGGAACAGCGGCTTCCAGGCCTGCCGGACCATCACGTTCTTCTGGTGAACAAGCGACATCCCCTGGTGGAGGGGATGCTGAAGCTGAAGGCCGGCAGCGTGCTCGTCGGCGATGCTCAGAGCTCACCGACGGAGGCCTTGGCCCAGGACATTGCTCGCCACATTTACGACATGGCTCGACTGGGTGTCGGCGGCCTTGAGCCCAATGAACTCAGTGGCTTTCAGACCCGCAGCGCTGAACTGATCGGGACGTTGATGCAGAGGGGGATGTGACCTCCACTTTTTGATAAGATAGTAGTTTGGATCTGATTGTTCAGGTCTGAAGAACCTCAAGCAGAAGGACGACGACATGTCTCGGGTGTGCCAGCTCACCGGTACTCGCGCCAATAACGGCATGGCAGTGAGCCATTCCCACATCCGAACAAAGAAGCTGCAGCAGGCGAATCTGCAGAATCGACGTCTTTGGTGGGCTGAGGGCAAGCGCTGGGTGAACCTGCGCGTCACCACCCGCGCCCTCAAGACCATCCAGAAGAAGGGCCTGGGCCCATATGCCAAGTCTCTGGGCATTAACCTGGCCAAACTCTGATTTTCAACGTGTGCGCCGGCGGGATCTGTTCATCAAGTCCGGCTTGCTGTTGACAGCACTGTCGATCACCCCATCGAAGGCCTGGTCCCTCGGTGGGGTTGTTTTGGAACAAGGCACTGAAGCACCAAGCTTCGATTTGCCGGGTTCCAGCCGTCGTGAACCCGATAGAGATCGCTGGTCCAGCGATGATCTGCGCGGCCGATGGCTTGCCGTGTATTTCTATCCACGGGATTTCACAGGCGGCTGCACGATTGAAGCCAGGGGGTTTGAGTCTCTGCACAGTGATTTCCTGGCAGCAGGTGCCGAAGTGGTTGGCATCAGTGCCGACAGCGTCGACGACCATGAGTCGTTCTGCGAGAGCGAAGGTCTCAGCTTCCCCCTGTTGTCCGACCCTGATGGAACGGTCAGCAAGGCCTACGGGTCCTGGATGGCGCCGTACTCTCTGCGACACACTTTTCTGATCGATCCAAACGGGATTCTTCGTCAACGATGGGTCGCGGTGAGACCGAGTGGACATGCCCTGGAGGTACTCGACGCGATCACGGATCTGCAAAACAACACCTCTGTTTGACAGAAACAGTCCAGTCATGAAATGGTGATTGAAACTGAGTGGTAATCGTTATATGGGACAGAGCTCGTTCGTTATCCTTTATCACCGAACTCCTTTTGACGAGGCAAAAGATGCTCAAGGGAGCCAAATCTGGGTTGATCAGAAGAGTCCAAACGGCATCATTCCAACTTTAAGAAATCTCTTCAGGTCACGGAATGACGGCACCTGGATTGCATGGCGTCGTGTTGATCATCCTGAAGAGATGGATGTTGAACGACTTGAGATGACCAACCCCTCTCCATTCGCATTGTGCAGGATTCCGCTAGCCGATGAACAGATATCTAGCTTCTATCACATCACCTCAAAGGAATGCTTTTGGCCTATTCTTCATACTTTTCCGACTCATTTCAATGTCAACAATGCCAACTGGGGCATTTTTGAGGAAGTCAATAAGCGTTTCGCTGACGCAGCCTGTAATGAGGCCGCTGAAGGTGCCACAGTCTGGGTCCACGATTACAACCTCTGGCTTGCACCGGGTTACATCCGGCAGCAGCGTCCGGATTTAAAAATTGCCTTCTTCCATCACACTCCCTTTCCAGGTAACGACGTCTTCGCCATCCTTCCCTGGCGCGAACAAATTTTGGAAAGTCTGCTCTGTTGCGATGTAGTTGGCTTTCACATCCCGCGCTACACCGAGAATTTCGCCCGTGCTGCAAGCACCTTGGTGGGCGCCAAACGAGGTTCAAAAGTCTCTGTTGACCAGAAGTTCATCACAGTCGGCACGGCTCTTTCAGAAGGAACGGTCACGAGCCACCTGGATCACAACGGTCGACGCATTCAATTGCTGAGTTCTCCTGTTGGAACCTCACCCGATGTGATCCAGGAGCTGTCCTGGAGTGCATCCGTTGAAAGTTATGGAGAGATGATCGTCCAGGACACCAAGAAAGGACGCAAACTGATCCTTTCTGCAAGCCGGGTTGATTACACCAAAGGCAATGAAGAGTTACTGCTGGCCTTTGAACGCCTCCTCGAACGCCGAGAGGATCTCCATGGGGAAGTGGTACTGATGCTGGCCTGCGTGGCGGCCGCCAGCGGGATGAAGATTTACGAGGAGACGCAGCGCTCCATTGAGGAAATGGCCGGACGCATCAATGGTCGTTTCAGTCAGGTTGATTGGATTCCAGTGCGCTTCTCCACGCGGCGGATTCCTTACGACGAGATGGTGGCCTGGTTCTGCCATGCAGATGTCTGTTGGATCACACCGCTGCGGGATGGATTGAATCTTGTCGCCAAGGAATACGCCGCGGCACGTCGCCATCGCGGCGGTGTCCTCGTGCTTTCTGAATTCACCGGTGCGTCGGTGGTCCTGGAAGGGGCTGTCCTGACAAACCCTTATTCCAACCGTCGGATGGATGACGCCATCGAGGCCGCCCTGGCCATGCCGGAAGACGAACAACGCCAACGCATGGAGACCATGTCAGCCGCTGTTGAGGCTTACACCGTTCAGGACTGGGCCGAAGAACAGCTGGCAGGTTTTCCGGAAGTAGCCACCGTCGGCTGATGGTCTTTCGGCGCAGCTTGATCGCCCTTGGGCTCGGATTTGTCCTGCTCATGGGTGTCGCCTGGGGCCGTCAGCAGCAGGTGCAGTCGGTCACGATCCTGATGCCAGCCCCCTACGCCGATGCCACAGCGGCATTGGTGGATCGGTTCAACGATGACCACCGCGGGCGGATTCATCTCAGCATCAGCCGAGGCCCCCTGGAAACGGAATCCATTTCCGATCTGGCCATCAGCAGCCTCCTGCTGGGTTCCCCCCCCTTTGATGCACTGCTGGTGGATGTGACCTGGCTGCCGAAGTATGTGGCCGCCGGATGGCTTGAACCCTTGGATCCATGGTTTGACCAGGCTGATGAAGACGACCTCGTGGCGGGAGCCAGACTTGGCAACTGGGTGGACGGAGCGTTGTACCGCTGGCCATTGGGTGCCGATGTTGGACTTCTTTACTGGCGTACAGACCTGATGCCAAGCCCACCCACGACGCCGGATGAACTCACCGCCGTGGTGAGCAAGCTGCAGGAGGAGGGTCGCGCATCCCAGGGGTTTGTCTGGCAAGGCCGGCAGTACGAAGGGCTCAGCTGCGACTTTGTGGAACTGCTGCAGGCCTTTGGTGGGTCATGGATCAACCCCACCACCGGCGAACCGAATCTCGACAGCCCTGCGGCGAGGCAAACCGCGACCTGGATGAGCGATCTGATCAGCAATGGCTTCAGTCCCCGGGCCGTCACCAACTACGCCGAGTCGGAATCGCTGCAGGCCTTCAAGGCCGGTGACGCAGCACTGATGCGCAACTGGCCTTACGCCTGGTCGGAGTTGCAGAGAAACGACAGTGCTGTGAAGGGCCGGGTCGGCGTCACCACGATGGTGGCCTTGCCGGGGGAGACTCCCGCCGCCACCCTCGGGAGCTGGGGATTGAGCATGTTGCGGGAGACGCCCCATCCCTCAGCGACAGCTGAAGCGATCCGCTACCTCACCAGTCAGGACGCCCAACGGGAGCGCTTTCTGAACCAGGGCTACACCCCCACCGCACGAGCGCTCTTCCGTGATCCTGAATTGGTCCAACGGTCACCGGTCTTACCCGAGTTGGAGAAGGCCCTGGATCATGCGGTCCCACGCCCGATGTCTCCGCTCTATGCCCAGATGAGCGATGTGCTGCAGCGTCAGCTGAGCGGAATCTTCACAGGTGATCTTGATCCGGATGAAGGGATGGCTCAGGCCCAGGCCTCAACCATCACCCTGTTCCGATCCGCTGGGGGCAAGGCATGACCGTGCTGTTGCTGCTGCCGGCTTTGCTGCTGATGGGTCTGGTCTTCGTTTGGCCCATGCTCCGCTACGGCTGGCTGAGTTTCCACGCCGATTCCGTGTTGACCGGTCTGAATCCTGTGGCCAATGGCGGGGCAAATTGGATTCGCTTGCTGGACGACCAGCGCTTCTGGCAGGACGCGCTGCAGACAACACGCTTTGCCGGGGTGTCCGTTGGGCTTGAACTAGTCCTCGCCCTGGCAATCGCGCTGTTGCTGGATCAACGATGGCGGGGGCGGGGCGTGGTGCGGGCCCTGGCCCTGCTGCCCTGGGCACTCCCCACCACGATGATGGCCCTCGGGTGGCGTTGGATCTTCAATACGCCCTATGGCCCGTTGGAACGCCTCGCTGAGGTTGTGGGTCTGGGACCACTCAATCTCTTGTCCACACCGGCATCGACCTGGCTGGTGACTGTTGTGGCCGATGTCTGGAAGACAACGCCTTTCATTGCACTGCTGTTGCTGGCTGGATTGCAGACCATTCCCGAGGATCTCTACAGCGCCTTCCGTCTCGAGGGCGGACGGCCGCATCAGGCCTTGATGAGCATCACCCTGCCGTTGTTGATGCCCTACGTCTTGATTGCCCTGCTGTTCCGCGGTGCCCAGGCCTTCGGCGTTTTTGATCTGATTCAGGTTCTCACTGGAGGTGGGCCAGCCGGAAGCACCGAGAGCGTCGCGCTGTATGCCTTCCTCAATGCCATGCGCTTCCTCGATTTCGGCTACAGCTCCACAGTGATGCTGGCAGGGTTCCTGCTGCTCACGCTGGCGGTACTGGCCCTGGCGATGCTTCTGCGCCTGGGTGGGTTGATCAGGCCGGTGCAGTCATGAATCGCCGTTTCGTGCCCTGGATCAGCCTGCTGTTGCTGTGGTCGCTGCTGCCGATGCTCTGGCAGCTGATCAGCTCCTTGTCCACTGCAGAAGCTCTGGTGGATGGATCGATTCCGCTTTTGAAGCGTTGGACCTTGGTCCACTACCAAGAGCTGTGGGCAAGCGACCCTCCCTTCTTGCGCTACCTGCTCAACAGTGCCGTCGTCAGCGGACTCACCACGCTGATCACGCTTGTTCTGGCCATTCCAGCTGCCTATGGCCTGGCCAGAGTCCCCCAACAGCTGCGTCAGCTGCTGCGTTGGATCACCGCTGGAGCTGCTCTGTTCCCATACGTCCTGCTGTTTCTGGCATTGCTGGAGCTGGCCCGTCGCTTTGCACTTGGTAACAACCTCATCGCCTTGGCCGTGCCTTACGCAGGGTTGGCAATGCCCCTGGCCCTGCTGTTGCTCACCTCTGCCTTTGAAGGCTTACCCAGGGAATTGGAAGATGCCGCCCGTTTGGAGGGTCTGAGCCTGTGGCAGCGTCTCCGTTGGGTGCTGGTGCCCCTGCTGGCTCCAGCCACCGCCAGCACAGCCATCCTGGTGTTTCTTTTCGCCTGGAATGAATACCCCATCGCCTTGACCTGGCTCAGCCGAGATGACCTGCTGACCCTTCCGGTGGCGATGGCCCGGATTGCCGGATCATCGATTTATTCCATTCCCTACGGCGCCTATGCCGCCGCCACCGTGCTGGGGTCGATTCCTCTGTTGCTTCTGGTGCTGATCTGTCAGCGTCAGATCGTATCCGGGCTGACCAACGGAGCAATCAAAGGCTGATGTTGCATCTCAACGGGCTCGGCAAACGCTTCGGAGACCAGTGGATCCTGCGGGATCTCAACCTGCAGGTCCGTGAAGGTGAATGTGTCGCGCTGCTGGGTCCCAGCGGTTGTGGCAAAAGCACGGCCCTGCGATTGATCGCCGGGTTAGAGCGGCAGGACGAGGGATCGATTGAACTTGATGGTGCTCGCCTGGACACCATCCCAGCGGAACGCCGTCGCATCGCCATGGTGTTCCAGAGCTATGCGCTGTTTCCTCACCTGAGCGTTCGGGAGAACCTCACTCTAGGGCTGAAGATCCGTGGTGTTGCCCCCGCTCTACGCCAACAACGGATCAACTCGGTTCTGGACACGGTGCGACTGAGTGAGATGGCCGATCGACGTCCCCAGCAGCTCTCCGGGGGCCAGCGTCAACGGGTTGCACTGGCCAGAGCACTACTTCGTGATCCACGCGTTTACCTGCTGGATGAACCGATGAGCAACCTGGATGCACAGTTGCGCGATGAGCTGCGTCCGGAACTACGCCAACTGATCCTGCAGGGATCGCAACCTGTGGTGTACGTCACCCACGACCAGCAGGAGGCGATGGCTCTGGCCAACCGCATCGCGGTCCTCAAGGGGGGACGCATCGAACAGATCGGAACCCCTGAAGAGCTCTACAAAACTCCGGCCAGCTGCTTTGTCGCCAGCTTCATCGGCCGTCCCCAGATCAATCTGCTGAACATTGATCAACAGCTCACGATCGGCATTCGACCGGAAGACCTTCGCTTCGATGTCGAGGGGATGCCCTGCCGTTTGATCAGCCGTGAATGGCAAGGCGCGAGCCAATTGTTGTTGCTGGACAGCCCGCGTGGTGCGTTGCGAATGCTTTGTTCTGGTGATGCCGCCCTGGGCGAGTCCTTATCAGTGAGCTGGCCGACCCGTGCTGAGCATCGCTTTGATGCCAGCAGTGGACGTCGGCTGGCTGGATGACTCCCGAACGAACTCCGATCCTCTTCTGCGGCCTGAGATCCCTCGGGCAGGCCTGCCTGAAACGACTGTTGGAATTCGATCATCCTCTCGTCTGCATCGATCAGCAGCCCCCCAATGGCAATCAGCTGAGCTTCGAACTGCTCTGAAAGAGGGGGTGATTCTCGGTGACATGCGTCTCCCCTCCACCTTGAAAGCCGCAGGCGTTCAACGGGCCCGGAGCGTGCTGATCCTCAGCTCAGACAACACCATCAATCTGGAAACGGCGCTGCAAGTTCGGCTTCTTAATCACAACGCCACCGTTGTCGTTCGCTCCAGCAGCCAGCAAGGGGATCTGAACCGTCTGCTGGAACGACGCTTCACCAATCTGATCACCGTGGATCCCCAGTTGCTCACTGCTGGTGCGATCGCACAGACAATGCGCAAGGACGCTCACCCGGCGACGTTCCGTGTGGATGGCGTCAGGATTCGTCTGGGCCGCAGCACCAGTCTTGGTGTCCAACGCCCCTTACAGCTCGAGGCTGGAGATCTGCCAACAACGGTCAATCCGATGATGGTTCAGGTCGATGACAGCATTCGACGGAGGCATCGGCAGCAACTGAACAGCCGCTGGATCCGACTGGTCGATGCCGTCGCATCAAGCCTGCGCGACCGCTGGGCGCAGATCATCACGAGAGTCTTCCATCCGACCCTGCTGGAGATCACGCTGGCCCTGGCCGATCTGCTGATCCTGCTTGGACTGATGGTCTACGGGCAGAGCTACGGCACCCGCAGCTGCTATTCGCCACCTTCGGCCTGCTGAAGGGTGAATTCGTGGATCCGGTGAATGTGCTGATCGAAGCGAGCGATGGCGATGTGCGCTCACTGCCGGTCAGCACGTTGGTGCTGACGCTGATCTATGCCCTGTTCGGCACGCTGCTGACCTCGGCGGTGATGGCCTTCATGACCGAACAACTTCTGAGCAACCGCCTTGGATTGCGTCGTCGACGGCCCCCTCGTCGGAACAGTTCCATGGTGTTGGTGATGGACGGCAAGCACCTCGGCAACCGTGTGGCCGAACGCCTGCAAGGCGACAACCTGTCGATCGTTCGAGTTCACCAGTCCGACCATGGCGAGGGCGTTTCCCTCGAAACTGCCCTGCGCTGGAGACGGCGCACACCACTGCAGGGGGGCGCTCTTCTCTCCAGAGACCTGATGGCCAATCTGCGACTGGTCCTGGAACTGCAGGAGCAACATCCGCAGGCACGTCTCGTGATCGCCACCAAGCATCTGCCGGGTGCCGATGCTCTCGGCGACCTTCTCGGGGGGATCACCGTCATCGAGTCGGTTGGCATTGCCGCTGATGCCCTGGTGGCAACGGCCTTTGGCGAAGAAGTGAGGGAAATCCGCCGGGTGGATGGCAGCAATCTGATGCTGGTGCGCTATCCGATCGGTGCCAAAGATATTTTGCATGACCTCAGCGTCTCCAGACTGCAGTGTGGATACGGAGTGACCGTGCTGGCTGTTCGACGCTCGGGGGCAGCCTCCTGGCAGCTGCTTCCCAAGCTGGAGTGGCCCTTGAACAAAGGAGAAGAAGCACTGGTTCTGGCCGATATAAAGGGACTTCGTCGGGTCGAGCAGGGGGCAGCGATCTGCCCCCGCTGGCGCGTTCGCTTCCGGGTGATTGAGCACAGCGTGCAGGCCTTCGACACGCAACAGTGCCTGGCGCGCCACTTGAACATGCCTCCCGGTCAGTTCAAGGGTCTGATTAATGGCGAGCAGCATCTCACTCCACCGATGGATCATGACCTGGCCAAGCAGTTGATGCAGGCCCTGCGCCGCATCGCTGTCGAGTCGACACTCGAGGAGTCGGCAACGGCTGGATAACCGAGGCTTAACCCCACGGGATTCAGCAAACCGCATCATTAGGGCACATTTCTCAACTCCGATGGGGTCCCGTTTCGCGCTCCGTTCGTTCCTTGTGATTGCAGGGTGCAGCGCTTTGATTGGGTTAGCTGCCAGCTCCTCAGAGGGTGCTAACACCATCCGCATCAGTGGATCCAGCACCGTATTCCCGATCACCAAGGCCGCGACTCAGGGATATCGAACAACAGGTCAGGGCAAATCTGTTGACTTTGACATCAAGGAAACAGGATCAACGGCAGGGTTTCGAGAATTCTGTAATGGCAACATTCCACTGGCCAACGCATCGCGACCGATCTCCGGCAAAGAGCTGAAACGTTGCGCGGAGAACGGCATCAATTTCATTGAACTTCCCATCGCCTTTGATGCCATCACCGTGGTGGTCAACCCAGGCAATGACTGGTCACGATCAATGACCGTCAACGAACTCTCCAGGCTTTGGAACAAGAGTGCCCAAGGAACCATCAACCGCTGGAATCAGGTGAATCTTGATTATCCAGATCAGCCCATCAAATTATGTGGGCCTGGCAATGACTCAGGCACTTATGATGTTTTCAACAAAACTGTTAATGGTGCTAAAACAAACTCAAGGACGGATTACTTAGCCAGAGAAGACGATAACGAATTGGTGAAGTGCGTTGCCGATAACCGGCAAGCTCTGGCCTATTTTGGCTATGCCTACTATAAAAACAACACAGACAAACTAAAGGCAGTCAAAATTGTCAACCCAAAAGACAACGCCGTCATGCCCTCTGTCAAGAGTGTGCAAAATGAAAAATATCGCCCTCTTTCCCGCCCACTCTTTCTCTACATCAATGATCAGTCGCTGAGAAACAACAAACCCTTCAGGCAATTCATCAGCTATTACCTGCGCAACATCAGCTCTCTTGTAACCACGAGCAACTACATCCCGTTGCCGGACGCCACATATCGACTCGTCGATTCAAAAAAATACCGCCACATCCTGGGCACCAGTTTTGGGGGCAATCTGCCAGTTGGCCTCACCATCGGTCAGGCCATTGACCGCAGCTTTGATCAGCACAAAACTGAATATCACCGCTGAGGCAAATAACGTCTGAGATGATTGCCGTGGTGGGCCGCCGCGGCACGAATCCGTTCAATCTGATCAGAATCCGCCGGAGTATCCATAGCCTCTCGCCATTGCTTCAGCAGCGTCTGCTCATCCGGCAGCGCATCGAGAGAGCTGCAGGGAACTCCCGCCATGGCAGCCGCGGCTTCAACCTTCGGGTCATAACTCAGGGCCGCCATCGGACAGAGCGCGAGTCGGGCCAGGATCAATGCATGGAGTCGCATCGGAATAACCAGGCGTGCTTTGCGGACTGAGGCAAAGACCGTTTCGAGAGACGATGGAATCACCGTTGTAGAACGTGAATGCAGGCCTGGCGGGACCGCCCCTTGATCGGTGAGCCAGTCGAGCAACGCGCCGTCCTGATGGCGATGAAACGCCAACCATCGGACCGGGGCATCAAGGTCCTCCGCCAGCCGACTCAGAGCATTCAGCAACAGAGACCACCCCTGCATTCCAAGCAGTGGCGAAGGGCGCCAGCACACCACAATCGATTGGCCTCCAGACCAGGGCTTTCGGGGCAATCCCCAGACCGGGTCAGGGGCGAGCTGCATAGGCATCCGAGGAGCCCAACGGCTGGCACGATCCATGGACGCCTGATCCCGCCAGCTGGCACTGCGGCAAACCGGGAGAACCAGGCGCACCAACCTGCGGCTGAGCGGACGTTGCAGCGGTCCAAGTCCCTGACCCCAGAGCAGCACCGGCCGACCCCGCAATCGCGCCATGGCGATGATCAGCAGGTAGTAGATCAGGCTGCGGAAACTGGTGCTGTCCTGAAGCAGGCTGCCGCCACCGAACACCACCGCGTCGACCCGTCCAATGGACCGCAGCACAGAACGGAGGGAGCGACGATCTACCGCCTCGGCATCTGGTGCCAGTGCGGCAAGGGCATCGGCGTCATGGGCTGTGACGAGCTGACGACTGGGGGAAGGCAACTCCCTGAGCAGCACGGCCAGCAGGGCGTCATCCCCGAGGTTGTTCTCGCCGTAGTAGCCACAGAGGAGATATGCCGGAACGGATCTGGCAGCCACGGGACTGACCTCCGTGAGAGAGGCTCATTATCAACCGAACACTCTGATTAGGCTGAATACATGCATGCCTTGTCCCTCGGCACCTGGTGGATCCATGTCACCTCGGTGATCGAGTGGAGCCTGGCCATCGTCCTGATTCAACGCCGGGGCCTGAAGTGGCTGGCCTTGGCCATGGTGCCGGCACTGATCAGTGCCATGGCGGCATGCACCTGGCACCTGTTCGACAACAGTGAGGCCCTTCGCCCACTTGTGACCTTGCAAGCAGCGCTCACCCTCATCGGAAACATGGTCTTGGCCTGGGCAGCGTGGTCGCTCCTGCAACGCCGAGCGACGAGCTGAGTCATGGATTTTGACCCCGCACCGCTGTTCGCTCTGTCGCTACTGCCCTATCTGTTGTTTCTCCGTTGGCTTCAACGCAGCGAGGCCCTGCCTGAACTTGCAGTCTGGGGGTTCCGACTGACACTGCTGTTTGTCCTCATGACCATAATCGCCGCTGTCTTTGCCTTGCGCTGCTGCAATGCGGAGCTGGTGGCGGTGGATGGCCTGCATGGCGGAGCGGAAGCTTTTCTCACCCTGGCCAATGCTGTTCTGGTGATTGGGCTGCTCCGCTCCGAGGCCGACAGGGTGAACAACTCTTAAGAGGAGAAGACAGAAGTCCCCGGAGCTCGGAAGATGAAGCGTCGCTCATTGGCTTGAATGCTGACCCCTCTCTTCGCCATCGCCCCCGCAACCGTGACCTGGTCTCCCAAGGTTGCGCTGGTGATGATCGTTTGCAACGTGATCGCCATCGCTGTGGGCAAGGCCACCATCAAGCTCCCCAACGAAGGCGCCAAGCTGCCTAACGCGGCTTTCTTCGGCGGCATGGGTCACGCTGCACTGCTGGGTACCACCAGCCTTGGCCACATCATCGGCATCGGCGCCATTCAGGGTCTTGCTGCCCGCGGCGTCCTCTGAGAGGTGACGGTCCTCAGTTGAGGTACGGCAGCAATCGCCAGCCGTAACGCTCAAATCGATACCCGAATAAAAGCTCGGACAGGTGCTCGGCAGAGGTCTGTCCGGACAAACCATGGATGAGCCGTTGCATGCGGTGATCGGCCTCAGGCGTGTTCAGGCCCCACCACGTTCGCCGAGCCAAGCGATTAGACACCGCCCATCGCCAACCATATCGCTGTCTCAGTGCAGCCTGATAGCCCCGGTGGGAACGACCTGAGAGCAGGCTTTCGCTCAAGACTGATGCGCTGTCAATGGCGTGGCGGATCCCCTCGCCTCCGAGCAGATTGGCGGTACCCGCGGCATCGCCAACGGCCCAGAGGGCGCCTGTGCCATGGGGTTGTTGCTGTCTGATCGTGCTGGCGACACGTCCACCGTGACGATCCAGCACCGGCAGCCGGTCGAGATCACAACGTTTCAGTAACCGTTGCAGAGATGTCCCGAGGGGAACCTTGGGCTGATCGGGAGGTGCCAAACGGCAAACCCCCACCTTGAGCCGATCCTGGGCCATCGGAAACACCCAGCCGTACCCATGGGGCATCCACTCACGGCCCAGCATGAAACTGACCCGCTCACGCCAGCGTGCTGTGTTGCCACGGTCTCCCTGAAGCAGCCACTCCACACCGTCTCCTTTGAGCAAGGGGTCGTCTGTGGACTCAACAGGGACGCCGGCCTGCTTCAGCAGATGTCGACCTGGCCCTGTGGCATCCACCACGAGGTCGACCGTTCGATGCTGCTGTTGATCAGCTGAGGTCAGGATCAGGTCGGCCGACCGTGCCTCCAGGCGATCAAGCTGCACCCGCCAACCGTTCAACAGCTCAACGCCTGACCGCCGGGCCTGGTCCCAGAGATGTCGTCTGAAGGCGGCGAAGTCGAGCACCACCCCCTGCGGATCAGCCGCCCACCACTGGTGTTCAAGACCATCAGGATCCAACAGCTGCCATCCCCACCAGATAGTGGAGCGACACGCCCCGGGAATGCCCAGACGATCGGCATCGGCTAGGGGTAGCGCGGCGCTCGAATAAGCATTGCGCTCAGGAGAAGGCAAAGCATCGGCGAGGGTCACCGCCCAGCCCGCTTCAGCGACTTGAACAGCCAGGCTGGCGCCAGCCGGGCCTGCCCCAGCGATCAGAACACGCACTGGAGAACAGCCGTGCGTTCAGGGTTGAATCGCCGATACCGATGCAGTACCGGCGAAGTCACGTCTGCCCAGTTCAAAACGGCGACGGATGCGCTCAGCCATTTGAACAGGTATCAGCCCCAGCGACTCCTTGCTCTGCTGCGGCGTGGCGTGGTCGACCATCTTGTCGGGAATACCGATCCGCAGCAGCGGAACACTGATGTCCTGATCGGACAACGACTCGAGCACTGCTGCACCAAATCCACCGGCCAGAGCGCCCTCTTCCATGGTGACCACGCGACGGATGCGCCGTGCCAACGGATGAATCAAAGCTTGATCCAGGGGCCGCAGGAAACGGCCGTTGATCACCGTGGTGGAAAGGCCAGCTTCCTCAAGCAGGGTGGCGGTGTCCAGAGCCGGGTACACCATCGAGCCATAGGCCACGATCAGCAGATCATCCCCTTCACGCAACAGCTCACCGCGACCGATCGGGAGTGCTTCCCAGCCCTCCTCCATCAAAGGCATGCCGACCCCTGATCCACGGGGGATGCGCAGAGCTGTGGGTCCGTCGTGGTTCAGACAGGTCACCAGCATCCGCTGGAGTTCCGCCTCATCCTTGGGCGCCATCACCGTGAAGTTGGGGATGGATCGCATGTAGCTGATGTCGTACTGACCCTGGTGCGTCGGTCCATCAGCACCGACGATGCCGGCCCGATCGAGCACGAAGGTCACCGGCAGGTTCTGGATGCCGACGTCATGGATGAGTTGGTCGTAGGCGCGCTGCAGGAAGGTGCTGTAAATGGCCACAACAGGCCGCAGACCTTCACAGGCCATACCTGCCGCCAAGGTGACCGCGTGTTGTTCGGCGATGCCGACATCCACGTACTGCTTAGGAACAGCTTTCTGCAGCAGATCCAGGCCGGTTCCAGTGGCCATGGCGGCGGTGATGCCCACCACGCGGCTGTTCTGTTCGCAGAGCTTGACCAGGGTCTGGCCGAACACCTTGCTGTAACTGGCAGGTTTCGGTTTCTTCGACGGAATGGCCTTACCGGTGCTCAGATCAAAAGCGGACTGGGCGTGATAGCCGACCTGATCCGCCTCGGCATAGGGGTAACCCTTTCCTTTCTTGGTGACGACATGAACCAGAACGGGGCCACCATCACGGTGGGCTGCCTGGAAGGTCCGCATCATTTCACCGATGTCATGGCCATCGATCGGCCCCATGTAGGTAAAGCCCAGCTCTTCAAACACGGCACCCACCTTGGGAACCGCGAGACGACGCATGCTGCCCTTCAGGCGGTTCAACTCAGCGGGGAGCTCGCCACCCATGAAGGGAAGATGGCGAACGCTTTCCTCAACACTGCCTGAGAGGAACTGCATCGGCGGACTGAGCCGTGCTCGGTTCAGAACGTTCGATAGGGCACCCACCGGGGGGGAGATCGACATGTCGTTGTCGTTGAGGACAACGAGCAAGGGGGTTTCGGGGAGATGTCCGGCGTGGTTGATCGCTTCCAGCGCCATCCCACCGGTGAGAGCACCATCGCCGATCACGGCGACGCACTTGAAGTCCTCACCGCGGTTATCCCGGGCCATCGCCATGCCCAGCGCTGCTGAAATAGACGTGCTGGCATGACCAGCACCGAAATGGTCAAAATTGCTTTCGGAGCGTTTGAGGTACCCGGCAACCCCGTTCTGCTGGCGAAGGGTATGGAAGTCGTTGAAACGACCGGTGATCAATTTGTGTGGATACGCCTGGTGCCCGACATCCCAGATGACCCGGTCCCGATCCAGATCGAGGGTCTGGTAGAGCGCCAGGGTGAGCTCCACCACCCCCAGGCCAGGGCCGAGATGGCCGCCACTGGTGGAGACCACCTGAAGATGACGCTCTCGAATCTGACGAGCGACATCCTCAAGCTCAGACAGCTTGAGGCCGTGCAGCTCATTCGGATGCGTCAGATCTCCGAGATGCATGCACCATCCGCTCCAGGTCTTGCAATCTACGGCGTCCTTTCCTTAGGACCGTTAGCCCTGAACATGGGGAGAATGGAGGGATGACCGACTATCTCCAGCGGATCCTGCGGGCTCGCGTTTACGACGTCGCGCGGGAGACGCCGCTTGACCCTGCCCCAAACCTCAGTCGCCGACTCGGCAATGAGGTGCTGCTGAAGCGCGAAGACCTGCAACCGGTGTTCTCGTTCAAGCTTCGCGGTGCTTACAACCGCATGGCTCAGCTCACGCCGGAGGAACTCAGTCGTGGCGTGATCGCCTCCAGCGCTGGAAATCATGCCCAGGGCGTGGCCCTCAGTGCCAAAAAACTCGGCTGCCGCGCCGTCATCGTGATGCCCGCCACCACACCCGAGGTGAAGGTGCGGGCCGTACGCAGCCTTGGCGGGGAAGTCGTGCTCCATGGGGAGACCTACGACGAATGTTCAGCAGAAGCGAGACAACGCTGCGCTGATGAGGGACTCACCTACATCCATCCCTTTGACGACCCGGAAGTTATCGCCGGCCAGGGAACAATCGGTCTGGAGATCATGCGGCAGAGCCCTGAACCACCGAACGCCATTTATGTCGCGGTCGGCGGCGGCGGACTGATTGCCGGAATCGCGGCTTACGTCAAACAGCTGTGGCCCAGCACGGAGATCGTCGGCGTGGAACCGCTTGATGCGGACGCCATGACCCAGTCGTTAGAGCAGGGACAACGGATTGAGCTGGCCCAGGTGGGCCTGTTCGCCGACGGCGTTGCGGTCCGCAGGGTGGGAGAGCACACCTTTGCCCTGGCCCAGCAATTTGTTGACCGCATGGTGCGGGTCGACACCGATGCGATCTGTGCCGCCATCAAGGACGTGTTTGAAGACACGCGCTCCATCCTTGAACCGGCTGGTGCACTTGCCGTGGCTGGGCTGAAGCAGGATGTGGCCGATTGCCACATGGCGGACCGCCGACTGGTGGCGGTAGCCTGCGGAGCCAACATGAACTTTGATCGCCTGAGGTTCATCGCCGAACGCTCCGAGCTGGGAGAGGAACGTGAGGCGATGTTGGCGGTGGAAATCTCCGAGAAACCGGGAAGCCTCAGAACCCTGTGCGATCACCTGCGCAGCCGCAGCCTCACCGAATTCAGTTATCGAATGAGTGAGGGGGAATCAGCCCACATTTTCATCGGCGTGCAGGTGAACGGCGCACAGGATCGTCACCATCTCGTGGATGGACTCCAGCAACAGGGCTTCTCCTGTCTTGATCTCAGCGACAACGAACTGTCCAAGGGTCACCTCCGTCACATGGTTGGCGGTCGTCTTCCATCCACATCGAAGGACGGTTGCGCTGGGGGCTGCCTTGAACTGCTGTACCGCTTTGAATTTCCAGAAAGACCGGGGGCACTGATGCGCTTCGTCAGCGCTCTCAATCCCGGTTGGAGCATCAGCATCTTCCACTACCGGAACCATGGAGCTGACGTGGGTCGGATCGTGGTGGGTGTGCTGATACCGGTGGAAGAACAGCCGCAGTGGACGGCCTTCCTCAATGAGCTTGGGTACCCCTACTGGAATGAAACGGACAATCCGGCTTACACCCTGTTCCTCTGACGTTGACGGCGATACCTTGGACCATTGCGACGGTTCGCGATGTCCACACCGTCTCTCGCTGCCCAGATCGAAGCCATCCTGTATCTGAAAGGGCGTCCGATCGGTCTGAACGAGCTGTCTGACCTTGCTCGAGCCGAACCTCAGGGGGTTCAACAGGCCCTGCTGGCCCTCTCAGCCAGCTATGCCCAGCGGGATACCGCACTGGAGATCGTCGAGCAGAACGGCCGGTTCGGACTGCAACTCCGTCCGGCACTCGCGGACCTGGTTCAAAACATGCTGCCGGTGAATCTCTCCACCGCCGCACTGCGGACCCTGGCAACGATTGCCCTGAAGAAAAGGATCCTGCAAGCAGACCTGGTGGATCTGCGTGGCTCGGGTGCCTACGACCACATCAAGGAATTGCTGGCCCAGGATTTCATCGAACGGCGCCGTCAGAGCGAGGGACGCTCGTACTGGATCACGCTCTCCGAAAAATTCCATCGCACCTTTTCGGTTCTTCCGGACTTGGCCCAGGATCCACCGGCTGAGGCTGCATAGACTTTTCGAAGCTTTCGAGTCGAACTGTGGACACAACCATGCTCACCAGTGGCATCGCCTATCTGCTGCTGGTGCTGTCCACCGCCGTGAACATTTACTTGTTTGTGCTGTTCGTGCGGGTGCTGCTCACCTGGTTCCCCAACATCGATTTCAGCAACCCCGTCCTGGGTGGCGTCGCCTCGATCACCGACCCGTATCTGAACATGTTTCGTGGGGTGATCCCTCCGATCGGTGGGATTGATCTTTCGGCGATCCTGGCGTTCATTGCCTTGCGAGTGTTGCAGGGATTGCTCGAAGCATCCAGCGCTCAATTCCAGTCAATGAGTCTGGGGTTCTGAATCACTGAATCGCTTGCTCCAGCGGCAGCAGATCGTCGTCATCAACGCTGGTGAGGTTGCGCACGGGCGCCTTGAATCCCCGCGCCCGGGGGTCGCGGATTTCAAACGGACCAGGAGTGCCCGCCGGCACGGAGAGTCTCAGGGCGAAGGTCTGCAAACCGGGAATCACATCTCCGATCGAGCCGACCCGGGTTCGGTTCGGAAGAATCGGTTCGCCACTGGCGTCAAGGATGCGAGCGAACACATCGGTGTCCACCACAGGCTTGCGACCGGGGTTCTCCACCTCACCACTGAGGACGTAACACGTCGCTCCCATGGGACGAGCAAAGTCCGGTTGGTTGCGGGGATCCTCAAGGGAACAGGGCTCAAGGCCGAGGTTGTTGAGATTCAGATCGGCTGCATCTACGGGATTCACCCCGATCAAAAGCAACAACAGGGCAAGCAGAGGGAGCAGACGTTGGGGCATGAACTCCTAGCGGTGGTCTCCACTGCCCGTAATGCGACCACGGGCCGCACGGCTGGCCAGTTTGTCGAGATTGGCCGAAGCGACCTCATCCAGGTCATAACCCAACTCGCGGGCCAACTGGGCGACGTACCAGAGCACATCTCCCAGTTCGAGCTTGATCGCTTCTCTGGTCTCAGGATCAAAAATCCCTTCGCGATCTCGTAACACCTTTTTGACCTTGTCCGCCACTTCTCCGGCTTCCCCTGTCAGGCCCAGCGTTGGGTAGATGGGGTTCTGACCCACCCGGGGGTAAGCGGCTGTTCTCCGTGCAGCATCCTGATAGGCGTTGAGTTCCATCGGCAAAGCCTGACAACGCCCGGATGGTAGTTTCCGCAAGGATTTTGAGCCTCGGTATGGGCCAGTTCGATCAGAACCGTCGGACCAAGATCGTGGCCACCATCGGTCCAGCCACGGAAAGTTCCGAGCGAATCAAGGAACTGGTTCAGGCTGGAGCCACCACCTTTCGGCTGAATTTCTCCCACGGCGACCACAGCGAGCATGCGGCGCGGATTACGACCATCCGCCAGGTGTCTGAAGAGCTTGGGATCAACATCGGCATCCTTCAGGACCTGCAGGGACCAAAAATCCGCCTGGGCCGTTTTGCCGAGGGCCCGATCACCCTGGCCAATGGCGACAACTTCTCCCTGACGTCCAGGCCGGTGAGTTGCAACCAATCCATCGCCACCGTCACCTACAACAAGCTTGCTGACGAAGTCACCGCCGGCAGCCGCATCCTTCTAGACGACGGCCGCGTTGAGATGAAAGTCGAGCAGGTGGATCAGGCCGAACAGACCCTGCACTGCACCGTCACCGTTGGCGGTGTTCTCTCCAACAACAAAGGGGTGAATTTCCCAGATGTGCAGCTGTCCGTCCGCGCTCTGACGGACAAGGACAAGGTGGATCTGGAATTCGGTCTCTCCCAGGGGGTCGACTGGGTGGCCCTGAGCTTCGTACGCAATCCCTCCGACATGGAGGAAATCCGTGGCCTGATCCGTGAGCATGGCCACGAGACCCCCGTCGTCGCCAAGATCGAGAAGTTTGAGGCCATCGACCAGATCGATGCCATCCTTCCCCTTTGCGATAGCGTGATGGTCGCCAGGGGTGACCTGGGGGTAGAGATGCCCGCTGAGGAGGTCCCTCTTCTGCAGAAGGAATTGATCCAGAAAGCCAACAGCCTGGGCATTCCGATCATCACGGCTACCCAGATGTTGGATTCGATGGCCTCCAGCCCGCGGCCCACCCGCGCCGAAGTGAGCGATGTGGCCAACGCCATTCTCGATGGCACCGATGCGGTGATGCTCTCCAACGAAACGGCCGTCGGCGATTTCCCGGTGGAAGCCGTTCAGACGATGGCGACCATCGCCTGCCGGATCGAAAAGGATTATCCCCAGCGTTCCGTTGACAGCCATCTGGCCAGCACGGTGCCGAATGCCCTGAGTGGCGCCGTCAGCACCATCGCCAGCCAGCTGAACGCCTCGGCGATCCTCCCTCTCACTAAAAGTGGGGCCACAGCCAAGAACGTCAGCAAGTTCCGTCCCGCAGCGCCGATTCTGGCCATTACCCCTGATCCAACCGTGGCTTGCCGCCTGCAACTGGTTTGGGGGGTGAAGCCGCTGGTGATCCCGCAGCACGAACGCACCACTCACACGTTCCTTTCTGCGATGACCCAGGCCAAAACAATGGGGCTTCTCAAAGAAGGGGATCTGGTTGTTCAGACGGCCGGGACCCACACGGGCGTCTCCGGTTCCACCGATCTGGTCAAGGTGGGCATCGTCAGTTCCGAGGAAGAACCCGTCAACATGATCTGATTGCTCTTCTCTGCTGAGCTGCGATGACCCGGCGGATGCCAGCGACGGAGACCGTGAGGATGGCTCTCACCACGTTGCGCAGCAATCGATTGCGCAGCCTGCTGACGATGGTGGGCATCGTGATCGGCAATGCGTCAGTGATCACGCTGGTGGGCGTCGGACGTGGCGCTCAGGGTCTGGCGGAAGAGCAGCTCAGCAACCTCGGCGCCAACGTTCTGTTTGTGGTTCCTGGCAACAACGACACCCGCCGCCGCGGCGTGGCCTTCCCCAAAACACTGGTCCTCGAAGACGCTGAAGCGATCGCTGAACAGGCTCCCAGTGTTCGCCGTGTGGCGCCGCAGATCACCAGCAGCCAGGTCGTGCAGGCAGGTGCGCGAACGGCCACCAGTTCCATCTCGGGGATTACCGCCGACTTTTTACCGGTCCGCAGTTTTGAGATTGCCCGCGGACGATTCATCACTCCCCAGGACAACCAGGCCGCTCGAGCCGTAACAGTGATCGGGCCGGACCTACGGAGCAAGCTCTTCCCTACCAGCGAACCGCTGGGGCAACAACTCCGCATCGGAACAGAGGCCTTCGAGGTGATCGGTGTAATGGCCCCAAAGGGAGCGGTGTTCGGCAGCAACCAGGACGAGAACGCATACATCCCCCTGAACACCATGGTGACCCGACTGACCGGTCGTGATCCCACCTACGGCGTCAGCCTCAGTTTCATCAGCGTGGAGGCGCGGGACGAGGCCAGCACCAGTGCCGCAAAGTTCCAGATCACGAACCTGCTGCGCCAGCGCCACCGGATCCTTCGGGACGATGACTTCGCGGTGCGTTCTCAGAAAGATGCACTCACCATCGTCGGCACCATCACTGGCGGACTCACCCTGATGCTGGCCGCGATCGGGGGAATCTCCCTGCTGGTTGGCGGCATTGGAATCATGAACATCATGCTGGTGTCCGTCAGTGAACGGACGGAGGAGATCGGACTACGGAAGGCTCTGGGGGCACGCAGCAGTGATGTGCTCCAGCAGTTCCTGGTGGAATCGTTGGTCCTGGCCAGCCTCGGTGGAGCCATTGGCACGGCAGGCGGCCTGGGAACGGTCGCTCTGGTGGCAGCGGTCAGTCCACTACCCGCGAGCATCGGGCTCACCACCGTGCTGGTCACGGTGGGCTTGTCAGGCTCCATCGGCCTGTTCTTCGGTGTCGTACCGGCCCGCCGAGCTGCAAAACTCGACCCGATCGTGGCGCTCAGAAGCCTCTGAGCCACACCACAGCAGCAATTTTCCTGCTTTACAGTCATTTATCATTTCCCAGGATCATGAATCAGCGTTGGCGCATTGTCGCCCTCTGGCTTCTGCCCATCGGCGTCGTGCTCCTGATCGGTTGGCAGGTGATCAGCAACGGTGGTCTGAACAGTCAGAACGCCGGGGGCACCACGGTGGCGCCTCGCAATGCAGCGGTGGCCCGCATGAGTTACGGCCGCTTCCTCGACTACGTGGAAGCCGGTCGCGTGACAGCTGTGGACATCTACGACGGTGGCCGCAATGCTGTGATCGAAGCCGTTGATCCTGACCTCGACAACCGCGTCCAGCGTCTGCGGGTGGATCTTCCCGGTCTTGCTCCGGAACTGGTCAACACCCTGAAGGAAGAGGGGATCAGCTTCGACATCCACCCCCCACGTACAGCACCTCAGGCCCTTGGCCTGTTGGGCAATCTGCTGTTCCCGCTGCTGTTGATCGGATCATTGATCTTCCTAGCCCGTCGCAACAGCGGCATGCCCGGAGGCCCCGGCCAGGCCATGCAGTTCGGCAAGAGCAAGGCTCGCTTCATGATGGAAGCGGAAACCGGTGTGATGTTTGATGACGTCGCCGGTGTTGCTGAGGCCAAGCAGGAACTTCAGGAAGTGGTGACTTTCCTGAAGCAACCCGAGCGTTTCACGTCTGTTGGTGCTCAGATTCCCCGTGGACTGCTGCTGGTTGGTCCTCCTGGAACTGGCAAGACACTTCTTGCCAAGGCGATTGCGGGTGAAGCTGGCGTTCCATTCTTCTCCCTGTCCGGCTCTGAGTTTGTCGAAATGTTCGTGGGTGTCGGTGCAAGCCGGGTCCGCGATCTGTTCAAGAAAGCCAAGGAAAACAGCCCCTGTTTGATCTTCATCGACGAAATCGATGCCGTTGGACGTCAACGTGGCGCTGGCATTGGTGGCGGTAATGACGAGCGTGAGCAAACTCTTAACCAGCTGCTCACCGAAATGGATGGTTTCGAAGGCAACAGCGGTATCATCATCATTGCGGCAACCAACCGTCCGGACGTGCTGGACTCAGCCCTGATGCGTCCTGGTCGCTTCGACCGTCAGGTCACCGTCGATGCCCCTGACATCAAGGGTCGACTCTCCATTCTGGAAGTTCATTGCCGCAACAAAAAGCTTGAAGAGGAGCTGTCCCTCGAGAGCATTGCCCGACGCACCCCAGGATTCACGGGTGCTGACCTAGCCAACCTGATGAATGAGGCCGCCATCCTCACGGCTCGTCGCCGCAAAGAAGCCATTGGCCTCAGCGAGATAGATGATGCCGTTGACCGGATCATCGCCGGCATGGAAGGCCGTCCACTGACCGATGGCCGAAGCAAGCGTCTGATCGCTTACCACGAGGTGGGCCATGCGTTGATCGGCACCCTGGTGAAGGATCATGACCCGGTTCAGAAGGTCACACTGATTCCTCGCGGGCAAGCACAGGGCCTTACCTGGTTCTCACCGGATGAAGAGCAGACCCTTGTGACCCGGGCGCAGCTCAAAGCAAGAATCATGGGAGCACTCGGTGGTCGGGCTGCAGAAGATGTGGTGTTCGGTCATGAGGAAGTGACCACAGGTGCTGGTGGTGACATTCAGCAAGTTGCTTCCATGGCTCGCCAGATGGTGACCCGCCTCGGGATGAGTGATCTGGGTCCCGTCGCCCTTGAAGGCGGAGGTCAGGAGGTGTTCCTTGGCCGAGACTTGATGTCCCGCAATGACATCTCGGAATCAATCTCCCAACAGATTGATGCTCAGGTCCGTCAAATGGTCAAGCGCTGCTACGAGGAAACTCTTGACATCGTCGCGGCCAACCGTGAGGCGATGGATCGCCTCGTAGAACTACTGATTGAAAAAGAAACCATGGATGGCGGCGAGTTCGCAGCTGTTGTGGCTGAATTCACTCAGGTGCCAGACAAGGACCGCACGGTGGTGATGCTCGACTGACAATCGATGTTTAATTGGTCTGCTCTCCTTATGCTTGAGCAGACCAACCCAGATCAATGATCCATGGCTGATCAGGATAGGATCCGCAATCCCATGGAGATCTACAGCAGTTTTCACGGAAAAGATTGGAGCCCACAGAGAGCCGCATTTCACCAAAATCTTGAACAGTTTGCCGACCGAATCGGCTTAATTGTCGGCTTGCAAGCCAATGGAAAAATCAGCCAAGAGGAGGCATACGAGCAGATTAAAGAACTCTGGAAGACTTTGAAAATCAGCCGCAACGATTTACTACCCAATGATGGCGATGAATTTTAAAATATTTAATGCATGATAACACTTACTAGGAATTATTTTGAATCTGGTTGTTTGAATTTGCGCCATCGGCATCTTTCCGAGCAATAGATCACTGAATCCCAGTTGTTTCGCCAGGCCTTGCGCCACTGAAACGGCCGCTCACAAACCGGGCAGATTTTGCTGGGCAATCCGGACTTCATTCCACAGCCTGAACGGGACGCTTATCGATGACGGAATCAATCAGGCCATACTCAACGGCCTCGCCGGGAGACATGAAAAAGTCGCGATCCGTGTCCTGTTGAATTCGGTCCAGTGGCTGACCGGTGCGATCAGAGAGTTCTTGGTTCAGTCGTTCCTTGAGATATAGAATTTCGTCTGCCTGAATCCGGATATCACTGGCCTGACCGCGGGCGCCACCAAGGGGTTGGTGGATCATGATCCGCGAATGCTGAAGGCTGCTGCGCTTACCTTTGGTTCCGGCACAGAGAAGAAACGCTCCCATACTCGCCGCCAAGCCGACACAAACAGTGTGCACATCAGGCTTGATGTGCTGCATGGTGTCAAAGATGCCAAGGCCGTCGTAAACGGAACCGCCGGGTGAATTGATGTAGAGATAAATATCCTTCTCGGGGTCTTCTGCTTCTAAGAAGAGCATCTGAGCAACGATGCGATTGGCCGAATCACTCGTGACGGCTTCCCCCAAGAAAATGATGCGTTCGCGTAGCAAGCGCGAATAGATGTCAAAAGCCCTTTCACCACGACCTGACTCCTCGATCACGATTGGAATCATGGCGTCCCTGCGAGTCTGACAATCCTAACGGCGTTGTCTTCGGCGCTAAGGTCACACTCATTCGATTGAGAGCACGCACGTTGGCTGAGCGTCACACCATCGCGGACAGCAAGCGCGCCTTTCATCAGGCCTTTCCGCATGTCATTGCTCCGCTGTACCGGCGGATTGCTGATGAACTACTGGTGGAGCTGCACCTGCTGAGTCACCAGGCTGCGTTCCAAGCCAACAACCTTTTCGCCGTCGGCCTCACCACCGTGTTTAAGCGCTTCACCCAGGGCTACCGCCCTGTGGAGCACCCCGCAGCCTTGTTATCTGCGCTTTGCAGCAGCAACGGATTTGACGCTGAACAGCTGAAGCAAACGGCTCAGCAATGCCTGCAGGACGCCAAAGGGCATTCCGATGACGCATCCCAGAGCTGGTTGAAAGAACAGTCCCTGAGAGACGGCTCTCACTACTCAAGACTGATGGCGGTTGGACTTCTCGCTCTGCTGGAAGGGTCGTCGGACGAGAGCGATGCAGAGGCCCTGCGTCAGCAGGCCATCGATCTGTCACCGGATCTTGGACTACCGGCTGAACGCGTCGAAAAGGATTTGACCGTGTTCTCCTCCAACAGTGAGCGGATGGAGCAGGCCGTGGAACTGATGCAGGAAACCCTCGCTGCGGAACGACGCAAGAAAGAAAAGCGCCTCGCAGAAGCCACTCAAGGTTCAGCCAGCTGACCCTCAAGCCACTGCCAGTCAGCCCTGTTCTTGAACAAGGGCTGAAGCTGCAGCTTCATCGACAAAGCCTGTTGAATCGTCTTTGACCAGCTGTCTGCCATCAGTCCCCGTCTGACCAGTTCTCGGGGAAGCATGGTCATGCTCAGCCGAGTGCCTGCATCGGTGCTGCCAGGATCACTGGGAAGCGGTGAACCCCCAAGACTCAACTCCAGACGTTGAAGCGAATCGTCCGAGGGGGCAACAATCCGACCTCCCAAGGGTGGTCCATCAGCTCGAGACCACACAACCGCTTCACTGGCTGATCGACCATCCGGGTTGATCACATCGACAACTTGACGCACCAGGCCACGCTCCTCCAGTGCTTTGCCAACCCTGTTGAGAGTGGACGCCAGGCGAGCTCGTGGCATGGTCAGTCGCAGGTTCATTTGAAGAACGGCATGAAACGGGCCACGGCTCACGGGGGTTAGACGAATCTGCAGCGGCGCTTTCAGCAGTGTTGTCAACGTCGAGGACGGGAGCCCGAAGTTCGACTCCAGTGATTGCTGTATCGACTCGTTTGTGAGGAGACGCCTCAGAAGTTGATCGGCTGCTGGACTTTCAAGCCGCAACAACAGGGCATCGTCTGCAACCGGCGTCATGGGCAGGCGTTCCTTCCCACGGAACAGAGGCGCAACCAACCGCACCCCAGCCGGTGCTTGTTCCAAAGACAGCGATGACACCACTCCGCTGAACCGAATCTGAGCCGCGGTGCGGGTGAGGCGGAGGCATCCGTTTGAAACCGATGAAAGCAACCGGGCGATGGGGCCTGCCATTGAGGACACTGCTGCAGGGGTCCAGTGCACAGCGGGTCCCTCCCGCAGCAAATCTAGACACTGATTCATCAGTCGCGATCGGGGAGGACGACTGCCCGCTGACTGCTGAACAAAGACCTTCGCATGCAAGTCGTCGGCGAACTCAATCCTCAGAGACGACTGTTCAGCTAGAGGATCAGACGGTGTCGACGGTAAGACCAGAACCGCTGGACCATCGTTCAGCCAGGCCGTCCACCAGATGGCCCCGTTGCTGTTCACCCAGAGAGACGGGTTGCTTCTTCTGATCCAAGCCTCTGACTCCAGAGCTCCGGCGGCGATTGATCGGCCTTAACCCGATGGCTTTGCAAAAGCTCTGAGACCGCCAACAGACGATGCATGGTCTCTTGATCACCGGCTGCGTCGTTTTTCCGAACAGCCGGTGTGACCAAACGCACCAGCGGCAGAACAATCAGAAGGCAGAAGATTGACGTTGTCAGCGGATGGACAAGCATCCAACGCAGACTGGCCGGCCTTCCCATCAGCTCAGGGTTGACGCCGACGTCTGTCCCGCAACTCGATGAAGGACAGATAAATCACAGAGACACTGACGAAGACGAGGAGAGCAGCCGCTGTGATCTCCAGTCCCTGGTTGAACGTGAACGTCGCAGGACCGTTCAAGGCCTCAGAAGTTCAAGGTTCCGTCGCCGTTGCGACCCCACACCACCATGGCGATGGAGAAGCTGAACATGGCGGCGAGCGATGCCCAGGCGACGGTGAACAGCATTGACTTGACTTATTCAATGGCTGGATCCTACCTAGGGTCCACGGCCAGCCTTCTTCGTTTGAAGCAACTGTCATGAGCAGCTCAAGTCCTGGCTCAGCGTCGTTGCTTGAGCGCCAGACCATCACCCAGCGCTATCCCCAGGCCCGTGTGATTGTTCTCGATGACGACGTCAACACGTTTCAGCACGTGGTTGACAGCCTGCGCAAGATCATCCCGGGCATGAGTGAGGAAAAGGCCTGGGGACTCGCCAACCGCATCGACGGACAGGGTTCCGCTGAAGTCTGGTGCGGTCCGCTTGAGCAGGCCGAGCTGTACCACCAGCAGCTGGCCGCAGAGGGGCTCACCATGGCTCCACTCGAACGCTGCTGAGCTCAATCCGCCGGTTGTCGCGTTGCTTTGGTGAGTCGCAGCAGATCCACGGTCTGCAGTCGTTGCGTCTTGGCATCGAGTACAAACCGAACCACTCGACCAGGGCAAAACGCCAGGCCCCGCACCTCCATGCCGTGGAGTTCGGAGGTCAACATTCTGGCTTCACAACCGCAACGTTCTGCCAGGGGGCCGGACACGGCACGTCGAAGAGTGTCAACTGATTTGAGCATCAGGGCCACTGGTGGCTCCCTCCGGCATAGCCAGGCTGGCTAGCTTCAAGCGGTTCTCAGGGATTCCTCAAGGTTTGGGCCGGGTCGTCATCACCCACAGCACCTATGTGGACGGGCTGATTCCCTGGCTCAAAAGCCTTGCCAAGGACCGCCGCATTCAAACGGTCACGCCAGCCGTGATCAATCGGGTTCGAGGTCGCAGTCAGACGCTTCAACTGCGGGTTTCAACCCCCATTCGCGGCGGGTTCAAGTTGATGGCTCGCAAGGGCAGCAGTGTTCAAGAAGTTTTTGTTGTCACAGAGCTGGAACAGAGCCAACTTCAAAAGGTCGTCGATGACCACAGGCCCTGAGTCGTCAATCAGTGCTTCTGAGCCGCCTGGCATGTCTCGGGGACTGACAGTCTGATTTCAGACTGACTGTCGCAGAGGCCGGCCCAGTCCGAGCGACGGAAGCATTGGGTAAGGATGGCGCGGCAAGCCACCTGAGCGTCATCGGGCAGAAAGCGCACGGGCTCCGCCTGCGCCAGAACCAGTCCGATCACAAGAAACAGCGTCGGCATCGTCAGGCTTGATCAATGGGGTGAACCACCGTGCCGTGCGAGCCCCAGTGGTCGACCTGGAAGAACCAGAAGGGGAAACAAAGTGGGGATTCGTTTCCGGCTACAGGGCCGGTTTACGGCACCGTCACGACAGTCTCCCCAAGTCGAAAGAGAGTCAGATCAGAGCACTAGAAAAAGGCCGTCACCAACACAGCAGTTCAGGTTTCAGCTTAAAGCTGAATTCACCGTTGGAGACGGCCAGATGCCGCGGATAACCTCCAGTGCGGATTCGGCTTGATGCTCTCGCTGCTTTGCATCAGCCCCCGAGAGCAACACGGTCACGTGACCGAGTTTGCGTCCAGGAGTTTCCGGTGACTTGCCATACCAGTGCAGGTGCGCATCCGGCAAAGCCGCTAAAGCGTCCAAGCGTTGTTGTAATGGCGTGGTGGCTGTCTCAAGCCCCAGCAGATTCACCATTAGTGCACCATTGCTGGTGAATTCAGGCGATGGAACCGGCAGACCGGCCGCAATGCACACCTGTTGGTCAAATTGACTGCTGCTGCAGGCTTCGATCGAGTAGTGGCCGGAATTGTGTGTTCGCGGAGCCACTTCGTTCACCTGTAACCCATCGGGTCCGAAGAAAAACTCCAGGGCCAGAACCCCGACGTAATTGAGTTTGGTGAGCAGGGACGCTGCCACGTTGTAGGCCTGGGCTTCCACCCCTTGGTCAACAGCCGCAGGAGCCAGAACCCAGTCGCAGACTTGCTGGCTTTGGTGGGTTTCCACAAGAGGGAAACGGCGAACCCGTCCCTGGGAATCACGACTCACCACCAGCGCCAGCTCTCGCTCGTAATCCACCCAGCACTCCAGCAGCCACTCATCCCTCTCCACACTGCGGATCAAGCGAGCCAGATCCTCAATCGACTCCACAACGACGGTCCCCTTGCCGTCGTATCCGCCATGGGCCGCTTTCGCCATCACCGGAAATGACCACCCCTGAGGCAGGGCTGGCTGAGCCGGCGGGATCCGACTCAACGGGCACCACGGAGGCGCGGAAATGGAGAGATCTGACAACAGCTGCCGCTGCGACAGCTTGTTGATCAGAGGTGAAAGGGCAGAAAGGGCCGGTCGGAACCTCACACCCTGCTGTTCCAGGGGAATGAGGGCATCTATGTTGACCCACTCGTTTTCAAACGTGATTCCCTGGCAGCCCACCACCAATTGGCGGGTTCCTGCTGTGTCACGAGGGTCCGCGATGACCTGACGGGACGAACCAGCACAAGCGGGGTCGTCGGTGGAACCGGTCTGAACCGCCACGGCCACCTGCCGTTCTGCAGCAGCTTCCACCATCATGCGAGCGAGCTGGCCGCCGCCGACGACACCGATCATCTCGGCCGTGGTGGTCATTCCCCATGGGTGCGTAATCTCCCGCAGCTTGCCACTCAATGGAGCGCCTGACCTCTCAGATCAGGGCACGATTGCCACTGAAGGCCAGACGCACCAGGGTGAACAGCATCACCACAAGGAACAGAGCAAGCCCGAGGGTGCAGGCATAACTGATCTCCAGTTCAGCGAAGGCTTGGTCATAGAAGTAATAAACGATGGTCCGCGTTGAATCGGCAGGCCCACCCTGAGTCATCAGAAACACCTCCTCAAACACCTTGGTGGCCGCGATCGACGACACCACAGCCACCAGGGAAACGTAGGGACGAAGCAACGGCAGGGTGATGTCCACGTGCTGGCGCCAGCCCTCGCTGCCATCGAGTTCGGCCGCCTCGTAGAGCTCTTTCGGGATCCCCTGCAATCCCGCCAGGAAAATCACCATGTAATACCCGAGCCCTTTCCACAACGTAACCACCATCACGGCAGGCAGAGCGAGCTGTGGTGACGTCAGAAAACCGATCGGGGTGAAGGCTGGGCCGAGCAACACAGCCAGCCAGCCATTGATCAGGCCGTTTTCGGCGTAGAGCCAACGGAAGGCGATGGCTGCCACCACAATGGAGACCAGCACCGGTGTGTAGAACGCGCCGCGCATCAGGTGACTGCCGGGCAGGCCCCGATTCACCAGAACCGCCAGAGCCAGTGAGCCGACAACAATCGGCGGGACCACACCGAAGAGATAGAGAAACGTGGTGAGCATCACCCGACGCACCATCGGATCCGACAACAACCGCTGCAGGTTGGCGAGTCCGACGAAGCGGAGTGGCTCCGTCACATCCAAGCCGGAGGCGGTGAAGCTCATCACCAGCGCCATCAGGGCTGGAACCAGCACCGACAGGCTGATCAGCACCAGGGCCGGCAACAGAAACGCCCAGGCGACAAGACTGCGGCGCAAGGTGCTGCTGTCACTGGCATGAGGTTACGGCGGGTTGACCGTCTCCGCCCGGCAGAGTGGTGCCAATGCAGGACGCTCCATGGTCTCCTCACCCACCCTGCGTCGGATCGCCGTCGCCTTGGAACGCAACCCCTATGAGGTGGTGATCGGCGCCGGTGGCCTGAGCCGCCTTGGGGACGAGCTCCTGAACGCCGGAATTCAGCCCGGCCGACGGATCCTGGTGGTCAGCAACCCAGACGTCGCCGCCCCCTATGGAGAGGGATGCCTGCAAAGCCTGCGGCTCCAGGGCTTCCACGCCGACCTGCTGGTGATTGATGCGGGAGAAGACCGCAAGACTCCAGCCACGGTGGCCGCCATCCATGACGCCGCCTTTGAACAGCGCCTGGAGCGCAGCTCGTTGATGCTGGCCTTGGGTGGAGGGGTTGTCGGAGACATGACCGGCTTCGCAGCAGCCACCTGGCTGCGAGGGATCCGGGTGATTCAGGTCCCCACAACCCTTCTGGCCATGGTCGATGCCGCCATCGGCGGCAAAACGGGGGTGAACCATCCCGGCGGCAAGAACCTGATCGGCGCCTTTCACCAGCCGAGCCTGGTGCTGATCGATCCAGAAACGCTCAACACCCTTCCGGAGCGGGAGTTCAGGGCCGGCATGGCGGAAGTGATCAAGTACGGAATCCTTGGCGATCCCGAGCTGTTCCAGTGGCTGGAGGAGAGGCCAGAACCCAACTCAGCCGCTGGCCTTGGCAACAGCCGGCTCGAGAACATTCTGGAACGATCGGCAGCGGCAAAAGCACGGGTGGTTGCTGCGGATGAACGGGAAGGGGGGCTGCGGGCCGTGCTGAATTACGGCCACACCTTCGGTCATGTGGTGGAAACCCTTTGTGGTTACGGCACCTGGCTGCACGGCGAGGCAGTGGCTATCGGGATGGTGGCGGTGGGGCAGTTGGCCGTGAACCGCGGCAGCTGGACGGCGGAGGATGCCGGGCGCCAGACGCAGCTGATCCAGCGCTGTGGGCTACCGACGGCCTGGCCGGATCTGGATCCTGACGCCGTGCTGCGTACCCTTCAGGGAGACAAGAAGGTGAAAGACGGTCGCTTGCGCTTCGTGCTGCCCACGGCCATCGGCCGCGTGGAGATCCGCGATGACATCAGCCGGGACGAGATCCTGCATTGTCTGGATCAGTTGCGAGGCTGAAACGGTCCGCACCAGCCCCGCGGCTGAACAACAGCAAGCGGAAGTCGCCAAGGGCGGCAGGATCCACCAGTCGCAGCAGAGCCTCTCTCCGTCGGAACGCCTCGGCCAGTTCGCTGGCGGGCAACTGCTGCAGCGCATGCAGGTCGTTCGCCAGGCCGAGGGCAAGCAGCGCCTCCCCCTGACGCCTCTGGTCCCGCAGCTGCCAACCGTGGTGTGCAGCGGCCTGGGTCACGGTCTCGATGCAGAGATGGGCGGTGAGGTCCTGCTCCCCGGCATGGGCCAGAGGGTTCATCCCTGCCATGCCATCGCGATAGGCCATGAGTGTCCCCTCCGAGCGTCGGGCGGTGTAATAACGGGAGGCCTCATGGGCGTAATCGATCACCAGCAGGGCCCCATCGGACACCGCTGAAGCCAGCGTCCCGAACCACGGCCACAAGCTGCTGTGCCATTCCGTGGTCCAACCGTCTTCACTGCCAGGCGGGGGTAGCTCCAGTCCACTGGTCTGCAGCTGCTCCTGCAGCGTGTCAGGGAGGGCAAGTGGCGTCGAGGTCAGTTGATCGTTCTGCTCCAGACGCACCCCCTGAAGGGCAAGCTCTCCTTGATGGAGCACCAGGCGATCCACCGGGAAAGCGTCAAGCAGTTCATGGGCCAGTACGACGCCTTGAACGGGAGAGGATTGCAGCTTCTCGATGCCACACCAGCGCACCGGACAGCCGCTGATTCCCTGAAGTCGTTGCTGCTGCCGCTGGCGGAGAGAGGGGCTGCGTTCGACTAGGACAAGCTCACAGCGCTCGATCAGATCGGGATCCTGGCGCGACAGAACAGTCAGCAGATCGGCAGCGAGATCACCTTCACCTGGTCCAACCTCCACCAAGGACAAGGTCGAAGCCTGATCGCACAGGCTGCGCAGCAGATCGATCAGTTGACGACCGAGCAGATTTGCGAAATCAGGACCCAGCGATGGTGACGTCGCGAAGTCCCCTTGGGGACCGATCCGAACCCGGCCTGATCCGTAATAACCGTGTTCTGGATGATGCAGGGCCCAGTCCATGAACTGACGGAAGGGAACCGTGCCACCGGACTGGTGGAGAAGCGTTGCCAACCAGGCCGGACAGTCCGCAGCCGTCGGATTCATTGGAGAGAATGCCCGCCACTACAGCAAGTCCATGGGAACACATCGCATCGCAGGGCTGTGGGCTGTGCTGCTGACAACCCTGATCACCCTGACCGGAGCTCTGCCGGCTCACGCCTACGACAATCCCGAGCTGCTGCCGGACCACCCGACGCCGGTAATCGATCTCGCCAAGGCCTTCACCGATCCCCAACGCTCCAGTTTGGAGAAGAGACTCAACGACGTTGAGGCCTCCACGGGCTGGAAGCTGCGGGTTCTGACGCAGTACGAACGCACCCCAGGTCGGGCCGTGAAGGAATTCTGGGGGCTGGACGAAAGCAGCCTGCTGCTGGTGGCAGACCCCCGTGGCGGCAACCTGCTCAACTTCAACGTGGGCGACGCCTTTTTCGCGTTGATGCCACGCACCTACTGGGTTGAGCTGCAGACGCGATTCGGCAACCAGTACTACGTGAAGGAACACGGTGAGGATGGCGCCATCGTCGATGCCCTCAACGCTGTTGAAGTCTGTCTGGAGAGGGGCGGTTGCCAGGTGGTGCCGGGGCTGCCTCTCGAGCAATGGCTGTGGACCCTCACCACCTCCGCCGTGGGAGGTCTGATTGCAGGATTTGCCGCCTACCCACGCAAGGAAGGCGAAACGGTGGCCTGGGCCTGGTTACTCCTGCTCTCCCCGCTGTGGGTGATGTTGTTTGGAGTGTTCGGCATCGCGCCGGTGATCACCCGCACATCCGACATCCTGCCGATTGTCCGGAATGGCGTGGGATTCCTGGCAGGCGCTGTGGTCGCTTATCTCATTGCTCAAGCAACAGTGGGGCGGCGCCTCAACCAGGAACCGGAGAGTTGAGGGGGCCCTCAGAGCTGGGTCGCGCAGGCGATGCGGGACCCTGTGCAGATCGCTGGGGGCGGAGCCACGTTGAGGGCCAGCTGCTGGCGCTTCTCGTCGCGGATGCGGCGCAGCTCCTGAAGATTCACGTCGTAGAAGGAACGGAGCCGTGAATACTTTTTGACGGGCTGGCCATAAAAACTGCGACCGGCAAGGGTCGGGAACGATGCCCATTCGGGAGCCAGCTTGGCCGTGAGAATCGGGGTAAGAGCGCCTGCATCTGTGAGCCCAAGGGCTTTGCGACGCTGAATGAGGAACAGCGCGCCCTGGTCCTGGGCTTCAGGTCCGAAACCCCGTACACCGATGCTGCGCTTCACCAGGTTCCAGGTAAAAGGCATGAATTGGTAGGCGCCTGCTGCGGCACTGGCGTACCGCGAACGGTAGATCACACGGTTGGGATGGCGGTCGAGCGAGGGCATCAGGCCTCCGCCGAACATCACGCGATAGCCCACATCAAGGCCACCCTTCCAGGTGCCTTCCGCGAAGCGAATGGTATTGAGCATCGCCCGGCGTTCCGGGGTGATTACATAAGGAATGGCCCGGGACGGAACGGCATCGGGCTCACTCAGCAGTTGAGCACGGGAGTCAGAAGGCAGAAGCGTCGCCGCGGTGGGAGCAGGCGAAACCAGCAGCGGCAGGGATCCAGCGATGACGGCCGCGACAAGTGACTTGCGACCAATCAGAGCGTGGATAGCCATAAGAAGCATTCAGGGGGCAGATTCCGAAACGGAGGCCAAAACAATCAGAAGCGGATGATTGTCTTTGGCGAGCGAAAAGAATACCTTTTCCTTTCCTTGCGACTTTGTCGAAGACGAATGCAAGATCAATAAGTATATATGCCAGTCAACAAATCGACCGTTGCATCAGCGTCGGCAGCAATGTCGCCTCTGACACATTTTTTAATTTTTTCGTAATTAATTACACAATTGGTCGCCAACCTGGATCAGCTGCTCAGCCGCCTGCAGAGCCCCACCAGGCGACAGGGGCTCCGCCTTGGCGTGCAACAGCGGTTGATCCAGCTGCCAATCGCCGCCCATCAACTGATCGCGGCTCAGCAGTCGGTGACGTCCATGGCGCGTCAGGCCGTTCATCAAGGCGCTTACCTCAGCGAAATCGCGGCGCTCCACCACGTGCAGGCCCAGATCAAGCGACAAGGCCTCACAGAAGGTGCTGAAGCCCGGCTTGCCGATGTGCCGCTCGCAGAGGGGGAATGCGTCCAGGGGACGCACCCCGGCCGGCAACAGCGTCAGATTGGAGGTACCGGCCAATCGCGCGCAGGTTTTCGGATCGGGCGGACTGGCCATCAGGAAGTGATGATCCGGCCAGTGAGCGAACAGCTGCGGATCCAGCTCCAATCCCATTCCGCCGAAGCCCACTTGGATTATCGGAGAGTCCAGGCCCGCCAGCAACGCTTGCAAGACCTCCGGCAGGGCTCTGGGGCTGCTGCAGACCAGGTCGAGCCGTTGTTCAGGCAGCCCCCAGTCCATGACGAGATCAAAGGGGCAGCGCAGCAACAGCTGCCCACACCGATAGGCCGCCTGCGCACGCTCCGCCATCAGCTCAAACACACCGCCGAAGGGGCGATAGATCGCGTCCCAGCCGAAATTGCTCATCCACACCAGAGGCGCATCAAGCGCTTCAGCCAGCAGCGCCGCAGCGGGAGGAATGTCCCCCAGTATCAACACCGGCAAGCCCTGCTCGCGCACCCAGTTCACCTCCGACTGAACCTGCGCCGGCAGTCGGGCATCGAGTTCGGCCAGGGCGATCAGCGTGGCGGATGGATCGGAACCGAGCGCATCGGCCTGCACCATGCCCACATCCCAGCGACAGGGTCGTTGTTCGATGCCCCCATCCCCCAGCAACAGCGACAGAAAGCCAGAACTGACCATCGAACTCATCACCAGTCGCCAATCCGGGCGAAGCCGGCGCAGCTGCTGGAGCACAGCGGCATCCCTGGCGGCATGCCCAAAGCCATGGCTGCTGCTGCAGACGTAGATCAGCACACCAGAGGCTCCTGTTGTGGCAACAGCTCCTCATGCATCAGTTGGCCGTCCGGTTGATACCAGCGGTGGCTGAGGTGGGTAAGGGCAGGCCCCTCGAACTCCGCCCAGGAGAGATGCAACAAAAGCTTGTTACCGGTATCGCGACCTCTGCGGGGGACGCAGGCGGCATTGAGATACGCCGTGCCACGGCGGTCACGGACCAGGCTCTGACGCAGACCGGAGCCTCGTTTGAGCTGGTGATGCATGTGGCCGAACACCACCAGATCGGGAATGCGGTGACGAGCGATGCGATCGATGGCCAGGGCCAGATCCTGGTCGCCCCAGTCAAGAGCTGGGGTTTTCCAGTCACGACCGCAGGGGCTGGCAGGATCCGAGCCGAGACCGGTGGGTCCGCAGTGGGCCATCACCACCAAGGGCTGATCCGCAGGCACCTCGGCAGCAGCTGTCGCAATGCGCTGCGCCGATTCCTCCAACGACACGGGTCCGTAAATGGCCTCAACGGCTTTGGACAGCTGAAACCCTCCACCGGAACTGCAGGGTCGCCCCCCCACGATCGACAGCGGCAACGGGTCGAGGCGAAGCCGTTGCCAGGCGCAGTGAATACCATCCAGCAGGGTGAGTTGCTGGCGCAGCACACCACCGCTGCGGTCCCGTCCACGGTCGTGATTTCCCAGGATCACTGCCTTGGGATGGGGCAGGGAACGGATCCGACGGGTCAAGCGCAGATCGCCATCGCTGAGATCACCGACGAACAGAACAGCGTCGGGGCGAAGCTGGTTCAGCAAGTGCTCATCCTCCGCACCCCAGGCGCCGTGCAGATCTCCTGCAATCGCGAGACGGAGATGCGTCAGAGCAGATGCCTAGGCTGGGTCCCATCCTGCCCCGTCCGGACTCCGATGAGCGCTGACACCGCCCTCGTTGCGGCGATCAACCGACTCCGGCAGGAGCGCAATGCTGTGATCCTGGCGCACTACTACCAGGAGCCTGAGATCCAGGACATCGCTGATTTCATCGGTGATTCACTCGAGCTGTCCCGCAAGGCCGCCAGCACCGATGCCGATGTGATCGCCTTCTGCGGTGTCCACTTCATGGCGGAAACCGCCAAGATCCTCAGCCCGCAGAAAACAGTTGTGCTGCCAGATCTTGATGCCGGCTGCTCCCTGGCAGACGACTGTCCGGCAGACGACTTCGCGGCCTTCCGCCAGAAGCATCCGGACCATTATGTGGTGAGTTACATCAATTGCACTGCGGCCGTGAAGGCTCAGAGCGATCTGATCTGCACCAGCAGCAATGCCGTGGATCTGGTCCGCCAGCTACCCGCAGAAAGGCCAGTGCTGTTTGCTCCGGATCAGAACCTGGGCCGCTGGGTGCAACAACAGAGTGGACGGGAACTGACCCTCTGGCCGGGACGTTGCATCGTCCATGAAACCTTCAGCGAGGAGGCGGTTCTCCAACTCAAGCTTGAGCACCCCGATGCCGAGGTGATCGCCCACCCGGAGTGCCAGGAGAACCTGCTCGACCTGGCGGACTTCATCGGCTCCACCAGCAAGCTGCTGAACCACACGCACTCGAGTGCGGCTGCCACCTTCATTGTTCTGACAGAGCCGGGAATCCTGCATCAGATGAAGCGGCGGGTACCGACCAAAACCCTGATCGATGTGCCCGGACTCGACGGCTGCAGCTGCAATGCCTGCCCCTACATGCGTCTGAACACACTGCAGAAACTGCACGATTGCCTGGAGACACTTGAACCGGCGGTGGAACTCAACGAGGAGCTTCGCCAACAAGCCCTCAGACCAATCGAACGGATGCTGGAACTGAGTCGCTGAGGCCAGCTGGCTCATTCATCGTCGTATCCGTCGTCGTAGAGATCGTTGAAGCGTTCCACACCAGCCTCACGGAACCGAAACACCGGCGGTCGTTCAGAGGATCGTGATCGTGGCTCGTGGTCCGCAGCCCAGGGTTCGCGGAAATCGCAGTCGTCGTCTTGCCGCATCGGTCTGCTGGCGTGCTTGTTGATCCTCCCAGGTGATCAGCCGTGATTGAACGCACCCATGAGGGGCTGTACTGCCGAGCGGCCGATGCCTGGGTCGACCCTTGGCGTCCGGTCCCCAGAGCCCTAATCACCCATGCCCATGCTGACCATGCTCGTCCCGGATGCGGTGAGTACTGGGCCGTGGCCAGCAGTGAAGGCGTGCTCCGGCAACGCCTCGGGCAAGACATCACCCTGCAACCGGTTCAGTACGGCGAGGAACACTGGCTGGGGCAATGCCGCGTGTCGTTCCACAGCGCCGGTCATGTGTTGGGGTCGGCCCAAATCCGCCTTGAGGTGGATGGTGAAGTGTGGGTGGTAAGCGGGGATTACAAGCGGGATGCCGATCCCAGCTGCGTGCCGTTTGAACCGGTCCCCTGCGACGTGCTGATCACCGAGGCCACCTTCGGGCTGCCCATCTATCGCTGGCAAACCGGAACGGAGATCGCCGAGGAGATTCGGGCCTGGTGGCAGGGTGATCGACAGAGACCATCGCTGTTGTTCTGTTACGCCTTCGGCAAGGCGCAGCGACTGATGGCGGAGCTCAACGCCATCGGTGTGAACGACGAAGTGCTGCTGCACGGCGCCGTTGAAACCGTGACCCGCCACTACCGGGCCGCCGCTGTCCCCATGACGCCCAGCCGGCCGGTGAGTGATCTCCCAAGATCAGACTCCCTGGCCGGACGTTTGGTGCTGGCGCCACCATCCGCCCATCGCTCCAGCTGGATGCGGCGCTTCCGCTCTCCTCAAACGGGTTTTGCCTCAGGCTGGATGGCCGTTCGGGGCGCCAGGCGTCGCCGGGGTTACGAACGCGGCTTTGTGCTGAGCGATCACGCCGACTGGCCTGGGTTAATTCAGACGGTGAGGCAGTCCGGAGCACGCAAGGTTTATGTGACCCACGGCCAGAGTGATGTTCTGGCCCGATATCTGCGCGAGATCGAGGGGATTGAGGCGGAGCCCCTTGAAACCTTGTTCGAAGGGGAAGCGGATTAAAACTTGGCGATGCCTTCGGGAAGCTCGGGCAGATTGAGATTGGCCTGTCGACCTTCAATCGCCGCTTTCAACGACTCAACCAACATGGCGTTGCCGCTGTCTTTGATGGCCTCAAGAGCCTTCTCAAGGCGGCGACGGCGATCCGTTGGGTCATCGGCCACCGTGGTGGTGATGGTGGAGACGCTGCTCTGCGAAACCGTGTTGGTGGCGCGCACTCGATCCAGCTGAGTAGCGAGGCTCTCCCAGAGCAAAGCCATGTCGAGTGATCGTGATAGAACAACTTTCGATCAGAACAGCACAGTTCCGACGAACCACGACAACAGTTCGCGACAAAGACTTACAAATGTTCTCTTAACATTCAATGTTATTTATGGCATCCCATATCGAGACAGGGTTACCGCGGTGTGAGTGACGTCCAGAGGGTCTGTGGGAGCTGCGCCGAAGCCCATCAACGAGGTTGAGCGACTCCGCGCGCTCAGTGAATACAGAATTCTGGGGACAAAGCCTGAAGAGAGTTACGACAACATCACAAGCATGGCGGCCATGATCTGCCATGCTCCTATCGCTCTGATCTCCCTGGTGGATCAAAGTCGGCAGTGGTTTAAATCGAGGGTTGGATGTGACCAGCAACAAACAGAGCGGGATATTTCCTTCTGTGCCCACACCATTCTGAATCCCCAACCACTGATCGTTGAGGATGCTTTGTTTGATCAACGGTTCCAGGACAATCCACTGGTGCGGGAAGATCCCAACATCCGGCTTTATGCAGGCTTTCCACTTAACACACCAAATGATCAAAGGATTGGCACCCTCTGTGTGATTGATCGGATGCCGAAATCATTGACGAGCGTTCAGATTCAGGTGATGCAACGATTAGCGGATCAAGTGGTCACACTGCTGGAACTCCGCAGGAGATCCCTGGATCTTCTGGAAGAGTTCTGCAAACTTCAAGACAGCAAAGGCTTGATCTGCAGTTGCAGCTACTGCCGCAAGATCCGGGATGGCAGCGGAGGCTGGCAGCCATTCGAGGATTACATGATGCGGCACAGCACCTTGAACTTCAGCCATGGGATCTGTCAGGGCTGCATGTCCGAGCACTTCCCGGAGGTCAGCCGGGCAGGCTGTTAATCACCAGAACAACAGGCGCGAGGGCCACAGCGAGAAGGCCGTAGGCGGTAACAGCTCCAGCGAGTCGTTGGCGGGTCATGGGCTTGTCTCAACTTGACACACCATCCGCCCAAAACAGTCGGAACACATCACCCGTCCGGGGGATTGTGCTCACCAACTCCGATACACAAGTCGTCCCATCAACTCCCGGAGAGCCCTGGAACTGTCATCCAAGCTGCGGGAACGGGTTCGTTACGACATCAGCTGGGTTCCACTGGTCAGGATGACCCACAGACGCATGCCTCCATGAAGGCCTTCCAGGCCCTGTTCGATCGACTGGATCGGATGAATGGAACCAACGCCAAGGTGATGGCGCTGGCGGAGCACTTCCGCAGCACGCCCGCTGCTGATGGAGCGTGGGCCCTGCAGCTGCTGCTCGGGAAACGGCGACGGCGGCTGATCACCGGACGACGGCTGAGGGACATTCTTCGGGATCGAGGTGGACTACAGGAATGGCTGATCGCCGACTGCCATGGCCAGGTGGGCGATTCGGCGGAAACCATCAGCCTGCTCTGGCCAGCCGTGAAGGATCGGATCCAAGGCCAAGCAACGGATCTGCCCTCCATCAAGCCAGAGCAGCCGCTGCATTGGTGGATGGAAACCTTGCTGCCAGCGATCGGTGCACTGAAGGACGACGAGCAGGCCGATGCCGTGATCCATCTCTGGCACTCGGTACCGGATGAACTGCACTTCATCGTCAACAAGTTGCTCACCGGCGGCTTTCGCGTCGGCGTGTCCACTGGACTAATCAGCAGGGCGCTTGCCACGGCCTTTGAGCTGGAGGACACCTTGGTGGTGCAGCGGCTGATGGGGGGATTCACGCCCTCAGCGTCTGCATTCCTTGCCTTATCTCGACCTGAGGCTCCTGAAGAACATCAATCCAGCGGTGTGCCTTACCCCTTCTTTCTGGCCAGTCCACTGGAGCCGGAACGCCTCGTTGAGACACCAGCCAGCGGCTGGCGGGTTGAATGGAAATGGGATGGCATCCGCGGCCAGCTGATCCATCGCGGCACGGGCGTTTATCTGTGGAGCCGGGGTGAAGAGCTGGTGAACGACAGCTTTCCGGAGCTCGTGGATGTGGCTGCGGCCTTGCCGCAGGGAACCGTGCTCGATGGGGAGGTGATCTGCTGGCGCGAAGGAGACGAAACACCATTGGGGTTTGATCAATTGCAACGACGCCTTGGGCGCAAAACAGTGGGCAGCACGCTGAAGCGTGAGTGTCCGATGCGGTTCGTCGCCTACGACCTGTTGGAGAGATCCGGCACCGACATCCGCCAGCGTCCCCTGCATGAACGCCTACACCAGCTCGACGATGTCCTGAACCATGTCGACCATTGCGAGGCCTGGCGGCTGCACCGCAGCCCCAGCTGGGTCCTGCAGAGCTGGGGTGAACTGGATCAACAGCGAAACAACGCCCGGGAGGTCAGAGCGGAGGGTCTGATGCTGAAGAACATCGACTCCCCCTATCTCAGCGGGCGCAAGCGTGGCCACTGGTGGAAGCACAAGCTGGAGCCGATGACCCTCGATGCCGTGCTGCTCTACGCCCAGGCCGGTAGCGGACGACGGGCGAATCTGTTCACGGACTACACCTTCGGTCTCTGGAGTGATGCCGCGGAACCCCAGCTGGTGAGTTTTGCCAAGGCCTATTCAGGCCTGAATGATGAGGAGATCCTCGAGCTGGATCGTTGGATACGGCGCAACACCTTGCAGCGGTTCGGGCCGGCACGATCCGTGAAAGCGGAGCTGGTGTTTGAGATCGGATTTGAAGGGATTCATCCCTCCAAACGCCACAAATCGGGCATCGCTGTTCGCTTCCCCAGAATTCTGCGCTGGCGTCGCGACAAACCTGCTGAAGAGGCTGATCGACTTGGCACCGCGCAGACATTGCTGGATATCACAGTAGTTTGATACGAGATCGGTGAATCAGTTGTTGCTGTTCCAGAAGCAATCAATGGCGATTCGCCCTTCCTGCGGAATGACCGTCTTGCGGTTGATCAGGTATTCGACGATGGATTCACCATTGTCCTGGAATACAATAAATTTGTAGTTCAGCACAGAAGCGACAGACCGGTTAAACCCGACGGTAGCCGTCCATGTGTTCTGATTCACGTATTCCATGCGGTAGGCCTTCGCGTGATCCCAATGACCAAGCTCGTCACAATCACCAATGATGGCAATTGATTGACCTGGTTGAGTCTCAAATCCGTTGATCTGGAACACAACCACCAGTGGAGCCTCCACAGGGTTGCCTTCAGCACTGATCACCATGGCCGAATTGCCGTGCACGCGATACCCCTGAAGGCCGCCGTTGCTGATGTTCACGGGAAAGCCTGTGATCAAACAGGTGTAGGAACCATCTGGCATCTGGATATTCTCAGCATCAACAACATGATCATGCTCACTTTTGTTGACCATCACCATCACCGCTGAATCACGGAAATTACGGGTGTAGAGATAGAAGTCGTCATTAATCCAAGCTGTATGGTGAGATCCGAGGGACAGAGCCTGGTTTCGATGACGCAAGTCAAGCAACGTCTGGACCAACTTAAAAGAGTGACTCGACGTATCCCATGACTCCATCATGGGGCGGTTGTAGGGATCTTGACCACCATTCGTAGCATTGTTCAGGTACTGCTCCGTTCCATAAAAGAGACAAGGAACACCCCTGAGAGTGGTGAGGAGAACAAGGGCAAGATCGAGCTTGCGGGAATCAGGGACGATCGACAGGAACCTTGGCATGTCGTGGTTGTCGATGAACGTCACCAATTCATTGGCACGTTGATAAACGCTGTCATAGTTGAGCACCCGTTCAACCTGATGGAAGCCGCCAGGCTCCTGACCAGAAAAACAAAAACGAATGCCATCGCATAGACCGAAGTCAAGAATAGACATGCCGATGTTGTTGGCATAATCAACAGATCGCTGCTCCCAAGGCTTGCTGAATCCGTACTCACCAAACATGAACAAGCCAGGCTTATGTGCCTTCATCGCCGTCGTGAATTCCTGCCAGAACCAAATCGGCATGTGCTTGAGAGTATCTACGCGCAAAGCATCCACCCCAGCATCCAACCACATCTGAATAGCAGACTTAATATAGTCACGGTAATAAATATTTTTTTCGTTAAATGTCGCCAAACCCATCATTTCAAGATGAATTAGCTGATATTCATCTTCCCAGTCGGTGATTTCACCTTCATGGTAGTAGAAGCCTTTTTGATCATTATTGAAATCAGCAAGTGGCTGTCCATCATCAAGCACAACTCCCTTACTTCCGTTAATCTCAGGAGAGCTGTGATTGCATACAATATCCAAGACAATCTTAATATCCGCCGCATGGCATGCATCCACCAGTTTTTTTAGAGTAGGAGACTCTGAAATACTGGTTGACTCACCAACTTTTACAAATCGAGGATTAAGTCGCTTGAAATCGCGGGTCCAATAACCATGCATCGGCGCACGGCTGAACTGCAGATCGCTGACTTGCTCGAACAACGGAGACAGCCAAAGCGCTGTTACCCCGAGATCTTTAAGGTAATCAATCTTGTTGATAATTCCCTGCAGATTTCCACCCCAGTACTTGCCCCAATCTTGCCTTGTTTGATCGAAGAGACCTTTGGCATCTTCTTTTTCCGAACCTTCCTGATCACCAGCAACATCGTGACCATCATGAAAACGGTCTACAATCAGGAAATAAATTACCTCAGACCGGAAGTCAACCGGGGAATCAAATAAATGGTGCTTGAGATCAGCGACGACTGAGGCAGAAAGGTCGGACACAGGACTTGAGCCACTTCTGACATGGTGATCAGAAAACGAGGACCTGGCTGTGGTGAGGCGAACTTTGACCAAATCAATACAAGGCAGAAGCAACGCTTGCCTAATTGGT